>NZ_JBDGLE010000005.1:0-298968 GCF_057655995.1 Brevundimonas sp. Soil_N_31
CTCCCGCCGGCGACGCAGATCGGCTATCAACCCCCTGGGCTCTCACAATGATCAAGGGACCAGAGGGGGGCACGTCAACTGGAAACCCACGCAACTCCCACGCGGAAGCGCCTTCCGGCTTATCCCGGCCGGGCGTCAAAGCTAGCGCTGCTCTGGAAAGGTGGTGCCGCTTGCGTGACTCGAACACGCGACCCCCTCATTACGAATGAGGTGCTCTACCAGCTGAGCTAAAGCGGCCCCGGCGTCGTTCGCGCATGGAGGCGCGAGCGAGCGAGGAGGGCTCTTTATACGGGAGCGGCGGGCTTGCCAAGAGCCGATAGCATCCCCGGTTCATCCGGGGTGGAGGCGATGCGGATTTCGGCGAAATCGAACGGATGCAGGGGCGTGGCGGCGGCTTCGGAGATGCAGACGGCGACGCGGCCGGATGAGGCGGCGCGAGGCAGGTCGGAGGCCAGCGCGCGGGCGGCGCGGGGGGAGTGGAGCATGACCGCGTCGAACAGCTCGGGCGCGGGCGCGTGGGTCTCGAAGGCGGCGTAGACGGGCAGGCGCTGGACCGGGCGGTCTGACAGAAGGGCCGGCAGGTCGCCGGCCGGTTCGCGCGCGCCCGGGGCCAGCAGGGGACCGGGCGGGGCTTCGGCGGCGATCAGGCGGGCCAGGGCGTGGATGTCGCCGGAGGCTGAGCGCACGTCGGCGAAGCCTGCCGCGCGGGCGGCTTCGGCCGTGGCGTCGCCGACGGCGAAGACGGGGTGATGGCGAAAGCGCGGGATCAGGGGGGCGAAGGCCTCGACGCCGTTGGGGCTGGTCAGGGCGAGGACGGCGACGGCGTCGGGCGAAGGGGCGGCGTCGAGGGCGCCGGGCAGGGGCGCCAGCGTCAGCAGGGGCGCGACGATGGGGGTGAAGCCCAGCGCCGTCAATCGGTCCGCCGTGCGGGCGGCGCCCGGTTCGGCGCGCGTGACCCAGACGCGGCGGATCGGCGTCATGGCCCTAGAGCGCGATCTTCTGGTCGCCGGCGACGGCCTGAATCTGACCGCCGAGGTCGAGGCCCAGGGCGCGGGCGGCGGCGTGATCGACGTCTGCGGCGATGTCGCCTGAACGGGTCCAGCGGCCCGACCCGTCGGGGCTGAGCATTTCGGTGCTGAGGCGCAGGCGGCCGTCTGCGATGTGGGCGTAGGCGCCGATGGCGGTGCGGCAGGAGCCTTCCAGCGCCGCCATGGCCCCGCGCTCGGCGGCGACGGCCAGGGCGGTGGGGGCGTGGTTCAGGGCGCGGGTCCAGGCGGCGTCGACGTCGCCTTCACGCGTCTGCAGCGCCAGGGCGCCCTGGCCCGGCGCAGGCAGGAAGGCGTCCAGCGGCAGGCGCTGGCGGATGACGTCGCCGAGGCCGAGGCGGTTGAGGCCCGAACAGGCCAGCAGGATGGCGTCGAAATCGCCGTCGCGCAGCCGCTTCAGCCGGGTGTCGACGTTGCCGCGCAGCATCTCGATGTTCAGGTCGGGACGCAGGGCCAGGGCCTGGGCCTGACGACGCAGGGAGGCGGTGCCGAAACGGGCGCCCTGCGGCAGGTCGGCGAAGGTGGCGTAATGGTCGCTGATGAAGGCGTCGCGGGGGTCTTCGCGCTCGGGCACGGCGGCGATGGCGAGGCCCGGCGGCTGTTCGGCGGGGACGTCCTTCATCGAGTGGACGGCGACGTCGACGCGGCTGTCCAGCAGGGCCTCCTCGATCTCCTTGGTGAACAGGGCCTTGCCGCCGATTTCGAGTAGGCGGCGGTCCTGGATGCGGTCGCCGGTGGTGACGATCTCGACCAGAGGAACCAGGGTTTCGATCTCGGCCTCGGGCACGCCGAGGGCGCGGCCGATGGCGCGCTGCATCATGCCGGACTGGGCCAGGGCCAGGCGCGAACGTCGGGTGCCGATGCGCAGGAGAGGTTGAGTCACGTCGAGACGCCGTTGCGAAAGGGGGGGCGGGTCGCTAACTCCGCCGAATGAAGATGGACGCGGACTATAGCAGGGCGACGGACGGGGCAACCGAACGCGGGTCGGACGGTTTGACCGTGCTGGGCCTGGAGACCAGCTGCGACGAGACCGCCGCCTCGGTGGTGCGGCTGTCGGCGTCGGGCGCGCAGGTGCTGTCCAGCGTCATCCACAGCCAGATCGACGACCATGCGGCCTATGGCGGGGTGGTGCCGGAAATCGCCGCCCGCAGCCATGTGGAGATGATCGACGGCGTGACGCGCCGGGCCATGAGCGAGGCCGGGCTGGACTGGAGCGCGCTGGACGGCGTGGCGGCGACGGCGGGGCCGGGGCTGGTCGGCGGGGTCATGGTGGGCCTGAGCTACGGCAAGGCGGCGGCGCTGGCGCGGGGCTTGCCGCTGATCGCGGTCAACCATCTGGAAGGCCATGCGGTGTCGGCGCGGCTGGGGGCGGAGACGACCTATCCCTTCCTGCTGCTGCTGGTGTCGGGCGGGCATTGCCAGCTGCTGGAGGTGCGCGGCATCGGCGACATGAGCCGTCTGGGCACGACGATCGACGACGCGGCGGGCGAGGCCTTCGACAAGATCGCCAAGGCCATGGGGCTGGGCTATCCGGGCGGACCGGCGCTGGAGAGGCTGGCGGCGTCAGGCGACGGGTCTCGGTTCGAGCTGCCGCGCGCCCTGCTGGGGCGCAAGGACTGCGACTTCTCCTTCTCGGGACTGAAGACGGCGGCGTCGCGCCTGGCCCAGACCTGCGAGACGGAGCAGGACCGGGCGGATCTGGCCGATGCGGTGCAGAAGGCGATCGCGCGCCAACTGGCCGAACGCTCCGAGCGGGCGATGAAGGCTTACGCCGAGGCGCATGAACATCGCCTCTTTGTCGTGGCGGGCGGCGTGGCGGCGAACAAGACGATCCGGCGGACGCTGGAGGATCTGGCGACCAAGCACGGCTTCGCCTTCCTGGCGCCGCCGATGGCTTATTGCACCGACAATGCGGCGATGATCGCCCTGGCGGGGGCGGAGCGGCTGGAAAAAGGGCTGACGTCGGACATCGATGTCGCGGCCCGGCCGCGATGGCCTCTGGACGAGACGCGCGCGAGCGTTGATCCTGTGCACAAGAAAACGGGCCGCAAGGGCGCCAAGGCTTAAAGCGGCATGGCTCTCGGCGGGGGTCGGGGGACCGGAGAAGACATGGAATTTCATACGGCAGGCGTAATTGGCGGCGGCGCCTGGGGCACGGCCCTGGCGCAGAGCGCGGCGGCGGCGGGTCTGGCCGTCATCCTGCAGGCGCGCGAGCCCGAGGTGATCGAGAGCATCCGCGCGCGGCGGGTCAACGAAGCCTTCCTGCCGGGGGTCGAGCTGGATTCGGCCATCAACGTGACGTCGGATCTGGCGGATCTGGCGGACTGCGATCTGATTTTGGCCGTGCCGCCCGCCCAGCACATGCGGGCGACGCTGACGGCCTTTGCGCCCTACGCCCGGCCGGGCCTGCCCATCATCCTGTGCTCCAAGGGCATTGAGCGCGGCTCGCTGAAGCTGATGACCGACGTGCTGGCCGAGACGATTCCCTCGGCCACGGCCGCCGTGCTGTCGGGGCCGAGCTTCGCCGCCGAGGTGGCGCGGGGTCTGCCCAGCGCCGTGACCCTGGCCTGCGCCGATGCGGCCATGGCCGAGGCGCTGGCGGGCGCCCTGTCGGGGCCGGTCTTTCGGCCCTATTACGCCGACGACCTGATCGGGGCCGAGACGGGCGGGGCGCTGAAGAACGTGCTGGCCATCGCCTGCGGCATCGTCGAGGGCCGCGAACTGGGCCGCAGCGCCCATGCGGCCGTCATCACCCGCGGCTATGCCGAGATCGTCCGCGTGGCCACGGCCCTGGGCGGCAAGGCCGAGACGGTGGCGGGGTTGTGCGGCGTGGGCGATCTGGTGCTGACCTGTTCCAGCCCGCAGTCGCGCAACATGAGTCTGGGCCTGGCGCTGGGACAGGGCCTCAGCGTCGAACAGGCGCTGGAGGGCAAGCGGTCGGTGGCCGAGGGTTATGAGAGCGCGCCCGCCGTGCGCGAACTGACCCGCAAGCTGGGCGTCGATACGCCGATCTGCGAGGCGACGGCGGCGGTGCTGGCGGGCGAACTGACGGTGGATCAGGCGATCGAGAGCCTGATGAGCCGCCCGCTGAAGCCCGAGCGCGAATAGTGGCGCAAGAGGATCCGGCGGCCGAGACGCAGGAGCGCAAGCGGGTCTGGAAGACGCCGCCGAACGTGGCCCTGTGTCTGGAGGCGGACATCAATGATCCCGGCTCGCGCGGCTTCGTGCTGCAGATCGGCGAGGCCTTCTTCCACGGCTTCGTGGTGAAGAAGGACGGTCAGGTCGCGGGCTGGGTGGATCGCTGCCCGCACGCGGGCTTTCCCATAGCGGTGGAGCTGGACCGCTATCTGACGCCGGACGGGTCGCTGATCCTGTGCGGTTGGCACGGGGCGGCGTTCGAGCCGCTGTCGGGCGCCTGCGTCGCGGGGCCCTGCGCGGGCGGCAAGCTGACCCCGTGGCCGGTCGAGGCGAGCGGTGGAGTCATCCGCACGGCGTGAGGCTTTAATAGCCCCAACTTACCATCATCCTCGGGCGTGACCCGAGGATCCAGCTTTCGGCTCTGCTGTATTTGGAGCGGCGGCGAAGGCGCGTCAAACGGATGCCCGTCGCGCGCTGCCTCTGAATCCTCGGGTCAAGCCCGAGGATGACGGCGGGGGAAAGGGGCGGCCGGAAGCCGCGTCCCGCCTATTCCTTCGGCACCAGCTTGGGATCCTTGGTGAAGGCTTCATCGACCTCTTCCTCGGTGATCCGCTTGGAGGGATCGCCGGGCTGGTTGAGGTTCTGCTCCTCGGTGCCGTCGCCCATCATGCCGGGATAAGGGGTTTTGGGGTCTTTCTCGGCCATCGCCGTCTCCTTCACAGTGATGCAAAGGCAATCCGGAGCGGGCGTCGGGCGTTCCATCACGCCCGCGCGAGGTCAGCGCTTCAGGCGCCGCGCATTGGCCGTGGCCTTGGCGTGGACGGGGGCCATGGTCTTAGCCTGCGCCTTCAGCGCCGCGCCGTAGAAGGACCAGCCGTCGTTCAGCGCCCGGCTCCAGGCGCCCAGGGCCCAGTCGGTCTGGGCGGCGGCGAAAGCCATCGGCGTGTCGGCGCGGGCCAGCTTGGCCAGGCAGTCGGCGGCCTCGGCCCCCTCGCGCGCGGCCAGACGCCCGGCTCGCTCGGCTAGGTCCAGCGCGCCGGTATAGGCGGCCCCGGCCGAGGCCGTCATGGCCTCGACCTTCTCCACGCCCATGCGGCTGAGTTCAGCGTGGTCGGCGCGCAGGGGGTCGGCCAGGGCCTCGCCCATGATCTCGAACCGCCGCGTGATGACGGCGGCCGAGGCCTGGGCCAGTTCCTGACCGGCCTGGGCGTTGCGCAGGGCGTTGCGGGCCGTCTTCTGCATGGGGCTAGCTTTGCCGGTCATGGGCAACGACCCTGGGCTGGTTTCAGGCGACCGGCAAGACTTCTTGCGCGAAGTCGGTCAGGTCGCGGATCAGGGCCGGAACGGCGGCGTCGATGATGCGCTGGCCCTTTTCCGGGGTCGCCTGGGCCGGGTCCGAACCGATGCGGCCGTCGGGGAAGCGGGCGCGATAGTCGTTGGCGTCGCGGATCGGGCCGAAGGGGGCGATCTTCGGCTCATAGTCGGCGCTCTTGATCCGGTCGGGATAGCCGGCCTGGGTCACGGCGATCTCGGACGGGGTGGCGTGGCTGCCGTGGCCGGTCGGGAAGATGTCCTCGCACAGCTTCTGCACGCCGGGCAGATCCCACCAGTTGCGCAGCTTGAGCACGAAGGGCGGGCGCTCGGCCCAGGGCTCGGGCGTGAAGGACCAGTCGGCGTAGATCTCGGCGAAGGCGGCCTCGATGGTGGCGACGTTGCCGCCGTGCCCGTTCAGGAAATAGATGCGCTCGAAGCCGTGGCGCGTCAGCGACGACACCCAGTCGGCGATCGCCGCCATGAAGGTCGACGGGCGCAGGGTGATGGTGCCGGGGAACGCCAGGTGGTGCTGGGCCATGCCGATGTTGAAGGTCGGCGTGATCACCAGGCTGTCGTCGCCCTTTTCGGCGGCGTGGGCGATGATCTCGGGGCACAGCCAGTCGGTGCCCAAAAGACCGGTCGGCCCGTGCTGTTCGTTCGAGCCGATCGGCACGATCACCGTCTTGGACAGAAGGGCGCCGGACTTCAGGCGCTCGTCGATCTCGGGCCAGGACGACAGGTGGATCAGCATGGGAAGGACTCCGACGGGCGGGAGGTGAGGGGACTGAGGGCGGCTTTACGCTGATCCGCCTTCAGGGCCAACTTGGGCGCGAACGCCTATTGCGGCGCGAACGCGCGCACGAAGCGATGGGCGACCTCGCGGGCGCGGGCCGGCAGATCGGCAATGTCCGGGTGCGGCAGGCCCAGCACGGACCGCAAGTGACCGTGCCCCAGGGCCATGCCGGTGAACATTTCCGCCGCGGCGCGGGCGTCTGGAACGGTCAGGCGTCCGGCCTCGTCTTGTGCTTCCAGCCAGGCCGCGATGCGGCGCACGCTTTCGCCGGGCCCTGCGTCGTAGATGGCGCGCGCCAGTTCCGGCGCCTCGGGCGAGACCAGGGCCACGCCGCGTAGGGAGGCGCCCTTGCCGCCCTGGCAGACCTTACCGATCAGGGTCTCGGCGATGGCGGCCAGCACCTCCTCGGGGCCGGCGCCCGAGGTCAGGGGGGCGGTTACGGCGTCCGAACGCTGGGCCGCCAGGGCGCGGCCGATGTCGGTTTTGGTCGGGAAGCGGTTGTAGAGCGTTTGTTTCGAGACGCCGGCGCGACGGGCGATCTCGGTCATCGAGGTCTTTGCGCCTTTTTCGACGAACAAGGCCGAAGCGGCTTCCAGAATGGCGCGGCTTTTGTGTTCGTCGATCTGGCCGAGGGCGCGAGGCATCAGTGGGCGTCCGAAGGAGCGGCGGAGGGATTGGGCTTGGCCGGCTTCGACAGCAGGGTCAGGAAACCGGCGCAGGCGCAGCCGATGGCCAATAGGGCGAAGGCGTCGCCGAAGGCCAGGGTCGTCGCCTGTTTCTGCAACAGGCCGTAGATCGCCTTCATCGCCGAGGCCTGGGGGTCGATGGAGCCGGCGAAGCGCACGGCCATGCCCGCCATCATGTCGCGCACCCCCTGATGGGTCTGGTCGATGGCGCTGGTCAGCTCGGCCATGTGCAGGGCGGTGTTCTGGGTCAGGGAGGTGTTGAGGATGGCCAAGCCGAAGGCCCCGCCGACGTTGCGCGACAGGTTCACCAGGCCCGAGGCGTTCTTGACCATGTGCGGCGGCAGGGTGGCCATCGTCACCTGCTGCGAGGCGATCATGGCGATCATGACCCCGGCGCCGCGCATGGCCTGGACCCCGGCGAACTCCCAGAAGCCCCACTGATCCGTCACGATGCGGGCGTCCCACATGCCCCAGGCGGCCATCATGAAGCCGAGGAACATCAGGATGCGGGCGTCGACCTTGCGCACCAGCCGTCCGGCGATAGGGCCGGTGGCGAACATGGCCAGGCCTGAGACGATCATGGTCGTGCCGACCTCGGCCGCCGAATAGTCGCGCACCCGCCCGAGGAACAGCGGCAGCAGGAAGGTGCCGCCGAACAGGGCCGCGCCCACGATGAAGGTCATCAGCACCCCGACCACGAAGTTGCGGTTGCCGAAGGCGCGCAGCTCGACGATCGGATTGCGGTAGCTGAGCGAGCGCCAGACGAAGGCTGGACCGCAGACGGCGGCGACGACGCTGAGCAGCAGGATCATGTCGTCGGCGAACCAATCCTCCTTGGCGCCTTCCTCCAGCACGAATTGCAGGCTCATCAGGAAGGCGGCCATCAGCATCAGGCCCAGCCAGTCGAAGCCCTTGGACAGGCTGGGATCGCCCTTGTCGAAATGGGCGTAGCGCCCGACCAGAAACAGGACGATCGCGCCGGGAAAGACATTGATGAAGAACAGCCAACGCCAGCTGAGCCATTCCGTCAGATGCCCGCCCAGGGTCGGGCCGACGGTGGGGGCCAGGGTCACGATCAGGCCCATGATGACGCTGGCCGTCACCCGTTTCTCGGGCGGGAAGGCGGTGAAGGCCACGGCGAAGACGGTCGGGATCATGGCCCCGCCGACGAAGCCCTGAAGCGCGCGGAAGACGATCATCATCTCGATTGACGACGACAGGCCCACGGCCACGCTCATCACCAGGAAGCCGAGACAGGAGGCCAGAAACACTTTCTGCGTGCCCCACAGCCGCGACAGGTATCCCGACAGGGGGATCATCACGACCTCGGGGATCAGATAGGCGGTCTGGATCCAGCTGATCTCGTCGGCGGAGGCGCCGACCCCGGCCTGGATCTGCGGCAGGGAGGCGGCGACGATCTGGATGTCCAGAATGGCCATGAACTGGCCGATGACCATGCCGGCGAAGCCGAGCAGCAGGACGGTCCAGTTGATCTCGGGCTGATCGGCGGGGGCCGCCTGAGCCGAAGACGCGGCGGCGTCCGTCACCGGGCGGAGCTCGGGTCGGCGGCCTGGGCCAGCGCCGTCTCGCCCATGTGGGCTTCGGCGAAGGCAGGCCCGCCCTGGCTCTTCAGGTCGACCTTGACCTCGACCGACAGGCCGGGCCGCAGGACGATCGGCTGGCCCGAGGCGTCGCGCTGGACGACGATGCGGACAGGAACGCGCTGGGTGATCTTGGTGAAGTTGCCGGTGGCGTTCTCGACCGGGATCAGGGCGAATTCCGAGCCGGTGGCCGGGGCGAAGCTGTCGATACGGCCCTGCAGCGACCGGCCGGGGAAGGCGTCGGCCTTGATCTCGACCTCTTGGCCCAGACGCATCCGCCCGACCTGGGTCTCCTTGAAGTTGGCGACGACGTAGGTGTCCTGCAGCGGCACCACGGACATCAGCTGGCCGCCCGCCTGCACCACCTGGCCGAGGCGCACGCCGCGCGCGCCGACGACGCCCGCGACCGGGGCGCGGATCACGGTGCGGTCCAGCGTCAGCTGCGCCTGATCGATCAGGGCGCGCGCTTGTTCGACGGCGGCCACGCTCTGCTGGCGGGATGAGCCGAGGACGGCGGCGGTGCGCTGTTCGGCGGTCAGGGCGGCCTGGGCCTGGGCGACCGAGGCGCGGGCGGTCTCGGCGGTGGCGCGCTGGGTCTCGATGCGCTGCTGCGACACCCAGCCCTGATCGGCCAGTTTGCCGTAACGGTCGACCTCGGCGCGGGCCAGGTTCGCCTGGGCCTGGGCCTGGGTCACGGCGGCGGCGCGGGCGGCGATGGTCGCCTGCTCCTGCTCGGTTCGGGCGTCGACGTTGGCGACGGCGGCGGTCAGGGCCGCCAGATTGGCCTGGGCCTGGGCCAGGGCGGCGCGGGCGTCCGCGTCGTCCAGCCGGACCAGCACCTGACCGGCCTCGACGCGCTGGTTGTCCTTGACCAGGACTTCGACCACCTCGCCGCCGATACGGGGGCTGACGGCCACGGTGTCGGCCTGGACGAAGGCGTTGTCGGTGCCTTCCCAGCGCTGCTTGCCCTGCCACCAGACCACGCCGCCGACGACGAGGCCCAGGCCGACGACGCCGGCGACGATCAGGGGCAGGCGCTTGTTGAGCGGGGCGGGGAGGGCCATGGGGGAGACAGCTCGCTTCGATTTCACGCGTAAAATGGACGGTGCAGTCCAGAATACAAGGCGCGACTGCGATTTTTTGTCGCAGCGTCGCGAGCGCGCGACATTGACGCCGGGCGCGGGGGAGGCGAAGCGGGGACATGGCTCCGTTGAAATCCGCCTCCCGCCAGAAGAAGGCCGTTCAGAAGGCCGGGCTGACCCCGCCGCCGGGCAAGCGTTCGCGCCAGCCGAAGAAGGCCCCCGTCGGCGCCATTATCAGCTGGCCGCCGGATGAGGGCCGGGTGGAGGAGATCTTCGTCCGCCTGTCAGGCGTCATGCCCGATCCGAAGACCGAGCTGGATTTCGTCAATCCCTACACCCTGGTGGTGGCCGTCGCCCTGTCGGCTCAGGCGACCGACGTGGGGGTCAACAAGGCGACCAAGGCCCTGTTCGCGGTCGCCGACACGCCGCAGAAGATGCTGGCTCTGGGCGAGGAGGGGCTGATCCCCCTGATCGCCTCCATCGGCCTTTACCGCACCAAGGCGAAGAACGTCATCGCCGCCGCCCGGATGCTGGTCGAGAAGCACGGCGGCGAGGTGCCGCTGAACCGTATCGACCTGCAGGCTCTGCCCGGCGTCGGGCGCAAGACCGCCAGCGTGGTGCTGAACGAACTGGGGATCGAGCCGGCCATCGCGGTGGACACCCACGTCTTCCGCGTCTCGCACCGGCTGGGCCTGGCCAATGGGGCGACGCCCGACAAGGTGGAGGTCCAGCTGCACCAGGTAGTGCCCGAGGCCTGGCTGCCCAAGGCGCACCACTGGCTGATCCTGCACGGCCGCTATACCTGCCTGGCGCAGCGGCCGAAATGTCCGGGGTGCGTGATCTCGGACCTGTGCCCGTCGCGGGCCAGCTTCATGGGGGGGTAGGCCTAACGCTCCAGCCGCGCCCGCACCGCCTGACCGAAGCGGGCGCCGGCTTCAGGCGCGGCGGCCAGGTAGAAGTCCGGCTCGATCAGTTCAGCCTCCATCAGCACCCAGTCGCCGTCGTCGTCCTTCGTCATGTCGATGCGGGCGTAGAGCAGGTCTTCATCGATGGCGGCCAGGGTGCGTTCGGCCAGATCGAGCGCGCCTTGGGGCGCGGCCTTCAGCGCCTGGTATCGGCCGCCGTACTGGGTCTGGATGCGGAACTCGCCCGCCGCGCCGGGGCGCTTGTTCACGACGTGGCTCAGCTCGCCGCCGAAATAGAGCAGGGAGGTCTCGCCCTCGGTCTCGATGGCCTTGAGATAGGGCTGGATCATCGTGCCGCCGACGGGGGCGTCGGCCAGGGCCGCGTCCAGCACGTCGCCCGCCGCCACCCGCAGGGTGCGCCAGGCGCCGCCCGAGACAGTCGGCTTGACGATCAGGGTCTCGGCCCCCGTGGCGGCGAAGGCGGCTTCCAGAACCGCAGCGTCGACGTGGTCGGCGAAGATCGTCTCGGGCACGGCGACGCCCTTTTCCGCCAGGCGGGCCAGATAGCGCTTGTCGGCGTTCCAGCGCAGGGTCGCGGCCGGATTGGCCAGGGGCGCGCCCGCCTCGGCCCAGGTCGCGCAGGCCTGGATCCAGCGGTCGTGGTCCTGATGATAGCCCCAGACCAGCAGCGGCAGGACCAGGGGGAAGTCCATCAGGGCGCGGGCGTTCTCGACGTGATCGGTCCAGGGCGTCGGCCGCGCCGTGATCCCCGCTGTCGCCAGCGCCTTGCCCAGCCGATCCAGCACGCCGGGCCACAGGGTCGAATAGGTGGGATCGGCCGGATCAGGGGTCAGGACGGCGACGTCGGTCATGGGCGCGGCTCCGCAAGGCCCGGCGAGGGCCGTGTGCAACAGGTCCATCGGCTTTAGGCCGGCGTCGCATCGGCGTGAAGGGCCGCTTTTCGCACGAGGGCAGGGCCGGCGCACTGGCGCGCGGCCGTCTCGCCCGCTATGGGGCGGACATGACCCAATCCCTGCCCGCCTTCGCCCAAAACGCCCGTTTCGACGTCTGCGCCCTGGGCAACGCCATCGTCGACGTCCTGGCGCCATGCGATGCGGCCTTCCTGGAGGCCAAGGGCCTGATCCCCGGCTCGATGCAGCTGGTCGACGAGGCGCAGAGCGCGACCCTGTATGACGCCATGGCGGCGGGCGTCGAGGCGTCCGGCGGCTCGGCGGGCAACACCGTGGCGGGCGTCGGCTCGTTCGGCGGACGCGCCGCCTATATCGGCAAGGTGGCCAAGGACACCCTGGGCGAGGTCTTCAGCCACGACATCCGCGCCGTCGGCGTCCACTTCGACACCCCCGTGCTGGAAGACGGCGCGGGCAAGGGCTTCGGCACCGGCCGCTGCCTGATCAACGTCACGCCGGACGGCCAGCGCACCATGTGCACCTTCCTGGGCGCGGCCAACCAGCTGACCACGGCCGACGTCGACGCGGGCGTGATCGGCGACAGCGCCATCGTCTATCTGGAAGGCTATCTGTTCGATCCGGCCCCGGCCCGCGCGGCCTTCGAGGCCGCCGCCGCCGCCGCTCATGCGGCGGGCCGCAAGGTCGCCATCACCCTGTCGGACAGCTTCGTCGTGCATCGCTGGCGCGCCGAGCTGCTGGAGTTCATCGAGACCTCGGCCGACATCGTCCTGGCCAATGAGGCCGAGCTGCACGCCCTGTTCAAGACCGAGGACTTCGACCACGCCGCCGCCCACCTGGGCCGCATCGTCGAGGTGGCGGCCGTGACGCGCGGCGCCGCCGGTTCGGTGCTGTTCCGCGGCGGCGAACGGGTCGAGGTCGCCGCCTATCCGGTCGAGAAGGTCGTCGATACCACGGGCGCCGGCGATCAGTACGCGGCGGGCGTGCTGTTGGGCCTGTCGCGCGGCCTGTCCCTGGCCGAGGCCGGGGCGCTCGGCTCGCTGGCCGCGTCGGAAGCCATCGCCCACTGGGGTCCGCGTCCGATGGTGGGGCTGAAAGACCTGGCGGCGCAGCACGGCCTGAGCCTCTAAGAGCCGCGACGCTCCAACATCGTCACCCTCGGGCTTGTCCCGAGGGCCCATGATCCGGCGAGACGGGACGACAGGCTGGTCCAGCCTAGGCGTGAAAGCGGTTCACCGACAGGGACGCCCCGCGCTGGATCCTCGGGACAAGCCCGAGGATGACGGAAAGAAAGAGAAGAGCCGCGACAAAGGGTCGGAGGCGGCGCCCGCTTGCCGTGGGGCGCTGGGCCGCGTAATCGGCGGCCCATGTTCGGCCTCGCCAATCCCGACCGCTTCATGCGCTTCACCGGCCCCCTGGTTCCGGTGTTGTGGATCTGCGCGCTCGGCCTGCTGCTGCTCGGGACGTGGTTCAGCTTCGCCGCGCCGGGCGACTATCAGCAGGGCGACACCGTCCGCATCATGTTCATCCACGTTCCGGCCGCCAGCCTGGGCCTGATGGCCTATGGCGCGCTGGGCGTGTCCAGCTTCTTCGCCCTGGTGTTCCGCCATCCGCTGGCCGATGCGGCGGCGCGGGCGGCGGCCGTGCCGGGCGCGGCCTTCACGGCCCTGGCGCTCGTCACCGGCTCCCTGTGGGGCCAGCCCATGTGGGGGACGTGGTGGGTGTGGGACGCGCGCCTGACCAGCGTGCTGGTGCTGTTCCTCTTCTACCTCGGCTACATGGCCCTGCGCGCCTCGATCGACGATGAGGCCAAGGCGGCGCGCGCGGCGGCGGTGCTGGGGCTGGTCGGCCTGATCAACCTGCCGATCGTCAAGTTCTCGGTCGACTGGTGGAACACCCTGCACCAGCCCGCGTCGCTGCTGCGGTCGGGGGGGACCAGCGTGGACCCGGTTTTCCTGCCCGCCCTGCTGACGATGATGGCGGCCTACGCCGTGCTGTTCGGTGCGATCTGGTTGACGTCGATCAGGACCGAGATCCGGCGCCGTCGTGTTCTGACCCTTCGCGCCCGCGCGGCGCTGGAAGCCTGATGGAGGCGCTTCGTGCTTGATCTGGACATGAGCCCCTACGGCGCCTTCGTCTGGCCCGCCTGGGGGATCAGCGCCGTGGTGCTGGCCGCCCTGTCGGCGCGCGCCCTGATCGCCGCCCGCCGCTGGAAGCGCGAGCTGGCCCGGCTGGAGGCCGCGCGCAAATGAAACGCTGGCTGGCCCTTTTGCCCATCGCCGTCCTGGCGGCGCTGGGGATCTTCCTGATGACGCAGATGGACCGGATGGCGGGCGATCCCGCCGCGGGTCCGACCTATAGGCCGGACGCCCTGGTCGGCCAGCCGATCCCGGAGACGACGGTCCTGCCCATTCTGGTCGACGGCAAGGCCGGCAGCGACCTGCTGGACCTGAAGACGGCGGGCGTCGGCAAGCCGATGATCGTCAACCTGTTCGCCAGCTGGTGCGCGCCGTGTCGTCTGGAGCATCCGCATCTGATGAAGCTGAAGGAGCAGGGCATCGCCGTGGTCGGCGTGGCCTATAAGGACGACCCCGTCGCCACCGACGCCTTCTTGGAAGAGTTGGGCGATCCCTATCGCCTGGTGCTGGTCGACCGCGAGGGGCGCGCCGGGCTGGACCTGGGCGTGTCGGGCGTGCCCGAGAGCTTCGCCGTCGACGCCTATGGGACCATCGTCGCCAAGTCCTCGGGGCCGATCCTGACCGACGCGGACCTGAAGAAGCTGACCGACGCCCTGAACGCCCCGGCGCGTTGAGGCGATCGCCCAAAACAGGGTGAATCGCGCATTAACCATATCTAGACGAAGCGCGGGCATCCTCAGCCCATGTCCGCGATTTCGTCCGAGCGGCCGGCCTTTCCGCCCCAGGCGGGCGGTGCGGCCCACGCCCTGAGAACGGCCCAGTCGGCCTTCTTCCGCCAGGCCATGGGTCTGGCGGCGCCGGCAGCGGCCGAGGAGACGGCGCGTCCGGTTGCGGTGGTTCCCGCGCCGGTCGAACAGGCGGCGGCGACGTCGCGCCTGCAACGCCCCGGCTCCCTGCTCGACATTCGGGTTTAGGGCGCAGCCCCAATACCCGCTCATCCCGGCGGACGCCGGGATCCAGGGCTTTGGCTGCAAACCTCCGCCTTAGCCGATTAGGCGACTTTCCCTTTTGGAGCGCGCGGCTCTTACTGGATCCCGGCGTCCGCCGGGATGAGCGGGAAGGGAAGGGCTTAGCCTTCAGCCGCGCCCTTGAGCGGGACCACGACGGCGTCGGCGGCGTCGTCGGCCTGCGGCTGCTCCACGACCGGTTCGCCCTTTTTCTTCTTCTTGCCGCGGCCGTCGGTCTTGCCGTCGCCCTTGCGGGCGGCTTTTTCCGCCTTCTTGGCGTCCTTGGCCGCCTTCTTCGCCGCCTTGATGTCGGCGCGGGCCTGTTCAGGGGCGGCGTCTGCGGCGTCGGACAAGCTGCACAGCAGGTCCAGGAAACTGTCGCGCTTGGACTTGGGCAGCAGGCCCATGATGCGTTTGTCGGCGGCCTCGACGCGCGGGCGGGCGGCCAGCAGAGCAGCCTCGCCCTCGGGCGACAGGCGAACGGCCTTGGCGCGGGCGTCCAGCGTCGAGCGTTCACGCTCCAGCAGGCCCTTGGTCGTCATCCGCGCCACCAGGTCGGCCAGGGTCGAGCGGTCGATGCCGGTGGCCTTGACCAGGTCCGTCTGCGTCAGGCCCGAGCGGGCGGCCACGGCCTCCAGCACGGCGAACTGGCGCTGGGTCAGGCCGTCCGGCCCGGCTTCTTCTGCGTAGATGTCCAGCGCCAGCTGCAGCGCCCGGTGCATCAGATGGCTGGGCGATTCCGCCAGCCCGCCCTTGATCTTCGCCTGCTTGCCCGACTTGATCATCGTCTTCGTTCCCGAACAGCCCGATACCGGCCGTGGCCGGATGATGCTGCAACAGCTAACAGCCCGGCTTAACGCTTTGACGACGTTAAGGCTGACGGTTTGAAGACATTTAAGCGGGCCTACCGCGCGTTCGCGCTGCTTGAGGCCTTTGTTTAGCGGGCCTATCGGGCTTCGCCCTACTTGAGGCCCGATTGGTGGGGCGTCGGCAAGGTCGCGCTATGCTGCGCGCTTCTGGCCTTAAAGGCCCGTGTCGGGGGAGACGGGGCCGCGTTCCTCGTCCTTGGTCATGTTCTTCAGGATCAGCGGCACCTGCGACAGGCCGAAGATGGAGGCCGCGATCCACAGCACGCCGCGGAAGGCCGTCCAGACGCCGTTGGGATCGGGCGTTCCCAGGTTCAGCGCCGACCAGATGGCGGTGACGGCGGTCGGGCTGCGGAACACCTCATTGGCGATGGCGACGGCCAGGAAGTAGAGGCCGTAGCGGAAGGTCAGCTTGCGCCAGGCCTCGTCCGTCACCTTGATGGCTGAACCCAGCAGGGCCTTGAACGGGTATTTCTTCAGCGGCAGCGAGCCCAGCAGGACGGCGGCCAGCAGACCGTTCTGCACCGTCAACTTCAGCTTCACGAACAGGTCGTCGTCGGTGACGATGGTCAGGACGCCGAACACCAGGGCGAAGCCGCCGGTGATCAGGGGCATGGGCGCCAGACGCCGCTCCAGGATGAAGCCGACGGCCAGGGCGATCATCGAGGCGATGACCAGCACCCAGGTGGCCTTGATCATGTCGCGGGTGATGAAATAGGCGGCCATGAAGGCGACCAGGGCGCCGAAGTCGACGGCCTGGCGAATCCACTGCGGGCGCTTGGTTTCGGTCGCTTCACTCATACGCTTCAGTCCTCAAGCCCGACTAGGGATCGGGAAAACGCGCGGGCGTCGAAAGGTTGCAGATCCTCGACCCCTTCGCCGACGCCGATCAGCTTGATCGGGGCGTCCGAGGCCTGGGCCACCGGCACCAGGACGCCGCCGCGCGCGGTGCCGTCCAGCTTGGTCATCACCACGCCCGAGACATAGGCCGTGCGGCCGAAGATCTTTTCCTGCTCCAGCGCATTGCGGCCGACGGTGGCGTCCAGCACCAGCAGGGTCTCGTGCGGGGCGTCCGTGTCTACCTTCTTCAGCACGCGCACGATCTTCAGCAGTTCGTCCATCAGGGTCGACTTGTTTTGCAGCCGTCCGGCCGTGTCGATCAGCACGACGTCGAAGCCTTCTTCCCTGGCCTTGGCGAAGGCGTCGAAGGCCAGACCGG
Organism: Brevundimonas sp. Soil_N_31; assembly: GCF_057655995.1. Taxonomy (NCBI): domain Bacteria; kingdom Pseudomonadati; phylum Pseudomonadota; class Alphaproteobacteria; order Caulobacterales; family Caulobacteraceae; genus Brevundimonas; species Brevundimonas sp. Soil_N_31. The sequence goes on from NZ_JBDGLE010000005.1 coordinate 16,722, forward strand.
CGGCGTCGGCGCCGTCGCGGCGGCTCTCGAAATGGGCGCCCGCGCGGTCGGCCCAGACCTTGAGCTGTTCGCGGGCGGCGGCGCGGAAGGTGTCGCCGGCGACGATCATCACCTTGGCGCCCTTGGCCGTCAGGTCCGAGGCGATCTTGCCCAGCGTCGTCGTCTTGCCCGAGCCGTTCACCCCGACGAACAGGACGACATAGGGCTTGGGCCCCGACAGAGGGTCGAACGTCGCCTGACGCGGCGTTAGTTCGGCGGCCACGGCCTCGGCCAGCGCCTCCTTGACCTCGCGCTCGTCGGAGGTCTTGCCGAAACGTAAGGACCGGAACCGCTCGACGATGCGGGCCGAGGCGGCGGGACCGAGATCGCTCTCGATCAGATGCTCCTCCAGCCGCTCCAGCGCCTCTTCGGACAGAGGCTCCTTCACGAAGGTCGAGACGACCTGATCGGTCATCTGTTTCGAAGACCGGGACAGGCCTTGGCTCAGCCGCTGGAACCAGCCTTTTTTGGGCGTATCGCTCATGACGTGAGCCTTAGCCGAGAGCGGTTCTCAGGTCACGCGCGATCCTTGCTGCGCCTCTTTCTTCCGTCATTCTCGGGCTTGTCCCGAGAATCCATAACCGCCGGGGTTGACGGGGGCGCGCTGTCGGCCGACCTCGAGTCTATGGATCCCCGGCACAAGGCCGGGGATGACGCGGAGAGGGCGGGCGTGGCCGGAAGCCCTTGGACTGAGCGCGTTCGGCAGGAGCGAAATTTGATGGCGAAGACGCATTCCTTCCACGCCCCGCGCAGCCACGGCTTCGTGCGCGTCGCCGCCGCGACGCCGGTGGTCCATGTCGCCGACCCGGCCGCCAACGCTGAAGAGCACGAACGGCTGATCCGTCAGGCGGGCGAACGGGGCGCAGACCTGCTGGTCTTCCCCGAACTGTCGCTGAGCGCCTACGCCATCGACGACCTGCACATGCAGGCGGCCCTGCTGGAAGAGGTCGAGCGCCGGATCGCGCATCTGGCGCAGGTCGCGGACGAAGCGGGCGTTATCGCCGTGATCGGCGCGCCGATCCGCAACGGCGACGCCCTGTTCAACTGCGCCGTGGTGCTGGGCGGAGGCGAGGTGCTGGGCGTGGTCCCGAAGACCTATCTGCCCAACTACCGCGAATATTATGAAAAGCGCTGGTTCGCGCCCGCCGCCAGCCGCAGCGAGGACGCTGTCCTGCTCAATGGCGAGAGCGTCGATTTCGCGCCGGGCCTGATCTTCGAGGCGACGAACCGCCCCGGCTTCGTCTTCGCGGTCGAGATCTGCGAGGACTTCTGGGCGCCGCAGCCGCCCTCGACGCGGGCGGCGTTGGCGGGGGCGCGCATCCTGTGCAACCTGTCGGCCTCCAACATCGTCATCGGCAAGGCGGACGAGCGCGCCCTTTTGTGCGCCAGCCAGTCGGCGCGCACCCTGTCGGCCTATGTCTTCGCCGCTTCGGGCTGGGGCGAAAGCACCACGGACCTGGCCTGGGACGGTCAGGCAACCATCCACGAACTGGGCGCGCGGCTGGCCGAGGGCGAGCGCTTCGCCCTGCACAGCCACCTGACGATCGCCGACGTGGACGTGGACCGCATCGGTCTGGACCGCCTGCGCAACGGCACCTTCGCCGACTGCGCGCGGATTGAAGGCGAGGCCGCCACGGTGGTGCCGTTCGAGGCGGGGCAAGGGCCGAGCGACGCCCTGATCCGTCCGCTGGACCGCTTCCCCTTCGTGCCGGACGACGCCGCGCGCCTGGATCAGGACTGCTTCGAGGCCTTCAACATCCAGGTCCAGGGCCTGATGCGGCGGATGACGGCGACGGGGGCGAAGACGCTGGTGATCGGCGTTTCGGGCGGGCTGGATTCGACCCAGGCCCTGCTGGTCGCCTGCCGCGCCTTTGATCGGCTGGAGCTGCCGCGCACCGGCATCCTGGCCTTCACCATGCCGGGGTTCGCCACATCGGACGGCACCAAGTCGAACGCTTGGGCGCTGATGAAGGCGCTGGGGGTGACCGGGGCCGAGATCGACATTCGCCCCGCCGCCGAACAGATGCTGCGCGACATCGGCCACGCCTTCGCGGACGGCGAGCCGGTGCACGACATTACCTTCGAGAACGTCCAGGCGGGCCTGCGCACCGACTATCTGTTCCGCTTGGCCAACCAGAACCACGGCTTCGTGCTGGGCACCGGCGACCTGTCGGAACTGGCGCTGGGCTGGTGCACCTATGGCGTCGGCGACCACATGAGCCACTACAACGTCAACGGCGGGGTGGCGAAGACCCTGATCCAGCATCTGATCCGCTGGGTGGCCGAGCGCGGTCTGGTGGGGGAGGCGGCGGTTTCGATCCTGCACGCCATTCTGGCCACCGAGATCTCGCCCGAGCTGGTCCCGGCGGGCGCCGACGGGGCGATCCAGTCGACGCAGAGCATCGTCGGCCCCTATGCGCTGAACGACTTCTTCCTGTTCTACATCAGCCGGTTCGGCCTGAAGCCGTCGAAAGTCGCCTATCTGGCGCATCAGGCTTGGGGCGATGCGGCGACGGGCGCCTGGCCGGTCGGCCTGCCGCAGGGCGAGCGCGTCGCCTACGACCTGGCGACCATCAAGGGGTGGCTGCGGAAGTTCCTGATCCGCTTCTTCCAGACCAGCCAGTTCAAGCGCTCGGCCGTGCCGAACGGACCGAAGGTGGTCACGGGCGGGTCGCTGTCGCCGCGCGGCGACTGGCGGGCGCCGTCGGATTCCTCGGCGCGGGTGTGGCTGGACGAGCTGGACGCCAATGCGCCGGACTGATGCGCGCGGGGGTTGAAACGACCCGCCTGGGGTTTACCCGGCCGCGCGGCGCGGGTTAGCGTTTTCTTCTCCCCGCCCTCTGTGAGCCTGACACACCCGGTCGTGCGGGAGAGCCCGGATCTGTCCGGGTCAGCCTTGGGCTGAGCGTTCGGGGCTGAAGAAGGATACGCCATGCGTTTTGCAACGGCCGCCGCCCCGACCGCCATTCTGGCCGCCCTGTTCCTGACCGCCGCGCCCGCCCTGGCGCAGGACGCCGCTCCCGCTCCCGCCGCTGAAGTAGCCGCAGCCGGCGAACCGACCGACGCGGAACTGACCCAGTTCGCCGCCGCCATGAAGACGGTCCAGGGCGTGGCCGCGACCGTCCAGAACGGAACGCCCACCGAGGAGCAGCAGGCCCAGATGGCCGCCGCCGTGCAGAATTCGGGCCTGGCCGTCGAGCGGTTCAACGCCATTTCGGCCGCCGTTTCGGCTGATCCGATGCTGCAGGTCCGCGTGGCGGTGGCGGGCGCGACGCCGTCCGCGCCCGGCTCGGTCGGGGCTGGCGTCACCGACGCCGAAGCCGGTCAGTTCGCCGCCGCCATGGGCGAGATCTCGGGCATCGCCCGCGCTTTGAACGGCGCCCAGCCGAACGCCGAACAGCAGGCCCAGATGGCCGCCGCCATCCAGAACTCGGGCCTTGAGATCGAGCGCTTCAACGCCATTTCCGCCGCCACGGCTCAGGACGAGCACCTTCAGGCGCGCATCGCCCTTGCCCAGGCGCGTCAGGGCGAATAGGCCATCTGAACGAGGGTCGTCGCGGATGCGGCGGCCCTTCTTCCATTTCAGACAGGACTGATCATGAGCGACGACGTCACCAAGGACTCCAACGGCAACCTCCTGTCGGACGGCGACAGCGTGACCCTGATCAAGGATCTGAAGGTCAAGGGCTCGGGCGGGGTGACGCTGAAGCGCGGCACCCTGGTCAAGAACATCCGCCTGACCGGCGACCCCGACGAAATCGAGGCCAACGTCGAGAAGGTGCGCGGCCTGGTCCTGCGGACCGAGTTCGTGAAGAAGGCCTGATCGCCTTCCTGCCTGTGTTGTGCCGTCATCCTCGGGCTTGACCCGAGGATCGGCCTGACTGTCCAGGCGACCGATGATGCGTTGAGCGCGACGCCTCCCTCGATCCTCGGGTCAAGCCCGAGGATGACGGCGGATGAAGGTTCTCTTCAGCCCACTTCCGCCAAGAATTCGAAGATGGCGGCCCGCGCCTCGGGTTCGTCCAGCATGGGGGCGTGGCCGACGCCGGGAACCTCGGCATAGGCCATGGCGGGCGCCGCCTTCTTCATCTTGTCGGCGATGGCGGAACTGAGCAGGTCCGAGGTTCCGCCGCGCACCAGCAGGGTCGGCTTCTTGCGCGCCAGCGCCCGGAACGAGGGCCACAGGTTGGGAACCAGCGCCTTGGACCCCGCGGCCTTGATCGGCGCCGCGATGTCGGGGTCATAGTCCAGCACGGGCGCCCCTTCGGTCCCCTCGCGGAAGACGCGGCGGGCGAAGGCGGCCCAGTCGGCGTCCGTATAGTGAGGGAAGGCCGCCTCATTGATGCGCCGGGCGTAGGCGGTCGCGTCGTCCCATCTCTCGACTGCGACCGGCTGGCCGGTATAGGCGGCGATGCGGGCCAGGCCCTCGGCCGCGACCTCGGGGCCGACGTCGTTGAGGATGGCGGCGGCGATGGCCTTGGGCTTGATGGCTGTCAGCGCCAGGGTGATCAGCCCGCCCATGGAGGTGCCTAGGAAGACCGCCTTCTCGATCCCTGCCTGCTCCATCAGGGCCACGACATCCTTCGCATAGACATCTGGCGTATAGGTCATGGGATCGGGCGCCCGGTCCGACCGGCCGCGCCCGCGCACGTCGATGGCCAGGACGCGGCGGCCGCTATGGGCGATCAGGCCGGCGATGACGCCGAAATCGGCGCTGTTGCGCGTCAGGCCGTGGATGGCGATGACCGGCAGGCGCGCCGGACCCTCGGCCGGGGCGTAGTCGCGGGCGTAGAGGCTGAGGTCGTCCGGCGAGGTCCAGCGCCGCTCGACATGGCGGTCGGCCAGCGGGGTGGTCATCGGCATGGATCGTCTCCGAACAGCAGTTCCGTTCCGGCGACGTTAATTCATCAAATGCAGAATAGCGATCAGCCGGGAAGCAGATTGCGGACGAATTGATCGAGATCGCCGTCGATGAAGCGATGGCCCGCCACGCCTGCGCGCCGCGCCGCTTCCATGTCCGACGGTTGATCACCGATCATCAGCGAGCGGGAGAGGTCGAGGTCGTGCTCGGCGGCGGCCCTCAACAACATGCCGGGATTGGGTTTGCGGTCGGGGTGGTCCGGGTGGCGATAGCGCTCGTCCGCCGCCTCGGCATGGAAGGGGCAGGCGTAGACGGCGTCGATGCGTCCGCCGCCGTCGGCCAGCCGGGCGACCAGCCGGCGGTTGAAGTCGTGCATGGTCTCTTCGCTGAACATGCCGCGCGCCACGCCCGACTGATTGGTGACGATGACGGTCATGTAGCCCGCCTCGTTCAGCCGCTTCACCGCCTCGGCGACGCCGGGGATCAGCACCAGCTGGTCGGGCCGGTGAGGAAAGCCGCTGTCGACGATCAACACGCCGTCGCGGTCGAGAAAAGCGGCCGGGCGCTGGGTCATGCAGTTTCCGTCAGCAAGGCCGAAAAGGCCGTCATCAGGTGATAGAAGGTCGAGGCTGGAACGGCCGCGTCCTGAGAACGTCCGTCAGCGTCGTAGGTGTCGACCCACAGACCGGGCGTGGTCGTGGCCAGATAGGTGGCGAAGATGCCGTCCAGCAGGGCGTCAGCGCGTTCCATCTCGCCGCGCAGCCGCAAGGCGCGCAGGGTCTCGGTCTGGCACCACAGGCGGCGACCGGCGTCCAGAAGACCCTTCTCCCGACCGATCTCGCGCAGGGCGTGCCCCTCGACGTCGAAGCCCCGCTCCAGGGCGACGCGGAACAGGACATCGGCCTTGTCGGAATGTCCGGGCAGGCCCAGGCGACGGGCCTGATCCAGCAGCCAGACCCACTCCATATGGTGGCCCGGTTCGGCCACCTCGCCCAAGGCGCCGGGGACGATGGACCAGTCGGCGGCGAAATACTCGCCGAGGACGCCGAAGCGGGCGTCGAAGAAACGCGTGGCGAACAGGTCCAGGATGCGTCGCGCAGCGCTGTCCCAGGCGGGATGCGGCGCCGCAGCCTGCCAGAACAACAGGGCCTCCAGCAGGTGCATATGCGGATTCTGGCGTCGGGGCAGGCTCGGCGGCAAGGCCTCGTGCCAGCCGCCATGGAGGGCATCGGCCATGCCGGCTTCCATCGCCGCCAGTGTCGCCAGGGCCAAGGGCAGGGCGCGTTCGTCCTTTAGCACCCGGTGGGCGGCCGCTAGTCCGAACAGGACGAAGGCCAGGTCATAGAGGTCCGGCGCCGGGTCCAGAACGGCTCCTGCATCGTTGGTCGTGCGGACCCACAGGCCGTCGTCGCGCTGATTGTCGCGGATCAGAACCTCGAGCCCGCGCCGCGCCAAAGCCTCGCCTTCTATCCAGCCGAGCGAAGCCGCTTCGGCGAAGACATAGACCTGTCGCGCCTGGACGCGTGTGCGCCGCGGCAAGCCGGTGATGGGCCGACCGTCGAAATCCAGTTTCTCATAGAAACCCCCTTCGGAGTCGGCGCCAGCGGTCGCCCACAGCGGCAGGGCTTGGCGAAACAGCCAGTCGCGGACCCGGATTTGTGCGTTTGACAAGATCATGATGGTTCGGGCTTAGGCAGGGTCGCCGATTTTGCCAAGCCATGGTTTTCGTTGCATCCGGCAACGCGAAGTGACTCCGGGGGGTTTGTTCAGCACCCCGCCGCTTTGCTAGGACGCAGGCTGACACAGACGACCCGCCTTCGCGTCCGCGCCCCGGAGCCTTGGACATCCGCCCGCGCCGGCCCCATCGAGAGAGCGACATCGCAATGACCATTCCCTTCATCGACCTTCAGGCCCAGCGCCTGCGCCTCGGCGGCAAGATCGAGGCCGCCGTTCAGGAGGCCGTCGTCGGCGGCGCCTGGGTCATGGGCCCGCAGGTGCGCCAGTTCGAGGCCGACCTGGCCGCCTTCGGCAAGGCCAAGCACGCCTTGGGCTGCGCCAATGGCACCGACGCCCTGGCCCTGCCGCTGATGGCTTGGGGGATCGGGCGCGGCGACGCCGTCTTCGTGCCCAGCTTTACCTTCGCCGCCACCGCCGAGGTCGTGCCCTGGTTCGACGCCGAGCCGGTCTTCGTCGATGTGGACGAGAACACCTACAACATGGACCCGGCCGCGTTGGAGCGCGCCATCGAGGGCGTCAAGGCCGGGGGCCGTCTGACCCCGCGCGTGGTCATCGCCGTCGACCTTTTCGGCCAGCCCGCCGACTATCCGGCGATCAAGACGATCTGCGACAAACACGGGCTGAAGCTGATCTCGGATTCGGCCCAGGGGTTCGGCTGCACCATTGACGGCGAACACCCGCTGAAATGGGCCGACGTGACCACCACCAGCTTCTTTCCGGCCAAGCCGCTGGGCTGCTACGGCGACGGCGGGGCGGTGCTGACCAATGACGACGACCTGGCCCAGCTGATGGATTCCATCCGCGTTCACGGCAAGGCGGTCGCGGTGGACCTGAAGGACCGCACCTTCGACCACGACCCCAAATATCTGAACATGCGCATCGGCCTGAATAGCCGTCTGGACACCATTCAGGCCGCCGTCCTGATCGAGAAGCTGAAGGTCTTCGCTGAAGAGATCGAATGGCGCAATGCCGCCGCCGCCCGCTACAACGAAGGCCTGCGTCCTCACGTCGCCAAGGTTCCGGACGTCCCGGCGGGCAATGTCTCCAACTGGGCGCAGTACACGGTCGAGCATTCGGACCGCGACGCCCTGGCCTTGCACCTGAAGGATCAGGGCGTGCCGACGGCGGTCTATTATCCGATCCCGCTGCACCTTCAGCCCGCCTATGAACATTATCCGCGCGGCGTGGGCGGCCTGCCTGTCACCGAGCGGCTGAAGGATGTGGTGATCAGCCTGCCGATGCACGCTGATCTGGACGCGGACACCCAGGACCGCATCATCGCCGCCGTCGCCAGCTTCAAGGCCTGATCCGCATGACCCTCCATCAGACCCCCCTCAAGATCGGCGTCGCCGGCGCCGGCGTCATGGGTCGCAACCACGCCCGCGTCCTGGCCGAGCTGCGCGATGTCGAGCTGACGACCGTCTTCGATCCTGACGCCGTGACGGCCGAGGGCGTGGCCGCCGCTTATGGCGCGACGGCTGTGACGACGGCCGAGGCCTTCGTCGCCGCCGGGCTGGACGCCGCCGTCATCGCCACGCCGAACCGTTATCACGCCGAACTGGGCGTGGCCCTGCTGAACGCGGGCGTCCATGTGCTGGTTGAGAAGCCGATCGCGGCCACCGTCGCCGACGCCCAGGCGATGATCGACGCGGCCAAGGCCAATGACCGCGTGCTGATGGTCGGCCATGTCGAGCGCTTCAACCCGGCGGTCGAGACGGTCAAGCGCGCCATCGACGGGGACGAGATCATCTCCATCCAGATCACCCGCGTCGGCCCCTTCCCGCCGCGCATGGGCGAGGTCGGGGTGGTCATCGACCTGGCGGTGCACGACATCGACATCATCCGCCACCTGACGGGGTCGGAGATGACCGAGGTCCAGTCCCTGCTGGGCCACACCCATGCGTCGCGCGAGGATTCGGCCCTGCTGCAGTTCCGCATGGACAATGGGGTGATCGCCCACATCACCACCAACTGGGTCACGCCCTACAAGACCCGCGTCCTGCAGGTGGCGACCAAGAACCGCTTCATCGTCGCCGATCTGATCACCCGCCAGGTGACGGAATTCTTCGGCCAGCAGCCGGACGGCTCCTATTCGACGCGGATGCTGAACGCCTGGCCCGCCGAGCCGCTTAAGAAGGAGCACGAAGCCTTCATCCACGCCATCCGCACCGGCGAGACGGCGGCCGTCAGCGGCGAAGACGGCCTGCGCAATCTGGAAGTGGCGCTGAGGTGCCTGGGGGCGTGATCGCCTGATACTCCGCTCACCCCGGCGGACGCCGGGGCCCAGTGAGAGCTGCAAGCATGGCGGCTGAGGCCAAAGGACTGGATCCCGGCGTCCGCCGGGATGAGCGGGAAGGTTAGGCCTTCACCACCTGCATCGTCAGCCATTCGGCGATCAGGGCGGGTTTGTCGCCGCCTTCGATCTCGACGGTCAGTTCGTGCTTCAGCAGCCACCGGCCGCCCCCCTTGTCCTCGGCGGACAGCAGCTTGAAGCGGCCGCGCACGCGCGATCCGGACGGCGCCGGGGCGAGGAAGCGCAGGCGGTCGAAGCCGTAGTTCACCCCCATCACCAGATCATCCAGCGGGGCGATCGCATCCATGCTCATGGCCGAGGCGAGGCTGAGGGTCAGGAAGCCGTGCGCGATGGTCCCGCCGAAGGGCGTCGCCTTGGCGCGCTCGGGGTCGACGTGGATGAACTGCTCGTCCTCGGTCAGTCCGGCGAAGGCGTCGATGCGCGCCTGATCCAGCGCGAACCAGCGGCTGACGCCGACCTCCTGTCCGATCAGGGATTGAAGTTCGCTGGCCTTGGTCATGTGACGCCCCTCCCGTTTGCGCCAGCCTTGCGCGGGGAGGGGGCGGAGGCAAGGCCTACCCCTCGAACCGTCCCTCGATGATTTCGCTGAACAGGCCGGGGTCGACGTTGCCGCCCGACAGGACGATGCCGGTGGTCAGGCCCTTCGCCTCGACCTTGCCTGACAGCAGGGCCGCCAGCGACACGGCGCCGCCCGGCTCGATGACCAGCTTCAGCCAGCGGAAGGCGAAGCGCATGGCCTCGGCCACCTCGGCGTCGGTGACGGTGGCGGCGCCCGCCAGGCGCCGGTTGATCGGCCAGGTCAGTTCGCCCGGAATAGGCGCCATCAGGGCGTCGCAGATGGACGGCGACCCTTGCGGATGGGCGGTGCGCTGGCCCGCCTCCAGCGAGCGGCGGGTGTCGTCGAAGGCGTCCGGCTCGACCACGATGACGCGGGTGTCGGGGCTCTGTTCGGCCATGACCAGATTGATCCCGGCGATCAGCCCACCGCCCGAGGCGCCGCACAGCAGCTGATCCATCGGTACGCTCGCCTGCTCCAGCATCTCCAGCCCGACCGTGCCCTGGCCCTCGATGATGAAGGGGTCGTCGAACGGGGGGACCAGCACCGAGCCGCGCTCGGCCGCGATTTCGGCGCCGATGGCCTCGCGGCTTTCGGTCCAGCGGTCGTAGAAGCGCACCTCGCCGCCAAAGGCGCGCACGCCCTCGACCTTCACCGACGGGCTGTCGGACGGCATGACGATGACGGCGGGCGTGCCGACGCCCTTGGCCGCCGCCGCCACCCCCTGCGCGTGGTTGCCGGATGAATAGGCTACGACGCCGCGCGTCTTCTCTTCCTCGGTCAGGCGGCTGACGCGGTTATAGGCTCCGCGGAATTTGAAGGCGCCCGCCACCTGAAAGGTCTCGGCCTTCATCAGGACGCGACCGCCGACGGCCTCGTTCAGGGCCGGATGCTCGATCAACGGCGTGCGGACGGCGGCGGGGGCGATCTGGCGGGCGGCGTCGACGACGCCTTGGAAACTGGGCGTATGCATGGGTTCCCTCTTACGTCGCGGCGCAGGCTCTGCATAACTCACATCATGCAAGCAAATATGATCCTCGCCATCGACCAGGGCACGACCTCGACGAGGGCGATCGCGTTTGAGGTCTCGCCCGAGGGGGCCTTTCATGCGGTCGCCGTCAGCCAGATCGAGCTGGCGCAGCATTTCCCGCAGTCGGGCTGGGTCGAGCATGACGCGGCCGAGATCTGGCGCGCGACGCTGCAGACCTGTCGCGAGGTGGTCAGGAAGGCGGGCGGCGTCGGCCGCTTCGCCGCCATCGGCATCACCAACCAGCGCGAGACGTCGGTCATCTGGGACGCGGCGACGGGCGAGCCCCTGCACCGCGCTATCGTCTGGCAGGACCGGCGCACGGCCGAGGCGACGGGCAAGCTGGCGGCGGCAGGGCATGAGGCGATGGTGCAGGCGGCGACGGGCCTGATCCTCGATCCCTATTTCTCGGCGTCGAAATACGCCTGGCTGCTGGACGCCGTGCCCGGCGCGCGCGAACGGGCGGCGCGCGGCGAGGTCAAGCTGGGCACCATTGACGCCTGGCTGATCTGGAAGCTGACCGGCGGAAACAGCCACGTCACCGACGCCACCAACGCCAGCCGCACCAGTCTGATGGACCTGACGACGCGCACGTGGCGACAGGATTTGTGTGATCTGTTCGGCGTGTCGATGCAGGCCCTGCCGGAAATCCGCGACTGCGACGCCCTGCTGGGGGAGGCCGATGCGTCCCTTCTGGGCCGCGCCCTGCCCATTCACGGGTCAGCGGGGGATCAGCACGCGGCCCTGGTCGGACATGGGGCGCTGACGGCAGGCGACGCCAAGATCACCTATGGCACCGGCGCCTTTCTGGTCGCCAATGTCGGGGCGGCGCCGGTGGCCTCGACTTCGCGCCTCCTGGGGACGCTCGGCTATGCGGCAGGAGGAGAGGCCGCCTATGCGCTGGAGGGGTCCATCTTTTCGGCCGGGTCGGCGATCCAGTGGCTGCGCGACGGGCTGAAGGTGCTGTCGGACTCGCGTCAGTCCGAGGCGATGGCACAGACGTTGAAAGACAACGGCGGGGTCTATCTGGTCCCCGGCTTCACCGGCCTGGGCGCGCCGTGGTGGGAGCCGGAGGCGCGCGGTACGGTCGTCGGCCTGACCCGCGACAGCGGACCGGCGCACATGGTCCGCGCGGCGCTGGAGAGCCTGGCCTATCAGACCCGCGACCTGCTGGACGCCCTGACGAAGGACGGGGCGCCGCCGCTGAAACGGCTCAAGGTCGACGGCGGCGTCACCGCCAACGCCTTCGCCATGCAGTTCATCGCCGACATCTGCGAGGTCGAGGTCGAACGGCCGGCCTTCCAGGAGATGACGGCCATGGGCGCGGCGCGGCTGGCGGCCTATGGCGTCGGTCTGACCGAGGCCCTGTGGACCGCCCCGGCCGAGGCGCCCGCCGTCTGGACCCCGCGCATGGGAGCCGAGGCGCGGGCGCGGCTGCTCAAGGGCTGGCGCGGCGCGGTCAGGGCGGCCATCATCGCCGCCCAGCCGGAGGAGGGGGAATGACCGAGGCCGCGGATTCACAGACATTGGACGCTCAGGCCGCGTTTTCGGGCACGCGCGAGGTCGACGACCGCCATCGGCTGGACGAGGCGGCGCTGGACGCCTGGCTGGCGGCGAACGTCGAGGGCTACGCCGGGCCGCTAACCATCCGCCAGTTCAAGGGCGGCCAGTCCAACCCGACCTATGAGCTGACCACGCCGGACCGGACCTATGTGCTGCGTCGCAAGTCGCCGGGCGCGCTGCTGGCCAGCGCCCACGCCGTGGACCGGGAGTTCGCCGTCATCTCGGCCCTGCACGCCCAGGGTTTTCCGGTCGCGCGCCCCTATGTTCTGTGTACGGATGATGGCGTCATCGGCTCTATCTTCTACGTCATGGAGAAGGTCGAGGGGCGCATCTTCTGGGACTTGAAGCTGCCGGGTCTGACGCCGCCGGAGCGCCGCGACGTCTATGACGCCCAGGTCGATACGCTGGCGGCGCTGCATCGGCTGGAGCCGGAGGCTGTGGGCCTGGCCGACTACGGCAAGGCGGGGAATTATTTCGCGCGCCAGGTGGGGCGCTGGACCAAACAGTATCGCGCCTCCGAGATCGAGCCGATCGCGGCCATGGATCGGCTGATCGCCTTCCTGCCCGACAGCCTGCCGCCCGAGGGGCCGACGCGGATCGTGCATGGGGACTTCCGCCTCGACAATCTGATCCTCGATCCGGCCGAGGCGAAGGTGCGCGCGGTGTTGGACTGGGAGCTGTCGACCCTGGGCGACCCGATGGCGGACTTCTCCTATCTGCTGATCGCCTGGGTGATCCCGGCGTCCTTGCGCAACGGCCTGGCCGGGGCCGATCTGAAGGCGCTGGGCGTTCCTTCGGTCGAGGAGACGGTCGAGCGCTATGCGCAGAAGACCGGGACGGCGGCGCCGACGAACCTGGATTGGCTGTTCGCCTATAATCTGTTCCGGCTGGCGGCAATCTGCCAGGGCATCGCCGGACGGGTGCGCGACGGCACCGCCGCCAGCGCCCATGCGCGGGCGATGGCGGCCCAGGTCGGCCCGCTTTCGGACGCGGCCTGGGGCTTTGCGCGCAAGGCCGGAGCCTAGCGGAGCTATATGGAAACAGTTTTTGTTACGGGTGGATTTGTGAAACGCTCTCGGAAGGCCTACCTTCCCATCAGGAGCATGAACCCTGATGTCTGACAGCCAACGTTTTCCCGTCGCCGCCCACGCCCTGGCCTATCTGGCCCACAAGGGCGCCTATTCGGCGACCGAGGCCGAGCCGAGCGCCGTTCTGGCCGCGTCGGTGCCGACCAATCCGGTGGTGATCCGTCGGGTCACGGCCCTGCTGGCGAAGGCGGGGCTGATCGCGACGCGCCCCGGCGCGTCTGGCGGATCCTGGCTGCTGCGTCGGCCCGAGACCATTTGCCTGGACGAGGTGCTGAAGGCCGTGAACGGCTGCGCCCATCTGGGCTCGCCGCCCGCTGGGGCCAAGGGCTGTCCGGTCGGCGAACACATCCCGCGTCAGGTGGCCAAGGCCCTGACGGCGGCGGATCAGGCGGCGGGCGCGGCCCTGTCGAAGATCACCATCGCTGACTTGCTGGAAGAAGATCCCGAGGTGTTGCGCGCCTTTGCGCCACACCCGGCCTGTCCTAACGCTGACGCCGCCTGACGTGGCGGTCTTGGGGGACGCGCGGCGCACCATCCTTATCACCGGCGCTTCGGCGGGCATCGGCGCCGCCCTGGCGCGCGTCTGCGCGGCGCGGGGGCATGACCTGATCTTGACCGCCCGGCGCGAAGGGCCGCTTCAGGCACGGGCCGAGGAACTGGCCGCCGCGCACGGCGTCGCCGCGACGGTCATCGTCGCCGACCTGGCCGAGCCCGAGGCGCCTGTGCGTCTGGCCGAGGCGATCGCCGCGCGAGGATTGAGCGTCGACGGCCTGATCAACAATGCGGGCTTCAGTCGCACCACGGGCTTTCTGACGACCGATCCGGCGGACCACGCCGCCATGATCCGCGTCATGCTGAGCGCGCCGGTCGAGCTGTCGCGCCTGGTGCTGCCCGGCATGGTCGCGCGCGGCTGGGGCCGGGTGCTGAACGTGGCCTCCCTGGCCGGACAGATGCCGGCGACGGGCGGCGACACGCTTTACGGTCCGATCAAGAGCTTCCTGATCAAGGCGTCGCAGGGGTTGTGGCTGGAGACGCAGGGGACCGGCGTGCACGTCACCGCCCTGTGCCCCGGCTACACCTACACCGAGTTCCACGACGTCAACGGCTCGCGCGATCAGGTCTCGGCCGCCTATCCGAAGTGGATGTGGATGGACGCCGACCGCGTGGCCCGCATCGGCTGGGACGCGGTCGAGGCCAACCGGCCGCGCGTGACGCCGGGCTTCGCCAATAATGTGCTGGCCGCGCTGGGCGGGCTGCTGCCGGACGCCCTGGCGCTGAAGATGGTCGGCGGCCACGCCAAACGGCTGGACCGCCTCTAGAGCTTTTAGTGCCCGCCCGAGGGGTAGGGGGTGGTGACGCCCGCGCTGAACATGCCCGGCAGGGCTTCGCCCAGACCCATCAGGATGAACTGGATCGCCAGGGCGCACAGGATCAGGCCCAGCACCCGCACCACGATGGCCATGCCCACGTCGCCCAGGATGCGGCTGATCGGGCCGGTGGCGGCGAAGCACATGAAGGTGACGACGCAGGCGGCGACCATGGCGGTCAGCGACGCGGCCGTGCCCGCCGCACCCAGCTTCTGGGCCTCGCCCGCCTGGATGATGATGGCCGAGATGGCGCCCGGCCCGATCATCAGGGGAATGGCGAAGGGCACGATCAGCCGTTTAAACCGGCGCTTGGCGTAGCCGCGCACGTCCTGGGCGTCGGTCGCGGCGTCGGCGTCGGCGAAGATCTTCAGGAAGTCCTCGCGCGCCATGTCCAGGCCCAGCAGCAGCAAGAGGATGCCGCCCGCGATGCGGAAGGCGGCCAGCGAGATGCCGAAGAACTGCAGCAGGCCCAGGCCCGTGAAGAAGAAGAAGCCGAGGAAGACCGCCGCGAAGGCGCAGATCATGGCCGAGACCGTGATGCGCTGACGCAGGGAGGCGCCCGCCGTGGCCGCCGCGAAGATCGGCACATTGCCGATCGGGTCCAGCAGGGCGAACAGCGCCACGAACAGGTTGACCCCCAGATCGACCGCGTTCATTGCTTGCCCTCGCCTTAGAAAACCCGCCGCGCGACCGCGACCCCTTGTCTCACCTATCGGGGCATCCGCGCGCGCCTGCAAGCCGCCGAGAGCCGGAAATGTCAGCAGACCGCCCCAATCGCCCCTTCGACCCGCGCGTCATCTGCGCCCTGGACGTGCCGACGACCGATGAGGCGCGCGCCCTAGTCGAGCGGATCGGCGATGCGGTGGGCTTCTACAAGGTCGGGCTGCAGCTGTTCGCCTCGGACGGCATGGGTCTGGCGCGCGAGCTGAAGGCGTCGGGCGCCCAGGTGTTTCTGGACTGGAAGCTGCACGACATCGGCGCGACGGTGGAGAAGGCGACGGCGGTGCTGGCGAACGCGGGCTGCGACCTGCTGACCGTCCACGCCCGGCCGCAGGTGATGGCGGCGGCGGCGCGCGGGGCGGCGGGATCCGACCTGAAGATCCTGGGCGTCACCGTCCTGACCAGCCTGACCGACGACGATCTGAAGGCGGACGACCACAGTCTGTCGGCGGCCGAACTGGTGGAGCAGCGGGTGCGTCAGGCGCTGGAGGCCGGTATCCACGGCGTCGTCTCCAGCCCGCATGAGGCGGGCCGGGCGCGTGAGATCGCCATGGCGGCGGGGCGCGAGGACTTCCTGATCGTGACGCCGGGCGTGCGGCCTGCGGGCGCGGCCCTGGACGATCAGGCGCGCGCCGCGACCCCGGCCAGCGCCCTGCAATCGGGGGCGACCCATCTGGTCATCGGCCGTCCGATCACCGCCGTCGCCGATCCGCGCGCGGCGGCCCAGGCGATCACCCAGGAGATCGCCCTGGTCTGAGGCCTATGAGCTTGATCCGTAAGGGGTCTGCTTCACGTGAAACAAGAAGGGCGGCGTCTGCGGACGCCGCCCTTTTTTCGTATCAGCCGCGTTCGCCGCGTTCCTGGCGGTAGGGCCGCTCGGTCGGAGACGGCGGCGCCGGCGGGGCGGGCGGCACGGCGTAATAGCCCTGGTCGAAGTTCACGACCGGCGGGGCGGTTTCGATGCGCGGCGGCTCGACGTAGACGTTGGGGCGGGCCACTTCGACCTGGGCCGGGGCGACGCGCACGTCGGCGGCGGCCACATGGACCGGCGGCGGCGCCACGTGGACGCGGGCCGGCTCGACGTAGACCGGGGCCGGCTGCACGAAGACCGGCGGCGATTCCACATAGACGGGCGGCTGCGAGACATAGACCGGCGGCTGGCTGACATAGATCGGCTCGGCGCGGTAATGCACCGGCTGCATAGGCTGGGGCGGCGGGCCGCAGCGGCCGCAGTCGTGACCGTATCCGCCCTGATAATAGCCCTGCTGGTAGCCGCCCTGATATTGGCCCTGATACTGGCCGCCGTAGCCGCCATAGCCGGCGCGCGCCCAGGGATAGCGGCCGTAGCCGTCGACCGGATAGCCGAAGGGCATGGAGCGGGTGACGCCGGAATAGGCGTAGCCGCCATGCTGGATCGGCGGCTGCGACGGGGCGATCACGACCGGCGGACGAACCCCGGCGCCGCCGTAGCCGTAGCCATAGCCATAGCTTTCGATCGGGCCGTAGCCGCCCTGCCAGCCGGTGTCGCTGTACCAGGTCTGGGCGCGGCTCTGGACCACGGGGCCGCGGGCGTAGCCGGCGGCGGCGTTATATCGGGCGCCGGCCTGATGGGCCTCGGCCGCTCCGGCGATGAGGACCGCCGCGCCTGCGGCGGCGTAAAATAGGGCCTTCATGGCTGCGCTCCTTGTTTCAGCCGTAAAGGTTAATGCGGATATCGCCAGAGCGTTCACTATTCTCCCGTCAAGGGAACCGGGGTCTTTTCCCTTCATGTCATGGGGAGCGGGACCGCGAAGCGGCGGCCGAGCGATCGCGCTCAAATCAGCTCAAGTAGTGAGCCGCCGTGCGGCGAGCGGTAGCGTCCTAACCCGCTCAAGCAGCGAGCCGCCGCGCGGCGAGCGTTAGCGCCCTAAAAATCCACCGCCAGGCCCTTCTTCTCCCAGTCGCCGAAACGGGTCGGTTCCGGTCCCTTGCGGCCGCCGACCTCGTTCGGAAGCGCAGCGGCTTCCTCGGCGGCGCGGCGTTCGGCGGCTTCCAGCAGGGCGCGGCGGGCGACCTCGTTCAGGGGGCGCTCGGGCGTGGCGTGGGGCACGTCGGCGTTGAAGGCTTCCTCAGGGGAAGGTTCAGTCGGGGGGGTGGGCTGTTCGGTCACAGGTCGCCTGCCTTGAGAGCGGGGATACTGCGGCTCAAATAGACGTTCCGGCTGAACACGCCACCCCTGTCGCCTGAAACCTTTCGCCTGAAGCCCCGCATGAACCATCTGAAGACATTCGCCCTGCTGGCCGCGATGACCGCCCTGTTCATGGGGATCGGCTATCTGATCGGCAAAGGGCCCGGCATGGCGATCGCCCTGGTCGTGGCGGCGGGCATGAATGTCTTCAGCTATTGGAACGCGGACAAGATCGTCCTGAAGATGTACCGCGCCCAGCCGGTGGACGAGACCCACCCCAACGCCGTGGTGCGCGCCTATGTCGCCGATGTGAAGCAGATGGCGCAGGACGCCGGCATGCCCCTGCCCAACATCACCATCATCCCGAACGATCAGCCGAACGCCTTCGCCACGGGGCGCAACCCCCAGAATGCGGCGGTGGCGGCGACGACGGGCCTGCTGGACATGCTGACGCGCGAAGAGATCCGCGGCGTGATGGCGCATGAACTGGCCCATGTGAAGAACCGCGACACCCTGACCATGACGGTTACGGCGACGGTGGCGGGCGCCATCGCCATGCTGGCCAACTTCGCCCTGTTCTTCGGCGGCGGCGACGACCGCGAGCGTCCGGGCGGCATGATCGGGACCATCGCCCTGATGTTGTTGGCGCCGATGGCGGCGGGCCTGGTGCAGATGGCCATCAGCCGCACTCGCGAATACGAGGCCGATCGCGTCGGCGCCGAGATCGCCAATGACCCCCAGGCCCTGGCCTCGGCCCTGCAGAAGATCGAGGCCTATGCGCGGGGCGCGGTCAACGCCCCGGCCGAGCGCAATCCGGCGACGGCCCATATGTTCATCATCAATCCGTTGAACGGGAAGGGGGCGGACAATCTGTTCTCGACCCACCCAGCCACCGGCAATCGCGTCCGCGCCCTGATGGAGCTGGGCGCGAAGATGGGCATGGGCGGGCGCGTGCGTCCGGCGGCCTTCGTCGCGCCTGCGCCTGTCGCGTCCGCCGCGCCGATCCGGGGAACCAGCGTGCCGACGACCGACGATGCCCCCGCCGCGCCGCCGCGCGGGCCGTGGGGCTGAGGCTTCCGCAAGGATGGGCCTTTGCGTGCGGGCTTAAGCCGCTAGAGCGAAATCGGTTCAGTTGGACGAGTGTCCAACTGAACACAGATATTCGCTCCAAGCATAATTCTGGACCATTGTTCTGGGTTCAGTCGATTTCGACTGAACCGAAAATGGTCTAGAGCGCGCGCCATGACCGACGAGACCGATCCCAAACCGTCCGACGCCGAGCGCCCCGAATGGGCGAAGGCGCATGGCCCGCTGCGCTCCTTCGGACGCATCAAGTCGCGGCCGATCAAGGCGAAGCAGGCGGCCCTGTTCGACACCCTGATGCCGCGTATCGCCGTGCCGGACCCGGCCAGGGGGCCGATTGATCCTCTGGCTCTGATGCCGGGCGCGAAAGCCGCCTGGCTGGAGATCGGCTTCGGCGGCGGCGAGCATCTGGCGGCCCAGGCGGCGCGTCATCCTGAAGCGGTGATGATCGGCTGCGAGCCCTTCCTGAACGGCGTCGCCTCGGCTCTGCGTCACGTCGAGGAGGGCGGGCTTGAGAACGTGCGGCTGCACGCCGACGACGCCCGCGCGGTGATGGCGGCCCTGCCGGACGCCTCGCTGGACCGGGTGATGATCCTGTTCCCCGACCCCTGGCACAAGGCGCGCCACAACAAGCGCCGCTTCCTGCAGGACGAGACGGCGGTGGAGATCGCCCGCCTGCTGAAGCCGGGCGGCAAGGTGCGCTTCGTCACCGACTGGCTGGACTACGCCGACTGGGCGCTGGAGCGGCTGGCGCGCACGTCGGGTCTGACGCGCCGTGAGACCGGCGCCGACTGGTTCGCCCCGCCCAAAGACCATGTCGTCACCCGCTATGAGGAAAAGAAGCTCGGCGACACCGATCCGATCTTCCTGGAATTCGAAAAGCAGGACTGAACGGCGGGGCGCTTGCGGGAATGGGACGGCGGGGGCTGACACGGCCCCCGCTTTCGCCTATATGACCGCTCACATCGTTAGACCGACGTCCAACGGCGTCGTATCAAGCGGCGGCCCGGACGGACCGTCGCTTTTGTTTTTGGAGTAGCCGCTTGCGGGCCAAGACCGCCGAAGACCGTGCTCTGCTGGAGCTGATCGACCCCGTGGCTGAGAGCCTGGGGCTGGCGGTCGTGCGCGTGCGCCTGATGGGCGGCACCCTGCGTCGTCGCCTGCAGATCATGGCCGAGCGCAATCTCGATCACGACATTTCGGTCGAGGAATGCGCCCGCCTGTCGCGCGCCGTGTCCGAGGTGCTGGACGCCGCGGATCCGATCTCGGGCGAATATCTGCTGGAAGTCTCGTCGCCCGGCATCGACCGGCCGCTGACGCGCCTGATCGACTTCGACCTGTTCGAAGGTCTGGAAGCCCGTCTTGAAACCGATCGCATGGTCGAGGGCCGCAAACGCTTCAAGGGCATTGTCGCCGGGGTCGAGGGCGAGAACGTCGCCATCGATCTGGACGGCGAGGACGAGACCGCCCTGATCCCTTTCGCCTGGCTGGCCGACGCCAAGCTGGTGCTGACCGACGAATTGCTGAAACGCGGCGCGGCCCTGCGCGCGGCGCGCGGCGAACCCGAAGACGACGGCCTGCCCGAGGGCGCGCCCGACGCTGAACAATCCTCCGCTGAACAATCCAACTCCGACTCCACTAAGGACGACGCCTGATGGCCGTGACCGGAATCTCCGCCAACCGCCTGGAACTGCTCTCCATCGCTGACGCCGTCGCGCGCGAAAAGAACATCGACCGGGAGATCGTCATCGAGGCGATCGAGGAAGCGATCCAGAAGGGCGCCAAGTCGCGCTATGGCGCGCACCACGACATCCGCGCCAAGATCGACCACAAGACCGGCGAGCTGAGCCTGACCCGTCACGTCACCATCGTCGGCGACGACTGGCAGCCGGAAGACGAGCTGGAAGAGTTCAACGACAGCGCCATGGTGCGCCTGCGCGACGCGCTGAAGCGCGACGCCGAGGCCGAGGTCGGCAAGGAATACGTCGAGATCCTGCCGCCGTTCGAGTTCGGCCGCGTCCAGACGCAGATGGCCCGTCAGGTCGTGACCGGAAAGGTCCGCGAGGCCGAGCGCGCCAACCAGTACGAAGAGTTCAAGGATCGCGTCGGCGAGATCGTCAACGGCACGGTCAAGCGCGTCGAATACGGCAACACCATCGTCGACCTGGGCCGTGGCGAAGGCATCATGCGCCGCGACCAGTCGATCCCGCGCGAGGTGTTCAACGTCGGCGACCGCGTCCGCACCTACATCTACGACGTGCGCCCGGAGGCCAAGGGCCCGCAGGTCATGCTGTCGCGCGCCCACCCGGGCTTTATGGCCAAGCTGTTCGCCCAGGAAGTGCCGGAAGTCTATGACGGCGTGATCGAGATCCGCGCCGCCGCCCGCGACGCCGGTTCGCGCGCCAAGATGGCCGTCCTGTCGAACGACTCTTCGATCGACCCTGTCGGCGCCTGCGTCGGCATGCGCGGCTCGCGCGTTCAGGCGGTCGTCGCCGAACTGCAGGGCGAGAAGATCGACATCATCCAGTGGAACGACGACGAGCCGACCTTCATCGTCAACGCCCTGGCCCCGGCCGAAGTGGCCAAGGTGGTGCTGGACGAAGAAGCCGACCGCGTCGAGGTCGTGGTGCCGGACGAGCAGCTGTCGCTGGCCATCGGCCGTCGCGGCCAGAACGTCCGCCTGGCCTCGCAGCTGACCGGCTGGCAGATCGACATCATCACGGAGTCTCAGGACTCCGAGCGCCGCCAGCGCGAGTTCGCCGAGCGCACCGCCTTGTTCCAGGAAGCCCTGGACGTGGACGAGACGATCGCCCAGCTGCTGGTCACTGAAGGCTTCGCCACGGTCGAGGATCTGGCCTTCGTCGAGGCTTATGAAATCTCCGAGATCGAAGGCTTCGACGAGGACACGGCCGAAGAGCTGCAAACCCGCGCCCGCGAGCATCTGGACCGCCAGGCGGCCGAGCTGGACGCCAAGCGCGTGGCCCTAGGCGTCGAAGACGTCGTGCTGGACGTGCCGGGCGTGACCGCCGCCATCGCCGTCGCCCTGGGCGAAGGCGGGGTGAAGACGGTCGAGGATCTGGCCGATCTGGCCACTGACGAAATCCGTGGCGGCTATGAAGTGCGCGGCGGCGAGCGGGTCAAGGTTCCGGGCGTGCTGGAAACCTTCAACCTGAGCCAGGAAGACGCCGAAATGCTGATCCTGCAGGCGCGCGTGGCCGCCGGCTGGATCGACGCTTCGGAACTGCCTCAGCCGGAATACGTCGAGGAAGAGACGCTGGAAGGCGACGTCGAGTTCGACGGCGAAGGCCAGGAAGACGCCCAGGCTGATGAAGCCGACGCTGACGCTGATGCAGAGGTCGTCGCTGACGACCTCGACGATCAGTCCCGCGACATGTGATGGGAGCCGCAGCTGTCCATGAGGTCGTCCGAGACGTTGATCGATAGGGATCGTCAGGACCTGGCGTCACGCCAGGTTCTCGATGAATCTCGCCTGATCCGTTTTGTCGGCGGCCCGGACGGCGCGGTGGCGCCTGATCTGGGGCGTAAGCTTCCGGGGCGCGGCCTATGGGTCGCGGCCGACCGCGCCTCGCTTGAGGCGGCGATCAAGAAGAACCTGTTCGCGCGGGCGGCCAAGGCGCCGCTGAAGCCCGCCGCGGACCTGCCCGATCTGGTCGAGACCCTGCTGGTTCGGCGTTGTCTGGACCAGCTGGGTCTTGCCCGGCGCGAAGGCGTGCTTATCTCTGGGTTCGAGAAATGCGCTGCGGCGATCCGCAGCGGCCGCGCCGCATGGCTGATCGAAGCCGCCGACGGCTCGGCCGATGGGCGCGGCAAGCTTCTGGCCCTCTCCAGACACGCCTCGCCCGCCCCCGAAATCTGCGGGGCTTTCAGCGCGGACGATTTGAGTTTGGCCCTTGGGCTGGAAAATGCGATACACGCCGTCCTGCTGCGAGGCGGGCGGGCTGATCGTTGGACCCAGGAGGTTCAGCGGTTGGCGGGATTTCGACCTCTCTGTCCCCAGAGCTGGAACCGGGCGGGGCCCGAACACGGCGCAGAGGACGACCGGAGCGCGGCTCCGGAAGGAGAGCCTTAGGGTTTGAGCGGCGGCGGGCCTGTTTCCGAAACAACGGAGGCGGGGCCGCATTCTGCTATGGGTGATTGAGAGACGAAGGCGGAATTCTCCGCCCTGAGTAAAGCGACCGGATGAGCGACGAAAACAACAATTCCAACGACGGCAAGACTCCTGCCAACACGCCTTCGCAAACGGGGCCGCGCGCGCCGTTGAGCCTGAAGCCGCGTGCGGCGGGTTCGGTCTCGACCGGCACGGTGAAACAGAGCTTCAGCCACGGCCGTTCCAAGACTGTCGTCGTCGAGACCAAGCGCCGCGCCGGCCCGCAGGGCGGGCATCAGCGTCCGCAGGGCTTCGACGTCGCGCGTCCGCGCCCCGAAGGCGGCGCGCCGCGTTCGGCCGCGCCGCGTCAACCGGCCGGCGGCGCCCTGTCGCCCGAGGAACAGGAGGCGCGTCGCCGCGCCATCGCCCTGGCCACGCAACAGGCCGCCGAGCGCGAGCGCAACGCGGTCGCCGCCAAGGCCGCCGCTGAGGCCGCCGAGCGCCAACAGGCCGCCGCCGCCGAAGCCGCTGCGACCAAGGCCGCCGCTGAAGCCGCCGCCGCCAAGGCCGCCGCCGAAGCCGCCCGCGTCGAGGCCGCCAAGCTGAGCGTCGCCGCGCCGGCCCCCGCTCCGGCCAAGCCGGTCGCGCCGAAGGGTGAAGCGCCCAAGGTCGAGGCTCCGAAGGTCGAAGCCAAGCCTGAGCCGGTCAAGCCGGCGGCCCCGGCCGCTCCGGCTGCGCCCAAGCGTCCGGCGGTCAACTTCGGCCAGCGCGCACCCAAGATTCCGACAGGCCGTGCGCCGCTGGAACGTCCCGCCTTCGGCGGCCGTTCGGCTCGCGAACAGGCCATGGGCGACGGCGAGCGTCCGCAGGCCCGTGAACAGGCGCCGCGCGAAGGCGGCCGCGAGGGCGCCGAGCGTCCTGCGCGTCCGGCCCAGACCGTCCGCTATTCGGCGCTGAACCCGCGTCCGGCCCCCGGCGCCCGCACCGGCGCGCCCGGCGCCTCGCGTCCCGGCGCCCGTCCGGCTCCGAACCAGCCTCCGGCCCAGCCCGAAGTGGCGCGCCCCAGCCGCGCCGGCGGCGGCTTCGCCCGTCCGGCCACTGGCCGCGAGGACGATCGCGAGAAGCGTTTCGCCGACAACGCGCCCGGTAAGGCGGTCAGCCGCACGCGCGGCGAGCCCAAGCGCCGCGAAGGCCGCCTGACCATCCATTCGGTGGCGGGAGGCGACGAGGACGCCGTCGAGCGCATGCGCTCGCTGGCCTCGGTGCGCCGCGCTCGCGAACGCGAGAAGGAAAAGCGCCGCGGCGGCTCGACCGAAACGCCCAACCGTCCGCGTGAAGTGGTCATTCCCGACACCATCACCGTCGGCGAACTGGCCAACCGCATGGCCGTGCGCGGCGTCGACATCATCAAATTCCTGATGCGTCAGGGCCTGATGATGAAGATCAACGACGTGATCGATTCCGACACCGCCGAACTGGTGGCCGAAGAGTACGGCATGGCCGTCAAGCGCGTGTCCGAATCCGACGTTGAAGAAGGCTTCATCGCCGACGCCGACGACGCCGATGCGGGCGAGATCCGCGCTCCGGTCGTGGCCATCATGGGCCACGTCGACCACGGCAAGACCTCGCTTCTGGACGCGCTGCGCACAACGGACGTGGCGGGCGGCGAAGCGGGCGGCATCACCCAGCACATCGGCGCCTATCAGGTGCGCCTGGCCGACGGTCAGCGCATCACCTTCCTGGACACGCCGGGCCACGCGGCCTTCTCGGCGATGCGGGCGCGCGGCGCCAACGTCACCGACATCGTCGTCCTGGTCGTGGCGGCCGACGACGGCGTCATGCCGCAGACGGTCGAGGCCATCCAGCACGCCAAGGCGGCAGGTTCGCCGATCATCGTGGCGGTCAACAAGATCGACAAGCCGGACGCCAATTCGCAGAAGGTCGTCAACGAGCTGCTTCAGTATGAAGTCATCTCCGAGAGCCTGGGCGGCGACACCCAGATCATCGAGCTGTCGGCCAAGGAAAAGATCAACCTCAACGGTCTGACCGACGCCATCCTGCTGCAGGCCGAAGTCATGGACCTGCGCGCCAACGCCGACCGTTCGGCCGAAGGCGTGGTCATCGAGGCCAAGCTGGACAAGGGCCGCGGCCCGGTCGCGACCGTCCTGGTCAAGCGCGGGACGCTGAAGCGCGGCGACATCGTCGTGGCTGGTTCGGCCTGGGGCAAGGTTCGCGCCCTGCTGAACGAGCGCAACGAGCAACTGCCTGAAGCCGGTCCGTCGGTTCCGGTCGAGATCCTCGGCCTGGACGAGGCGCCGTCGCCGGGCGACGTCTTCGCCGTGGTGGAATCCGAGGCCCGCGCCCGCGAACTGACGGAATACCGTCAGCGCGTGAAGCGCGAGAAGACCCAGGTCTCGGGCGGTTCGCTGTCGCTGGTCGACATGATGTCCAAGCTGCAGTCCAAGAAGGTCAATGAACTGCCGGTCCTCATCAAGGCCGACGTTCAGGGCACGGCGGAAGCGATCGTCGGCTCGCTGGACAAGATGGGCAACGACGAGGTCCGCGCCCGCACCGTCTATTCGGGCGCCGGCGGCATCACCGAGAGCGACGTCAACCTGGCCAAGTCGGCCGGGGCGCCGATCCTGGGCTTCAACGTCCGCGCCTCGAAACAGGCTCGCGACCTGGCTGACCGCGAAGGCGTCGAGATCCGCTACTACTCGATCATCTACGACCTGTTGGACGACATTAAGGGCGTGCTCTCGGGCATGCTGGCGCCGCTCCAGCGCGAAACCTTCCTCGGCAACGCCAAGGTTCTACAGGCCTTCGACATCACCAAGGTCGGCCGGGTCGCAGGCTGCCGCGTCACCGAGGGCGTGGTCCGCAAGGGCGCGCGCGTCCGCATCATCCGCGACGACGTGGTGGTGCTGGAACTGGGCGTGCTCAACACGCTCAAGCGCTTCAAGGACGAGGTCAACGAAGTGCCTTCGGGTCAGGAGTGCGGCATGCAGTTCGCCGGCTTCCAGGACATCAAGGAAGGCGACTACATCGAGTGCTTCACCGTCGAAGAGATCAAGCGCACCCTGGACTAGGGTGTGCCGGATCCGTCAACGGAAGGACATTGAGGGGCGCGGTTTTGCAAGGAGCCGCGCCCTTGGTTCATCTGCAAGACGCCTCTGGGGGTTCACCCGGGCCGTTGAGGACACTAGGGTTCGCAAATCGCCGGGGGGCGTGTTCACAGACGAGGCCGTCATGCGTCGCTCCATCCTGACTCTGGGACTCCTGGCCGCTGTGGCGACGAGCGTCGCCTCGCCCGCGCTAGCCGACACCCGTTTCCTGTCCTTTGACGCCCGCGACCGCACGACGCAGGCGCTGACGCGCGGCGTGACGCTGGAGGTTGAGCGCGGCTGGTTCGGCGCGACTTCATTGAAGAACCTCTTCTCCTCGACTTCACGCGGTTCGGCGCGCTTCGAGCGGGGCGGGCCGAACCAGGCGTTGCAGGTGTTGCCGGAAGGCTCTGGCGGCGGAAGCGTTTACGCCATCTCGGCCGAAGGCGACGGCCGCGCCCTGGCTCGGGCCTTGTGTCCCGGTGCGGACGAGACCTGGATCGTGGTCGGCCGTGTGCGCGCCGGTCATCCCTTGAGCATTGAGACGGTCGGTCGCTGGGCTGGCGGCGAGTTCCGTCACTGCGTCACGCTGAACTACGACTATCGCGGCGAGTGGTCGCGCCTGCAGGGCGCATCGCCCGCTCGCGACGCTCCCGCCGCCTACGGCTCCAACTAAGTCGGACGACGGACATGCTGGTTCGGTGGAGCCTTGCAGTTCTGATCGGTGCGTCAGCGGCTGTCTGGACCGCCGAACGGCCAGGCGATCCCGGGTTGTTCCCACCTGTGCGATCCGAGACGACGGTCGTCGTCCATCTGCTCGACAACGGCTTTCACACCGACCTGGCCGTGCCGCGCGCGGCGCTGGCGACGGGCGACGACGCTCTGGCGCGGGCGGTGCGCGCCTTGCCGCCGGGCGACTGGGTGCGGATCGGCTGGGGCGACTCTGTCTTCTATGTCGAGCAGGGAGCGATCAGCGGCCGCCTGCCCGACGGGGCGCGGGCCTTCTTCAAGCCCGGCGGCAATCCGTCCGTGGTCATGCTGGACCCCGATCCGACCGATCCTGCGCTGTTTTCCGAAACGGAGAGGGCGACGCTGCGCCTGTCGCCGGAAGGCTTCGCCGCCCTGCGGGCGCGGGTGGCGGCGTCGCTGCGGCTGGATGAGGGCGGGCAGGCCGTGGTTTCGGCGCAGAGGGATGGCGACGACGCCGTCTTCTACGCCAGCGGCGAGACTTTCTGGGTCGGGCATCTGTGCAATCACTGGACGGCCGAGGTGCTGAACGCGGGCGGCCTGTCCATGCCGATGGCGCGCAGCCTGACCTCGGGCGCGGTGATGCGGGCGGCCCGGCAGGCGGAACAAAGTGCGGCGGAACTGGACTTGAACGACGCAGGCGACTAGACCCCGCCCCTTCGCGTTTCAGAGCCGGCGTCCGATCCCCGGCGGCGCGAGCAGGAGGAGCCCACGATGGCCCGCAAGCAACACACCCGCAACGCCAGCGGCTCGATGGGCCCGTCGCAGCGCCAGCTGCGCGCCGGCGAACTGATCCGCCACGCCCTGGTCGACGTGATGCGCGAGCATGAGATCCACGACGAGGCCCTGGTCGGCGTCTCCGTCACCGTGACCGAGGTGCGGATGAGCCCGGACCTGCGCCATGCGACCTGTTTCGTCGAGCCTCTGGGCGCCGGCGTCGAGGCGGCCGAGACGGCCGGGCACGAGAGCGCCATCATCAAGGCGCTGAACGAACACGCCAAATTCCTGCGCGGTCAGCTGGGCCGCCGCATCGACATGAAGTTCACGCCCGACCTGAAGTTCCGCCACGACGAGAGCTTCGACACGGCCAGCCATATGGACCGTCTGTTCAACGATCCGCGCGTGCGCGCCGACATCGAACACGCTGACGATGAGGATGACGGGCCTCAAGCAGCGCAAGGCGCGGTAGGCCCAGAGAAAGACTGAGTTATGGCGCGACGCAAGAAGGGCGATCTCGTCAACGGCTGGGTGTGCCTCGACAAGCCCTATGAGATGGGCTCGACCGAGGCGGTGACGAAGATCCGCCGCCTGTTCAACGCCCAGAAGGCGGGGCATGCGGGCACGCTGGACCCGCTGGCTTCGGGCATACTGCCCATCGCGCTCGGTGAGGCGACCAAGACGGTGCCCTTCATGATGGAGGCGCAGAAGGTCTATCGCTTCACTATCCACTGGGGCATTTCGACCGACAGCATCGACCGCGAGGGCGAGATTATCGCCCGTTCCGACGTGCGGCCTTCGGTCGAGGCGGTGGCGGCGGCCCTGCCGTCCTTCGTCGGCGAGATCGACCAGACGCCGCCCGCCTTTTCGGCCATACGGGTCAATGGCGAGCGCGCCTATGATCTGGCGCGGGCGGGGGTCGAGGTCGAGCTTCAGTCGCGCCGCGTGACCATTCATGAGGCGACGGTGACGGCCGCGCCCGACGCCGATCACGTCGAGATCACGATGCGGACGGGCAAGGGCGTCTATGTCCGATCCCTGGCGCGCGACCTGGCGATCATGCTGGGCGCCGAGGGCCATGTCTCGGACCTGCGGCGCGAGCGCGTGGGGCCGTTCTCGGTCGACAACGCCGTAACGCTGGATTTTCTGGAAGAGTTGGCGCATAAGGGCGCCGCCTTTGAGGGCTTGCTGCCCGTTTCGACCGCTCTGGACGACATCCCGGAGTTGGCCGTGACGGATCAGGACGCCCTCTCTCTGAGGCAGGGACGGCCGATCGTTCTGCTCCCCCGACAGATTGAAACGCTCAAGGCCCGGCTCACCGCCGGTTCGCGGCTGGTTTCGGTCTTCGAGGGCGGAACCCTGGTCGCGCTCGGCAATCTCAGGGCCGGTCGGCTTGAACCTGATCGTGTTTTCAACCTCCCCTGAAGCAAGCTCACACGCTTGCCGATAGGACACCCAACGCCCTCAAACAGCGAGCCTCCGCGAGGCGAGCGATAGGGCAAGAAAGGACTCTCGATGTCGATTACGGCTGAACGTAAAGCTGAAGTCATCGCCGACAACGCTCGCTCGACGGGCGACACCGGTTCGGCTGAAGTGCAGGTCGCGATCCTGACGGAACGCATCGCCAACCTGACCGAGCACTTCAAGACCCACAAGAAGGACAACCACTCGCGTCGTGGCCTGCTGAAGCAGGTTTCGCAGCGTCGTCGCCTTCTGGACCACCTGAACAAGACCGACAGCGCCCGCTATCAGGCGCTGATCGCCAAGCTGGGCCTGCGTCGCTAAGGCGCCCCCGGTTGCGGATCGGATAATTCCACGAGGCGCGGGCGGACACGTCCGCGCCTCGTTCCGCTCCTAGACTACGCTTTCCCGTGCGCCGCGGGTCTTACCGGCGCAACCGACGCGAGGGCCTGAAATCCGGTCCTCAATCACCCGTCCGGCCGCGATGACGCGGCCTGGCTAATGGGGACCGCAGGACTGAACGGCCTGCCGCTCCGCACACCCCCGACGGGAATACGCCCGCGGGAGACGAAAGAAGAATAATGTTCGACATCAAACGCAAGACGATCGAGTGGGCCGGACGCCCGCTGACGCTGGAAACCGGCCGCATCGCCCGTCAGGCTGACGGCGCCGTGCTGGCGACCTACGGCGAGACCGTGGTTCTGGCCACCGTCGTCTATGGCCGCCAGCCCAAGCCGGGCCTGGATTTCTTCCCGCTGACCGTCAACTACCAAGAGAAGACGTTCGCCGCCGGCAAGATCCCGGGCGGCTACTTCAAGCGTGAAGGCCGTCCGACCGAGAAGGAGACCCTGGTCTCTCGCCTGATCGACCGCCCGATCCGCCCCCTGTTCGTCAAGGGCTTCAAGAACGAGACCCAGGTCATCGTCACCGTGCTGCAGCACGACCTTGAGAACGATCCCGACATCCTGGGCATGGTCGCCGCCTCGGCCGCCCTGACCCTGTCGGGCGTGCCCTTCATGGGCCCGATCGGCGCCGCGCGCGTCGGCATGATCGACGGCGAGCTGGTGCTGAACCCCGCCATCGACCAGATGGGCGAAAGCGCCCTGGACCTGGTCGTCGCCGGTACGCAAGACGCCATCATGATGGTCGAATCCGAAGCCAAGGAGCTTTCGGAAGACACCATGCTGAAGGCCCTGATGTTCGCGCACGCGGGCATGCAGCCGGTGATCGACGCCATCATCGAACTGGCCGAGCACGCCGCCAAGGAGCCGTTCGACTTCCAGGCCGAAGACCACTCGGACGTCGTCGCCTCGATCAAGAAGCTGGTCGGCGAGGACATCAAGGCCGCCTACGCCCATCCGGGCAAGTATGAGCGCCGCTCGGGCGTCGACGCCGCGAAGAAGACCGCCGCCGCCGCCCTGGTCAAGACCGACGAGAACCCCGAGGGCGTCGACTCGTCCAAGTTCTCGGCCGCCTTCAAGGAATGCGAAGCCGATGTCCTGCGTCGCGACATCATCGAGAACAGCCACCGCGTCGACGGCCGCGCCCTGGACAAGGTCCGCGCCATCGTCTCGGAAGTCGGCGTCCTGCCGCGCACCCACGGTTCGTCGCTGTTCACGCGCGGCGAAACCCAGGCCCTGGTCGTCGCCACGCTCGGCACCGGCGAGGACGAGCAGTACATCGACAGCCTGACGGGCACCTACAAGGAGTCCTTCCTGCTGCACTACAACTTCCCGCCCTATTCGGTCGGTGAAGCGGGCCGCATGGGCTCGCCGGGCCGTCGCGAAATCGGTCACGGCAAGCTGGCCTGGCGCGCCATCCGTCCGATGCTGCCGTCGAAGGAAGACTTCCCCTACACCATCCGTCTGGTGTCGGAGATCACCGAGTCCAACGGCTCGTCCTCGATGGCCACGGTCTGCGGTTCGTCCTTGGCCCTGATGGACGCGGGCGTGCCGCTGGTCCGTCCGGTCTCGGGCATCGCCATGGGCCTGATCCTGGAGCCGTCGGGCGAGTTCGCCATCCTGTCGGACATCCTGGGTGACGAAGATCACCTGGGCGACATGGACTTCAAGGTCGCAGGCACCTCGGAAGGCATCACCAGCCTTCAGATGGACATCAAGGTCGCCGGCATCACCAAGGAGATCATGCAGCAGGCCCTGACGCAGGCTTCGGCCGGTCGTCTGCACATCCTCGACGAAATGTCGAAGGCGATGGAGGCCCCGCGCGCCGAGCTGGGCGAGTTCGCTCCGAAGATCGAATCCATCAAGATCGCGGTCGACAAGATCCGTGAAGTGATCGGTTCGGGCGGCAAGGTCATCCGCGAGATCGTGGAAAAGACCGGCGCCAAGATCGACATCGGCGACGACGGCACCATCAAGATCGCCGCCAACGAGCAAGAGAAGATCGAAGCCGCCAAGGCCTGGATCCAATCGATCGCCTCGGAGCCGGAAGTCGGCACCATCTACACCGGCAAGGTCGTGAAGGTCGTCGACTTCGGCGCCTTCGTGAACTTCTTCGGCGCCAAGGACGGCCTAGTCCACGTGTCCCAGATCGCTCTGGAGCGCGTCGCCAACCCGGCCGACGTCCTGTCGGAAGGCCAAGAGGTCAAGGTCAAGTTCCTGGGCTTCGACGATCGCGGCAAGACCAAGCTGTCGATGAAGGTCGTCGATCAGGAAACCGGCGAGGACATCACCGACAAGATCAACGCCGAGCGCGCTGAACGCGGTGAAGCCCCGCTGTCGGAAGACACTGGCGGCCGTCCCAAGGGCGACCGCAACGGCGGCGACCGCGGCCGTCGCCGTCGCGACTAAGCCTCGGCGTCATCGCTGAACTGAAGAAGGCCCCGGCGGAGCGATCCGCCGGGGTCTTTTTTGTGCGCTATCGCTCGCGACGCGGTCGCGCGCTGCTTGAGCGCGCTTTCTCCCTCCCCTTCATGGGGAGGGTGGCCGAGCCCGTCAGGGCGAGGTCGGGTGGGGGCGGCAGGAGAAATCAGGCGCAACGCTCGTAATCGCTGGCCCTCCCCACCCGGTCTTCGCTTCGACCACCCTCCCCATGAAGGGAAGGGAGAAGATCAGCCCTTGCATTCTTTCGGAGGGGTTTCGCCGTCGCGGGTCCACATCGCGCAGGAACGGTCGATCTCGCCCTGGATCAGGTCGCAAGGGTTGGAGGCGTGGCAGGGCGGGCGGGTCGCTGGGCTGACGGCGATGCAGCGCTGGACCAAGCGGGCGGAAGCCGCTTCGCCCAGGGTCTCAAGGCAGGGGCGTGCGTCGATCGGAACTCGTTGTGGCGCCATGTCCGGGCCTTCGGGCAGGCGGGCCTCGGGCTCGCGGGCGTGGGAAGGCGCAGGCGCCGGGACCGGCGCGGAGGCCGCCGGCTCCGGGCGCGGCTGGCAGGCGGCGAGCAGGCCGCTGAGGATCAGGCAGGCCAGAAGGGACGGTCGGGTCATGCGGGGGCTCCGGATCGGGGTTCGCCTGTCAATGACGATGACCCCGATCCGGCTCCGCGAAAAGCCTTATCGGCGGGCGGCTTCGACGGCGGCGCGCTGCAGGGCGAACAGTTCGGTGCAGCCGATTTCCGCCAGTTCGAACAGACGGTCGAACTCGGCCCGGCTGAAGCCGCGCTTCTCGCCGGTGGCCTGGATTTCGACGATCTGGCCCGCGCCGGTCAGCACGAAGTTGCTGTCGGCCTCGGCGGTGGAGTCTTCCTCATAATCGAGGTCCAGCACCGGCAGATCCTTGAACACGCCGCACGACACGGCCGCCACCTGATCCAGGATGGGGTCGGTCGTCAGCACGCCCTCGTCCTTGAGGTAGTTGAGGGCCGAGGCCATCGCCACCCAGGCGCCGGTGATGGAGGCGGTGCGGGTGCCGCCGTCGGCCTGGATGACGTCGCAGTCGATCAGCACCTGACGCTCGCTCAGCGCCTTCAGGTCGACCACGGCGCGCAAGGAACGACCGATCAGGCGCTGGATTTCCTGAGTGCGGCCCGACTGCTTGCCGGCGGCGGCTTCGCGGCGGCCGCGCGTGTGGGTGGCGCGGGGCAACATGCCGTATTCGGCCGTGACCCAGCCCTGGCCGGTGTTGCGCATCCAGCCCGGCACCTTCTCCTCGATCGAGGCCGTCACCAGCACCTTGGTGTGGCCGAAGGACACCAGGCACGAGCCCTCGGCGTAGCGGTTGACGCCGGTTTCCAGCGTGACGGTGCGGAGTTGTTCGGGGGTGCGTTCGGACGGGCGCATGGGAATTCCTTGGAAGCGGGATGGCGCGTGCTTATCCTGAAACCATGAGCCTGTCCCGCCCTGACCTGTCTGTCGTGCGCCTTCGCCCGGCCGTGGCCGCCGACGCTGAGATCCTGGCGCGCTGGGATGAAGCGCCGCACGTCGTCGCCTGCCTGACCGACGACCCCGACCATCATGAGGCGGCCGACTGGGCCGAGGAGCTGGCTGCGCAGTCCGACGTCTTCCGCTACTTCATCGCCGAGGTCGACGGCTGTCCGATCGGGGCCATGCTGGACATCGACCCTGCGGGCGAACCCAACGGCTACTGGGGCGAGATCGAGCCGAACCTGCGCGCCCTCGATATATGGATCGGCGAGGCCCACGCCCTGAACCGGGGCCATGGGACGCAGATGATGGCCCAGGCGTTGGACGCCTGTTTCGCCCGCCCGCAGATCGAGGCGGTGGTGATCGATCCGCTCAACTCCAATACCGAGGCGCATCGCTTCTATCAGCGGTTGGGCTTCCGGCCGGAGGGGCGGCGCGTCTTCAACGGGGCGGACGACTGCCTGGTCCATCGCCTGACCCGCGCGGACTGGGCGGCGCGGAGGATGGCGGCATGAGTCTGCTGCATCCTTCGCCCGGCCTGGCGACGCTGGATGCGCGGGCGCGCGACATCTTCCGCCGGGTGGTCGAAAGCTATCTGGAGACGGGCGAGCCGGTGGGGTCGCACACCCTGTCGCGCGCGGGGCTGGACCTGTCGCCCGCCTCGATCCGCAACACCATGCAGGCGTTGACGCAGGCCGGGCTGCTGGCCTCGCCGCACGCCTCGGCCGGGCGGGCGCCGACCCATGCGGGGCTGCGGCTGTTCGTGGACGGCCTCTTGGAGGTCGGCGACATCGGTCAGGAGGAGCGGCGCGAGATCGACGCCCGGCTGGCCGTGCTGGGCGCCAAGGGCGGCGGACGCAATGTCGAGGAGGCGCTGGATGCGGCCTCGTCCTTGCTGTCGGGTCTGGCGGGCGGGGCGGGCATCGTCGCCAGCCCGGTGCGCGAGGCCGGGGTGCGTCATGTCGAGTTCGTGGCCCTGGGCGGGGGGCAGGCGTTGGCGGTGCTGGTCGCCGACGACGGGGTGGTCGAGAACCGGCTGATGAGCCTCCAGCCCGGCGTCACCCCCTCGACCCTGCAGGAGGCGTCGAACTTCCTTAGCGCGCGGCTGAAGGGGCGCCCGCTGGCCGAGGCCCGGCATGAGATGAAGGCCGAGATGGAGGCCGCGCGGCGTGATCTGGACGCCGCCGCCGCCCGCCTGGTCGAAGACGGGCTGGCGGCCTGGAGCGGCGGCGCAGGCGGCGGGGGGCATGACCGCAACCTGATCGTGCGGGGGCGCGGCAATCTGTTGCAGGACGCCCGCGCGGCCGAGGATCTGGAGCGGGTGCGCGTCCTGTTCGACGACCTGGAGCAGAAGGAACAGCTGATCGGTCTGCTGGACGACGTCGGCGCGGCCCAGGGCGTGCGCATCTATATCGGCGCGGAAACGCGACTCTTTTCGCTTTCGGGTTCCGCCGTGATCGCGGCGCCCTATATGTCGGGCCGGCAGCGGGTGCTGGGCGCCATCGGCGTCATCGGGCCCGCGCGGTTGAACTACGCCCGTGTCATACCGTTGGTGGACTATACCGCCCGGGTGCTGGGCCGGATTCTGGACGGACAAGAGACGTGAACGACATCAACGACGAGACGCGGGACCAACTCGAGCAGGACATCCACGAGGCGGACCTCGCGCCCGAGGGCGACGATACCGCCGTGGTCGACGCCCTGATCGCCGAGCGCGACCAGTGGAAGGATCGCGCCCTGCGCGCCGTGGCCGAGGCCGAGAACGTCAAGCGCCGCGCCGAGACGCAGCAGAACGACGCCCGCGCCTACGCCATCCAGCGCTTCGCCAAGGATCTGCTGGGCGTGGCCGACACGCTGGAGCGCGGTCTGGCGACAGCGCCCAAGGACGCCGACGGCCCGGCGGCCGCCATGCTCACGGGGCTGGAGCTGACGCAGAAGTCCCTGCTGTCGGCCTTCGAGGCCAACGGCCTGACCCGCGTCGATCCGGCGCCGGGCGACGCCTTCGATCCGCACCTGCACCAGGCGATGATGGAGCAGCCTTCGGACACCGTGCCGGGCGGCGCCGTCATCCAGACGCTGCAGCCGGGCTACGCCCTGTTCGGCCGCACCGTGCGCGCGGCCATGGTGGTGGTCGCGGCCAAGGGCTCGGGCGCGGCGGCGGGCGGCGCCTATGCCGATCCCAACACGACCGGCGGGAATTTCGACGCCAAGGCCTGAGGCTTTCGCGCGCTGAAACGACGACGGCCCGGTGCAGATGCGTCGGGCCGTTTTCTTTGCTCAGCTTCCCGCGCCGCGCTTGCGGCCAAAGCACTGGGCCCCGGCGTCCGCCGGGGTGAGCGGAAGGAAGGGCCAGTTTTTCAATCTCGTATCGAACAGTTCGAGCAGCCGCCGCCAGCCGTCCTTGGCGTCCGCCTCGCGGTAGGAGGCGCGGTAGTCGGCGTGGAAACCGTGCGGGGCGTCGTCGTAGAGGATGATCTGGCTGTCGCTCCGGCCGGCGGCAGCCAGGGCGTCGTTCATCGCCTTGACCGTGTCGTTGGGAATGCCGCTGTCTGCACCGCCGTAGAGGCCCAGCACGGGGGCTTTCAACTTGCCCGCCAGGTCGATGGGCCAGGGGCGGCCCGCCGTCTTCTGTTCGTCGGTGGCCGTGTCGGCGGGGGACAGGCGGCCGTACCAGGCGACCCCGGCGTCCAGCGTCGGGAAGCGGGCCATGGCCTGCCACACCACCTTGCCGCCCCAGCAGAAGCCGGTGATCCCGACCTTGTCGGCCTTGGCCCAGGACTGGGCGCCGATCCAGTCCAGCGTGGCGCCGATATCGCCCATCACCTGGTCGTAGCCGGCGGCGGCGACGATGCGCATGATGGCCTGCATGTCGCTGAGCGGAGCCGGGTCTTGCACGCGGACGAAGAAGGCGGGGGCCACGGCGGCATAGCCCGCCTTGGCCAGGCGGCGGCAGACGTCGCGGATGTATTCATGCACGCCGAAGATTTCGGACACGACGATCACGACGGGGAAGGGGCCGGGGCCGTCGGGTCGGGCGACATAGGCGGGCAGGGCGAAGCCGTCGGGCGCCGGATAGGTCGCGTCGGCCGTGACCAGGCCCGCCGTGTCGGTGGCGATCGGCCGGGCCGACTGGCTGAGGGCGGCGGGGGCGTAGGCGGCGAAGAACAGCCCGCCCGCCGTCGCCACGCCCAGGCTGCGGCGGCTGGGGGCGATCTGGTCGGGGCTCAGGCCCTCGGGCCGGGTGATCAGGGTCATCTCGGGTCTCCGGTCGGCGCTGTGGAAGTCGCGACAGTGCCCCGGCTTTCGCCGCCGCGTCGAGTCCTTCGGTCTAGCCCGCGACCCGCAGGGTCAGGTTAACCCGCCCGCCGCCCGGCAGAAGCCGCGACGACCCCGCCAACAGCCGATCGATCCCGTGACGCGCCAGCCGCGCCGGTCCGGTCAGGGCGCAGACGTCGCCCGAGGCCAGGCGCACGCTGGCCGTCCTGCCGCCTTCGGCCGGGCCGATGCGGAACACCGCCGTGTCGCCCAGGGAGATCGACAGCACGGGCGCCGTCAGATCGCGCTCGTCCCGGTCCTGATGCAGCCCCATCTTCGCCTCGCCCTGATAGAGGTTGACCAGGCAGGCGTCGGGCGGGCTCGGCCAGCCGGTCAGGGCGTCCCACAGGCTCAGAAGCCGGGGCGGAATGGCGGGCCAGGGCGCGCCGGTCGCCGGATGGGTCGGCTGATAGCGATAGCCTTGGCGGTCCGACACCCAGCCCAGGGCGCCGAAATTGCTCATCCGCACTGAAAACGGCCGCCCGCCGGGCGTCACCGGCCGATAGAGGGGCGCCGCCTCCAGCCCTCGCCGCACCTCGGCCAGCAGTTCGGCCTGTTCCGCAGCGTCCAGCAGGCCGGGCCACAGACGAAAGCCGGGCAGGGCGGTCGGCGCTTCCCTCAGCTCTTTTCTGGACGGTTGCGGGCTGTTTTGCGGGATCATCGGCCGAATTTAGCGGCGTCGCGCCGCCTTGTCCGCCATAAGGCGCGGAATCGGCCCGGAACCGGTCGGAAGGCCTTGCAGCCCCTGCGGTCTTTCCCATATCCGAGCCAATCCGGCGATAACCCCCTATTCGTTAGGGGCTTGCTCGCCGATCCCATCCACCGCCGAACCGGGCCTCGTCCGGCGCGGCATGATTTCAAAAGCCCATCTGGGGGCGGTCACGCGCGGCGCTTGATCCAAGGCCGCCGCATCGCCCGCCGCAAGGAGTGAAAAGACAAGCCCATGGCCAAGATCATCGGCATCGACCTCGGCACGACCAACTCGTGCGTCGCCGTCATGGACGGCAAGAACCCCAAGGTCATCGAGAACGCCGAAGGCGCCCGCACCACCCCGTCGGTGGTCGCCATTCAGGACGGCGGCGAAATCCTCGTCGGCCAGCCCGCGCGCCGTCAGGCGGTGACCAACCCCGCCAACACCTTCTTCGCCATCAAGCGCCTGATCGGCCGCAATTTCGATGACCCGGTGGTGGCCAAGGACAAGGGCATGGTGCCCTTCGAGATCGTCAAGGGCCCGACCGGCGACGCCTGGGTCCAGGCCCACGGCAAGGACTATTCGCCCCAGCAGGTTTCGGCCTTCACCCTGGGCAAGATGAAGGAGGCCGCCGAGGCCTATCTGGGCGAGAAGGTCACCCAGGCCGTCATCACCGTTCCGGCCTATTTCAACGACGCCCAGCGTCAGGCCACCAAGGACGCCGGCAAGATCGCCGGTCTGGAAGTCCTGCGCATCATCAACGAGCCGACTGCGGCGGCCCTGGCTTATGGCCTTGAGAAGAACGACGGTCAGAAGATCGCCGTCTACGACCTGGGCGGCGGCACCTTCGACGTCTCGATCCTGGAAATCGGCGACGGCGTGTTCGAGGTGAAGTCGACTAACGGCGACACCTTCCTGGGCGGTGAAGACTTCGACATGCGTCTGGTCGACTACCTGGCCGACGAGTTCAAGAAGGAGCAGGGCGTCGACCTGCGCCAGGACAAGCTGGCCCTGCAGCGCCTGAAGGAAGAGGCCGAAAAGGCCAAGAAGGAGCTGTCCTCGACGACCCAGTACGAGGTCAACCTGCCGTTCATCACCATGAACGCCTCGGGCCCGCTGCACCTGAACATCAAGCTGTCGCGCGCCAAGCTGGAAGCTCTGGTGGACGACCTGATCCAGCGGACGATCGAGCCCTGCGCCAAGGCGCTGAAGGACGCGGGCCTCAAGGCCTCGGACATCGATGAAGTCGTTCTGGTCGGCGGCATGACCCGCATGCCCGCCGTGCAGGAAGCCGTGAAGAAGTTCTTCGGCAAGGAGCCGCACAAGGGCGTGAACCCGGACGAGGTCGTGGCCCTGGGCGCCGCCGTTCAGGCCGG
Organism: Brevundimonas sp. Soil_N_31; assembly: GCF_057655995.1. Lineage (NCBI taxonomy): Bacteria > Pseudomonadati > Pseudomonadota > Alphaproteobacteria > Caulobacterales > Caulobacteraceae > Brevundimonas > Brevundimonas sp. Soil_N_31. Next base: position 55,084 of record NZ_JBDGLE010000005.1, read on the forward strand.
CGTTCTGCAAGGCGACGTCAAGGACGTGCTGCTGCTGGACGTGACGCCTCTGACTCTGGGCATCGAGACCCTGGGCGGCGTGTTCACGCCGCTGATCGAACGCAACACGACGATCCCGACCAAGAAGGCCCAGGTCTTCTCGACCGCTGACGACAATCAGTCGGCCGTGACGATCCGCGTCTTCCAGGGCGAGCGCCCGATGGCCGCCGACAACAAGGTGCTGGGTCAGTTCGACCTGATGGGCATCCCGCCCGCACCGCGCGGCATGCCGCAGATCGAGGTCGCTTTCGACATCGACGCCAACGGCATCGTCCACGTCACGGCCAAGGACAAGGCGACGAACAAGGAACAGTCGATCCGCATCCAGGCCAACGGCGGCCTGTCGGACGCCGACATCGAGAACATGGTCAAGGAAGCCGAGGCCAACGCCGCGGCCGACAAGGCCCGCAAGGAACTGGTCGAGGCCCAGAACGGCGCCGACAGCCTGGTCCACTCGACCGAGAAGGCTCTGGCCGAGCACGGCGACAAGATCGACGACGCGACCAAGGCGACCATCCAGTCGGCCCTGGACGATCTGAAGTCGGCCAAGGACGGCACGGACCCCGAGGCCATCCGCGAGAAGACCAACACCCTGGCGCAGGCTTCGATGAAGCTGGGCGAGGCCATGTACGCCGCCCAGCAGGGCGGGGCTGAAGGCGACGCCGAGGGCCAACCGGCCGACGACGGCGTGGTCGACGCCGAGTTCGAGGAAGTCTCGGACACGGACGAGAAGAAGGACGCCTAACCCGGCGCCTCGCTAATGTTCGGCCCCGCTTGCCAGACGGCAGGCGGGGCCGTTTCATGAAACTTGCATCATTCGACCGGGCGCCCATGTCATCAGGCAGGCCGTCGGTCATCCGCGAACGGAACGCCTCCAGATCAAGAGAGGCCGAACAGCACCCTGGCGCGGCGGGAAAGTAAGAGGACGAACGCCTGATGGCGCAACGTGACTATTACGAGATTCTGGGGGTCGAGCGGACGGTGGACGCCGTCGTGCTCAAGAGCGCCTATCGCAAGCTGGCGATGGAGCACCACCCCGACCGCAACGGCGGCTCCGAAGAGTCCGTGGCCCGCTTCAAGGAAATCTCCGAGGCCTACACCGTCCTGTCGGACGAGCAGAAGCGCGCGGCCTATGACCGTTTCGGCCATGCGGGCGTGAACGGCGGCGGCGCGGGCGGCGGCAACCCCTTCGGCCAGGGCGGCGGCCAGGGCTTCCACGACATCAACGACATCTTCTCCCAGGTCTTCGGCGACGCCTTTGGAGACGCCTTCGGCGGCCGGGGCGGCGGGCGCCAGCAACAGAGCGGCCCGCGTCGCGGCTCGGACCTGCGCTACGACCTCGAGATCACGCTGGAGCAGGCCTACAAGGGCGCCGAGGTTGAGATCGCCATCCCGACCCTGATGACCTGCGAGGTCTGCGACGGCTCGGGCGCCAAGGCGGGCACCAAGCCGAGCATCTGCTCCACCTGCGGCGGCGCCGGTCGCGTGCGCCAGGCCAACGGCTTCTTCCAGGTCGAGCGCACCTGCCCCCGCTGCGGCGGTTCGGGCGAGATGATCGCCGATCCCTGCACCAACTGCCGGGGCCACGGCCAGGTCCGCAAGACCCGCAAGCTCAGCCTCAAGGTGCCGGCGGGCGTCGACGACGGCTCGCGCATCCGCCTGTCGGGCGAGGGCGAGGCGGGCCAGCGCGGCGGACCGCGGGGCGACCTCTATGTCTTCCTGTCGGTGCTGCCGCACGAGCTGTTCGAGCGCGACAACCTGGACCTGCTGGTCACGGTGCCGGTGCCGATGACGGTGGCGGCGCTGGGCGGCATCGTCGACGCCCCCTGCCTGGTCTCCGACGCCTGCGACGGCAAGTGCAGGGCGGCGGTCGATGTGCCCGCGGGCGCCCAGACGGGCAAGACCGTCCGCATCAAGGGCAAGGGCATGCCGCACCTGAACGGGCGCGGTCGCGGCGACCTGGTGGTCGAACTGTTCGTCGAGACGCCGACCGAACTGACCGCGCGTCAGAAGGAGCTGCTGACCGAACTGGCGGACTCCCTGGGCGAGACCCAGACGCCGCGCAACACCAGCTTCGCCGGCAAGGCCAAGCGCTTCTGGGCCGACATCCTGGGCGGCGACGCCGATAATCCGAAAGAGACCGCGTGAGCGACATCTTCCACGCCGGCATTTCCGGCGCCCGGGGCCGCATGGGCCGCGCCGTTTCTCAGGTTCTGGACGCCCGCGAGGACGTGGTGGTCGCCGCTCGTTTCGATCGTGGCGAGACGGTCGATCTGAAGCTGTGCGACGTCATCATCGACTTCTCGACGCCCGAGGCGTCGGTCGCCCTGGCCAAGGCTTGCGCCGAGGCGGGCGGACCGGCGCTGGTCGTCGGCTCCACCGGCCTGACGCCGGAACAGGAGGCCGAGATCGAGGCCGCCGCCGAGAAGATCGCCATTGTCATGAGCGGCAATTTCTCGCTGGGCGTGAACATCCTGATCGGCCTGGTCGAGCACGCGGCCTTGCGGCTGGACGCGCGCGATTGGGACATCGAGGTGTTGGAGACCCATCACCGGCGCAAGGTCGACGCGCCCTCGGGCACGGCCCTGATGCTGGGCGAGGCCGCCGCCAACGGCCGGGGCCGCGATCTGAAAGAGCTGCGCAGCGCCCCTTACGACGGCATCACCGGCCCGCGCGAAACGGGCAAGATCGGCTTCGCCAGCCTGCGGGCGGGCGGGGTGATCGGCGACCACACCGTCATGTTCGCCTCGGAGGACGAGATGCTGACCCTGTCGCACTCGGCCATGGACCGCAGCCTGTTCGCCAAGGGCGCGGTGGCCGCCGCCGCCTGGGTGCGCAACCGCCGCCCCGGCCTCTACGACATGCAGGACGTGCTGGGCTTCCGTCAGGCGTGATGCTGGGTGGGGCGCTGGCGCGCCCCTGCGCTATCGTGCGCCGCGCGGCGGCTCGCTGCCTGAGCGCGGTGTCAGGCCGGTTCGGTCAGGAGGGCGCCCATGGCCTCGCGCCAGGCGATCAGGTCGTCGGAGCGCCGAGCGATCAGGCGGCTGAGCGCATCGCACCGACCGAGCGTCGGGGCGGTCATGCCCCAGGCGGGGAAGGCGCGCCGCTCGATCCGGCCGCGCGCCACGATCTCGATCTCCTCGTGCCGCTCGTCGAAATGCAGATGCAGCATCAGGATGTCTAGGGCGGTGGGGGAGCCCTCCAGACATTGAACGAACACGCCGTCCTGCAGGGTCAGCGCTCCCGTGATGCCGTTGCGGGCGTTCAGGAAGGCGGCGACGTGAACGATGTCGGCCATCGCCGCCGCCTCCTCGTCCGGCGCCAGTTGCGAGCGGCTGCAATAGACGAGCTGGTCCAGCGTGTTCATGACGGCCACGCTAGAGCCATATTTGCAAGGATGAAAGTGACGCTTTCGTCAACGTCCGGTTGAGCCGAAGCCGCCGCCGCCGCGCGCGGTCTCGTCCACCGCCTCGACCTCGACCATCCGGGCCTGCTCGTAGCGGGCGATGACCATCTGGGCGATGCGGTCGCCGCGCTCGATCTCGAACGGCAGCTCGCCGTGGTTGATCAGGATGACCCCGATCTCGCCGCGATAGTCGCTGTCGATGGTGCCCGGCGAATTGGGCGCCGAGATGCCGTGCTTCAGCGCCAGGCCCGAACGCGGGCGCACCTGGGCCTCATAGCCGGGTTCCAGGGCGATCTTCAGGCCGGTGGGGATCAGCTTGCGCTGACCGGGCTCCAGCACCAGCGTTTCGCCCTCGCTGATGGCGGCGCGCAGGTCCATGCCCGCCGAACCGGCGGTCTCATAGGCGGGCAGGGCCAGACCCTCGGCGTGGGGCAGGCGTTCGACGCGGATGGTGGTCATGACGGGGAGGTCTCTTCTAGGCCTTGAAGTGATCGGCGATGCGTTGGGCGAGCTTCCTCGCCACTTCGGTCTTGGACTGGCGCGGCCACGGCTCGTCGCCGTTTTGCGTGAACAGGGTCACGGCGTTGCCGTCCGAACCGAAGACCTCGTCCGAGACGTCGTTGCCGACGATCCAGTCGCAACCCTTGCGCGACAGCTTGGCGCGGGCGTTGGCCTCCAGGTCGCTGGTCTCGGCGGCGAAGCCGACCACCAGTTTCGGGCGGCGCGGGCCGGGGGCGGAGACGCCCGCCAGGATGTCGGGGTTCTCGATCAGGGCCAGCGACGGCGGACCGCCGGGCTTCTTCTTGATCTTGCCTGAAGCGACGCCGTCCACGCGCCAGTCGGCGACGGCGGCGCTCATCACGGCGATGTCGGCGGGAAGAGCCGCCTCAACGGCGGCTTTCATCTCAGTGGCGGCCTCGACCCAGACGCGGGTCACGCCGACAGGGGCGTCCAGCGCCACCGGGCCGGAGATCAGCGTCACCTGCGCGCCCAGTTCGGCCAGGGCGCTGGCGACGGCGTAGCCCTGCTTGCCGCTGGAACGGTTGGTCAGGCCGCGCACCGGGTCGATCGGCTCGAAGGTCGGCCCCGCCGTGACCACGGCGGTCCGACCCGTCAGCGGGCGGCCGTCCGGTCCCGCCAGCAGGCGGGCGGCGGCGTCGAAGATGACCGGCGGTTCGGCCATGCGGCCCGGCCCGAACTCGCCGCAGGCCATGATCCCGTCGTCCGGCCCGACCACGGCCATGCCGTGAAAGCCGTCGAAGCCCTTCAGCCGCTCGACATTGGCCCGCACCGCCGGGTGCAGCCACATGCGCACGTTCATGGCCGGGGCCAGCAGCACCTTCTTGTCGGTGGCCAGAAGCGTGGTCGAGGCCAGGTCGTCGGCCATGCCGTTGGCGGCCTTGGCGATCAGTCCGGCCGTGGCGGGCGCCACCACCACCAGATCGGCCCAGCGCGACAGCTCGATATGGCCCATGGCCGTCTCGTCTTCCGGCATGAACAGATCCTGCCGCACCGGATGGCCGGTCAGGGCCGCCAGCGACATGGGGGTGACGAACTCGGCGCCGGCCTTGGTCAGCACGGCCATCACCTCGGCGTCCGCCTTCTTGAACAGGCGGATCAGCTCCAGCGCCTTATAGGCGGCGATGCCGCCGCCGACGATCAGCAGGATTTTGCGGCCGGAAAGCGAGGGTGCGGTCATGACGAAATCTGTAGCCGGGCGGGGTGACGGCGTCGAGACAAAGCGACGTCGCTGACGTTTCCATCAATGGAACATTGCCGGAACAAAAATTGTATGCCTAACTGCGTTCGGCGGGTTTTCAGGAGGGGATGCCATGCATATGCGGATGTCTGCGGCCCTGGCTGCGGCGGTTCTGGTTCTGGCGGGATGCGACAGCGGCGGCTCGGCGGTCGAGACGCGGGAGCGCAGCACGGCCGAACCGGTCGGCCTGGTTTCAGAGGGGGCGCGAGACGGCGTGGCGGATGCCGCGCCGCTGGAAGCGGCCAAGCCGCCGGTCACGGCCAATCGGCGGGAAACCGCCGACGCCAAGGTGCAGCGGCTGTATGAGCGCAACGGCGCGGACTTCGGCGCCAGGTCGGCCGAGGATTATCTGCAGAAGGTTCAGGCCTTCACCGAGAGCACGCCGTCCGGCACCGAGACGGTGAAGCGGCCGAACGGCGACACCCTGTTCTATCAGGCGTCGACCAACACCTTCGCCGTGGTGGACCGCAACGGCGTGCCGCGCACCATGTTCAAGCCGGACGACGGCCCGGCCTATTGGGCGCAGCAGAAGGAGCGGGCCCCGACCTTCGGCCAGCGACGCAACGGGGCGCGTTCCGCTGAATAGCGGGCCTTGTCTCAGGCCGGATCGAACGTCAGGGGCGCGCCCCAGAACTGGGCGACCAGGTCCGACTGCGGGCCGGGCGTGCCCGTGGTCAGGAAGTCGCGGCGCGCGGACGAGCCCAGGTCGTATTCCGGATGGCGGTCGAAATAGCGTTCCAGAGAGTCGGCCACGGCGGCGGGCTGGCTGATGACCTGGACGCCGGGCGGCAGGGCCTGGGCGAACAGATCGGCGACGATCTCATAGTGGGTGCAGCCCAGGATGGCCTTGTCCGGGTGGCGGCCGATGCGGCGGCGCAGGGCGTCGACGTGGTCGTCGACCACCACCTTCAGCTCCTCGGGCGGGGCGCCCAGCTCGATCAGACCGGCCAGACCGGGGCAGGCCTCGGTGAAGACGGCCAGGTCGTCGCGGCGCTTGTCGATCTCGATCTCATAGACCCGGCTCATGGCCGTGGCGGCGGTGCAGAAGACGCCGGTGATGTCGATCGCCTGCTTCTTCTCGCCTTCCAGCCGTCCGTTGCGCTCGGCCTCGAACGACCAGGGCAGGCCGGTGGCCGCCTCGATGGTCGGGACGATGATGCCCAGGACGTTGACCGGGCGGCCCAGCTTTTCGCGCATCCCCGGAATCCAGGTCTGCTGCAGGCGACGCAGGGCGATGGCCGAGGCCGTGTTGCAGGCCAGCACGACCACGGAGGCGCCCGCCTCGAACAGGCGCTCGCACCCGGCGCGCGTCAGTTCGACGATATCCTCGCCGTTGCGCCCGCCATAGGGTGCGTGGGCCTGATCGCCCAGATAGATGAAGTCCCGCGTCGGAAAGCGGGTCGTGAGTTCGCGGTGGACCGTCAGGCCCCCCACGCCGGAGTCGAAAACGCCTATCGCCATGAGCGGCCTTTAGACCCACGGGGTTTCGCCGTCCAATGGTTAGGATTACATCGACTGCATGCGACGGCTCCGTCATCCGGACAGGCGGCCGCGTCAGAACAACAAACGGTTGGGAGAACCGGATGCACAGACGTCATCTTCTCATCGGGGGCGCGAGCCTCTTCGCCCTGTCGGGCTGCGCCTCGGCCGGGGCCGTGGAGAACGCCGTGAGCGGCGCCGTCGCCGCCCTGACGACCGCCGATGAGGCCCGCATCGCCCGCGCCGTCCTGCCGGCCGCCGCGCCGCGCGCCGAGCTGTTGCAGCCGTGGACAGGCCCCTATGAGGGCGTGCCGCCGTGGGACAAGGTGACGGCGCCCAAGATGCGCGAAGCCATCCTGGAAGGCATCGAACTGCAACGCGCCGACATCGCCGCGATCGCGAACAACGCCGAAGCCCCGACCTTCGCCAACACCATGGCGGCGATGGAGATGGCGGGCGAGCCGCTGGACCGCGCCATGAACGTGTTCAGCGTCATGACCTCGAACATCGGCGGCGAGCAGTGGGACGTGCTGGAGACCGAGCTGTCGCCGATCCTGTCGGCCGCCTCGGACGAGATCACCTTCAACGAGAAGCTGTTCGCCCGCATCAAGGCCGTGGCGGACGGCGCCGACGCGGCGGGCCTGAACGCCCAGCAGAAGCGTCTGGCCGAACGCAGCCGCGACGCCTTCGTGCGCAACGGCGCCGCCCTGAACGCCGCCGGCAAGGCCGAGCTGGGCCGCATCAACACCGACCTGTCGAACGCCTTCACCGGCTTCGGCCAGAAGGTGGTCGCCGACGAGAACACCTGGACCGTCATCGCCAATGAGGCCGGTCTGAAGGGCCTGCCGGACTCGAACAAGGCCGCCGCCGCCGCGGCTGCGCGCACGCGCAACGTCCAGGGCTGGGTCATCGTCAACACCCGCTCCAGCGTCGATCCCTTCCTGACCTTCGCCGACGATCGCGCCCTGCGTCAGCAGGTCTGGACCAAGTTCGCCAAGCGCGGCGACAACGGCGACGCCAACGACACCAAGTCGACCATCGCCCGCATCGTCGCCCTGCGTCAGCAGCGCGCCCGCCTGCTGGGCTTCGGCAACCACGCCGAATGGCGCATGCAGGACACCATGGCCAAGACCCCGGCCGCGGCGATGGACCTGATGCAGCGCGTCTGGGCCCCGGCCAAGGCCCGCGTCGTCGAGGAAGTCGCCGACATGAAGGCGATCGCCGGTCACGACATCGAGCCGTGGGACTACCTCTACTACGCCGAGAAGGTGCGTAAGGCGAAGTACGACCTCGATCAGAACGAGCTGAAGCCCTACTTCGAACTGCACGCCGTGCGCGCGGCCTCCTTCTACATGGCCGAGCGCCTGTACGGCTTCGTCTTCAAGCCACTGCCCAAGGGCGCCGTCTCGACCTTCGAGCCGGACGTGACCACCTATGAGGTCACCGACAAGGCCACCGGCAAGCTGATCGGCCTCTACTACGCCGACGACTTCGCCCGTCCGGGCAAGCGTTCGGGCGCCTGGATGACCACCTATCGCTCGTTCTCGAAGCTGACGGGTTCGAAGCCGATCCTGGCCTCGAACAACAACAACTTCGTCAAGGCGCCGGACGGTCAGCCGCTGCTGATCTCGCTGGACGACGCCGAGACCCTGTTCCACGAGTTCGGCCACGCCCTGCACTACTTCTCGTCGGTGGTGACCTATCCGTCGTTCGGCAACACGCCGCGCGACTTCGTGGAATATCCGTCGCAGGTGCACGAGCACTGGGTGCTGAGCCGCCCGATCCTCGACGGCTACATGAAGCACGTCGAGACCAAGCAGCCGATGCCGCAGGCGCTGGTGGACAAGATCGAGGCCTCCTCGACCTTCAACCAGGGTTACGCCACGGTCAGCTACCTGTCCTCGGCCCTGGTCGACATGGACCTGCACACCCAGGCGACGCCGCCGACCGACATTGACGCCTTCGAAAAGGCCTCGCTGGGCCGTCTGGGCATGCCCAAGGAGATCGTGATGCGGCACCGCCTGCCGCAGTTCAATCACCTGTTCACCTCGGATGCCTATTCGGCCGGCTACTACTCCTACCTGTGGTCGGAAGTGATGGACGCCGACACCTGGGCCTACTTCGAGGAGTCGGGCGACGTCTTCAACCCGGACATCGGCGGCCGCTTCAAGTCGATCATCCTGGCGCCGGGCAACACCACGGACCGCGGCGACGCCTATCGCCAGTTCCGCGGCCGCAACCCGGACGTGGCGGCCCTGCTGAAGGTGCGCGGCTTCCCGACTTCTTAAGAGGGGGCCTACCGCTCATTTTGAGTGGCCTATCGGCCTTCGGCCTACTTGAGGCCGTTGGCTAACAAAGTTGAAGGGGCCTGGCGGAGAAATCCGCCGGGCCTTTTCTATTTCGGCCGGGGTGGCGTAAGCCTTGGCCATTCAGTTGAAGGAGCGCCCATGAGCGTCGTCGCTTCCTACGTCTACAAGGACGGCAAGCGGGTGCGCGAGGCGCCGCTGACGGATCAGGGCCTGGCCCTGGCCAAGGGCGAATACCTGTGGATCGGTCTGCATGAGCCGACGGACGATGAGTTCGACGTCCTGGTCCGCCGTTTCCACCTGCACCCCCTGGCGGTCGAGGACGCCCTGACGGCGCACCAGATCCCCAAGCTTGAGGTCTATGGCTCCGAGCTCTTCATCGTCGCCCGCACGGCCCAGGCCAAGGGCGATCGCATCTTGTACGGTGAAACCCACGTCTTCGTTGGCCCCAACTACGTCATCACCATCCGTCACGGCTCGGCGCGCGCCCACACCCAGCTGCGCGCCCAGCTGGAGGCCTCGCCGCACCAGTTGAAGCACGGCCCGGACTTCATCCTGCACGGAGTGCTGGACTTCATCGTCGACGGCTACATCCCCATCATCGACGCCATCGAGGACAAGGTGCTGGAGATGGAGCAGGTCGCCCTCGACAGCTTCCTGTCGCGCGCCGACATCACCCGCCTGTTCCAGCTGCGCCGCGAACTGCTCAAGTTCAGCCGAGTGCTGGGGCCGATGGAGGAGGTCTGCGTCAAGCTGCAGTCGCTGGACCTGCCCTGCATCGACCGCGAGGTCCGCCCTTACTTCCGCGACGTGGCCGACCATGTGCGTCGCGTCGCCAGCCGGGCGGCGGGTCTGCGCGACATCCTGGCCTCGGTGTTCGAGGTGTCTAACCTGCTGGAGCAGCAGCGCCAGGGCGTCATCACCCGCAAGCTGGCCGCCTGGGCCGCCATCCTGGCGACGCCGACGGCTGTGGCGGGCATCTACGGCATGAATTTCGACTACATGCCCGAGCTGCGCTGGACCTATGGCTATCCGGCGGTGCTGGCCTTGATCGTCGCCATCTGCATCGGCCTGTACGTCACCTTCAAGCGGACCCGGTGGCTGTGATCAGCCGCTGTTCCTGAGACCCGCCGCCACGCCGTTGATGGCGAGCAGGATGCCGTTGCTGACGCGTGGGTCGTCGTCGCCTGCGCGACGTCGGCGGATCAGCTCGATCTGCACATGGTTCAGCGGCTCGACATAGGGCATGCGTTGGCGGATCAGCCGATCCAGTTCGGGCTGGCCGCCCAATAGAGTCTGTTGGCCGGTGATCGACAGGACGGCCGCGACGGTGCGGTCCCACTCGGCGCGGATGGCGTCATAGATCCGTTCGGCCAGGGCGGCGTCGGGGACCAGTCCGGCGTAGCGGCGCGCGATGGCCATGTCGGCCTTGGCCATCACCATCTCCATGTTCTGGACCACGGTGCGGAAGAAGGGCCAGGCCTCGGCCATGGCGCGCAGTTCGGCCGGGTCTTCGCCCTGAACCGCCGAGCCGAAGCCGAACCAGCCGGGCAGCATGACCCGCGACTGCGACCAGCTGAACACCCAGGGAATGGCGCGCAGATCTTCGATGGTGGGGGAGGCGGTGCGGCTGGCCGGGCGCGAACCGATCTTCAGGTCGGCGATCTCGGCGATGGGGGTGGCGGCGCGGAAATAGTCGACGAAGCCCGGCGTCTCATAGACGAGGGCGCGATAGGCCTTCATCGAGGCGGCGGACAGGCGCGCGGCCGTGGCCCCGTGCTCGGCGCTGTAGTCCGCGTCGGACTGCGGCCCCAACGAGGCCAGCAGGGTTCCGCAGGTCAGGGCGTCGAGGTTGCGCTGGGCGACTTCCGGTTCGCCGTATTTGTTGGCGATGACCTCGCCCTGTTCGGTGACGCGGATGCGGCCCGCGACGGTGCCGGCGGGCTGGCCCAGCACGGCCGAGAAGGCGGAACCGCCGCCGCGCCCGACGGCGCCGCCTCGGCCGTGGAAGAGTTGCAGCCGGACCCCCGCCGCGCGGGTGACGTCCAGCAGGGCGCGCGAGGCCTCGTGCAGCTCCCACCCCGAGGTCAGGTAGGAGCCGTCCTTGTTGGAGTCCGAATAGCCGATCATCACCTCCTGCACCCCGCGCGCCTCGGCCACGGCGCGAGCCGAGGGTTCGGCCAGGACGCGCTCCAGCGTGGCGCGGGCGGCGCGCAGATCGTCGATGGTCTCGAACAGGGGGGCGGCCTGAATGGGGCAGGCGCCCGGGTCGGCCGGGTCGTAGAGGCCGACCTCCTTGAGCAGCAGATAGACCTCCAGCATGTCCGAGGCGGCGTCGGTCTTGGACACGATGTGGGTGCGGATCGCTTGGGGACCGAAGGTTGAAAGGGCCTCGGCGGCGGCCTGAAGGATGGCGCGCTCCTTCAGCGTCTCGGGCGCATAGTCGGCATAGGGCGAGAAGAGGGGCCTGGGGCTGGCCAGTTCGTGCGCCAGCACGGACAGGCGTTCGGCTTCGTCCAGGGCGGCGTAGTCGGGGCAGACGCCCGCGACCTTCAGCAGGTCGGCGACCACGCGCTGATGCACGTCGGAGTTCTGGCGCAGGTCCAGCGTCGCCATGTGGAAGCCGAACACGTCCGCCGCCGTGATCAGCCGCGCCAGCCTGTCGTCGGCGAAGACGGCGCCGTGGGTCAGCACCAGACTGTCGTGCAGCACGTTCAGGTCGGCGCGGAAGGCGTCGGGTGCGTCGTAGGGCGGAGCCTTAAACCGGGCCGGACGGGGCGTCGGCTCGCCGGTCAGGACGGGGTAGGCGGCCGACAGGCGGGCGTAGATCTGGCTGAGCCCCCGGCGATAGGGCTCGTCCGCGCGCTGGATGGAGGCGTCGCCCGACCCTTGCGCCAGGGCGGCCAGTTCGGGCGTGACGCGGGTCAGGTCGATGGACAGGCTGAGTTCGGCGCCCAAGGCGTGCACCTCGTCCAGATAGAAGCCCAGCGCCGCGCGGGCCTGGCTGCGGACGGCGGCGCGCAGGGTGTCGGCATCGACATTGGGGTTGCCGTCGCGGTCGCCGCCGACCCAGGAGCCGATGCGCACGAAGGGCGTCAGGTCCGGCGCGTCCAGCAGGCGACGCCACTCGGCCAGCTGGGCCGGGGCGACGTGCAGGAAGATGCGTTGCAGCCAGTCGACCACGGTGTCGATCTCGTCCTGCACCACCAGGGCCGAGGCGCGGGTCAGCCGCGTGGCCCACAGGATGACGATCTGACGGCGCAGGGCCGCCTTCAGGGTTTCGGCGTCGCAGGCGATCCCGTCGCGGTCGCAGCCGTCCAGCAGCTCGCCGACCGCCGTGGTGCGGTCGATGACGCTCTTGCGCCGCACCTCGGACGGGTGGGCGGTCAGCACCGGCGAGATCAGGGCCTGCGCCAGCAGGTCGCGCACGGCGTCCTGGTCGACGCCCGCTCCGGCCAGACGCTTGAGCACGCCCTCGGGGGTGTCGGCTCGTTCGCCAGCCTCGGCCTGGGCCTGGGCGCGGCGCTTGCCCGCCCGGTCCTCGGCGACATTGGCCAATAGGGAGAAGGCGGCGAAGCCGTGCGTCAGGCCGATCGCCTGATCCAGCGAGAGCTCGCCCAGCAGACGCTCCAGCTCCGAAGCGCCGTCCGATCCCGGATCGCGATGATAGGCCACCGAGGCCTGACGCACCGCCTCGATCCGGTCGTAGAGATCCTGGCCGCCCTCATCGCGGATCACCTCGCCCAGCAGGGCGCCCAGCAGCCGGACCTCGTCGCGGAGGCGATCATGGGGAAACTCGGGGGTCTGGGTCATGTGGATCGTCTCTCAGCGGGGAGGCCGGACAGGAACCGTATCAGCGGGATCCGAGCGCGCCAGCCCATGCTGCAACGCAGAAACCCTTTGTGTGGTCGCCTTTCGTCGCGAGAAACGGAGTCGACATCGCCTTGCTTTTCCGCCATAAGCCGCGACTTCCGGCGCAATTGAACCTGCGCCTCCACCGGGACGACCCCATCCTTTCATGGATGGATGAGCCCGGAGAGGGCCTCTGTCGACGTGATCGTTCGCAGAGGTCGCCCGCCTATGGGCGTTTCTCACGGAGGCTTAAGGCCCAGGCGCATGAAAGGGTTTGAATGTTCGAGGCTCTGAACGAGCGGCTGACAGGCGTCTTCGACCGGATCACCGGTCGCGGCGCCCTGTCCGAAAAGGATGTCGAGGAGGCCCTGCGTGAGGTCCGCGTCGCCCTGCTCGAGGCCGACGTCGCCCTGCCGGTGGTCAAGGACTTCATCGCCCGCGCCAAGACGGCCGCGACCGGCGAGGAGGTCATCCGCGCGGTCAAGCCCGCCGATCAGGTGGTCAAGATCGTCTATGACGGCCTGGTCGAGATGCTGGGCGGCGAAGAGCCGGTTCCGCTGAACACCAATGCGACCCCGCCCGCCGTCGTGCTGATGGCCGGTCTGCAGGGCTCGGGCAAGACGACGACCTCGGCCAAGCTGGCCCTGCGTCTGTCGAAGTTCGACAAGAAGAAGGTCATGATGGCCTCGCTGGACACGCGGCGTCCGGCGGCCATGGAACAGCTGGCCACCCTGGGCCAGCAGATCGAGGTCGCGACCCTGCCGATCGTGGCGGGCGAGAGCGCGGTCCAGATCACCCGCCGCGCGCTGCAGTCGGCCAAGCTGCAGGGCTTTGACGTCCTGATCCTCGACACCGCCGGCCGCATCACCCTGGACGAAGGGCTGATGAATGAGGTGGCCGAGGTCGCCGAGATCGCCAAGCCGGTCGAGACCCTGCTGGTCGCCGACAGCCTGACGGGTCAAGACGCGGTGCGCACGGCCGCCGCCTTCCACGAGCGTCTGCCGCTGACTGGTTTGGTGCTGACCCGCGCCGACGGCGACGGGCGCGGCGGCGCCATGCTGTCGATGCGCGCCGTCACCGGCCTGCCGATCAAATATCTGGGCGCGGGCGAAAAGGTCGATGCGCTGGACGTCTTCGACGCCCGCCGCGTCGCCGGCCGCATCCTGGGTCAGGGCGACATCGTCGCCCTGGTCGAGAAGGCCGCGGGCGAGCTGGATCAGGCCAAGGCCGAGAAGATGGCCCGCAAGCTGGCCAAGGGCCAGTTCGATCTGGACGATCTGGCGGGCCAGCTGAACCAGATGAAGAAGATGGGCGGTCTTCAGGGCATCATGGGCCTGCTGCCCGGCGTGGCCAAGCTGAAGAACCAGATGGCCGAGAACAACGTCTCGGACAAGATGATCGACCGCCAGCTGGCCGTCATCAGCTCCATGACCAAGGCCGAGCGCAAGAAGCCGGACCTGCTGAACGCCAGCCGCAAGAAACGTGTCGCCAAGGGCGCCGGGGTCGAGGTTCAGGACATCAATCGCCTGCTGAAGCAGCACCGACAGATGGCCGACATGGTCAAGTCGTTGTCCAAGGGCGGCGGCAAGAACCTGCAGAAGATGGCCTCCATGATGGGCGGCCTGCCCGGCATGGGCGGCGGCGGTCCGGACATGAACCGCCTGAAGGCCCTGGGCGGCGGCAAGATGCCGGAACCCTCGGCCGATGAAATGAAAGCCATTCAGGACCGCCTGGCGGGTCTGGGCGGCGGACAACTTCCGGGGGGCCTTCCGGGTCTGCCGGGCTTCCCCAAAAAGAACTAACGCCTTTCTAGAAAGAGACTGAAAATGCTGAAGATTCGTCTGGCCCGCGGCGGCGCCAAGAAGCGCCCCTACTACCACATCGTCATCGCCGACTCGCACAGCCCGCGCGACGGCAAGTTCATCGAGCGCGTCGGCAGCTACAACCCGATGCTGCCGAAGGACAGCGCCACCCCGCGCATCGTCCTGAAGGCTGACCGCATCTCGGAATGGCTGGCCAAGGGCGCTCAGCCGACCGACCGCGTCGCCCGCTTCATCAGCCAGAGCCAGGACGAAGTTCTGGTCGGCAAGGTCAAGTGGACCCAGAGCAACAACCCGAAGAAGGGCGAGCCGGGCAAGAAGGCCCAGGAACGCGCCGCTGAGCGCGCCCAGCGCGAAGCCGACCGCCTGGAAGCCGAAGCCGCCGCCAAGGCCGAGGCCGCTGAAGCCGCCGCCGCCGCCGCCGCTCCGGCCGTGGAAGAAGCGCCGGCTGAAGAAGCCCCTGCGGCTGAAGTCGCCGCTGAGGCGACCGAAGAGCAGGCCTGAGCCTTATCTCTTCATCCGGCCCCGGCCGGTTGAAACGGGAAAGCAGCGTCCTTCCGGGGCGCTGCTTTTCTGCTATCTGGACCCATCGCATCGGCAAACGGAGCTCGGCCATGAGCAGCGAAGACAGACTGATCCTGGTCGGCCAGATCGGCGGCGCCTTTGGGGTGAAGGGCGAGGTGCGGATCAGCGCCTATACCGCCGACGCCATGGCCCTGGTCGGCTATTCGCCGCTGCTGGGCGCCGACGGCAAGCCGGTGCTGACCCTGCTCTCGGCGCGGCCGGACAAGGCGGGCGTGGTGGCCAAGGTCAAGGAGATCGCGACGAAGGAAGAGGCCGACGTCCGGCGCGGCCAGAAGCTGTTCGTCACCCGCGACGCCCTGCCAGAGCCTGATGAAGACGAGTTCTACCTGACCGACCTGGTCGGGCTGGAGGGCCGCGATCCGGCCGATGTGGTGCTGGGCAAGGTGAAGTCGGTCCAGAACTTCGGCGCCGACGACATGCTGGAGATCACCCCGGCCGAGGGCGGCCCGACCTGGTATCTGCCCTTCACCCGCGAGGCGGCGCCGGAACTGCACATCAATGAGGGCTGGCTGCGCATCGTCCGTCCGACCGAAGTCAGCGATCGCGACGAAGACTGACGCCGAAGCGGTTGCGGTTTGGCTGGGGCTCCCGACATTAGGGGCTCAACCCGACCTGGAGCGCCCCATGGCCGATCTGTCCGCCTTTCCCGTCACCCGTCCGTTTCCGCCGCAACATCCCGACCGGCTGCAGCTCTATTCGCTGGCGACGCCCAATGGGGTGAAGGTCTCCATCCTGCTGGAGGAGCTGGGCCTGCCCTATGAGGCGCACCTGGTCGATATCCTCAACAATGAGACCTGGACGCCGGAATTCCTGTCGCTGAACCCCAACGGCAAGATCCCCGCCATCATCGATCCCGACGGGCCGGGTGGGAAGCCGCTGGCCCTGTTCGAGTCCGGCGCCATCCTGGTCTATCTGGCGGAGAAGACAGGGCGTTTCCTGCCGACCGATCCGGCGGCGCGCTATGAGACCCTGCAGTGGGTCTTCTTCCAGATGGCGGCCATCGGTCCGATGTTCGGCCAGGTTGGCTTCTTCCACAAATACGCGGGTCGAGAATTCGAGGACAAGCGGCCGCGCGATCGCTACGTCGCGGAATCGCGGCGTCTGCTGGGCGTGCTGGAGGGGCGTCTGGAGGGCCGAACCTGGATCATGGGCGACGACTACACCATCGCCGACATCGCCATCCTGGGCTGGGTGCGCAACCTGGTCGAACACTATGGGGCGGGCGAACTGGTCGGCTATGCGGATTTTCCGCGCGTGGCCGCCTGGCTGGGGCGCGGGCTGGCCCGTCCGGCCGTGCAGCGGGGCTTGAACGTCCCGGCGCAGCCGTAAGGCGAGGTTGCGGGGGCGGGCGGTGCGCCGCGCCCCCGCGCAGTCTCAGACTTCTTCGGTCGGGGCGTCGCCGACGTATTTCTTGATCGACTCGATGGCGCGCTTGGCGCCCGACTTGTCGGAATAGCCTTCGGTCGAGAAGATGATTTCCGAGTTGTATTTGAACCGGACGCGGAACTCGCCGGCCTTGTCCTGATAGACTTCGAACTTGTGCGCCATGATCGCCTCGCTCTGACGGCCGCCAGTCGGCCGAGGCGAGGAAGCTGCCACGGCCCCGCTCAAGGCGTAAAGGGCGTGAAATGTAAAAGGCCGTGAGACGCTCAGCCGCGCGCGGGAATCCAGCGCCGCGCCGCCAGAGCCAGGAAGCCGACCGCCAGGCCCCAGAAGGCCGAGCCGACCCCGAACAGGGCCACGCCCGACGCCGTGGCGGCGAAGGTCAGGACGGCCGCCTCGCGATCCTTGGCCTCGCCCATCATGGCCCCCAGCGATCCGGTCAGGGGCGCGATCAGGGCCAGGCCGGTGATGGCGGCCAGCGCCCCCGTCGGCATGGCGATGAACAGGCCCGCCAGCGGCGCGGCGAACAGGGCGACGACCAGGTAGAACAGGCCGTAGATCACTCCCACGGTCCAGCGTTTGGCGGCGTCCGGGTGGGCGTCGGGTTCGGTGCAGATGGCGGCGGTGATGGCGGCCAGATTGACCCCGTGCGCCCCGAACGGCGCCAGAAGCGTGCTGGTCAGCCCGCCCCAGAAGATCAGCTTTCCCGCGGGCGGGGCGTAGCCGGCGGCCCGCAGCACCACCAGACCGGGCAGGTTCTGCGACGCCAGCGTCACCAGATAGAGCGGCAGGGCCAGACTGACCGCCGCCTTCCAGTCGAAGGCGGGCATGACCGGCGACAGGGCGCCGAACAGGCCTGTCCCCTCGGGCAGGGCGACCTGACCGCGTAGCGTCAGCACGGCGAAGGCGGCGACCAGAACGGCGGGCAGGGACCAGGCGGGCGCCAGTTGACGCATGACCAGAAAGACCAGCAGCAGGCCTGCCGCCAGCATCAGATCGGTCGGGAAGACCAGGAACAGCCTGAGGCAGAAGGGCAGCAGCACCCCCGCCAGCATGGCTGAGGCCACGGCGGCCGGAATACGCTCGGCCAGCCGCCCCAGCGTCGGAACCAGTCCGGTCAGCACCATCATCAGCCCGGCGATGACGAAGGCGCCCACGGCCGTCGACCAGCCGAGGCCGAGCGTCGAGGCGGCCAGCAGGGCCGCGCCCGGCGTCGACCAGGCCAGGACGACCGGCATCTTCAACCGCCAGCTCAGCACCGCGCCGGGCAGGCCGATGCCCAGACACAGGGCGGTGACCATGGAGATGATCTGGGCCGGCGCCGCGCCCATGGCCTGTCCGGCCTGCACCACCAGGGCGACCGTGCCGCCGAAACCGACGACGGTCGCCACGGCGGCGGCCGAGAAACTGGCGGGCGGGGGCAGGCGTATGGAACTCATGCGCTCAAGCTAGGCCGGGCGGCGGTGCGTCGGAAGAGGAAACCTGTCCCTACCCGCTCATCCCGGCGGACGCCGGGATGAGCGGGTAGTGGGGGAGATGCAAAAAGGGCCGCCGGTTCGCCCGGCGGCCCTCTGTCTGTCCCAAACCCGGTCGGGTTCAGCCTTCCATGTCGTCCGGCAGGCCGACGGCGTGGAAGCCGGCGTCGACGTGGACGACCTCGCCCGTGGTCGAGCGGCCCAGGTCCGAGCACAGCCACAGGGCGGCGCCGGCGACGCCTTCCATCGAGGTCTCTTCCTTGATCAGCGAGAACTGGGCCGATTTGGAGTGCAGGCCGCGCCCGCCCGAAATGCCCGCCAGCGACAGGGTGCGCATGGCGCCCGCCGAAATGGCGTTGACGCGGATGTTCTTCGGACCCAGGTCGCGCGCGATGTAGCGGGTCGCGGCTTCCAGCGCGGCCTTGGCCACGCCCATGGTGTTGTAGTTCGGAATGACCCGTTCGGACCCCAGATAGGTCAGGGTGATCATCGAGCCGCCGTTCGGCATCAGCCTGGCCGAACGCTTGGCCACGTCGACGAAGCTGAAGGCCGAGATGTTCATGGCCAGCAGGAAGCTGTCGCGGGTGGTGTTGTCGACGAAGGAGCCCTTCAGCTCGTCCTTGTTGGCGAAGGCCACCGAGTGGACGACGAAGTCGATCGTGCCGAATTCCTTCTCCAGCTCGGCGAAGGCGGCGTCCATGGAGGCGTCGTCGGTGACGTCGGCCTGGATCAGCAGCTTGGCGCCGACGCTTTCGGCCAGCGGGCGCACGCGGCGCTCAAGACCTTCGCCCAGGTAGGTGAAGGCCAACTCGGCGCCCTGGGCGGCCAGCTGCGAGGCGATGCCCCAGGCGATGGAGCTGGAGTTCGCGACCCCCATGATCAGGCCCTTCTTGCCCTTCATGAGGTCTCCGGTGGGCATGTCCCAGCCTTCGCTCGTCGCCATGGGTTCGTCTCCGTATCTAGAACTTGTTCCGCCTTTTGGACGGGCGCGCGGCGGGTGACAAGCGTTCAGGCCCTGATCCGGCCCTGATCCGACCCGTGATCCGCCGCTGGCGTTTCGCGGCGAGCGGCCTAAGTTGAAGCCATGAGCTTCGACGTCGACAGTCCGAATGCGCAACCGGAGGCGGGGCCGGTCTTCTTCGACCGCCGCGAACTGGACCAGATGCTGCGGGTCTATGGGCGGATGGTGGCGGCGGGCGAATGGCGCGACTACGCCCTGGCCGGCCAGAAGGACCATGCCGAGTTCGCCGTCTTCCGCCGCCACGGCGACGCGCCGCTCTATCGCATCGAGAAGCGTCCGGCCCTGCGCCTGAAGCAGGGCCAGTGGGCCGTGATCGGCGAGGGCGGCCATGTGCTGAAGCGCGGCCGCGACCTGGCCCAGGTGCTGCGCGTCTTCGACAGTCGCAAGTTCACGGTGGTGGAGTAGAGAGCGCCCTTTCATTCCCGCTCATCCCGGCGTCCGCCGGGATGAGCGGAGCTAGGCAGTCGCCAACCCTCAACGTGAACGCAGCTAAGAAAAAGGCCCCGGCGTTGCTGCCGGGGCCTCATTCTTTTTTGGCCTATCGCCCTTCGGGCTGCTTGAGGCCTGCGCTCAAGTCGGCCGTGACCGCGTCACGGCCATAGCGCACTTGGAAAGCCCCTATTCGCGGCTGCCCATGAAGGCCAGCAGGAACTGGAACAGGTTGATGAAGTTGATGAACAGGCTCAGCGCGCCGAAGCCCGTCGCCACGCCCATCGCGTTCTTGTCGCCGCCCAGGGCGTAGTAGGTCATCTTCAGGCGCTGGGTGTCATAGGCGATCAGGCCCGAGAAGATCAGCACGCCGGCGCCCGAGATGATCAGGTACATCACGCCCGACTGCATGAAGATGTTCACGATCGAGGCGATGACCAGACCGATCACGCCCATGATCAGGAAGGTGCCCATGCCGGTCAGATCCTTCTTGGTCGTGTAGCCGACCAGGCTCAGACCCGCGAAGGCCGCGGCGGTGACGAAGAAGGTCGAGGCCAGCGAGCCGTTGGTGTAGCGCAGGAACAGCACGCCCAGGCCCGCGCCGATGGTGGCGACCACGGCCCAGTAGAGCATGTTCACGCCCTTGGCGGTCGGGTTCTTCATGAAGAACATCGAGCCGAACAACATGACCAGCGGCGAGAACTGGACGATCATGCCCAGCATCGTCAGGCCGATGCGGCCGTCCGGCATGCGTGCGAACAGCAGCTGCTGCACCGCCGGAACGTTGCCGGTGACGTAGGCCAGGGCGCCCGCGACGACCAGACCGATCGCCAGCTTGTTGTAAACGCCCAGCATGAAGGTGCGCAGACCGGCGTCGACGGACATGTCCGCCGACTGCGGAAGCGGGCGCGCATAGCCGTTGTTGAAATCGCTCATCGCGAAAGAAGTCTCCCATTCGGCCGGGAATGTCCCGACCTTTGGCTGAAATATCGGGATGCAGACGCATCCTTGCAAGAAAAACCGGACTTCCGGCCGCCGGTTCCGCCCGCTACCAAGGGTCGCATGTTGCGCCTGTTCACCGCCATCGCCATTCCCGAGGACGTCGCCGAGACCCTGGCGCGGCGTCAATCCGGCCTGCCCGGCGCGCGCTGGCGGCCGCTGGACGCCCTGCATGTCACCCTGGCCTTCTATGGCGAGGCGTCCGAGCGCACGGCCGACGATCTGGCCTCGGAGCTGACCCGCGCCGAGGGCGGCGGGGCGTTCGAGATCACCCTGAACGGCGTCGGCGCCTTCGGCGACGCCCATCGCAGCCATACCCTGTGGGCCGGGCTGGAGCGGTCCGAGCGGCTGAACGTCCTGGCCGGGCGCTGCCGGTCGGCGGGCGAGCGGGCAGGCGTTCCGCCGGAAAAACGTGAATACCGGCCGCACGTCACCCTGGCCTATCTAAAGCCCCAGGCGAATCCCGATCGCATCGGCGCCTGGATCACCGGGCACAATCTGCTGAAGTCGCCGCCGATCCGGGTGGATCGCTTCGGGCTTTACTCCAGCGTCCTGACCGGGGACGGCAGCGTCTACACCCTGGAACGCGAGTATCTGTTGTGATCGACCGCCCGACATCGCCCCTCGGTCCCACGCTGGAGACCGAACGCCTGTTTCTGCGCCCGCCGACGCTGGAGGATTTTCCGCGCTGGGCCGACTTCATGAGCGACCCCGAGACGACGCGCTTCATCGGCGGGGTGCAGTCCCGGCATGAGGTGTGGCGCGGCATCGCCTCGGTCGCGGGCATGTGGGCGCTGCACGGCGAGGGCATGTTCTCGCTGATCGAGAAGACGACCGGCCTGTGGATGGGGCGCATCGGGCCGCTGCATCCCTATGGCTGGCCGGGCCGCGAGGTGGGCTGGAGTCTGCACCGCGACGCCACGGGCAAGGGCTATGCGATGGAGGCCGCTGCGGCGACGATGGACTACGCCTGCGACGTGCTGGACTGGCCGGACGTCATCCACTGCATCGACCCCGACAACCGGGCGTCGGAGAAGGTGGCCGAACGGCTCGGCTCGACCAATCGCGGGCCGGGCGTCATGCCGCCGCCCTTCCATGAGCACGCGGTCAATCTGTGGGGCCAGACGCGCGAGCAGTGGCGCGTGAACCGGCAGCGCTTGCGGTAGGAACATAGGCGGAACATAAAGGCGCATGGCCGCCGCCGCGCTTCACCTCGAACTGGTCTTCAGCCGCCCGGAGACGACCCTGTCCGTCACGCGGGGCGCGGCGCGGCTGATGCTGGACATGGGCTATGCGCCCCTGCTGGAGGTCTGCCTGCCCAATGGACGGCGCGCCGATGTCATGGCCCTGGGGCCCAAGGGCGACATCGTCATCTGCGAGGTGAAGTCGGGCGTCGACGACTATCGCGTCGACCGCAAATGGCAGGAGTACGGTCCCTTCTGCGACGCCTTCTACTTCGCTGTCGCGCCGGAGTTTCCGCAGGGCGTATTGCCGGACGAGCCGGGCCTGATCGTGGCCGATGGCTTCGGCGGGGCGGTGGTGCGCGACGCGCCCGTCACCCCCCTGGCGCCCGCGCGCCGCAAGGCCCTGACCCTGGCCTTCGCTCGCCTGGGCGCGCTCCGGACGATGCGGGACTGAGCCTTCAGGTTGCGAGGAGGCGTCGGCTGCGGTTCAGAGCAAAAGTCATGTCGGCTTGTATCCCCCCGGCCAGCATATGGCGGGTGATCCGCTCGAAATGCTGGATGAAGACGGCCAGTTCGGCGCGCCGGGCGGGCGGAAGATCGGCGGGCGGCAGATCCATCAGCCTCGCCTCCTGCTCGCAGCGCCAGTCCAGCACGGCGTCGAAGGACGGCGCCTTGAGGAACAGCACCGCGTCGAAGCGGGCGAAGACTTCGGCGTAGGGACCGGTCAGGGCGGCGTTGGAGGCGCGTCGCCAGATCCCCTGCCTGTCCCGTTCGGCCTCCAGGGCGTTGACCGGCGCGGCGAGGTCAGCCTCGGCCTGCGGCGTCGCGCCCAGGCACCAGCCGTCGACCAACACCGCCGACGGGCGGCCCGCAAACACAGGCCAGTCCGTTCTGGGCGCGCGATCATCGGCCAGCTTGTCGAAGGCGGGAAGCGGCGTGCGGCTGTCGGCGCCGGCGGCGCGCAGGGCGGCCAGGGTTCGCTCCAGCAGCGCCAGATCATGCGTCCCCGGCGGGCCGCGCACGGCGAACAGGGGATGGACCTCGCGGGCCAGGGCCTGGCGCTCGGCCCTGGTCAGATAGACGTCGTCCAGCGACAGGTGCGCGGCCCCCGAGCGTTGGGCCGCCGCGCGGGCCAGGGTGGTCTTGCCGGAGCCTTGCGCTCCGGCGATCCCGATCAGAGGAATGTGGTCCGGCCGGGCATGGAGGGCGGCCAGAGACCCGACCGCGTCCAGCAGCCGGGCGTCGATCATCTCAGTGCTGGCTTTCCGGCAGGCGCACGATCAGGCCGTCCAGGTCGTCGGTGACGCGGATCTGGCAGGACAGGCGGCTGTTCGGCTCGACGTTCTCGGCGAAGTCCAGCATGGACTCTTCCATGGCCGAGGGGCGGCCCGTCTCGGCGGCGAAATTCTCGTCGACATAGACATGGCAGGTGGCGCAGGCGCAGGCCCCGCCGCAGTCGGCGTCGATACCCGGCACATTGTTGCGGATCGCGCCCTCCATCACGGACAGGCCTTTCTTGACCTCGACCGTGTGCTCGGTTCCGTCGTGCTCGATGTAGGTGATCTTGGGCATGGAAGCGGTCTTAACTCTGGATGCGGGGTTGGCAAGCCTTGCTACGCGCCGGCCAAGGAAAACCCCCGGAACCAGGCGGCGCCGGGGGCTTTTCTTTTCGTTCGGACCGGCTGGATCAGGCGGCCGTCTTCTTGCGGGACGGCGAAACCATCAGCTTCTTGGTCTCGGCGATCGCCTTGGCCGGGTTCAGCCCCTTGGGGCAGACCTGGGCGCAGTTCATGATCGTGTGGCAGCGATACAGCTTGAACGGGTCTTCCAGGTCGTCGAGACGCTTCTGGGTGGCGTCGTCGCGGCTGTCCGAGATCCAGCGGTAGGACTGCAGCAGGGCCGCCGGGCCGAGGTATTCCTCCTGGTTCCACCAGTAGCTCGGGCACGAGGTCGAGCAGCAGGCGCACAGGATGCACTCGTACAGGCCGTCCAGCTTTTCACGGTCTTCCGGCGACTGCAGACGCTCCTTCTCCGGGTCGGGCGTGTCCGACTGGAGGTAGGGCTGGATCGAGTCGTACTGGGCGTAGAACAGCGACAGGTCCGTCACCAGATCCTTGACCACCGGCTGGTGGGGCAGGGGGGCGATGGTGATGTTGTGCGACGAGCACTCGTCCCAGCCCTTGGTGCAGGCCAGGGTGTTGCGGCCGTCGATGTTCATCGAGCACGAGCCGCAGATGCCTTCACGGCACGAGCGACGGAACGACAGGGTCGGGTCGATCTCGTTCTTGATGTGGATCAGGGCGTCCAGCAGCATGGGGCCGTGATCGTCGGTCGAGACCTCGTAGGAGTCCCAGCGCGGATCGGCGTCCGTCTCCGGGTCGTAGCGATAGACCTTGTAGGTCTTGACGTTCTTGGCGCCGGCCGGAGCCTTGTGGACCTTGCCGGTCGTGGGCTTGGAGCCGCGCGGGAGGTTGAGCTGAACCATCTGCGATCCCCCTTAGTAAACCCGAGCCTTGGGCTCGATGTACGAGACCTCGTCGGTCATCGTGTATTTGTGCACAGGACGGTAGTCGATCTGGACGCCTTCGCCCGGACGCTTCCACGCCAGGGTGTGCTTCATCCAGTTGACGTCGTCGCGGTCCGGATAGTCCTCGCGGGCGTGGGCGCCGCGCGATTCCGTGCGGTTGGCCGCGCCTTCGATGGTGACGACGGCCTGGGCGATCAGGTTGTCGTACTCCAGCGTCTCCACCAGGTCCGTGTTCCAGATCAGGCCGCGGTCCGTGGTCTTGATGTCCGAGCCGGCGGCGTCGATCGAGCGCAGCTTCTGGACGCCTTCGTCCAGGGTCTTGCCGGTGCGGAAGACGGCGGCGTCGGCCTGCATGGCGCGCTGCATCTCCAGACGCAGGTGCGCCGTGGGGGTCGAGCCCGAGGCGTTGCGGAAGCGATCCAGGCGCGCCAGGTGCGCGTCGGTCTGGGCCTTGGAGGCCGACGGCACGGCCGAGGCCTTGTCCACGACCTCGCCGCAGCGCAGGCCGACGGCGCGGCCGAACACCACCAGGTCGGTCAGGGAGTTTGAGCCCAGACGGTTGGCGCCGTGCACCGAGACGCAGGCGGCCTCGCCCACGGCCATCAGGCCCGGAACCACGCTGTCGGGGTTGCCGTCGCGCAGCGTCAGCACCTCGCCGTGATAGTTCGTCGGGATGCCGCCCATGTTGTAGTGGACGGTCGGCAGGACCGGGATCGGCTCCTTGGTCACATCGACGCCGGCGAAGATCTTGGCCGATTCCGAGATGCCCGGCAGGCGCGCGTGCAGGATCTTGGGATCCAGGTGATCCAGGTGCAGGAAGATGTGGTCCTTGTTCGGACCCACGCCGCGGCCTTCGCGAATCTCGATGGTCATGGAGCGCGAAACCATGTCGCGCGGGGCCAGATCCTTCACGGTCGGCGCATAGCGCTCCATGAAGCGCTCGCCTTCGGAGTTGGTCAGATAGCCGCCTTCACCGCGGGCGCCCTCGGTGATCAGACAGCCTGCGCCGTAGATGCCGGTCGGGTGGAACTGCACGAACTCCATGTCCTGCAGCGGCAGGCCGGCGCGCAGCACCATGGCGTTGCCGTCGCCGGTGCAGGTGTGGGCCGAGGTGGCCGAGAAATAGGCGCGGCCGTAGCCGCCGGTCGCCAGCACCACCATCTTGGCGCGGAACTGGTGCAACTGGCCGGTGTCGAGCTGCAGCGCGGTGACGCCGGTGCAGGCGCCGTCCTGCATGATCAGGTCCAGCGCGAAATACTCGATGAAGAACTTCACCTCGCGACGGACCGACTGGCCGTACAGGGTGTGCAGGATGGCATGGCCGGTGCGGTCGGCGGCGGCGCAGGTGCGCTGCACCGGGCCTTCGCCGAAGTTGCGGGTCATGCCGCCGAAGGCGCGCTGATAGATCTTGCCTTCATCGGTGCGGCTGAAGGGCACGCCCCAGTGTTCCAGCTCGTAAACGGCCTGCGGCGCGTTGCGGACCAGATATTCGATGGCGTCCTGGTCGCCCAGCCAGTCCGACCCCTTGACGGTGTCGTACATGTGCCACTGCCAGGAGTCCTCGCCCATGTTGCCGAGCGAGGCGGAGATGCCGCCCTGGGCCGCCACGGTGTGCGAGCGGGTCGGGAAGACCTTGGTGACGCAGGCGACCTTCAGGCCCTGCTGGGCGGCGCCGAGGGCGGCGCGCAGGCCGGAGCCCCCGGCGCCGACTACGACGACGTCGTATTCGTGATCGATAAGCTCGTATGCAGCCATGGCGGGATCAGACTCCGGCCGGCAGCGGGGCCGAGCCCAGCGCCAGACGCACGATGAAGAAGACGCTGGCGGCCGCCAGCACGAGGAAGACCAGGTTCGACACCAGGATCAGGGCCGAGCGGGAGGAAGCGGGGACGTAGTCCTCGAGGATCACCTTCCAGGCCAGGCTGGCGAACAGGCAGAAGACCACCGCCGTCACGGCCAGCAGCCCGGCGTTCAGGGGGCTGCCGAACCAGGCGATGACCGCGCCGTAGTCGGCGCCGGCCAGGGTGAAGCCGGTCGACAGAGCCCACAGGCCCAGCGGCATCAGGGCCAGCAGAGCCAGCTTTTCGAGCTTCCATTCCCCGGCGCCGTGGCGCTCGGAGATTTTCACATTGTTCTTGAACTTGGGCGCGGCGCTCACAGCGAAACCTTTCCGGTAGCGAACAGCACGACCCAGAACAGGACGGCCAGGACGATCGGACCCCAGACGGCGATCTGGGCCATCAGGTTGGCGGACGTGAGGTCCAGCCCCTTGCCGGCGTCGTTGATCAGGTGGCGCGCACCGTTCAGCAGGAAGGAGAACAGCACCCACGTCAGGCCGAACCAGATGAACAGACCGAACGGCGAGCCCGAGAAGGCGGCGAGCGAGGCGAAGGCGTCCGGGCCGCAGGCGACGATCGCGACCCAGCCCAGCAGCAGGACGACGCCCACGCTGGCCGTGCCGATGGTGACGCGGAACAGGATCGACGCGACCATGGTCATGTGCCAGCGCCAGATATCGGTGAAGGGCGACATCGGTGCGACGTGCCCGTTGGGGTGACGGACGTAGCGGCCCGTCCGGTCGCCAGTTTCGCCCGCAGCCGGGGGAGTGTTCGACATGCGAATGATTCTCAAAAAACCCGTGGAAATTCAGGGCCGGATTGCAGTGCAACAGGCTTTAGTGACGCAGACGGGGGGGTGTCAACGAAGGGGGGCGATTCCGAACGAAAGTCGGTCCCCAAGCCTCGGATCAGAAGGAAGCGACGTGCGCCAGGGCCGCATCGCGCGTTTCGGTTGTGCAAGGAACCGCCCCCGGACGCCCCCAGACCGGATCGGGCCACAGGGGGTCGTCGCGGCGGCGGCCGACCACATGGACGTGAAGCTGGGCCGTGACATTGCCCAGGGCGGCGACGTTCAGCTTGTCGACAGCGACGCCGCGCAGGGCGCCCAGTTCACGCACCAGGGCGCCGGCGCGGACGATCTCCTCGCTCAGAAGGGCGCGCTGCTCGGGCGTCAGGTCTTCCAGCTCGACCGCGCCGGGGACGCGCGGCAGGAGGATCAGCCAGGGAAAGCGGCCGTCGTCCTGAAGCCGCACCTGGCACAGGGGCCAGTCGGCGGCGAAGACGGAGGCGGCCTCGAAGGCGGGGTCGGCGGCGAAGCTCATGCGGCGTCCTGATCGGCGAGAAGACGCAGGCGATAGGCGTTCATCGCCGTCTCGGCCAGACGCTGGGTCATGCGCCAGTTGACCACGGCCCCGATCGGCGCGCCGACCAGGGGCAGCAGCTGGGCCAGCTTGGCCACGTCGATGTAGTCGCGATACTCCAGCTGGAACTTGCGCCAGTCGAAGGTCTTCAGGGCGTCGGGATCATGCGGGGCGCGCATGGCGGCCTCCAGCGCGGCCAGGGCCTCGGGGCGATGCCGGGCGCTGGAGAAGGCCAGCTGGAAGATGCGCAGGACGATCACCCGCTCCTTCAAGTCGCGCCCGGAATAGCCGTAGAGGGCGGCGATCTCGAACAGCATCTTGACCTTGATCGCCATCAGGGCGGGAAAGTCCGCCGCCGCCATCAGGAAGCCCCCGGCGCCCGCCACCCCGCCCTCGACGCTGGCGGTGGTGCGATACAGCTCGACGCGGGCGCGGACCCTGGCTTCGCGCTCCTGCAGGGCGCCTTCGGTCAAGGGGCGGGCGGTGGTCCACTCCGACCCGGCCAGCAGTCCCCGCGTCATCTGCTGGACGGCGCCGGTCACGATCTCGTGCACGCGCTCGGGAATGACGCGGTTGATGCGGTCCTGGGTCGCGCGGGTGGTCTTGTCCCACAGGCCGGGCCGTTTCAGCTGGCGGTCGCGCCAGGCTAGGGCGTCGGCCAGGGCGCGCGCCTCATAGGCGGCGTCCGTCATCAGGGGAGCGTCCGTGGGTTTGGCCATGGCCGCAGCCTCGCAGGCCCCGACGAAAGGCGCAACGCGGAACGCTTGCCGCGACCCGCCGACAGGTCTAGACCGCCGTTCCAGCGACTACCGTTTCGCACACGCAATATCGACTGGAGAGACCTGAATGGCTCGCGCGAAGATCGCCCTTATCGGCGCCGGAATGATCGGCGGAACCCTGGCCCACGTGGCCGCGCGCGAAGCGCTGGGCGACGTCATCCTGTTCGACATCGCCGAAGGCACCCCCCAGGGCAAGGCTCTGGACATCGCCGAAGCCTCGGCCGTCTTCGGTCAGGACGTGGCCCTGAAGGGCGCCAACGACTACGCCGACATCGCGGGCGCCGATGTCTGCATCGTCACCGCCGGCGTGCCGCGCAAGCCGGGCATGAGCCGCGACGACCTGATCGGCATCAATCTGAAAGTGATGAAGGCCGTCGGCGAGGGCATCAAGCAGCACGCCCCCAACGCCTTCGTCATCTGCATCACCAACCCGCTCGACGCCATGGTCTGGGCCCTGCAGAAGTTCTCTGGTCTGCCCAAGGAGAAGGTCATCGGCATGGCCGGCGTGCTGGACTCGGCCCGCTTCGCCTACTTCCTGGCTGAAAAGACGGGCGTTTCGGTGCAGGACATCCACGCCTGGACCCTGGGCGGTCACGGCGACGACATGGTGCCGATGGTGCGCCACTCGACGGTCGGCGGCCTGCCGTTGCCGGACGCCGTCGCCGCTGGCTTCCTGAGCCAAGCCGACCTGGACGCCATCGTCGAGCGCACCCGCAAGGGCGGCGGCGAGATCGTGGCCCTGCTGAAGACCGGCTCGGCCTTCTACGCCCCGGCTGAATCCGCCATCGCCATGGCCAAGTCCTACCTGCTGGATCAGAAGCGCGTCCTGCCGTGCGCCGTGTGGCTGTCGGGCGAATACGGCCTGTCGGACCTCTACGTCGGCGTCCCGGCCCTGATCGGCGCCGCGGGCGTCGAAAAGGTCATCGAGTTCACCACCAACGACGACGAAAAGGCGATGTTCGCCAAGTCGGTCGCCTCGGTCCAGGGCCTGATCCAGGCCTGTAAGGACATTGAGCCTTCCTTGGCTTAAGGGCGCTATCGCGCGGCTCGCTGCTTGAGCGCTTAGACGTTTGATATGGAAGGGGGCCGCGTCTTCGGATGCGGCCCTTTTTAGTGCGCCATCCCTGAAAACCGCTCATCCCGGCGGACAGGAGGGGAGGCTCAGGCCGCCTCGGCTTCCTGGCGCTGCTCCAGCCAGGTCTCGCTCTGCATCTCGTTGAAGCGCGACACCGTCCGTTCGAACTCGAAGGCGCCGACGCCTTCGGTGTAGAGGGCCTCGGGCGCGGCCTGCGCCAGGACGACCAGGCGGGTCTTGGCCTCATAGAGCGCATCCACCAGCGTCACCAGGCGGCGCGCCTCATGATGGTTGGCCGGGCTGAGCAGGGGCACGTCGGCCAGGAACAGGGTGTGGAAGCGCCGGGCGACGGCCAGATAGTCCTGCGGCCCCAAGGGGCGGCCGCACAACTCGTTGAAGGTCGCGCGCGCCATGCCGCCGACCGTGCGCTCCAGCTTCACCTCGCGGCCCAGCACCGGCAGGGCGATGGGTTCTTCCGGCTCGCCGCCCTTGAGGTCGGACCACAGGGTCTCGAAGCCTTGCCGCGCCTCGGCGTCCAACGGCGAGAACCAGACCTTGGCCCCGGCCATGCGGTCCAGGCGGAAGTCGCGGGCGCCCGCCGTCTCGACCACGTCGCAGCGCTGGCGGATGATGTCGATGAAGGGCAGGAAGAGCTGGCGGTTGATGCCGTTCTTGTAGAGGTCTTCGGGCGCGCGGTTCGAGGTGACGGCCAGCACCACCTTCTTCTCGAACAGGGCCTCGAACAGCCGGCCCAGGATCATGGCGTCGGCGATGTCCGTCACCTGCAGTTCGTCGAAGCACAGCAGGCGCGCCTCGGAGGCGATCAGGGCCGCGATCGGCGGAATGGGGTCGTCGCCCTTGCTGGTTCCGAACACGTCCTTGCGGCTGCGCGGCGTGCCGTCGCGCCACTGTTTCACCAGGTCATGGATGCGCGCCATGAAGGCGTGGAAGTGAGCGCGGACCTTCTTCTGCTCAGGCGTCGAGGAATAGAAGAGGTCCATCAGCATGGACTTGCCGCGTCCCGGCGGGCCCCAGATGTAGATGCCCCTGACCTCGGGCAGGGCGCCGAACAGCCCCTTCTTCGACAGGTCGGTCTCCAGCCGCTCCAGCGCGCCGATCAGGGCGGCCTGGGCCGGTTCGGGCGTGATCACGCCCTCTTCCACGCGGATGTCGTAAGCGTTGCGGATACGGGAGGTCATGGCCAGCAGATAGCCATCGGATGGGGCCGGGGGAAGGCGCTCGCGGATTCGGGCGACGAATTGGAGGATTCTGGTTGCTTCGCGACTGCGAAAGACCCAAATGCAGAAGCGTTTCTCCCAAACGCCCCCGAACAAAGGATGATTTCATCATGGGCTATCGCGTCGCCGTCGTAGGCGCCACCGGCAATGTCGGTCGGGAAATCCTGACCATTCTCGAGGAAGAGAACTTCCCCGTTGAACAGATGCACGCGATCGCCTCCCGAAAATCCAAAGGCGTCGAGGTCTCCTTCGGCGACAAGACCATCAAATGCCAGGACATCGAGCAGTTCGACTTCTCGAGCGTCGACCTGGTGCTGATGAGCGCCGGCGGCGACGTCTCGCGCGCCTGGTCCGAGAAGATCGGCAAGGCCGGTCCCATCGTCATCGACAACTCCTCGGCCTTCCGTCAAGATCCGGACGTGCCGCTGATCGTGCCGGAGGTGAACCCGGACGACGCCAAGCTGGCGACCAAGAAGAACATCGTCGCCAATCCCAACTGCTCGACCGCTCAGCTGGTGGTGGCGCTGAAGCCGCTGCATGACGCGGCCAAGATCAAGCGCGTCGTCGTCTCGACCTATCAGTCCGTCTCGGGCGCCGGGAAGGAAGGCATGGACGAGCTGTGGAACCAGACCAAGGCCATCTACGGCCTGGGCGACGCCACGCCGAAGAAGTTCCCCAAGCAGATCGCCTTCAACGTCATTCCCTACATCGGTTCGTTCCGCGACGACGGCTACACCGACGAGGAAGCCAAGATGTGGGACGAGACGCACAAGATGCTCGACCCGTCGATCAAGCTGACCGTCACCTGCGTGCGCGTGCCGGTCTTCGTCGGCCACTCCGAAGCCGTGACGGTCGAGTTCGACCGCTCGATCGAACCGGACGAGGCGCGCGAAATCCTGCGCGAGGCGCCCGGGATCCTGGTCGTCGATAAGCAGGAGCATGACGGCTACATCACCCCGGTCGACGCCGCGGGCGAGCACGCCGTCTATGTGTCGCGTATCCGCAAGGATCCGACGGTCGAGAACGGCCTGTCGTTCTGGGTGGTGTCGGATAACCTGCGCAAGGGCGCGGCCCTGAACGCCGTGCAGATCGCCCAGTTGCTGGACGAGACCGGCGTCATCTCGCCCAAGAGCGGCTACCGCACTTTGACTGTCTAAGAAGAGGCCCCTAGCCTCGCACGCGGTGCGAGGCTGGTTGAGGGGCGTCAGTCGTGTTGTCCCCCGCCGCGTCGGCGATGCGGCGGGGATCGAAAGGTTCCAGTGTGAGCGCCTCCCCTGCTCCTGCCGCGTCCGAAGCCCGCGCCGCCCTGGCGGCGGGGGTGCTCTGCTACCTGCTGTGGGGCTTCATTCCCCTGGTGTTCCAGCAGATGGCGCATCAGGGCGCCGACGCCTGGGAGATCATGGGCCACCGCGCCCTCTGGGGCCTGGTCTGGGCCCTGATCCTGGTCATGCTGTCGCGCCAGTGGACGCAGGTCGTCGCCGTCTTCCGCCAGCCCAAGGTGCTGGGCTGGCTGGCCCTGTCGGCGGTGCTGATCGCCGCCAACTGGACCACATACGTCATGGCGGTGAACAACGGCCGGACGTTGGACGCCTCACTGGGCTATTATCTCAATCCGCTGCTGAACATGGCCGCCGGGGCCTGGTTGTTCCGTGAGCGGATCGATCGTTTCGGCGTCATCGCCATCGTCCTGGCGGCGATCGGCGTGGTGCTTCAGGCGGTCGCCTTGGGCCATGCGCCTTGGGTGTCGTTGCTGCTGGCCTTCAGCTTCGCCGGCTACGGCATCATCCGCAAACGGGTCTCGGTCGACGCCCAGACCGGCCTGTTCATGGAATGCCTGCTGCTGGCCCTGCCCGGCCTGGCCTGGGTCGTCTTTATCGAGGCGACGGGTCAGGGCCATTTCACCGCCTCCCCCGCCGCCACCGCCTGGCTGCTGTTCGCCGGACCGGCGACGGTCATCCCGCTGGCCCTCTTCGCCTGGGCGGCGCGGCGGATGCCCTTGTCCAGCATGGGCTTTCTGCAGTTCCTGGCGCCGACCATCGTCTTCGTCATCGGTGCCTTGCAGGGCGAGGCCCTCGGAAGTCTGCGCATCGCCTCCTTCGCCTTCATCTGGGTCGGGGCCGCCGTCTTCGCTTTGGGCGCGGTGCTCAAGGTGCGTCGAGCGTCGGACACCGCCGAGACCATAGTGGCGCCCGAACCGGGCCTGCTGGACGACCCGGCCGAGGACCGCATGGACGCCCTCGGCGAGAATCCTCCGCCTGTGCGTTGAGGTCGGGCGCCGTCCCGTCCTAAAGAAGAAGGCGATGATGATCTGTTCCCGCTTCCTCGCCGCCGCCGCCGCAACCGTTCTGCTCGCCGGGGGGACCACGGCCTGCGCCCATGGCGCGCCTCAGACCGGCGGCGATGAAGTGATCCGCACTGCGCGCGTCGGGGTCAGCCGCGAGGCCGCGCCGACCGCCGCGCCGGGCGCGCCCGTCGCCGTCGCCGCCCCGCCGACCACGGCCGAGACCTTCGACGCGGTCAGCGACGCCCTGGACGCCGCCGCCGCCGCCTGGACCTCGGGTCAGGTGGATGCGGTCATGGCCACCTATGTCCACGACGAGCCCTTGCTGGTCTTCCTGGGCGACACCCCGCTGAAGGGGCCCGACAGCGTGCGCGCCGCCCTGGACGCCCGCGCGGCGGCGCCCGGCGGTCTGGGGACGCTGTCCTATGAGTGGTTCGAGACCATGCAGTTCGACGTCAATACGGCGGTGGTCTCTGGCCGGGCGGTGATGACGCGCGACGGCAAGACCCATCGCGGCCTGTTCACCCGCATCCTGCGTCGCACGGTCGACGGCTGGCTGATCGTCCACGACCAGCTGGCTTGGGGGCCGGAAGCCTAAGGCGCCGTCTTACAAGGCTGTATAGAGCGCTTCGACCAACCGAAGGGCGCGCGGGTCGCCGAGCAGGTGGGGCGACTGGCGCGTCATGACATAGGCGGCCGAGACGCCCGCCGCCTGATCCGCAAACGCCATCGATCCGCCCCAGCCGCAGTGGCCGACCGCCTCGGGGTTGGGGCCGAAGATGTTCAGGCCCTGATTGCGGGTGAAGCCCGCCGCCCAGCTTATGTCGAAGGGCAGCACCTTGTCGGGCCCGTGGATGCGCTCGCGCGTCGTCTGAGCCAGAGTTTCCTCCGACAGCACGGTCAAGTGATCCAGCGCGCCGCCGGTGGCGATGATGGACATCATCCGGGCCAGATCCTTGGCCGTGCCATGCAGGTTGGCGGACGGAATCTCCGCCATGCGCCACTCGGTCGAGCCGCGTCCCCCGGGGGCCGAGCCGCGATCCAGGAAGGCGGCCTTCTTGATGGCGTCGATGGGGCCGAGGTCCGGCGCGGCGGCGGG
This sequence comes from Brevundimonas sp. Soil_N_31, assembly GCF_057655995.1. NCBI lineage: Bacteria > Pseudomonadati > Pseudomonadota > Alphaproteobacteria > Caulobacterales > Caulobacteraceae > Brevundimonas > Brevundimonas sp. Soil_N_31. The sequence goes on from NZ_JBDGLE010000005.1 coordinate 89,019, forward strand.
CTTGCGCAGTTGGGCCACGCGGCCGTGTTCGCTTTCCGGCAGGCCGATCCACAGGTCCAGATCGAACGGCTGGGCGAAGTCTTCGCGCAGGGCCGCTCCCATGGTCTGCCCGTCGACGATGCGGAACAGCTCGCCCGCCAGATAGCCGATGGTGATGGGGTGATAGCCGGACGCTGTCCCCGGCGCCCACAGCGGCGTCTGGGCCGCCAGCTTGTCCAGCACCGCCTGACGGTCGAACCAGATCTCGGGCTCGGCCCCGCCATCGAAGCCCGGCAGGCCGGACTGGTGGCTCATCAACTGGCCGACGGTCAGCTGGTCCTTGCCTGCCGCGCCGAAGGCGGGCCAGTGGTCGGCGACCCGGTCCTCATAGGACAACAGTCCCTTGTCCACGCAGCGCGCGATCATCAGGGCCATCACCGCCTTGCCGGTCGAGAAGACCGGGACCAGCGTGTCCTCGGCGAACGGCCTGGTCCCCGCCAGATCGGCCGACCCGGCCCACAGGTCGACCGCCACCTCGCCGTCGATGGTCACGCTGAAGCGCGCGGCCAGTTCGTTCAGCCTCTCGGGCGCGTCGGTGAAGTTGGCGGCGAAGGCGTCCTTCACCGCATTGAAACGCGGCGGGCAGACGCCATGGAGGTCGGGGAGGCTGGTCATGGGACGGCTCTAGCGCCTTGGCGGCTTCACGTCACTTGCGGCCGATTACTGGCGCGCCGACGCCGAGGCGTTGCGGGCGCCCTCGAACTCGTCGCCCGGCTTCCACGCGGGCCAGTCGCGCGAATTGGCCAGATCGCGGCCGACTTCATACAGCAGCTGCACATCGGCGGCGGCGGCGTCCATCGTCCACTGTGGCGTCCATTCGTCCGAAGGCTGATGATAGCGGTTGGCGACATAGTCGCGGCTGGCGTCGTTGTGGCCGGTGAAGCCTGCGGCGGCGAACAGGGCGGGCACGCCCTTCCTCGCCAGCGGGAAGTGGTCCGAGCGATAGAAGGCCCCCGCATGCGGCGCGGGATCGGGGATCAGGCGACGCCCCTCGCGCGCGGCCAGCACCGCCAGCCGGTCGTCCAAATCGTTCTTGCCCGCGCCGATGACGACGATGTTCGGGTCGATCTCGGTTCCCGGCAGCAGGCTGTCCATGTTGATGTTGGCGACCGTCGTCTCCAGCGGCCAGACCGGATTGGCGGCATAGTATTCAGCGCCCAGCAGGCCCGTCTCTTCTGCCGCCCAGCTGATGAAGACGGTCGAGCGTTCGGGGCGCGGCCCCTCGGCGAACAGACGGGCGATCTCCATGACGCCCGCTACGCCCGTCGCATTGTCGACGGCGCCGTTATAGATGTCGTCGCCGTTCTTGGGCGTGGCGCGGCCATAGGCGTCCCAGTGGGCGCCGAACATCACCGTCTCGTCCGGGTATTTGGTTCCGGGCAGGCGGCCGATGACGTTGCGCGTCTCGACCCGGTCGGCCTTCTGGCCGAAGTCGATGGACAGGGTCACGCCGTCCAGCGCCACGGGCTGGAAGTCGGGCGTGCGCGCCTGATCCTTCAGGGCGGCGAAGTCGAGGCCTGCGTCCCTGAACAGCTGTTCGGCCACGGCGCCCTGGATCCACCCTTGAGCCGCCACGCGCTCTTTGTTCGGGTCAGCGCGGACGATGTCGAACTTGGGCGCGGTCGAGGAATTCTCCAACGTCGACCACGGATAGCCCGCGCCCGGCGTGTCGTGGATGACCAGAACGCCCGCCGCGCCATGCGCCGCCGCCACCTGGAACTTATAGGTCCAACGGCCGTAGAAGGTCATGGCCTGACCGTCGAACTTGCCCGCGACGGGGTGGCCTTCAGGCGCGCCGAAGTCGGGGTCGTTGACCAGCACCAGCATGATCTTGCCGGTCAGATCGACGCCCTTGTAGTCGTCCCAACCGCGCTCGGGCGCATCGACGCCATAGCCGACGAAGACCAGAGGCGCATCGGTCAGGTTGATGCGCTCCACCGGCCGGTCGGACGAGACGATGACGTCCTTGGCCCGCTGCAGTTCGGTCGTGCGGCCGTTGGCGGTGATGCTGATGGCGGCGGGGCCGTCCTGACTGGTGCGGCTGACCTGGGCCACCTGCACCCACGACCCGTTCGGACCTCCGGGTTCGAGACCCAGCGTCTGGAACTGCTGCGACAACCATTCGATGGTGCGGTCTTCGCCGGGCGTGACCGGGGCGCGGCCTTCGAACTCGTCGGACGCCAGGACGCGCGTCGCCTCGTTTAGCCGAGCCGGGTCGACGCGGCCGGTTTGGGCGAGCGCGGAGGTCGAACACATCAGGACGGCGATCAGGCCGACGGCGGCGGAACGGGCGAGGGTCATGGGCAGGCTCGGCTCTTGAACGATTTGCGCCACGCTGCCCCCTGAGGGCGCCGCTGTCGACCCCGAAAGGCCTCAGCGCCCGTCCAGCCAGGCGCGCACGCCGTCCGCCGCGACGACGCCTGAGGCGAAGGAGGCCTGGAGCAGATAGCCGCCGGTCGGCGCCTCCCAGTCCAGCATTTCGCCCGCCGCAAAGACGCCGGGCCGCGCCTTCAGCATCAGCCGCTCGTCCACGGCGTCCAGCGCCACGCCACCGGCCGAGGAGATGGCGCGGCTCAGGCCCTGCACCCCGGTCAGGGTCAGGGCGACGCCCTTGATCCGGGCCGCCAGTTCGGCCGGGTCTGCAGGCAGCGGACCGCCTTCACGCAACAGGGCGACAGCGGCGGCGTCCAGCCGCGCGGCCTTGCGCAGCCAGTTCGACAGGCTGTCCTTGCCGCGCGGTTTCGACAGGCGCTGAGCGAGGGCTTCGATGCTCAGATCGGGCCGCAGGTCGAGCATCAGCGAGGTCGTTCCATCGCGCTCGATCGCCGCGCGTAGCCCGGCGGACAGGGCATAGACGCCGCCGCCTTCGATCCCATAGGCGGCGATCATGGCCTCGCCGCGCACCGTGCGGCCCTCATGCGTCAGGGCGATCCCCTTCAGCGGCGTTCCGGCGAAACGCTCGCGGAACATGGACGACCAGGCGACGTCGAAGCCGACATTGGCGGGGCGGAAGGGGACGACGGCGGCGCCCGCTTCTTCCAGCGCGGGAACCCAGGCGGCGTCGGAGCCGAGCTTGGCCCAGCTGGCGCCGCCCAGAGCCAGGATCACGGCGTCGGGGCGTTCTGTTCGCTCGCCGTCGGGCGTGTCGAAGGTCAGGGCTTCGTCTTGCCAGCCGATCCAGCACGAGCGGGTGCGGATCTCCACGCCCAACGCCTCCAGCCGCGCCAGCCAGGCGCGCAGCAGGGGCGAGGCCTTCATCGCTTTCGGGAACACTCGGCCGGATGAACCAATGAAGGTCGATTGGCCCACCCCCTCGACCCAGTCGATCAGATCGGCGGGCGAAAAGGCGTCCAGCCAGCCCTTGATGCGCGCCTGCGCGGCGGCGTCATAGCGGTTCAGGAACGGCTCGGGCGGCTCCGAATGGGTCAGGTTCAGCCCGCCGCGCCCGGCCATCAGCAGCTTGCGCGCGACCGAGGGCATCCGCTCATGCACGACGACGCGCAGGCCCGCCTGAGCCAGACGTTCAGCGGCCATCAGTCCGGCGGGACCGGCGCCGATCACGGCGATTGTGTGCGGGGAGCGCGTCATTCGACCTTCCTAGACCGGAACGATTGCGCGGGGCATAGGCTCTATCATCATGAGCGTCGCCTTCACCCGAGAAGAAGATCTGGAAGCCACGGCCGCCGACCTGGTGGACCGCCCGATCTCGCCCCATCCCAACCATGTCACGGCCGAGGGGCTGGCCCTGATTGAGGCCGAGCTGGCGGCGGCGCGGGCGGCCTATACCCGCGCTCAGACTCAGGGGGCGATCGAGGCGGACCGCACCGCCATGGCCCGCGCCACGCGCGACCTGCGCTACTGGTCGGCGCGCCGAGCCTCGGCCCAGTTGTTGGAGACGGCGTCGGACGGGCGGGTGCGCTTCGGCGGATCGGTCGCCATCGAGCGCGAGGACGGCCGCAGCCAGACCTGGCGCATCGTCGGCGAGGACGAGGCCGACCCGGCCAAGGGCAGCGTCAGCCATGTCTCGCCCCTGGCCCGCGCCCTGATGGGCAAGCGGGTCGGCGACGATGCGACCGTGGCGGGCCAGTCGGTCGAGATCGTCGCCGTCGATTGAGGATGCGGCGGTTCAGTAGCCGCCCGTTCCCTTCTCTCTGGCCACCGGCTGGAAGTCGCGCACGAAACGCTCCAGCAGGCGCACGCTGTAGCCCGCAGAACCGGCCGGCTTGACGTCGCTAGCGCCGCCGAAGGCCATGTTGGCGATGTCCAGATGCGCCCAGGGCGTCTCGGGCCGGGCGAAATAGCCGATGAAGTGGGCGCCGGTGCCCGCGCCCGCCCCGCCGTCGCCCGAGTTCTTGATGTCGGCGATGGTCGAGGAGGTGGCCCGCACATAGGAGGGGTGCAGCGGCAGGCGCCATAGCGTCTCGCCCGTGGCGTCGCCCGCCGTCTTCAACTGGTCGGCCAGGGCGTCGTGACGGCTGAACAGGCCGGCATAGTCATTGCCCAGGGCGCCGCCGACCGAGCCGGTCAGGGTGGCGACATCGACTATGGCGGCGGGGTTCAGCGTGGTGTCGGCCCAGACCACGGCGTCGGCCAATACAAGGCGTCCCTCGGCGTCGGTCGAGATGATCTCGATGGTCTTGCCGTTCATGGCGGTCAGCACGTCGGCCGGGCGGATGGCGTTCCCGTCGGGCATGTTTTCGGCCAGGGCGGCGACGGCGACCACGTCCACCGGCGCCCCGCCCTTGGCCAGGGCCAGGACCGCGCCGACAACGCTGGCGGCGCCGGACATGTCCATCTTCATATTGCCCATATTGGCGCCCGGCTTGATGGAGATGCCGCCGGAATCGAAGGTGATGCCCTTGCCCAGCAGGGCGATCGGGCCGTCATTGGACGCGCCCTGGCCGCGATAGCGCACGGCCAGAAGGCGCGGCGGGCGGCTGGAGCCCTGGCCGACGCCCAGCAGGGCGCCCATGCCCAGGCGCTGCATGGCGGGCACGTCCAGTTCGGTGATCTCGACCCCCGGCACGCCGGCGAAGGCGGCGCGGGCGCGCTCGACAAAGCTTTCCGGATAGATGACGTTGGCCGGTTCGTTGGACACGTCGCGGGTCCAAGCCATGGCCTCGATCAGGGCGGCGCCGCGACGGTGATGCGCCTGGGCGCCCGATGCGTCATCGGCGATGACGGTCAGGGCGCCGGGCGTCGGGCGGTCGCGGCCGGTGGTGACATAGATATCCGAGCGATAGTGGCCGATGCCCAGGCCGGTCGCCAGTTCCGAGGCCAGATCAGCCGACAGGCCCGAGGTCAGGGCGGTCAGGGCGCCGGGCTGGCTGTTCAGGGCGCGGCCGGCGACGATCCCGGCGGTCTGAATGTCTGCGGCCTTGGGCGCTGCGCCCAGACCGACGACCAGGATGCGGTCCCAGCCGCCAACGCCGTGCAGATTCAACGTCTGGCGCGCCTTGTAGTCGAAGCGCGCGGCGGTCAGGGCCGAGGCGATCGCCTGGCGCGTCCCGGCGTCCAGGGCGGCGCCGCGCGCGGCCAGCTCGGCCTCCGACGACAGCGGCAGAACCAGGGCGCCCGACGGGGCCGCCGATGCGGCGAAGGTCACGGCGCGCGTCTGGGCCGGGGCGGCGCGCGCGGGCCAGTCCGAACGCTCGATGGCGGGCGCGGCGCGGCGCGATTGAGCTTCGGCCGGAACGGCGACGGTCAGGCCGGCGGCGGCGATCAGCGCGGCTGCGGCGAAGGACGAAATACGGGTGGTGCGGCGCATCGATCAGGGCCCCCTCTGTGACGATGAAGGCGCCTTTATGGGCGGGGGCGCCGCGCGGGGGCAACCGCTCCGCTGGCGGAAGGACGCCGGGCGCGACGCCTTGTCGCGCTTGTCGCGCGCTAGAGGCCGCGCCCGGCGCAGCGGCGGCCGTCAGCAGGCCGCCGGACGCGGGGGCGTCGGGCAGGGTCGGGCCCTGAGACGGACATCGCCGGTTTCGCGGCGTGAAAGGCGGTGGGCGTCAAGCAAGGCGCCGATCCAGCCCCACGCGGGTTCCTTATGAGTGCGGTGAATGTCTTCCATTGTTCGTCCTCCTTTCTGAGATCATCAGAATGGCGCATGGTGGCGACTATCACAAACGAGACGACGGCGTTCATCCATAAGGTTGACTTATGTCTGATCCTCTTTCCCGCATCCCGGTCGACGCGCTTCGCGTGTTCGAGGCGGCGGCGCGTCTGCTCAGCTTCACCCGCGCGGCCGAGGTTCTGGGCATGAGCCAGGCGGCGGTCAGCTGGCGCATCCGCGACCTGGAGCAGCGGCTGGAGCGGCCCCTGTTCACGCGCGGCACGCGGCAGGTGGCCCTGACGCCCGAAGGCGAGCGGCTGGCCACGGCGGCGACCGAGGCGATGACCCTGCTGCGCCGCGCCGTGGCCGAGGTGATCGAGACCGATCAAGGGGTGCTGGCCGTCACCACGCTCCAGACCCTGGCGACCCAGTGGCTGGCGACGCGGCTGGGGTCTTTCCAGCTGGCCAACCCGGATCTGGCGGTGCGGGTGGACACCAGTCCGGTCCTGTCCGGCCTGGGGGCGGATGGGCTGGACGTGGCGCTGCGGTTCGGTTCGGGCCGCTGGCCGGGACTGGAGAGCCGTTTCCTGATGCCCGCCGTCTTCACGCCCGTCTGCACGCCCGCGATGCGCGACCGGCTGGATCTGAAGACGCCTGCGGACTTGAAGCGCGCCCATCTGGTCGGAGAGCCGCAGGAATGGGCGGCCTGGTTCGCCGCCGCCGGGGTGGCCCCCGCCGACGCCGCCCCGCCGCCGCGCCTGACCGCCGACAATCAGGCGATGGAGGTGGCGGCGGCGCTGGGCGATCAGGGCGTGGCCCTGGGGTCGCCCATCCTCTACGGCCGCGAGATCGAACGGGGACTTCTGGTCCGGCCGTTCGAGGAGACCGTCGCCCTGGCCGAGGGCTATTGGCTCTGCTACCCGCCGGGCCGCCGCCTGACCCCCAAGATCGCCCGGTTTCGCGACTGGGTGCTGGACACGGCGCGGACCGACCCGGCGGTGGTCGAGGGGGCGCGGCTGGCGGGACGTGAGGTGGGGGAGGCGGGCCGTTAATCCTTCTCCCGCAAGGGGAGAAGAAAAAGAAAAGGGCGGGATCTTTCGATCCCGCCCCTTCCGTAGTCTCAGCGTGAGGTGACTTGGACTTAGAAGTCCATGCCGCCCATACCGCCCATGCCGCCCATGTCGGGGGCGCCGCCGGCCGAGGCCTTCTTCGGCGCGTCAGCGATGGCGGCTTCCGTGGTGATCATGATGCCGGCGACCGAGGCGGCCGACTTCAGAGCCGAACGGACGACCTTGGCCGGATCGATCACGCCCATTTGGACGAGGTCGCCGTACTCTTCGGTCTGGGCGTTGAAGCCGAACGAGGCGTCGGTCGAGTCCATGACCTTGCCGACCACGATCGAACCTTCGACGCCCGAGTTCTCGGAGATCTGACGGATCGGAGCCTGCAGGGCGCGGCGCACGATGTTGATGCCGGCGTTCTGATCGGCGTTGACGCCCTTCAGATCGATCAGCTTCTTGGAGGCTTGCAGCAGGGCCACGCCGCCGCCCGGGACGATGCCTTCATCGGCAGCGGCGCGGGTCGCGTTCAGGGCGTCGTCGACGCGGTCCTTCTTTTCCTTCACTTCGACTTCGGTCGAGCCGCCGACGCGCAGGACGGCCACGCCGCCGGCCAGCTTGGCCAGACGCTCTTGCAGCTTTTCCTTGTCGTAGTCCGAGGTGGTGTCCTCGATCTGACGCTTGATCTGGCCGACGCGGGCCTCGATGCCGTCCTTCTCGCCCGAACCTTCGACGATGGTGGTGTCGTCCTTGGTGATGGAGACCTTCTTGGCCTTACCCAGCATGTCCAGGGTGACGGTTTCCAGCTTGATGCCGAGGTCTTCAGAGATGACCTGGCCGCCCGTCAGGATGGCAATGTCTTCCAGCATGGCCTTGCGGCGATCGCCGAAGCCCGGAGCCTTGACGGCGGCGACGCGCAGGCCGCCGCGCAGCTTGTTGACGACCAGGGTGGCCAGGGCTTCGCCTTCGATGTCCTCGGCGATGATCAGCAGGGGACGGCCCGACTGAACCACGGCTTCCAGCACCGGCAGCATGGGCTGCAGCGAGGTCAGCTTCTTCTCGTGGAGCAGGATGAGGGGCTCTTCGAGGGCGACCTCCATCTTGTCCGGGTTGGTGATGAAGTAGGGCGACAGGTAGCCGCGGTCGAACTGCATGCCTTCGACGATGTCGACGGTGGTTTCGGCCGTCTTGGCTTCTTCGACGGTGATGACGCCTTCGTTGCCGACCTTGGCCATGGCCAGGGCGATCAGCTCGCCGATTTCAGCGTCGCCGTTGGCCGAGATGGTGCCGACCTGGGCGATTTCCGAGTTGTTGGAGACCGGCTTGGAGATGGTCTTCACTTCGTCCAGGGCCACGGCGACGGCCTGGTCGATGCCGCGTTTCAGGTCCATCGGGTTCATGCCGGCGGCGACGGCCTTCAGGCCTTCTTGCACGATGGCCTGAGCCAGGACGGTGGCGGTGGTGGTGCCGTCGCCCGCGTTGTCGTTCGCCTTGGAGGCGACTTCGCGGATCATCTGGGCGCCCATGTTCTCGAAGGCGTCTTCCAGCTCGATCTCTTTGGCGACCGAAACGCCGTCCTTGGTCGAGCGCGGGGCGCCGAACGACTTCTGGATCACGACGTTGCGGCCCTTCGGACCCAGGGTGACCTTGACGGCGTCAGCCAGGACGTTGACGCCCTTCAGCATCTTGTCGCGGGCGTCGGTGTTGAACTTTACGATTTTAGCGGCCATGCGGGCTGCTCCTATCTATAAGATTTTAAATCAGAAACCGGAAACCGAGGCGCGTCTTACGACAGCACGCCCAGGACGTCGGATTCCTTCATGATGATCAGGTCTTCGCCGTCGATCTTCACTTCGCTGCCCGACCACTTGCCGAACAGGACGCGGTCGCCTGCCTTCAGCTCCAGGGCGACGAACTTGCCGTCTTCGTCACGGACGCCGGGGCCCACGGCGACGACTTCGCCTTCCTGGGGCTTTTCCTTGGCCGTGTCGGGGATGATGATCCCGCCCTTGGTCTTGGATTCTTCTTCAACGCGCTTGACCAGCACGCGGTCGCCGAGCGGACGAAACGCCATCTGAGTAACTCCCGTTAGGATGTTGGTTCCAGCCCTCGGAGCCCGCGACTTTGGCAGTCGCCCTCCCCGAGTGCTAACGACCGGGGAGTTAGGCAGGGGGGCGGGAGGCGTCAAGGGCGACGGCGCCCGAAATCCGGTCTCAAGATGAAGCGAAAATGAACGCACGCCGCCGGGGTCGTTCAGACAGGCGGCGCTAAAAGGGGGACAACGGATCAACCGGCTTTCGAAAGGAGCCCGCCATGAAGACCCTGTCCAAGATCGGCGTCGGCGCTATCGCCCTGACGATGCTGGCTTCGACCCCGGCTGCGGCCCAGCATTATCGCGACCGCGATCGCGACAACACCGGCCGTGACGCCGTCCTGGGAGCCGTGGTCGGCGGCGTCGCCGGCGCCCTGATCGGTCAAGGCGACGGACGCTATGTCGCGGGCGGCGCCCTGGCGGGCGCGGCCCTGGGCGCGGCCTCGTCCTCGAACAACGACGACTGCGGCTATTACCGCGGCGGCCGCTGCTATCGAAACCAGGGCCACTGGGAGCGCGAGCACGGCATCAACAGCCGCGACGGCTATTACAACGGCCGCTATGAGCGGAACGACGGTCGCTACTATCGCGACGGCCGCTATTGGCGGAACCACGGTGAATGGCGCAGCTATCAGAACCGCCGCGACCGCGATCGGGATCGCGACTATCGCTACGACCGTCGCTGGTAGGCGGCGCGTGAGATGAGGAAGGGCTCGGCCGCACGGCCGGGCCTTTTTCATGGGCGGCCTTATTCGAAGCCGCTGCCTCGCTCGCCGGTCGGCAGCAGCCGCCCCATGACGGCGACGAAGAAGGCCACGGTCCAGCCCAGCAGGATGGCGCCGTTGATGCCCTCGATCGCGCCCAGCAGCTTCCAGTCCGGATCGATGGAGGCGTCGCCGTAGCCGATGGAACTGTAGCTGATCGACGAGAAATAGACCGCTTCGCGCAGGTCGGGCACGGCGCCCAGCAGATAGAAGAGCGCGGCGTAGAGCCAGATCTCGACCCCGTGCAGGATGAACAGTCCCAAAACCACGGTGACGGTATAGGCGGCGCCGCGCGGCGACAAAGGGTTGAGACGCACAGCCTGGCCGCGCCCCGCCCTGGCGTCTCCGGCGGCCAGCACCCGGCCCAGGGTCAACAGGCCGACGGCGTGCAGACCCACGGTCGTCAGCACCATGACGGTCGCGGTCAGCAGTTCGACGGTCATGTCCATGGCGCCGCTGTTTTCGATTCCGCCGATCATGACGGGCGAGCGGCGCGCTTGGCCGGGCCGATCAGGCCCAGGTGGGTGAGGCCGAAGGCCTCCGGCGACTTCAGGCCGTAGCCGAGGGCGCGGTCGAAGCCGATGTGCGCCAGCCAGATCAGGCTGAGCGCGGTCGCCCAGGGCGCGGCGGTCAGCAGGCCCGCGCCCGCCAGCAGCAGCGGCCCGATCAGGCTGTGCGCCAGGTTATAGGCCCAGGCTCCCACGCGCGGACCCGCCAGGTAGCCGGCGAAGGACAGGTCGGGGGCCAGGAAGAGAACGGCGAACAGCGCCCAGCCCTGGCCGAAGCGGCCATAGGCCAAGGCGGCGAGGACGAGCAGGGCCAGCCCCTCCAACCGCTGCCAGGCCGGGGCGACGACGGTCACGCCGTCAGCCGCCGCAGCAGGTCCGCCGTGGAGGGGTCGAGATCCGCCGAAGGCGTGCCCGTGGCGGCGTCCTTCAGCAGGGCCTTGGCCAGAACCTTGCCCAGTTCGACGCCCCATTGGTCAAAGCTGTTGATGTCCCATAGCACGCCTTCAACGAAGGTCTTGTGTTCATAGAGGGCGATCAGGGCGCCGAGGGTCTGGGGCGTCAGCCGTTCCATCAGGATGGCGGTCGATGGCCGGTTGCCGGGGAAGGCCTTGTGAGGGGTCAGGCGGTCGGCCTCGTCTTCTGATGCGCCGGAAGCGATCAGTTCGGCGCGGGCCTGAACCTCGCTCTTGCCCTGCATCAGGGCCTGGGCCTGGGCCAGGGCGTTGGCCCACAGATAGGTCGAAGGCGTCTCCTCGCAGGTGCGGCCCACGATGATGAACTCGACCGGCACGACCTGCGGCCCTTGATGCAATTGCTGGAAGAAGGCGTGCTGGCCGTTGGCGCCCGGCTCGCCGAAGATGACGGGGCAGGTCTGGCGGCCGACGGGGGATCCGTCGCGGCGCACCTGCTTGCCGTTCGATTCCATCTCGAGCTGTTGCAGGAAGGCCGGCAGGCGACGCAGGTCGTGGGCGTAGGGGGCGACCGTCCGCGCCGGGCGGTGCAGGCCGTCGACGTTGTAGATCTCGGCCAGGGCCAGCATCACCGGCGCATTCCTCTCCAGCGGGGCCTCAAGGAAGTGACGGTCCAGGTCGGCGGCGCCGTCAAGGAAGCCCTGGAACGCGTCCCAGCCTAGGCCGATGACGCAGGACAGGCTGACCGCCGACCACAGGGAATAGCGCCCGCCGACCCAGTCCCGGAACGCAAAGGTGCGGCCGCAGCCGAACGCCGCCGCCTTGTCCGGCGCGGCGGTGACGCCGATGAAGTGTTTCGCCATTCCCTCGGCGGGCAGGGCGGCGGCCAGCCAGGCCTTGGCGGCCTGGGCGTTCAGCAGGGTTTCCTGGGTGGTGAAGCTCTTGGAGACGACGATCACCAGGGTGGTTTCAGGATCCAGCCCGATCAGGGCCTCGGCCGTGTCGCGCGGGTCGATGTTGGCGACGAAGCGCAGGTCGATGGCGGGGTCCAGGGGGCGCAGGGCGTCCCAGATCAGGCGCGGTCCCAGATCGGAACCGCCGATGCCGATATGGAGCACCGTCTTGAAGGGACGCCCGCTCGCGCCTGTTTCATTCCCGGACCGCAACGCTTCGGCATAGGCTTTCATTTCGGCGCGCACGGCCTCGACCTCGGCCGAGACCGGCTCGCCCAGGGCGTGGAAGGCGGCGCCGTTCGGCGCGCGCAGAGCCGGGTGCAGCACGGCGCGGCCTTCGGTCAGATTGACCGCCTCGCCATTGAACAGGCCCGCGCGACGCCCCTCGACGTCGCAGGCGCGGGCCAGCGCCAGCGCCGCTTTCAGGCCCGCCTGGGTCCAGCTCTGCTTGGACAGGTCGATGTGCAGGCCGGCCACGTCCAGCGTCAGCCGCGTCAGTCGGTCGGGGTCGGCGGTGAATTGATCCTGGATTCGCGCATCCGCGTCCCGTCGGGCGGCGGCCTCGAGTTCGGCCCAGGCGGCGTGCGGCATCGTCGTCTCCTATGGCGGTCCCGGCTTTTTGGCCCGGCGCTTGCAAGCTCTGGTTTACGGCCCAGGCCGTGAAGAGTTCAATCCAAGACTGGGTCAACAAGGATTTCCTGGTGGAAGTCCGTCGTTCCGGTCCCTTGTGAAAGGCACGCCATGTCCTGCGGAATAGCTCTCGCCGTCGCCCTGATGCTGGCCGACCCCGCGGTCGCCGAAGCCGCCGCCCTGCCGCCGGTGGCGCCCGCCGCTCCGGTCTCGGTGGCCCAGGAGCCTCTGTTCGCTGACCTGGTGGCCCGTTCGGGCGCTCTGAAGACGATCGTCGATGCCTGGGCGGCCTCGGGCGAGGCGGACAAGGCCGGCTTCTTCACCGGCGCGGCCTATGGAGCGTTCAAGACCCAGGCGGCGGACCTGGCCCAGCGCGACATGCAGGGTCATCTGATCCTCAAGGAGCGCGGCACCGACAACGACCTGAAATGCATCCTGCGCGGCATCTCGGAAGACATTCCGGTCAAGGTCGCGGCGCTGGAAGGCGCGCCCGATGCAGCCGCGCGCAAGCTGGCCCTCGACGAGCTGTCCTATCTGCTGAACGACAACGTCGAGGTCATCATTTCGCCGCCTCAACCCGAGGCCTAACCTCGGCTTAGGGTTGGATTGCTGGGGCTCGCGCGCTTCGCGCTAATTGAGGCCGTCCTCAGCCCTCGACGGTCTCGGGGTATTTGATGGCGCAGCCGTAGGGCGCGGCATAGGCGGTTTGCACCGCGCGCCCGGCCTTGGCGTCGGCCAGGGCGGCGCGGACGAAGTTGTTGGCTCCATCCAGGTCTTCCACCTTGTTGGTCGGCCGGTCGTCGATGCCGCCGACGAAGATCAGCCGCCCCTCGGGATCGATGATGCGCATGTCCGGCGTGGTCTTGGCGTCATAGCGTTTGCCGACCTCGCCGGTCGGGTCGAGCAGCAGGTGGGTGAAGGCGGCCTGGTGCTTGGCCTTCCAAGCTTGCGCCTCCTCTCCCTCGACGAAGCCCTGGGTTCCCGGCGCCGAGGAGATGATGGTCAGCCATACCACGCCGTCGGCGACCGCCTCGCGCTGCAGGGCCTGCATGGCGCCGGTGTAGTGCTTCTTCACGAAGGGACAGCCTTCGTTGGTCCACTCCAGCACCACCGTCTTGCCGCGGAAATCGGCCAGGGAGCGCTGCTGTCCCTCGGCGTCGACCAGGGTGAAGGCCGGGGCCGTTTCGCCAGGGGCGGGCGCCTCGGTCGCTTCGGGCGCGACGGCGGCGGTTTCGGACCGTTCAGGCGATGCGGCGGGCTGCTGCTGGCAGGCGGCGAGCAGCAGCAGAGAGGCGGAGGCGGCGGTCAGCAGGCGGAACATGGCGGTCTCCTCGGGGTGCTAGGTCAGCGGGCGGCGGCGTCTTTCAGGGCGTCGATGACGACGCCTTCGGTCAAGAGTTGAGGCAGGATACGCGGCTCAGGCCGGCCCGGCGCATAGACGAGATAGAGGGGTACGCCTGAGTGGCCGTGCCGTTGCAGCTCGGCGGTGATGGCGTCGTCGCGCCGCGTCCAGTCGCCGACCAGATAGACGGCGTTCGCCTGTTCCAGCGCCTCAGCCGTACGGGCCGAGGACAGGGCCGTGCTTTCGTTCACCTTGCACGTCACGCACCAGTCGGCGGTGAAGTTGACCAGGACCGGGCGCCCCTCGGCCAGGGCGGCCTTCACCGCCTGTTCGGACCAGGGCTGGGACGGCAGATGCGTCGAAGCGCCTGCGCTGCCCGGGGCGGCGGGCGAGGCGCGCCCCGCCAGGACGCCGAAGCCCAGCGCCGCTATCAGGGCCAGCAGGGCGGCGATCCCCGCGACCCGACTCTTGCCGGGTGCGGCGACCTGCGCTCGGCCGTAGAGCCATAGCGCCAGGGCCAGCATCAGCCCGGCTCCGAACAGCAGGGCCAGGGCGTCGGCGGTCTGGCGGCCATAGACCCAGGCCAGCCACAGGGCGGCGCCGTACATGGGGAAGGCCAGCAGATTGCGCAGCGTCTCCATCCACGGGCCGGGTTTCGGCAGGCGGGCCAGCAGACGCGGATTGAGGCTGATCAGCACATAGGGCAGGGCCAGGCCCAGCCCCAGCATCAGGAAGACCGCCAGGGCCATCGGCCAGGGCATGAACAGGGCGGCGCCGAGCGCAAAGGCCATGAAGGGGGCGGTGCAGGGCGCTGCGACGATCACCGCCAGCACCCCGGTGAAGAAGGCGCCCGCCGCGCCGGGCAGGCGCGACAGGGGACCGTGTCCGGCGCCCTGTAGTCCGGCGCCGACGTGGAAGACGCCCGACAGGTTCAGCGCCACCGCCAGCATCAGCAGGGCCAGGGCCGCCACCACGCCCGGCGACTGCAGCTGGAAGCCCCAGCCCAGCACCTGACCGCCCGCGCGAAGGGCCAGCAGCGCCCCCGCCAGCAGCAGGAAGGTCGCCAGCACCCCGGCCAGGAAGGCCAGGCCGTCGCGGCGCGCCTCGGCCGGTTCATGGGCGGCGCGGCTGAGCGAAGCGGCCTTCATCGCCAGGATGGGGAAGACGCAGGGCATCAGATTCAGGATCAGACCGCCCAGCAGGGCGAACAGCGCCGCCTTGGCGAAGTCGGACAGGCCGGTGGTCGAAGCGCCTGCCTGTGCGCCCTCGCCGTCGCCGATCGCGCCGTCGCCTATGACGCCGGTCAGGGCCGCACCCGGCTCGGCGGTGATCTCCCAGGCGCCCAGATCGGTGGACAGGACGCCGTCGATCGGCCCTTTCAGTCCATTGGTCGTCAGGCCGCGTCCGGCGGTGATCGTTACCGTCAGCCCTTGCGGGCCGCGCTCGCCCGACTGGGCGGCGGCGTGGTCGATCACCCCGCCCTCGAACGGATAGAAATAGGCCCATTTCGGCGCGGCTCCGGTCAGCGGGCCGCCGATCGCCGTCAGGGTCAGCTTGCCGTCGACAAGGGCGGCGCGGGCGTCGATCCCGGCGGGACGGGGAGCGCCGGCGACCACGTCCTGGACCGCCTGGCCGAAGCGCGTGTCCAGCGGCGCGGCGCCCTCGCGTACGGGCAGGTCCAGCGCCAGATCGAGGTCTTCCGGCACGCACATCTCGTCGCTGCAGACGTAGAAATGGGCGGTGACGCGCAGGGGCAGGCTGCGACCCGGCGGGGTGTCAGCCGGAATCTCGATCGGCACGGGCAGGAAGACCGTATCCGAATAGCCGTAGTTCATCAGGCTCTGCAGCCGCTGCCGCTCGGGCAGGGGCCACAGGATGTCACCGGGCGTCAGGCCGCTGGGCAAGGCCCAGGTCAGGGTCGTCGGGCCGCCGGAGTCGCCCTGATTGCGCCAATAGGTGTGCCAGCCGGGCTTGATCTTCTGACGGATGGCGACGACGGCGGTCGAGCCGGGCGTGGCCCAGGCGCCCATGGCGACCAGTTCAGCCTCGATCCGCTCGGTGCGTTGGGGCCCCGGCGCGACGACGGTCTTGGCGGCGGGCGCGGCCCCGGCGGCCAGGGCGTCGCGCAAGGCGGCCTCGGATGCAGGCGCAGATGGGGACGCCGCCGCCGGAAGGGCGAGGGCGAGCCAGGTCAGCAGAAGAAGCAGGATGCGCAAGGGCGACGCCAGGAACAGGATCAGGGAAAGGCGCGACCTTAGACCCTCAAGCCGCGCCTATCCACGGCCCGCGACGGTGGGCCGCAGTTCAGCCGCCTGGGGCGTCAGCGCGGGGCGACGACCTCGATCAGCACCTCGGTGCGGCGCCGCAGGGGATCGTTGACGCCGCCGACCACGGCGCCCTGGGCGCCGGCGGCCTCGATGTCGAAGGCCGGGGCGGGCAGGCCGGCGCCGGCCAGGGCCTCGGCCACGGCGCGGGCGCGTTGCTCGGAAATGGTCTGATTGGCGGCGGCGCTGCCGCTGCGGGCGTCGGCCAGGCCCGTCACCTTGACGTGCTTGATCTGGCAGCCCTGAAGCTGGGTCGCGGTCATGCCGATGGCCTGGCGGGCGGCGTCGGTCAGGGTGGCGCGGTCGGGCACGAAATAGACCTCGAACCGCTTGTCGGCGCAGGCCGACGGGTCGCTGACCAGATCGCTGCGCTCCTTATAGCCGCTCGTGGCGGCGCACCCGGCTACGGCCAGACCGGCGGTCAGCAGAACGACGACGGAAACAAGCTTCATGTCAGGCCCCTCGCGCGCGCCGTGCGGCGTGCGCGCCCTCCAGCAAAAAGGGCGACCCGCGCCATGCGGATCGCCC
The DNA here is from genome assembly GCF_057655995.1 of Brevundimonas sp. Soil_N_31. NCBI lineage: Bacteria > Pseudomonadati > Pseudomonadota > Alphaproteobacteria > Caulobacterales > Caulobacteraceae > Brevundimonas > Brevundimonas sp. Soil_N_31. The sequence continues at coordinate 105,717 of NZ_JBDGLE010000005.1, forward strand.
TTTCAGAGTGTCCCGAAAACGCTTCGGGCGCCAGAGGCTAGAAGCCTGGATCAATAACGGCGTTGGCCGTTCTCCCAGTAGCACTCGGTCTGGCGGTTATCGTAGCAGTAGTAGTACCGGCCCTGGTTGTCGCGGTAACGCTGCTGGTTGTTGCGGTCCTGGTTCGAGCCGCGGATGGCCCCGGCCGCGCCGCCGGCCAGCGCGCCGATGGCGGCGCCCGTGGCTGCGTTGCCGCCGCCGACGTTGTTGCCGATGATGGCGCCGGCCACGGCGCCCAGGCCCGCGCCGACGGCGCCTTGACTGACGGCCTGGCTCGAGCCGGCGCCGCCGCCGTAATACGGGTCGCTGGCGCAGGCGGTCACCAGAAGACCGGCGCCGGCAATGGCGAGAATCGCCTTGTTCATGGTTCTGTCCTTCATCCCTTAGGGGGCACCCCTGAAGCTTCGATAACGCAGTCCGAAGAGGGCGGTTCCGAGGCAAAACGCCACAAGCTTCACTTTATTTTTCCCTCACTGTCGCAGGTGCGGAACTGGCCGCCCGCGCAGGCGTTCGCCGCCCATGATCGACGCCCCGAATTTCCTGAGCGCCCTGGCCGCCGCCCCTTCGTCGCACGATACGGTCGAGGAGCCTCGCCCTCTGACCGGGGAGGTCCGGCTGGAGCGGGTCATCATCCTGGTCAATCCCTTGTCGGGCGGCGTCGGGCCGCAGGCGGCCGACGAAGCCGCCGCCCTGCTGGCCGTCTATCCGCTGCAGGCCGAGGTGGTGGTGCTGGAGGGCGCGCGCATTCCGGATCAGATCGGCGAGGCCCTGGCGGCGCGGCCGGACGCCCTGTTCATCCTGGCGGGCGACGGGACGGCGCGCTCGGTCGCCGCCCGCGCCGGACCGGACGGGCCGCTGATCGCCCCCTTGCCCGGCGGCACCATGAACATGTTGCCCAAGGCCCTGTACGGCACGGCGGACTGGAAGGCGGCGCTTCGGCTGGCGCTGGAAGAAGGCGCGCCCCAGTGCGTGTCCGGCGGCGAGGTCGAGGGCGAGGCCTTCTATTGCGCCGCCATCCTGGGCTCGCCCGCCCTGTGGGCCCCGGCGCGCGAGGCCATCCGCGAGGGCAAGCTGAAGATGGCCTGGACCTATGGCCGCCGGGCGCTGAAGAAGGCCTTCTCGGGTCGGGTGCGCTATGCGCTGGACGGCGGCGCGCGGGAAAAGGCCGAAGCGCTGGTGCTGATCAGCCCGCTGATCTCCAAGGCCATGGTCAAGTGCGACGGGCTGGAGGCGGCGGCCATGAACACCGCCGACGCGGCCCAGGCCTTCCGTCTGGCCGCCCACGCCCTGTTCGACGACTGGCGCCAGGATCCGACCGTCACCACCCGCGGCGCGCGCAAGATCGAGGTGGAGGCCCGTTCGCGCATTCCCGCCGTGATCGACGGCGAGCCGATGCTGCTGGGCCGCGAGACGGCGGTGAAATTCGTACCACGCGCCTTCATGGCTCTGGCGCCCAAGCCTCCGGCGGGCAGGGACAGCGTCTAGTGGGTCTGGTCCTTCAGTTCTCGGACGTTCATTTCGGATGCGAGCATGAACACGCGGTGGCCGCCGCAGCTGACTACGCTCACGGTGCCGGGGCCGATCTGATCCTGATCACCGGCGACATCACCCAGAGGGGCTATCCGCGCGAATTCGCGGCGGCGGGCGAGTGGATTCGCGCCCTGCCCGAGCCGGTCTTCGTCACCGTCGGCAACCATGACGTGCCCTATTGGGATGTGCTGGCCCGGCTGTTCTGGCCCTGGCGGGCGTTCGAGCGGGCGACCGGCCATCCGGCGCATGACCATCAGTTCCGTCGCGAGGATCTGATGGTGCGCGGCGTGACGACGGCGCGCGGCTGGCAGGCGCGGCCCAACTGGTCCAAGGGCGTCATCGATCTGGATCAGACGCGCCGCGCGGCCGAGGCCCTGCGTCAGGCGCCGGCCGGGGCCTTGCGCGTCCTGGCCTGCCATCATCCCCTGGTCGAGATGATCGGCGCGCCGATGACCGGCGAGGTCAAGCGCGGCGAGCGGGCCGCCCGCATCTTCGCAGAGGCGGGTGTCGACCTGATCGTCACCGGCCACGTTCATGTGCCCTTCGCCCTGCCGATCGGGGTGGGGGACCACTGCTCCTACGCGGTCGGTTGCGGGACGCTGTCGCATCGCGAGCGCGGATCGCCGCCCAGCTTCAACCGCATCGAATGGGACGCCGAGACGGTGACGGTTTCGGCCGTGGCCTGGGATGGTCGGGCTTTCGCCGATCACCAGACCTGGCGTCTGCCGCGTCGCCGCGCCTGACGGCTCCTGGTTTCAGTCATGAAAAAGGGCCGCGACGGCATGGTCGCGGCCCTGATTTCGATGTCTGGCCGTTCGGCTAGATGCGCGGCCCGCCGCGGCCCCTCAGCCCGCCCACCAGCAGGGAGACGACGAACAGGATGACGGCGATGATGGCGATGAATTTGGCGATCTCGAACGACATGCCCGAGATGCCGCCAAAGCCGAGCACAGCTGCGACCAAGGCGATGATGAAGAAAATAATAGCCCAACGAAGCATAGGCGGAACCCTCCGAGAAATGTTGACGGGAGCGAGCTTTCGACCTCTCCCGTCGACAGCGCCGCTTGCCTGAAACAACGCCCCGGAGACTTGGCTGTTCCTTTAGCGTCGGTTTCGGACTCTGCTTTTCTCGGTGAAGGCGGCCGCCACCATGGTGGCCAGCGCCGGGTTGCGCAAGAAGATGAAGCCACCGGCCAGAGCCGCAGCAGCGCCCAGGATCGGACGCTGTTGGAACAGCCGGAAGGCCCGCACGCCGAGGCCCTCGGGCTCGTCGTATTCCTCGTCCTCGTCATCGCCATGCGCTCGTCGCACGAAGACCAGGGCGACGATGGCCGCGATCAGGGCGAACAGCAGAGCGGTCAGGGCAGCGCCGATCAGCGGCGGCACGACCAGCAGCAGCAGGTAATAGACCGTGGCCCCCAGGGCGACCATGGCCACGAAGGCCGCGCCGGCGGCGACGAAGGTCGCCACCGCGCGGTTGATGAGCCCCCGCCCAATCATCAGCGCCGACGCCCGGCCAGCAGCAGGCCCAGGACGACGCCGACGCCGAGCGCGATGGCGGTCGATTGGATCGGACGCTCCTGCACGCGCTCGACGACATAGCGCTGGGCTTCGTCGAACTTCTCGGCGGCCTCGTCGTAATATTCGCGGCCGCGCACCTTGGCGTCGTCGTAGTAGCCGCGCGCCTTCTCGCGCAGCTCCTCACCCTGCTCGCGCAGGCGGGCTTCGGCCTCGGAGGCCTTTTCCTTCAGACGCTGGGTTTCCTCGCGGGCGCCGGCCTTGAGGTCCTCCTTCAGGGTCTTGAGGTCGTTCTTGATGTCTTCACGAGCCTTGGACGTGGCCATGATGCGCGCTCCGCTCCTTGTGTAAGCTTGACGATTAAATAGAGAAGCCCTGCCCGGAACGCCACACCGACGATCAAGGTTCCTGCAATGCAGCATGGGCAAAGGTCGCAGATGCGGCCATCTGGCGCGACGCGCGCGTCGCTTCTAGAACAGGCGTCATGACTGAATGGCTGTTCTCGCCCGCCCCGACGCCGTCCCTGCCGATCGAAGGCGAGGCGCGCCGCCTGCCCGTGCGACGCATCCTGTGCGTGGGCCAGAACTACGCCGCCCACGCCCGCGAAATGGGGGCCGATCCCGACAAGCCCGCCCCCTTCTTCTTCGCCAAGCCGGGCGACGCCCTGGTCGTGGACGGGGCCCATCCGGCCTATCCGTCGGCGACGCAGAACCTGCATTATGAGGTCGAGCTGGTCGTGGCCTTGGGCGCGGACGCCCGGCCGGTCGGCTGGGCCGTCGGCGTCGATCTGACGCGGCGCGATCTTCAGGCGGAAGCGAAAGCCAAGGGGCGGCCGTGGGAAGCGGGCAAGGCCTTCGATCAGTCCGCGCCCTGCGGCGCGCTTAGCCTGACGCCGCCCGCGTCCGACGCGACCATTGAGCTGAAGGTCAACGGCGAGGTCCGCCAGTCCAGCCGCCTGTCCGACATGATCTGGGACGTGGACGGCGTCCTGTCCAAGGCGTCCGAACTGTGGGCGCTGCAACCCGGCGACCTGATCTTCACCGGCACGCCCGAAGGCGTCGGTCCCCTGAATCCCGGCGATCGGGTCGAGGCGGTCATCGCGGGCCTGCCCTCCCTCAACTTCACGGTGCAATCATGATCCTGCACGGCTACTGGCGCTCGGGCACCAGCTATCGCACCCGCATCGCCCTCAATCTCAAAAGGGTTGAATATCGGCAGGCGGCGCTGGAGCTGCGCACGGGCGCACAGAAGTCCGACGCCTACCTCAGGCTCAATCCGCAAGGCCTGGTTCCCGCGCTGGAGACGGACGGCGGTCTGGTGCTGACGCAGAGCCCGGCCATTTTGGAGTGGCTGGAGGAAACTCATCCCGAACCGCCCCTGCTGCCGCGCGATGCGGCGGGCCGGGCGCAGGTGCGGGCGATGGCGGCGGTGATCGGCTGCGACATCCATCCGCTCAATAATCTGCGAGTGCTGAAGGCGGTGCGCGGTCTGGGCGCCGATCAGGCGGGGGTCGACGCCTGGGCCGGTCAATGGATCATCGACGGCTTCACGGCGCTGGAGGCGCTGGTCGTGCGTCACGGCGAGGGCTGGTGCTTCGGCGGCGCGCCGACCCTGGCCGACTGCTACCTGATGCCGCAGCTCTATTCGGCGCGGCGGTTCAACGTCGATCTGGCGGCCTTCCCGCGCCTGCTGGAGATCGAGGCGAGGGCCGAGGCGCATCCGGCCTTCATCGCCGCCCTGCCGGAAAACCAGCCGGACGCGGATTAAGCGTCTTCATTCACCAACGACCTTGATTTCGGTCAATCTCCCTTAAGCTTTGACGGCGAAAGTGGCGTTGTGAGATTCGCCGTTCCGCCCTCTCCGGCCGACAAACTCGCCATCGCCCTGGTGGTCGAGCCTGATCGGTCCCGCCCGCTGCCGCCCGGCCAGCGGGAGGAGGCGACGCGCCACCTGCTTCAGACCGCAGGCGACGCCGGAATCGGCCTGGTCGCCACCCGGCCCGAGGGCGACGTCGAGCGGATGCTGGGTCAGGCCTGGCCCTTCCCCTCGCCCTTCCGCGTCACCGTCCGCACCGTGCCGCTGGCCGACGGCCTGGACCGGGTCGAGGCCCGCGCCCGTCGTTCGCTGGAGCGTATGGGTCTGCCGCGCGGCGATGCCGTCCTTGTGCAGAACGCCGCCGATCTGGCGGGCGCCGAGGGCCGCGCCCTGTGGGACCGCCTGCAAGCCTTGAAGGCGCGCGGCGTCTTCCGCAAGGTCGGCTTCATCGCCACGGTCGAGGACGGCCCCGGCCTGCTGGCCCGCCGCTTCCAGCCGGACGTGGTGCAACTGACCTGCAACATCCTGGATCAGCGCGCGGCGCGATGCGGCGTCATCGCCGAGCTGGCGAGCCAAGGGGTCGAGGTGCATCTGGCCTCGGTCTTCGCCCAGGGCCTGCTGTTCGCCAACCGCGACAGCCTGCCGCCGGAACTGGCCGCGCACGGCATGGCCCTGTCGCGCACGCGCCGCCGTCTGGCCGAGGCGCGCGTCGATCCGATGCAGGCGGCGCTCGCCTACGCCCTGACCCTGCCGGGGGTGGCCTCCGTCATCGCCAGCGTAGCCTCCTCGGCCGAACTGCGCGCCATCATCGCCGCCTCGCACGCTCCGCGCCCCGACATCGACTGGGACGCCCTGGCGCTGGACGAAACGCCCGCCGCCCTGGCCTCGCGCCCGCGTCTGCGGCTGGTCAGCGCGGCCTGATCCACAAAGCTGTCCACAGGTCGCCTTGCGCCTGTGCATGAGGGACGCCGCCCGCGCTTGAGGCCGCCGCCCCGATCCGCCACCCTGCGGGTCAGATGAATGCGCCGCTTTCCCACCCTCCGAAGACCGACCTCAAGCCCGACGCCGGCACTACGCCGGTTATGGCTCAGTATCTGTCGGTCAAGGCCACCCAGCCCGAAGCCATGCTGTTCTTCCGCATGGGCGACTTCTACGAGCTGTTCTTCGAGGACGCGCAGAAGGCGGCCGCCGCGCTCGGCATCGCCCTGACCAAACGCGGCAAGCATCAGGGCGAGGACATCCCCATGGCCGGGGTGCCGGTCCACGCCATGGACGGCTATCTGGCGCGGCTGATCCGTCAGGGCTTCAAGGTCGCGGTCTGCGAACAGCTGGAAGATCCGGCCGAGGCCAAGAAACGCGGCTCCAAGGCCGTGGTCCACCGCGACATCGTGCGGGTGGTGACGCCCGGCACCCTGACCGAGGACACCCTGTTGGACGCGCGCGGCGCGAACCGGCTGGCGGCCGTGGCGATCCGCAAGGGCAGGGCCGCCGTGGCGGTGGTCGAGCTGTCGGCGGGCGTGGTGGATTCGGTCGCCTGCGACCTCAACGATCTGGGCGCGGCGTTGGCGGCGTTCCGCCCGTCGGAGGTGCTGGTCCCCGATCGCCTGTTCTCGGACGAGACGATGAAGGGCGCGCTGGACGGCTCGGGCGGCGTGGTTCAGGCCATGCCCCAGGCCCTGGCCGAGCCGGTCGGGGCGAAGGATCGGGTGCAGCGGCTTTACGGCGTCTCGGCGCTGGACGGTTTCGGCGCCTTTGAAGAGGCGGAAATCTCCGCTCTGGGCCTGATCGCCGCCTATCTGGAGACGACGCAGGCGGGCAAGATCCCGGCCCTGACCCCGCCGCGCCGCTCGGGCGAGAGCGGCTTCCTCGCCATCGATCCGGCGACGCGTCTCAGCCTCGAAATCGACCGCACCCAACGGGGCGAGCGCGACGGCTCCCTGCTGCACGCCATCGACCGCACCGTGACCTCGGGCGGGGCGCGGGCGCTGGCCGAACGCATCTCGCGCCCTTTGCGTGATCCGGCGGCGATCAACGCGGGACTGGATGCGGTGGAATGGTTGCTGGAGCGGCGCGACCTGCGGCGGAACCTTCGGGACGCCTTGCGGGCCTCGGCCGATGTGGCGCGGGCGACTTCGCGACTGGCGCTGGGACGCGGCGGGCCGCGCGATCTGGCGGCGATCCGCTCGGGCTTGAAGACGGCCGAGGGCCTGAGCGCCCTCTTCGCCGCCTCGGCCAACGACCCGTTGGCCGGGCCGCCCGCGCGGGTGACGGCCTGTCTGGACCAGCTGGCGCTTGAGGGCGACCTGTCGCATCTGCTGGCTGAACTGAGCGACGGCCTGGTGGACGAGCCGCCGCATCTGGCGCGCGACGGCGGCTATGTGAACCCCGGCCATCGCCCTGAACTGGACGCCGCCCGCACCCTGCGCGATGACAGCCGCAAGGTCATCGCCGAACTGGAGGCCAAGGCCGTCGCCGACAGCGGCGTCGCCTTCAAGGTGCGTCACAACGCCGTCCTCGGCTACTTCCTGGAGACCAGCGCCAAGGCGGCCGAACCTCTGCTGCGGGCGGGACCGGACAGCCCCTTCATCCACCGCCAGACCCTGGCCAATCAGGTGCGCTTCACCACCGTCGAACTGTCGGAACTGGACGCAAAGATCAGCCAGGCCGGGCACCGTGCTTTGGCCATCGAGGCCGAGACCTTCGAGGGCTGGCGCCGCGAGGTCGCGCGTCTGGCCGGGCCGCTGCAGGGCGTGGCCGAAGCCCTGGCCGAACTGGACGCCCACGCCGCCCTGGCCGAATGGGCCGAAGAGGTCGGGGCCGTGCGCCCCAGCGTGGACGACAGCCTCTGTTTCGCCGTCGAGGCGGGCCGTCACCCGGTGGTCGAGGCGGCGGTGAAGGCGCAGGGCCTGCCCTATACGCCCAACAACTGCCAGCTGGCGGGCGACGGCGTCGGGGCCTCGCGCCTGTCCATCGTCACGGGCCCGAACATGGCGGGCAAGTCGACCTTCCTGCGCCAAAACGCGCTTCTGATCGTGCTGGCCCAGGCCGGGACCTTCGTGCCGGCGCGGTCGATGAAGCTGGGCGTGGTCGATCGCCTGTTCAGTCGTGTGGGCGCGGGCGACGACCTGGCGCGCGGCCGCTCCACTTTCATGATGGAGATGGTCGAGACGGCCGCCATCCTGACCCAGGCGACGGGGCGCAGCTTCGTCGTGCTGGACGAGATCGGGCGCGGCACCGCCACCTATGACGGGCTGGCCATCGCCTGGGCCACGGCCGAGGCCCTGCACGAAACCAACCGCGCCCGCACCCTGTTCGCCACCCACTATCATGAGCTGGCCCAGCTGGAGGAACGGCTGGATCACGTCTGCAATCTGTCGATGAAAGCGCGCGAGTGGAACGGCGAACTGGTCTTCCTGCACGAGGCGGCGCCCGGTGCGGCGGATCGCTCCTACGGCGTGCAGGTGGCGCGTCTGGCCGGGGTGCCCACCGCCGTCGTCAGCCGCGCCCGCGAGGTGCTGGAGCGGCTGGAGAATGAGAAGGCGGCGACCGCCCGTCTGGACGACCTGCCCCTGTTCGCGGCGGCCGAACCGCCCCCGCCGCCGGTGAAGTCCATGCTCGACGAAGCCGTCGCCGCCATCGACCCGGACGACCTGACCCCGCGCGAGGCGCTGGAGGCGCTGTATCGGTTGAAGGGCCTGGCGAAGACCTAAGTCCCCGCTCATCCCGGCGGACGCCGGGATCCAGTGCGAGCTTCGCTCTCCATCGGTAAGGCTGGAGCTGCCAATGTCTAAGCGCGCGCCTAAAGCCAAAGGACTGGATCCCGGCGTCCGCCGGGATGAGCGGGAATAGGAGGGCGTGCTATGCTTCCCGCCGTGACCGCACAGCCCCCGCTCCCGCTCGCCATTCTCGACGCCGCCTCGGCGCCGGACCCGCGCGCCGCCGTCACCACGCTCCTGCGCGAAAGCTTCGACGCCGCCCGCGCCCGCGCCGCCCGTCGGGCCGAGAGCGCCACCGACGGCGCTGAAGCCGCCCGCCTCTACGCCGAAGCCGCCGACGCCCTGCTGACCACCTTGTGGCGGTTCGCGACCGAACAGGTCCATCCGGCTCCGGACGAGCGGCTGACCCTGCTGGCGGTCGGCGGCTACGGGCGCGGGGTGCTGGCGCCGTTTTCGGACCTCGATCTGCTGTTCCTGCGGCCGGGCCAGGCGATCAGTCCGCGCGCCCAGGCGGTGGTCGAGTTCGTCCACTACGTCCTGTGGGATCTGGGGCTGAAGGTCGGGTCGGCCTTCCGCTCCATCGGCGAGACGCTGACGCTGGCGCGCGACGACATGACGGTGCGCACGACCTTGCTGGAAGCGCGGGTGCTGGCCGGGGATGCGGCCCTGGGCGAAAGCCTGTTGAAGCGGTTCCGCACCGCCGTCGCCCGCGCCGATCCGCGCCCCTTCATCGCCGCCAAGATGGCCGAGCGCGACGTGCGCCTGCAGAAGACCGGCGCTGTCCGCTATCGCGTCGAACCGAACGTCAAGGACGGCAAGGGCGGCCTTCGCGACCTCAACACCCTGTTCTGGATCGCCCGGTCCCTGGCGCCGGACAGCGAGCGGGGGCAGGCGGCGCTGGAGGGCCTGCTGACCGCGCGCGAGCTGCGCAGCTTCCGCGAGGCGATCGGCTTCCTGTGGCGGGTGCGCATCCTGCTGCATCTGGTCGCCGGGCGGGCCGAGGAGAAGCTGACCTTTGACGTCCAGCCCGAAATCGCCCGGCGCATGGGCTGGCGCGGGCGTGGCGACGAGCTGGCGGTCGAGCGCTTCATGCGCCGCTATTTTCAGGTCGCGCGCGAGGTCGGCGCCCTGACCCGCGCCGTCTCGGCCCAGTTGGAGGCGCGTCAGCAGAAGAAGGCCGAAGGGCTGGCGCGCGGCCTGTCGCGGTTGATTCGGCGGCGCCGGGTCAAGCTGGCCTTCGACGGTCTGGCGGTGGAGGAGGGACGGCTGACGGTGACGGGGCCCAACGTCTTCGCCCGCGATCCGGTGCGCCTGCTGCTGCTGTTCGTCGAGGCGGACCGGCTGGATCTGGACCTGCACCCCGACGCCTTCGCCGCCGTGATCCGTTCGCTGACCCTGGTGACGCCCGCCCTGCGCCGCGATCCGCGCGCGGCCGAGGCCTTCCTGACGGTGTTGGCGCACGGCCAGCGGCCCTATCGCATCCTGTCGATCATGAATGAGACGGGCTTTCTCGGCCGCTTCCTGCCCGAGTGGGGGCGGATCGTCGGCCAGACCCAGTTCAATATGTATCACGCCTATACGGTGGACGAGCACACCCTGCAGGCGGTCGGGATCATCAACGACATCGCGCGCGGCAAGCTGAAGGCGGATCACCCGGCCTCGACCGCCATTGTCCCCCGTATCGCCGACATCGAAGTCCTGATGCTGGCCATGCTGCTGCATGACGTGGGCAAGGGCGGCGACCGGGGCCAGCTGGAGGACGGCGCCATCGCCGCGCGCCGGGCCTGCGAGCGGCTGGGCGTCGATCCGCGCCGGATCGAGCTGGTCGTCTGGCTGGTGCGTCATCATCTGCTGATGAGCGACTACGCCCAGAAGCGCGACGTGTCCGACCCCTCGACCGTGCGCGCCTTCGCCGAGGCGGTGGGCGACCCGGAGCGGTTGCGGATGCTGATGGTGCTGACCGTGGCCGACATCCGCGCCGTCGGGCCGGGGGTGTGGAACGGCTGGAAGGGGCAGCTGATGCGCGCCCTGTTCGAGGCGACCGAGGCCCTGTTCCGGGGCGACGCCGTGACGCGCGAAGACCCTCTGGCCGATCACCCCGCTCTGGTCGAACGAGCGCGGCGCGAGGGGGCGGCGGTCGAGGCCCTACCCGCCGAAGGGCCGCTGGAATCCACCGCCCGCGTGGCCGTGGCGGCGCGCGACCGGCCCGGCCTGTTCGCTGACCTGGCCGCCACCCTGTCGATGGCGGGCGCCGATGTGGTGGGCGCGCGGCTGGCCACCGCCGACGACGGCATGGCGCTGGACGTGTTCGAGATTCAGGACGGGGCGGGCGAACCCTATGGCGGGCGCGAGCCGCGACGTCTGGCCATTTTGGTCCGGGCGATGGAGCGGGCGGTGCTGAAGGGCGCGCGGACCTCGACGCTTGAGGCGCCGCGCGTCAGCGCCCGCCGCGCCGTCTTCGATGTGCGGCCGGTGGTGCGGATCGACGCCGATACAGGGACCAGCGCCGTGGTGATCGAGGTCTCGGGCGCCGACCGTCCGGGCCTGCTGGCGGACCTGGCGCGGACGATTTCGACGCACGGCTATTCGACCCGCTCGGCCCACGTCGCCAGCTTCGGCGAGCGGGCGGTGGACGGCTTCTACATCACCGACGCCGACGGTCGGAAACCCAGGAGCAAGTCGAAGCTGGAGGCTCTGAAGACAGATCTTCTGGAGGTGCTGGATCGCGCGCCGCAAGGCCCGGCGGGACGGCGCATCGTCCCCGTTCGCGCCAGCGTGCGCGACGTCTCGGATCTGGAAGGCGCGTTGGGCCGCAAGCCCGTATCCAGCGGCTCGCAGGCGCGCTAAGGCGTTTCGGGACCGAGCGCAGGAACAGCCGTGAACGACAAGACCGATCCCATCGAACCGGCCGCGCCCATTTCTGCGGCAAACGCCACGGTCGAGCCGGTCGTCCAGCCGCCTGCGTCTGCTGCAACAGCCAAGACGGGCGGCGTGGCGCGATCCTCGGCCATCTTCAGCGCCATGACCCTGCTCAGCCGTCTGGCCGGGTTCGCGCGCGATCTGGTCATTACGGCGGCGCTGGGGGCCTCGGCGGGACCGGCTGCCGACGCCTATTACACCGCGCTGAACTTCCCCAATCTGTTTCGGCGCATCTTCGCCGAGGGCGCCTTCGCGGCCGCCTTCGTGCCCGCCTACGCCAAGACGCTGAAAAGCGAAGGCGAGGCGGCGGCGGACAAGGTGGCCACCGACGCCCTGGCCGCCGTGGCCGCCGTCACCGTGGCTCTGACCGTGGTCGCCCAACTGGCCATGCCGTGGCTGATGACCGTCATCAACATCGGCTTTCTGGACGACCCTGCACGCTTCAAGCTGGCGGTGATCTTGACCCAGATCACCATGCCCTACCTGCCCTGTATGGCGATCGCCTCCCTGCTCAGCGGGGTGCTGAACGCGCGGGGGCGCTTCATCGTCTCGGGCGCCTATCCGATCCTGCTGAACCTGATCATGCTGGCCGCCGTCATCCCGGTGAAGGGCGACCAGATCGAGGCCGCCTACGCCGCCTCATGGGCCGTGCTGGTCGCGGGCGTGGCCCAGGCGGGTCTGTGCTGGTGGGCGGCGCGCAAGGCGGGGGCGAACATCCGTCTCAGCCTGCCGAAGATGACCCCGGCGGTGAAGGCCATCATCATCACCGCCGTTCCCGCCGCCATCGGCAACAGCGCGACCCAGATCAACGTCTTCATCTCCGGCAACCTGTCCAGCTTCGTCGACGGCGGCCGCACCTGGCTGGCGACGGCGGACCGGCTGTATCAGCTGCCGCTGGGGCTGGTCGGGGTGGCGATCGGCATCGCCCTTTTGCCCAAGCTGTCGGCGGCGGTGGCGTCGCAGGATCACGGCCAGCAGCAGGCCTCAATGGACGAGGCGCTGATCCTGTCCATGGCCCTGACCCTGCCGGCGGCGGCGGCCCTGATGGCCATGCCCTATTTCCTGATCGACGCCCTGTTCACGCGCGGCGCCTTCCTTCAGATCGACGCCGTCAACACGGCCCACGCCCTGCTGCATTTCGGCTGGGGCGTGCCGGCCTTCGTGCTGATCCGCATCCTGGCGCCCGCCTTCTTCGCGCGCGGCGATACGCGCAGGCCCATGGTCTTCGCCCTTGTGTCCGTGGCGGTGAACGCGGCGCTGGCGATCGGCCTCTTCTACTTGGGCATGGGGGTGTCGGGCATTGCGGCGGCGGTCAGCGCCTCGGCCTGGACCAACGTCATCCTGCTGGCGGCGACCCTGTGGCGGCGTGGTCATTACCGGCCCAGCCCGCGCGCGGTCTGGCGTCTGGGACGCATCGCCTTGGCCAGCGCAGGTCTGGCGGCGGTCGTCGGCGTCGCCTCCTGGGCGCGGCCGATGCTGCAGGCGCCGGTCGCGGACCTGCTGGCCATGCTAGGTTCGACCCACGGCGCCAAGGAGGTCACCCTGCTGCTGGTCGTGGCGGCGGGCGGTCTGGCCTATGTCGTCCTGGCCTTCCTGACGCGCGCCGTGACGGTGGCCGAGGTCAAGGGGCTGGTCCGACGCTCGGCCCGGTCATAGGTCCAGCAGAACCTCCAGCGCCTTCTTGAACTCCACCAGACCCTGTTTGGCGCCGAGCGCCGCCGTCAGGGATTCCAGCGGCCCGTCGATGGCGGCCAGCGTCGCGCGCAGGGCGCGGCGGTACAGGGACCAGCCTCGGCTCATGCCGGGATTCCGGCTGGGTTGGGCGGCGACGACCAGGCGATAGGCCGCCAGGATCGCCAGCATCTTGAAGCGCAACGCCTCGCCCTGAAGGCGATGCTCGACCATGGCCGGGGCGGTGAAGTCGGCCGCATCGACCAAGGCGATCAGGGCGTCGACGTCTTCCAGCGCCAGGCTCCTCGCCGCCAGGAAGGCCTCGTCCAGCACCGGGTCGGCGGGGGCGCCGCCGCTGGTCAGGATCAGCGTCTCCCTGAACTCGGCGATCATGTCGATCAGGTGGCGCAGCAGCGCCAGCATCCGCGTTAGCGCCAGGCGAGAGTCGAAACCCTCGGGCGGGGCGACTTCGAACTCGTCCATGTCCTTCCCTCCATGCCGATGGAAGAGGAGGCTAACATCGTTCCATGATCGCGGCGACGTGCGAACCGCCGCAGGAGTGTTGCCCTTCGCGCCCCGAACCGATAAGCGCGAGGACATGGCGCTTTCGGGACGAAAACTCGCTCACGGACGATGGCGCGGCTGACCTGCCGCCTCGTGCCTTCGCACGCCTGCCTTTCGCGCGGGATGACGCGCGCCGACATTCGCCTTCCGACTTCCGAGATCCATCATCATGACTGACCAGACTCCGGCCCAATACACCGGTCCGCGCCGCATCCTGTCCGGCATCCAGGCCTCCGGCGCCCTGCACCTGGGCAACTATCTGGGCGCGCTGAAGCGCTTCACCGAACTGCAGGAGACGGGCGCGCCCCTGTTCGTCTTCGTCGCCGACATGCACGCCATCACCGTCTGGCAGGAGCCGGAGAAGCTGGCCGCCCAGACGCGCGAGATCGCGGCGGCCTATCTGGCCTCGGGCCTCGACCCGGCCAAGGCGGTCATCTTCCCGCAGTCGGCCGTGCCCGCCCATGCCGAGCTGGCCTGGATCTTCAACTGCGTCGGTCGCCTGGGCTGGCTGGACCGGATGACCCAGTTCAAGGAGAAATCGGGCAAGCACAAGGAACGCTCCAGCGTCGGCCTCTACACCTATCCGGTGCTGCAGGCGGCGGACATCCTGCTCTACAAGGCGACCGAAGTGCCTGTCGGCGAGGACCAGAAGCAGCATCTGGAGCTGACCCGCGACATCGCCCAGAAGTTCAACAACGACTTCGGCACGCCGGGCTACTTCCCCCTGCCCGAGCCGCTGATCCAGGGTCCGGCGACGCGGGTCATGTCCCTGCGCGACGGCGCGGCCAAGATGTCCAAGTCCGATCCGTCGGATCTGTCGCGCATCAATCTGACCGACGACGCCGACGCCATCGCCAACAAGATCCGCAAGGCCAAGACCGACATGGAGCCCTTGCCGGAAACGGTTGAGGGTCTGGAAGGCCGGGCTGAGGCCAAGAACCTGGTCGCCATCTACGCCGCCCTGTCCGACACGACGCGCGAGGCCGTGCTGGCCGAGTTCGCGGGCCAGGGCTTCGGCGCCTTCAAGCCCAAGCTGGCGGAGCTGGCCGTGTCCTCGATGGCGAACGTCACCGCCGAGATGCGCCGTCTGATGAACGACCCGGCCGAAATCGACCGCGCCCTGGCCGCGGGCGCCGAAAAGGCGCGTGAGATCGCCGAGCCGACCATCGCCGAGGTCAAGAAGATCGTCGGCTTCTGGCGGGGCTGAGCCGAATGGCGCACCCGCTCGACCGTCCGGTCTGGAACGCCCTGACGTCCGCGCGTCAGGCGTCCCTGGCCGTGGGCGCAGGCGGGGCGCTGCGGCTGGCGCCGGGTTACGGCGTCTTCGTCGCCGGCGTCGATCAGTCGCCGGAAAGCCTGGCGGCCATTTCGGCGCTGGAGCAGCCCGAGGGCCTGCTGGCCACGGTCGAGGCGGAGCGCACGCCTGTCCCGCCTGGCCTGACGGTGCTGAAGGAGGCGGTGCTGACGCAGATGGTGCTGGTCGATCTGACCCCGGCCAAGGCGCGCGACATCGCCGTCGAGCCCCTGACCGAGGCCGACGCGCCCGCCATGCTGGCCCTGGCGACGCTGACCGAGCCGGGGCCCTTCTTCGACAAGACGCATCGACTGGGCGACTTCTTCGGGGTCAAGCAGGACGGGCGGCTGCTGGCCATGGCGGGCGAGCGGCTGAAGCCGGACGGCTTCACCGAGGTCTCGGGCGTCTGCGCCCATCCCGACGCGCGCGGGCGGGGCTACGCCGGGGCGCTGATGCGGGCGGTGATCGCGCGCATCCTGGCGCGCGGCGAGACGGCCTTCCTGCACTCCTACGCCGATAACGCCGGGGCCATCGCCCTGTATCATTCGCTGGGCTTCACCATCCGGGCGCAGATGCAGATGCGGATGCTGACCCAAGGAGATCTGGTCAAGGGCGATCTGGCGGAACCCGCTTAGGGCGCCTAGCTTAAGCTTCGACCCTTTGTTTCGGAGCCCGTCATGAGCCAGCACGTCGCCGTCGTCGAATGGAACCGGGGCGATCAGCCCTTCAGCGACAACAAATACGGACGCGGCCATGACTGGCGCTTCGACGGCGGCGCGGTGGTGCGCGGGTCGTCGGCGCCCTCGCCCATGATCCCGCCGCCCCTGTCCGAAGAAGCGGCCGTGGATCCTGAAGAGGCCCTGGTCGCCGCCCTGTCCAGCTGCCACATGCTGTTCTTCCTGGCCTACGCCCGCAAGGACGGCTTCGTGGTCGATTCCTATCGCGACGATGCGGAAGGGACGCTGGGCAAGGACGAGCGCGGCAAGATGTCGATCACCGAGGTGGTGCTGCGTCCCGCCGTGACCTGGTCGGGCGACAAGCAGCCGGATGCGGCGGCCATCGCCGACCTGCATCACCGCGCCCATGACGTCTGCTACATCGCCAACTCGGTTCGCGCCGAGGTGAAGATCGAGCCGCGCTGAGCCTCCTTTAGGCCGTCTCCTCTTCGATCAGGGAGCGGAAGGCGGCGTAGGCGGCGGTCATGCCGTCCGTCGTCGCCAGGGTGATGTTGCCCGCCGGCCGCGCCAGGTCGCCGGCGGCGAAGACGCCCGGCTGGCTGGTCTGCTGCTGGGCGTCGACCTTGACGATGCGGCCCATGGGGGTGTCGGTCATCTCGCAGCCCAGGCTCTCGGCGAAGCCGCCGGATTGCCGCACATGGGCGCCGACGAAGACGGCCTTCAGCGGGATGAAGCGGCCGTCGATCAGCCGCGCTCCGGTCAGGGTCGGCGCCTCGCCTTCCAGCCGTTCGACGGGCGTCGGCTCGATGGTCACGCCGCGTCGGGCCAGTATGCGCGCCTCGTCTTCGCTCAGGCGCGCCGGGTCGATGAACAGCACGGCCTGCCCCCATTCGGCGACGACGCTGGCATATTGGACCGCATGGTCGCCGCGCCCCAGGACGCCGATCGGCCCGCCGCCGACCTCATAGCCATGGCACCAGGGACAGTGCAGGGCGGTGCGGCCCCAACGCTCCTTCACGCCGGGCAGGTCGGGCAGGACGTCCTCGACCCCATGGGCCAGGATCAGGCGACGGCCCATGGTGCGGCTGCCGTCGGCGAAGGCGACCGAGAAGCCGCCGTCGATGCGCGCGGCGTCCACCGCCTCGGCCATGCGGAAGGCGGCGGTGGGATAGGCCGCGACCTGGGCGCGAGCGGCGGCGGCGATCTCAGCCCCCGGACGGCCGTCGTTGCTCAGCACCCCGTGCGCGCGAGCGGCGAAGCGGTTCCGGGGGCGGCCGTCGTCGATGACCAGGACGCGGCGGCGCGCCCGCACCAGCTGCAGGGCGGCGGACAGGCCCGCGTAGGAGCCGCCGATGACGACGGCGTCATGGGGCATCGGATTTTCGCTGGTGCGCATGGAGCAGGTCTCTCTTGGGATGGGCGGCCAGCCGGCGCGAGAAGTCCGCCGCCAGATCGGCCAGGGTGATGGAGTCCAGCCGCGCGGCCAGCAGGGCGCGCGCGGCGGCGTAGGTGTCGGACAGGGCGTCGTTGACGGCCGCCTCGATCAGGCAACCCTCGGCCTCGACCGGCGGCGTCTCGGGCAGCAGGCCGGGTTCGCCCAGGGCGGCGTGAACCTGGCCCAGGGTGACGACCTCCAGCGGGCGCGCCAGCCGCCAGCCGCCGCCGTGGCCTTTCTCGGATACGACCAGCCCCTGTTCGCGCAGGCCCGCCATGGTGCGGCGGACCACGACCGGATTGGTCGACAGACAGGTCGCCAGCATGTCCGAGGTCATCGGTCGGCCGCAGCGCTGTTCGTGCTCGGCCATGTGCAGCAGAGCATGAAGGATGTTGGAGAGGCGGGAGTCTCTTTTCATGTAACTTCAATTGTTACGTGATGGTGCGCGCGTCAAGGCGCGGTCCAGAGATTATTTCCAGCAGACTGTTTTCAGGCGTGGGGCGCGCTGTCCTTGAGGAAGGCGGTGAAGCGGCGCAGCGCCTCTTCGGTTAGCTCCGGGTGATGACGCATCGGGCCGTTGTTGGTCGGCTCGTCGAAGGCGTGGGTGCCGTCGGCGACCCAGCTTTCGACCTCCGAGCCGCAGTCGCGGATCATGGCGTTGACCCGTTCGGCGTTGCGCACGGTGGTCAGATGATCGCGTTTGGCCGTCAACGCCAGGACGCGCGGGCAATGACGCCACGGCTTCATCCGGTTGAAGGCCCAGGGGCCGATATAGGAATAGGCTAGCCATACGGCCTTCACGCCCGACAGGTCGGCGGTTGCGGGATCGGCCACGCCCATGCGGCCCGGCTCGGGCGTCTCGCTCATCATCTCCATGATGGCCCAGCCGCCGTGGCTCCACCCGCCCAGCGCCAGTTGCGCGGCGTCCACGTCGGGTCGCTGTGAAATTCCGTGAATGGCCGCCAACACGTCGCCCGCCCGCTCATAGCCGCGAAAGGCCAGGCCGGTGCAGACGGCGACCAGGGTGAAGCTCCGGCTCCAGCCGCGCGGGGCGTAGGAATCGACGATGAAGGCGCGCCAGCCCGCCGCCTTGGCCGCCTCGGCGTAGCGAGGCAGGTGGGCGCGCAGGCCGCCGCAGCCGTGGAACAGAAGCACCGCCGGGCGGGGGCGATCATCGTCCGGTCCGACGACATGCACATGCGGTTCCAGCAGGGCCCAGCGGGCGGCGACGGTGTTCATCGGCGCAGCTTAATCCGTCCCGTCGCCGAAGAAAGGGGTCTTGCGTTTTCGATATATCGATATATCTGTTTGCAAGTTAGATATATCGAAGTGAGAGATGAAATGAGAGGATCCAAGGGGATCGGAAAGCGCGGCTACGGCCTGGACCAGGGTCGGGGCCATGGATTTGGGCGCGGCTGGAGCGCTTTCGGGCATGGCGGCCATGCGCGGTCGATGTGGCCGGAAGGGCGGCGCCAGGGCGAGGGCCGGACGCGCGGCGAGGGCCACGGCCGACGCGGCGGCGGCCGCATGTTCGAACACGGCGCCCTGCGCTGGGTGCTGCTGTCGCTGATCGCGGACAAACCCGCCCACGGCTACGAGCTGATCAAGGCCATCGAGGCGCGCATGGGCGGCGCCTATACGCCCAGCCCCGGCGTCATCTACCCCAGCCTGACCCTGCTGGAGGACTTGGCCGCCGTCAGCGTCGTCGCCGAGGGCGGCAAGAAACGCTACGCCATCACCGACGAGGGGCGCCGCCTGCTGGTCGAGAACGCCGACGCTCTGGCCCACGCCGAGCGCAAGATGAAGGCCCTGCGCGGCCGCGCCGACCGTCCGGCTCGTATCGCCCAGGCCATCGAGACCTTCCGCGCGGCGACCCATGAGCGCCTGGCCCAGGAGCCGCCGCTGAGCGAGGCCCAGGTCGAGGCCATCGCCGATCTGATCGAAGCCGCAGCTGAAAAGGTGAGACAGGCATGACCGACGCCCTGCTGAGACAACCGCGCCGCGTGCGGCACGAGCTGAAGTTCCGCCGCGCCCGCGTTGAGGCGGTGGAGCAGCTGACGCCAGTGCTGAAGCGGATCGTCCTGACGGGCGACGAATTGGACGGCTTCTTCAGCCCCGGCTTCGACGACCATGTGAAGATCTTTCCGGTGCCGCGCGGCGAGCCTCTGGTGCTGCCGACGCTAGGGCCGGACGGGCCGGTGTTCTCGGAGCCTCGGCCCGTGGCGCGCGACTACACGCCGCGGGTTTTCGACGCCGCCAATCGTCGGCTGACCATCGACTTCGCCGTCGGTCACGGTGGTCCGGCGACGGCCTGGGCAGAGGATGCGCGGCCGGGCGACGAACTAGGGCTGGGCGGGCCGCGCGGCTCCTTCCTGATCCCGACCAGTTTCGCCGAGCACCTGCTCGTCGGCGACGAGGCGGCCATCCCCGCCATCGCTCGGCGCCTGGAGGAACTGCCTGCGACCACGCGCGCCATCGCCTGCATCGAGGTGAACGACGCAGGCGGAGAGCTGGATCTGCCCAGTCCGGCGAACGTCGAGATCGTCTGGGTGCACCGCAACGGCGGCCCGCGCGGCCGCCCGGAGGCCCTGACGGCGGCGGCGGTCGCGGCGGCGAAACGGATCGACCCGGCCGACGCCTATGTCTGGGTCGCCTGCGAGTCCTCGGTCGCTCGCTCGATGCGGGCGGCGTTGCTGGCGGCGCGGCCGTTTAACCAGAAATGGATGAAGGTCGCCGGCTACTGGCGCCTGGGCCGCGCCGGCTCGCACGAGGTGATCGAGGACTGATGTTTCATCTCCCGCTCACCCCGGCGGACGCCGGGGTGAGCGGAGTTGAATGTGCGGCGCTAAAAATCGGCTACGAAAAAAGGCGCTGCCGATGACCGGCAGCGCCACCGGCAGCGCCCTGTTTTCTGCGCTCAAGGAGCGAGCCGCCGCGCGGCTCGCATTAGCGCTCTGCATGCCTAGTGTCGGAAGACGCGAACGCCCGTGAAGGCCATGGCGATGCCGCGTTCGTCGGCGGCGGCGATGACCTCCTCGTCGCGGATCGAACCGCCCGGCTGGATCACGGCCGTGGCCCCGGCGGCCACGGCCTCCAGCAGGCCGTCGGCGAAGGGGAAGAAGGCTTCGGAGGCGCAGGCCGAGCCCTCGGCGAGGGAGTGGGCCAGACCCTTGGTCTCGCCCGCTTCCTTGGCGCGGATGGCGGCGATGCGGGCGCTGTCGCGACGGTTCATCTGGCCGGCGCCGATGCCCGCCGTCTGGCCGTCCTTGGCGTAGACGATGGCGTTGGACTTGACGTGCTTGGCCACGGTGAAGGCGAACAGCATATCCTGGATCTCGGTCGGCGTCGGTTGGCGGCGCGTGACGATCTTCAGGTCGGACGGCTTGATCAGCGAGCGGTCGCGCGACTGCACCAGGAAGCCGCCCGCCACCGAACGGAAGACTTCGCCCGGACCGTGCGGGTCGGGCAGGCCGTCGGTGATAAGCAGGCGCAGGTTCTTCTTGGCGGCGAAGACGGCCTTGGCCTCTTCATCGGCGCCCGGCGCGATGACGACTTCGGTGAAGATGCCGGTGATGGCGCGGGCGTCTTCGCCGTTCAGCGGCCGGTTGACGGCGATGACGCCGCCGAAGGCCGACACGGCGTCGCATTCCAGCGCGCGGGCGTAGGCTTCCGACAGATTCTTGCCGACGGCCACGCCGCAGGGGTTGGCGTGCTTGACGATGACGCAGGCCGGGGCTTCGAACTCGGCCACCAGCTCATAGGCGGCGTCGGCGTCGGCGATGTTGTTGTAGCCCAGTTCCTTGCCCTGGACCTGGGTGGCGTAGGCCACGCCCGGACGCTTCTCGCCGGTGCGGTAGAAGGCGCCGGTCTGATGCGGGTTCTCGCCGTAACGCAGGGTCTGGGCCAGCGAACCGGCGATCGACTTGCGCGCCGGGGCGGCGTCGTCCAGTTGACCGGCGAACCACGACGATACGGCGGCGTCATAGGCGGCGGTGCGGGCGAAGGCGCGGGCGGCCAACTGCTTGCGCAGGGCCAGCGAAGTCGAGCCGTCGGATTTCAGAGCTTCGACGATCAGGCCGATGCTTTCCGCATCGACGGCGACCGCGACGTGGCCGTGGTTCTTCGAGCCCGAGCGGATCATGGCCGGGCCGCCGATGTCGATGTTCTCGATGGCCGCTTCAAAGCCGCCGCCGGATTCCACGGTCTGCTCGAAGGGATAGAGGTCGATCCAGACGATATCGATGGCGCCGATATTGTGCTCGGTCATGGCGGCGGCGTGGGCCGGGGCGTTGCGCACGCCCAGCAGGCCGCCGTGCACCACGGGGTGCAGGGTCTTGACCCGGCCGTCCATCATTTCCGGGAAGCCGGTCAGGTCGGCCACGTCCTTGACCGGCAGGCCGAAGCCCGCGATCGCCGCCTTGGTGCCGCCGGTCGAGACCAGCTCGACGCCCAGGCCGGCCAGGGTGCGGGCGGCGTCTTCCAGCCCCGCCTTGTCCGACAGGGAGATCAGGGCGCGGACGGGTTTGATCGCGTCGGGTGCGGGCGGAAAGTCGGGAGCGGCGGGCATGGGCGGCGTCCGTTTACGGCTGGGGCGGGGAGATGGCGGGGCCTCTAGCACCAACGGGGCGCGGCGTCAGCCCTTGGCGGCCTCGGCCTTCGGCAAGGCGATGAAGTCCCCACGCCGAGCAGGCCGCCAATCCTCTTCGACAGGCCAGGTGTTCTTTGGGCCCGCCCAGCGGGTCGCCATATAGGCCTCGGGCTCCAGCGGTTCGCCGTTCAGCAGAAGCTCGCACTGGATGCTCATAATGCGTGCGGACATACGCACCGACAGCTCGCCCTCGCCGATCGTGGTCAGCCACGGTTCCGCGTAGGATTGGCGCGTACGGAACATGCCGCGACTGTCCTGCACCGTCTCGTCATTGACCCTGAGGCGTTCCTGCGCCCATCCGGCCCAGCTGAAGGCGTTGTCCACGCAGACTGTCGAATTGCCGACCCGGTAGATCCAGCGCTGACAGATCATGCGAAGCATCAGTGGGGGTCGCCGCTCGCGCCCGCCGGGCTCAGCTTCCAGCGGACCTTGGTCTCGGCGTCGGTGCGGGCCGAGCCGCGTACGACGATCTGCAAGGAGCGACGGGTCAGGCCTTCGTCAATGTGGACGGCGGGCTCGATAGCCACGTCGGGGCCGTCGCTGCGGAACCACCAGCCGCGCCCGGACGGGCCGCGCAGCAGGATGGAGCGGCGGTCGCGGGCCAGGGAGGCCTGGACGCCGGGCTCGAGCTGGAAGCGCAGGGCGTAGGGGGCGGCGATGGCGCGGGTCGCCTCGGGTCGGCCTTCGGGCGGATGCAGCCGCTCTTCGGCGCGCAGTTCGTCAAGCCGCTGGTCGATGTAGAGGCGGCGCTGGTGCATCAGGCCATAGCCGGGCATCCAGCCGTCGTGCTCGACCTCCAGCCAGACGGCGCCGTCGCCGTCCTGATGCTGGCGCGTGACGTGCAGGGCGGGGCCGACCAGACGCGGGCCCAGAAGCTCGCTCTTCCAGCCGGATAGGGGTTCGCCCAGCGGTTGTTCGCCCAGAGTCACTGTCGAGGCGCCGGGCGTCAGGCGCAGGGCCTGGCGGTCCAGGGCGCGCGGCGTCCATCCGGCCGAGGTGAACAGGCGGTCGCGGCCGCAGACGACCTCCAACGCGGCGGGCTGGCCGCAGGCGGCGGCCGACCAGGCGTTGCGGGCCGGGGCCTCGACATCGACCATGACGGTCAGCAGCGGGCTGGAGACGCGCAGCAGGCCGCCGACGGCGCCGCTGGGCGGGGCGGCGGGCGCATCGTCATGGGCGCGGGCGGCGGCGACGCGCTCGGGCGTCGAGGGGCCGCCGCCCTGGAACACGGCCAGCCGCCGGTCGGGCAGGGTCTGGAGGCGCAGGGCCAGGGTCAGGCGCGAGATGGCCTCGGCCACCGGCTCGGGCGTCACCTCCGACAGCTGGGCCAGAGCGTCGTCCAGCGTCAGCAGGTCGAGCAGCAGCTCCAGCCCCATCTCCGGCGCGCGCGTGGCGTGGGCGCCGTCGGCGGCGACCGTGGCGGCCAGGGCGCCGGGCAGGCGTTTCAGCGCCTTGTTGCGGATGGCGGCGCCGGCCTTGCCGGTCAGGGCGCAGCCGGCGACGGCGGCGGCAGTCAGACGCTCGGCCCGGCCCATGATCCCGCCGGGCGGCCGCAGCAGCTGGCGCGCCTGATGGGCCAGGATATCGGTCAGCTGAAGGCGCTCGACCTCGGTCGCCACGCCCGCCAGCCGCCGTCCGGCGCAGGCCAGGTGATAGACGCGGCGGGCCAGGATGTCGGGATCCCAGGAGAAGGGCGACCAGCGGCTGAACACCTCGCGCCAGGCCAGGGTCATGGCCAGGGCCTCGCGCGTCCCGCGATCGCCCTGGGCCATCATGGCGGGCAGCCAGTTGAAGCTGTGAAGCTCGACCGCAAAGGCGCGGCTCGGCGTGGGGCTGTTCCACAGCTCGGCCGGGGTTCCGGCGTCCAGGCTCAGGCCCGCCAGCGTCAGCTTGCCCGACAGCAGGGGGCGCGGCGCCTCCTCGGGCAGGGGGCGGAAATCGCGCGGACTGACGGCGAAGCCCTCGGCGGTCGGGCCGCCCAGCGTCAGGCCATAGCCGGGCAGGCCGTACAGTTCGATCCACGCCTGGCGCGCGGCCAGCCCCTTGGCGACCGAGGCCCACAGGCGCGGGTCGGGCCGGGCGCCCGAGGCGGGGCGCACGGGCGTGCGCATGGGCGCGCCCTTCAGGCCGGGGATGTGCCCTTCGGCCAAAGGGACGTCGCTGTCGCGCGGGGCGAAGGGGCCGAGAGGGCTCACGCGGCGGCGGCCTTCAGGGCCTGGATGTTGGCGGCATAGGCGTCCGGCCCGCCCTTGAAGACGAAGGAGCCGGCGACCAGGGCGTCGGCCCCGGCGGCGACGCAGGCCCCGGCGTTGGCGGCCACGACGCCGCCATCGACCTGCAGGCGGGCCTTGGACCCGGCGCGGTCGAGGATGGCGCGGGCGCGCTCGATCTTCTTCAGCGAGGTCTCGATGAATTTCTGACCGCCGAAGCCGGGGTTCACCGACATGATCAGCACCAGATCGACCAGTTCGACCGCCTCTTCCAGCACGCTCAGCGGCGTGGCCGGATTGAAGACGAGGCCCGCCTTGGCGCCCAGTTGATGGATCTGGCCGAGGGTGCGGTGGACGTGGGGGCCGCTTTCGGGGTGGACGCTCATGATGTCGGCGCCCGCCGCGCGATAGGCCTCCAGCCAGTTGTCGACCGGGGCGACCATCAGGTGCACGTCGAACGGCAGGGTCGTGTGCGGACGCAGGGCCTTCACCACGTCCGGGCCGATGGTCAGGTTGGGCACGAAATGGCCGTCCATGACGTCGACGTGGATCCAGTCGGCCCCGGCGGTCTCCAGGGCGCGGATCTCCTCGCCCAGCTTGGAGAAGTCGCTGGCCAGGATGGAGGGGCAGATCAGCGGGGCGGCGGTCGCGGGCGTCTGGGTCATGGTTCTGCGACTTAGGGCCCCTCGGCGCAGGGAGCAAGCCGGGCTGCTGCCGCAGGCGCGTCCAAGCCGGTCATTGGCGCTTCGTGAACGGCGGGCGGGGGTCGTTGGCGAAAGCGCGGCGGTCGCGGACGCAAGGTCGCTGGCGGGGTCTGGCGGGGAGAGGAAGAAAGGCGGCGACTTCTCGCCACGCCCATAAGGACGCCCGCCATGATCCGCCTTCTCCCTATCGCCGCCGCTCTGGCCGTCGCCGCTCCGGCCGCCGCCCAATCCGCCGACAACCGCCTGACCTTCACCTTCGAGACGGGAGCCGAGACCGGCGCCGTCATGGTCGCCCTCTACGCCGATGAGGCCGCCTATGAGAGCGGCGCGCCCAGCCGTGCGGCGCGGGTCGATGTGGCGGCGGGCGAGCGCGCCGTCGTGTTCGAGAACCTGCCCGCCGGCGCCTACGGCATGAAGGCGTTCCACGACGTCAACGGCAACGGAAAGATGGATGTGAATCCGTTCGGCATGCCGACCGAACCCTTCGCCTTCTCCAACAACGCCGTCGGCAACATGGGGCCGGCCAGGTGGGAGCGCGCCCGCTTCGACGTTTCCGGCGCCACGGCCCAGACCATCCGCATCCGCTAAGCCCCGTTGTCTGAAGAGACCGCCATGACCCCCACCCGCCGCACCCTGTTCATGGGCGCCGCCGCGCTCGCCGCCGCCCGCGTCCTGGCCCCTGATCGAGCCTATGGTCTGCAAGCCTTGGCGGCGACCGCCGACTGGTCCCTGGCCACCGCCGACGTCGAGGGCGACGTGGCCCCGCGCGCCCTGCGTCTGGTGCACGGCCGGGCGCCGCAGGGGCTGTCGGGCAGCCTCTACCGCAACGGGCCGGCCAAGTTCCGGCGTCCGGGCGGCTCGTCCCAGCACTGGTTCGACGGCGACGGCCTGATCCGTCGCTGGCGAGTGCAGGACGGTCAGGCCAGCCTGGCCGCCCGCTTCGCCGACACCCGCAAGCGGCGCCAGGAAGCCGAGGTTGGGGCCATGCTGATGCCCGGCTTCGGCACGGTGGCGGACCCGCGCGCCAAGATCGGCTCGGCCGACGACGCCAGTCCGGCCAACACCTCGGTGCACAAGGTCGGCGGCAGGCTGTGGGCGCTGTGGGAGGCGGGCTCGCCCCTGGCCATGGACCCCGAGACGCTGGAAACCGAGGACTTCGTTACGCTGCGGCCTGATCTGAAGAACATGCCCTTCCTGGCCCATCCGCGCATCGAGCCGGACGGCCGTATCTGGAACCTGGGCGTGAACGGTCGCCAGGCCATGGTCTGGCGCCTGGCGGCGGATGGCGCGCTCGAGGACGCCGAGGTGATCGCCCTGCCGCGCGCCAGCTACATCCACGACTTCAGCGCCACGGCCCGGCATCTGGTCATCGTGCTGCAGCCCTGGGTGCATGTCCGCAACGGCGCGCCGATGTCGGCGGGTTTCGACTGGACGCCCGAGGCGGGGACGCAGGTGCTGGTGGTCGACAAGGCCGACCTGACCCAGCGGCGGATTTACGACTTGCCGCCCTTCGGCTTCTTTCACGTGGGCGACGCCTGGGACGAGGCGGACGGCACGATCCGCTTCGACCTGTGCGCGCACAAGGACATGGACTTCGCCGCGCGCGGCGCCCAGGAGGTGCTGAACGGCGTGCCGCTGGGCGGCGAACCGGCCGAGCTGGCCATGGTCGTGCTGTCGCCGAACGGCCGCGGGCGGCTGGAGCGGACGGGCGTCGTCGGCGAGTTCCCGCGCAGCGACCCGCGCCGGGCCGGGCTGGCCCGCCGTTTCAGCCTGCACACCACGGGCGAGCGCGCCGACCGGCCCCTGGCTTCGGCGGTCGCCGTCACCGACTGGTCGTCCGGCCGCACGCGGTCCTTCGACTTCGGCCCCGGTCATGTGACGGACGAGATGGTCTATGTCCCCAAGCCCGGCGGGACGCACGAGGCCGACGCCTGGCTGGTCGGCCCGACCATCAACCTGAAGGCGGGGGTCAGCGAACTGCACGTCCTGGACCTGATGCACGTCGAGGACGGCCCGGTCGCCACCTGGCGCGCCGATGTGGCCCTGCCGGCGGCCTTCCATGGAAACTGGGCGTGAAAGCCACACCGCGCCATCGCCTCGCGGCGGCCCGTCGGCGTGCGGTTGACCCCCGCCCCCGAACGGGCCAAGACCCCTTCGCCGCCCAGATGCCTATCCTGGGGCGGCGTCTTTTTGGAAACCCTCAGATGAACCCCGAAGACCGAAGTCCGTCTTCAACTTCTTCGACGCTCTGAGGACGCTCCGCTTCCGCGCGAGGGCGTCCTCGCGAAAGGAAGCGACTTATGCTGAACGCCTATGACTGGCGCGCCGATCGGCTCGTGCGCCTGGATACGGCCGTGGATCACGGCCCCGCGTGCTGGATCGATCTCGTCTCCCCGACCGCCGACGAGGTGGCGGCGCTGGAGACCCTGACCGGCATCGACATCCCCAGCCGGGACGAGATGGACGATGTCGAGCCGTCGGCCCGCCTCTACGCCGAAGACGGCGGCGTCTTCATGATCGCCGCCGTGGCCACGGACCTGGAGACGCACGATCCGGTCAAGACGCCCGTGACCTTCATCCTCAAGGGCGGGCGGCTGGTGACGGTGCGCTACGGCCAGCCGCGCTCCTTCCAGTTGTTCATCGCCCGCGCCACCCACAAGCCGGGCGAGAAGCTGGCCGGAGGCGAGGCCATCATGATGGGGCTGATCGAGGCCGTCATCGACCGCTACGCCGACGCCCTGGAGATGAAGGGACTGGAGCTGGACGCCATCTCGCGCCAGATCTTCCGCAAGCGCGATCCCAAGGCGGTGGAGAGCCATAACCTGCAACTGGTGATCCAGGACATTGGCCGGGCGGGCGACTTTCTGGCCCTGATCCGCGAGAGCCTGTCCAGCCTGCAACGACTGCTGGCCTATCACGCGGCGCTGTCGGGCGCGCGCGCCGGGGGCAAGGCGGATCGCGAGGCGCGCCAGACCGTGCGTCTGCTGCAACGCGATGCGGCGGCGCTGAGCGAGCTCAGCGTCTCCATGTCGTCCAAGGTGACCTTCCTGATGGACGCCACCCTGGGCCTGATCAATCTGGAGCAGAACCAGATCATCAAGATCTTCTCGGTCGCGGCCGTGGCCCTGCTGCCGCCGACGCTGATCGCCTCAATCTACGGCATGAACTTCGACGTGATGCCGGAATTGCACTGGCAGTACGGCTACCCGGCGGCGGTGGGGGCGATGATCCTGTCGGCCGCCCTGCCGTATCTCGTCTTCCGCAAGAAGCGTTGGCTGTAGCGGCTCACCACCAGCCCGCGTCGCGCAGGGCCTTGGCGTAGCGGCGGCTGACGGGCACGACCAGTTCGCCGCCGGGGCCGCCGTCCAGCGTCAGGGCGGCGCGGCCGTCGCCGCGCGCGACCGAGGCCACGGCGCCCTTGGCCGCCCACCAACTGCGGTGGGTCTGGGCGCCCTCCAGCCCCTCCAGCTCAGTCAGGGCGTCGGACAGCCGCATCAGGATCAGGTCCGAGCCTCTGTCGGTGTGCAGGCGCAGATAGTGGTCCTCGGCCTGGACCGCGATCAGCCGCGCGCCGCGCAAGCGAGGCGGCAGGCGGTCGAGGAAACGGGCGGGCGCGGCGCCCGGCGCGGCGGCGTGGGTTTCGACCGGCTGTTTGCGGCCCAGGAAGACGTTCAGGATGCTGAGCACGGCGGTGATCAGCGCCACCGGCGGGAAGAAGTGGCGCAGGTCGTCGGCGTGGCGCAGCCGACCTTCGAACATCAGGCCGGTCATGGCCCAGACCATGAGCGTCAGCGGCCCGGTGATGACCAGGGTCAGGGCGGCGACGCCCAGCCAGGGGCGCGCGTCCACGTCGATGAAGCGCTCGACCAGCAGGCTGCATAGGTGCCCCCACAGGCCGCCGACGACGAGCACGGGCACCCAATAGGCCAGACGCTGGGCCAGCGGCGCGCCGTTGGAGCCGAAGGCGCCGCCCAGCGCCAGGAAGACGCCCGCCCCGACGGCCACCGCCAGGCCGCGCAGGAAGTCCCGCGCCTTGGACCCCGGCGAGAAATCCAGTCGAGCCGTCACGCGCGCCTCGAACCGCAGACGGCGCGGAAGCCGGCGGCGGCGAACCGCACCATGTAGTCGCAGGCGCTGTCCAGATCGCCCGACTGGCACAGGCCGCCGGACAGGCGGTCCAGGCGCCCTGTCTCGCCCAGGGTCAGGGTCAGGGCGCCAGACAGATTGTGATAGGCCCAGTACAGATCGGCCTCGTCCGCCTCGGGCATGATGCGCTTGACCAGTTCCAGCAGGCGACGGATCGCCGGGTCGAAATAGCGGGCCATGGTCTCTCCGCCGAAGGCCGGGTTGGCGTTGGTCTGGGCCACCAGGGCGGCGTAGTGCTTCCACCCCGGCCCGCCCTTCAGCGACCACTGGAACGGCGGGCGCAGAAAGGCCTCGAACAGCCCTTCCAGCGTCATGGCGTCGCCTGCAGCCTCGGCGTAACGATCGACGGCGGCGACGCGCTCGGCGTTCCACACCTCGGCGCGACGGTTGAAGACGGCGTCGAACAACTCCTTCTTGGCCCCGAAATAATAGTGGACCAGAGCCGTATCCACGCCCGCCTCGCGCGCCACCTCGCGGATGGTGACGCCGTAGAAGCCGTGCTTGGAGAACAGATCCTCGGCCGCGTTCAGAATGGCTTCGCGCGTCTCGCCCGCCGCGGCCGCCTTGGACTTCTTGGGCCGTCCGCGCCGGGCGGGCGCGAGGGGCAGCGGCGGAATCTGGGGCGGCGGCAGGTCGCTCTTCGTCATGGCCGGAAGCTAGTCGCGCTTTGGGGGTTAGTGCAACGGCGCCACAGGGCGGGTCTTTCTGTGACGGAAATCAGGCTTGGCCGTTTGACAGGCGGGCGAAAGACCGTCACCAATGCAAAAAATCATTGAACGCTGAATAAAAGCGTCGCTCGGGCTGGAAACAGGATTGGGATGCAAATGAACAGACTCGTGAAGACCGCCCTCTTGGCGGGCGCCGCATTCGGCGTGATGGCCTCGGCTGCCCAGGCTCAGGCCCAGGACGCGCCCTCGACCGGCGAGCAGGCTTCGTCGGTCGACGACATCATCGTCAGCGCGCGCCGTCGCGACGAAGCGTTGAAGGACGTGCCCGTGTCGGTGTCGGCGATGAGCGCCGAGCGCCTGGAACAGACCGGCGCCACGGATATCACCGCCCTGCAGCAGCAGACGCCCAACGCGACGGTGCAGGTGGCGCGCGGCTCCAACTCCACCCTCATTTCGTTTATTCGCGGCATTGGCCAACAGGATCCCTTGTGGGGCTTCGAGCCGGGCGTGGGCCTGTATGTGGACGATGTTTATGTGGCGCGCCCCCAAGGCGCCGTGCTCGACATCTTCGACATCGAGCGGATTGAGGTTCTGCGCGGGCCGCAAGGATCGCTGTACGGCCGCAACACGGTAGGCGGCGCCATCAAGTACGTGACGTCGCGACTGGATCCGGACATGCCGGAACTGACGCTCCGCGGCGCCTACGGCAGCTATAACCAGATCGATCTCCTGGCTCAGGGCTCCATGCCGGTGACCGACAAGTTACGTATCGGCGCGGCTGTCGCCAGCTACAATCGTGATGGTTTCGGCAAGAACCTGAACACCGGGGCCGAGCATTACGACAAGGACGTCATCGCCGGGCGGGTCAGCGTCGAGTTCCAGCCCTACGACAACGCCTTCTTCCGCCTGGCTTATGATCGGGTCGAGGACCGCTCCAACCCCCGTCACGGCCACCGCGAGCGGCCGGGCGTCGGCCCGGGCGCGGGCGTGCCGGGCAGCGTGTACGATACCTATGCGGGCTTGGGCGATCGCAACAAGGTCACGACCGAGGGCGTGTCGCTGACGGCGCAGGTCGACCTCAACGATGTCTGGACCTTCAAATCGATTACAGCCTATCGCACGGGCGACACGGACACCCTGATCGACTTTGACAACACGCCAGCGCCGACGCTGGACATCCCTGCGGTGTACGGTGACCACCAGTTCACCCAGGAGCTCCAGGCGCTGTTCAGCACGGACCGGATCCAGGGCGTGGCGGGGATCTTCTATCTGGACGGTACGGCGTCGGGCGCCTTCGATACGATCGCCCAGAACTTCGGCATCGTGATCGGCACGGCCGGCTATGTGGAGACGACCAGCGTCGCCCTGTTCACCGACGTCAATCTGGACCTGACCGACCGTCTGCACCTGGGCCTGGGCGCGCGCTACACGATCGACGACAAGACCGGCCACGTCTTCCGCGCCAACTATCTGGGCGCGACGCGCAGCCCGCTGCTGGGCGGCACGGCGCGCAATCCGATCCTGCTGCGCACGGATTACACCCGCTCCAAGTCCTTTGATCAGTTCACGCCGAAGGTCTCGCTGTCCTACGATTTCTCGGACCGCATCACCGGATACGCCTCCTATTCGAAGGGCTACAAGTCGGGCGGCTTCGACATGCGCGGCGATGCGATCCTGACGCCGGATACCGTCAACGGCTATGAGCCTGAAACCGTCGATTCCTATGAAATCGGCCTGAAGGGGTCGGCCTTCAATCGTCGTCTGAACTTCGCTTCGGCGATCTTCTATAACGAGTACCAGGACCAGCAGATCACGACCCAGGTTCCGGCGCCGGGTGGCATCGCCAGCTTCGTCGACAATGTCGGCGCCTCCAAGTTCCATGGCGCGGAGTTCGAGGGCTCGCTGATCCTGACCGATAGCCTGACCGCAAACTTCGCTGTCGGCTACCTGGACTCCAAGTTCGAGAAGTTCATTCGCTACAATCTGGTCACCCAGCAGTATGAGGACATCTCCGATCTCGTCGTGTTGCAGAACGCGCCGAAGTGGACCGGCTATTTGGGCCTGACCTGGCAGGGACAGTTGGCGGGCGGGGCGTTGGCCGTGACGCCGTCGGTCAGCTATCGCGACGACTACAGCCAGTTCGAGTATCCGAACGCCGATCTGGACCAGGAAGCCTTCGCCCTGGTGGACCTGTCCATCGTCTGGACGGACCCCAGCAACAAGTGGACCGTCGGCCTGTACGGCAAGAACCTGACCGATGAGGAATACCGCGTCGGCGGCTACAACTTCGCCAAGACGCCGGTCGGCGATTTCTACAACGACTCCGTGATCGGCTACTACGGCCCGCCGCGCACCGTGACGGCGTCGCTGCAGTACAAGTTCTGATCTGGAGCTTTCTCCTGAACGCCTGATCATCTGGTCGCGGGCGGCGGTTCGTTGGAGCCGCCGCCCTTCTTTTTTCGTGGCGCAGAGCGGCGCGGCCGCTACCGTCGTCGCAAGTAAATCAGTCGGGAAACGTCCATGAGCCAGATCGAAGCCGCAAAGGCCGAGGGAAGCGCCGTCTCGCCAGGCTATCGCTACTATGTGCTGGCGATCCTGATCTTTGTTTACATGCTGAACTTCGTGGATCGGCAGATCATCGGCATCCTGGCGGCGCCGCTGAAGCAGGAGTTCCAGCTCAGCGACGAACAGTTCGGCCTGCTGGGCGGCATCGCCTTCGCCTCGGTCTATTCGACCCTGGCCATTCCCCTGGCGTGGCTGGCCGATCGGGCCAGCAGGGTGTGGATCATGACCGGCGCCTTGACGGTCTGGTCGGGTTTCACCGCCCTGTGCGGGGTGGCGGGATCCTTTGGCCAGCTGTTCCTGTTCCGCATGGGGGTGGGCGTGGGCGAGGCCGGCGGGGTGGCCCCGGCTTACTCGCTGATCGCCGACTACTTCCCGCCCAACCAGCGGGCGCGGGCCCTGGCCGCCTTCGCCTTCGGCATTCCCTTGGGCACGGCGGGCGGCACCCTGGTCGGCGGCCTGCTGGCGGCGCAGTACGGCTGGCGCACCGCCTTCATCGTCGTGGGGGTGCTCGGCGTCCTGGTCGCGCCCCTGCTGCGGCTGACGGTGCGTGATCCGCAGCGCGGCGGTGCGGACGCCGCCGCCAAGGTTGAGGCCGCGGTTGCGGCGCCGGCCTCGGTTCCGATTGAGGGCGATGTCAGCCTGGGCCGCAAGGTCGCCCTGGTCTGCTTCGGCGTCGCCGGCGTCCTGGCCGGGCTGGGTCTGCTGTCCCTGTTCGGCGCGGGCCTCGACAACCCGCTTGTTCCGTTCTTCGGCGCAGGTTTGTTCGCGGTGATCGGCGTCTCCCTGTTCATCGCGCGGGCCACGGGCTCGGTCATCATGCGCAAGCGCAGTTTCTGGCTGCTGGCGCTGGGGGCCGCGTCGTCCTCGGTGTGCGGTTATGGCGTGGCGGGCTGGCTGCCGCTGTTCTTCATGCGCAGCTTCGGCCTGACCTTGGCGCAGGTCAGCTGGTACTACGCCGGCATCGCCCTGATCGGCGGACTGCTGGGCATCTGGCTGGGCGGTTCGCTGGCGGACAAGATGGCGCGCCGGTCCAAGGGAGCCTATCCGCTGGTGCCGGCCGTGGCCTTCATCATTTCGGCGCCCTGTTTCATCCTGGCGATGAACTCGCCCTGGCTGATCGGCCTGATCCCGGGCGGCGGCAGTCACGCCATGGCTCTTGCGCTGGCCTTCCTGATCTTCCTGATTCCGACGGGGTTGAACCTGGCCTGGCTGGGGCCGGTGACGGCGGCGGTGCAGCATCTGGCGCCGGCGCCGATGCGCTCGACCGCCTCGGCCATCTTCCTGCTGATCAACAACCTGCTCGGTCTGGCCGTGGGCTTCTACTACTTCGGCTGGATGAGCGACCTGCTGCGCCCGACCTTCGGCGACGAGAGCCTGCGCTGGGCCATCTACACCGGCATGGGCTTCTATCTCATGGCTTCCATCCTGTTGTTCGGCGCATCGCGAACGCTGAAGAAGGACTGGGTCGACTGATCCTGATCCGTTGTCGATCTAATGGCGGTCGCGGCGTAGGGGCGGTCGCCGTGCATAAGAAAAGCCTTGCCGGGCCATAAGACGACAGACGGTTGCGCAGGCGAAGGCGCGACGCCTATAAGCGCGGCCAAAGTTTCCACAAACCTCCCTAACGGCGCGGATCCAGACATGAACATTCACGAGTATCAGGCCAAGCAAGTCCTCAAGGGCTTCGGCGCCCCGGTCGCGGCGGGCGTCGCCATCACCTCGGCCGACCAGGCCGAAGCCGCCGCCAAGCAACTGCCTGGCCCGCTCTATGTCGTGAAGTCGCAGATCCACGCCGGCGGCCGCGGCAAGGGCAAGTTCAAGGAACTGGGCGCCGACGCCAAGGGCGGCGTGCGTCTGGCTTTCTCGATCGAGGAAGCCGTCGCCCACGCCAAGGAAATGCTGGGCAACACCCTGGTCACCGCCCAGACGGGCGAGGCCGGCAAGCAGGTCAACCGCCTGTACATCGAAGACGGCGCCGACATCGCCCGTGAGCTGTACTGCTCGCTGCTGGTCGACCGCTCGGTCGGTCAGACGGCCTTCGTCGTCTCGACCGAGGGCGGCATGGACATCGAGGAAGTGGCCCACGCCACCCCGGAAAAGATCCACACCATCGCCATCAACCCGGAAGCCGGCGTCACCGCCGAGAACATCGCCGCCATCAACGCCGCGCTGGAGTTGACGGGCGACGCCGCCGAAGACGGCAAGTCGCTGTTCCCGATCCTGTACAAGGCCTTCGTCGAGAAGGATATGGACATGCTCGAGATCAACCCGCTGATCGTCATGGAGAACGGCCGTCTGCGCGTTCTGGACGCCAAGGTCAGCTTCGACGGCAATGCCCTGTACCGCCACGAAGACATCCGCGCCCTGCGCGATGAGACCGAGGAAGACGCCAAGGAGATCGAGGCCTCGAAGTGGGATCTCGCCTATGTGGCGCTGGACGGCAACATCGGCTGCATGGTGAACGGCGCCGGCCTGGCCATGGCGACGATGGACATCATCAAGCTGTACGGCAAAGAGCCCGCCAACTTCTGCGACGTCGGCGGCGGCGCCGGCAAGGACAAGGTCGCGGCGGCCTTCAAGATCATCACCGCTGACCCGAAGGTCGAGGGCATTCTCGTCAACATCTTCGGCGGCATTATGAAGTGCGACGTCATCGCCGAGGGCGTCGTGGCCGCGGTGAAGGAAGTGGGCCTGAAGGTGCCGCTGGTCGTGCGTCTGGAAGGCACAAACGCCGAGCTGGGCAAGAAGATCCTGAACGAGTCGGGCCTGACCATCCAGGCCGCCGACGACCTGGACGACGCCGCCCAGAAGATCGTCGCGGCGGTCGCGTAAGCGCCGCTACCGCCCAGCAGACACACAGAATTCAGAGCACAGACACATGTCCATCCTCGTCAATAAGAACACCAAGATCCTGGTTCAGGGCCTGACCGGCAAGACCGGCGGCTTCCACACCGAACAGGCCCTGGCCTATCACGGCACCCAGATGGTCGGCGGCGTGCACCCGACCAAGGGCGGCCAAACCTGGACCGGCTCGCACGGCGAAAGCCTGCCGATCTTCGCCTCGGTCGCCGAAGGCAAGGAGCGCACCGGCGCCGACGCCACCGTCATCTACGTCCCGCCGGCAGGCGCGGCCGACGCCATCATCGAGGCCATCGAGGCCGAGATCCCCTTCATCACCTGCATCACCGAAGGCATTCCGGTGCAGGACATGGTGCGCGTCAAGGCCCGCCTGGACCGTTCGAACTCGCGCCTGCTGGGCCCGAACTGCCCCGGCGTCCTGACCCCGGACGAGTGCAAGATCGGCATCATGCCGGGCAACATCTTCAAGAAGGGCAACGTGGGCATCGTCTCGCGTTCGGGCACCCTGACCTATGAAGCCGTGTTCCAGACCACGAACGAAGGCCTGGGCCAGACCACGGCCGTCGGCATCGGCGGCGACCCGGTCAAGGGCACCGAGTTCATCGATGTGCTGGAAATGTTCCTGGCCGACGACGCCACCGAGTCCATCATCATGATCGGTGAAATCGGCGGCGCGGCTGAAGAAGACGCCGCCCAGTTCCTGATCGACGAAGCCAAGAAGGGCCGCAAGAAGCCGATGGCCGGCTTCATCGCGGGCCGCACGGCGCCCAAGGGCCGCACCATGGGCCACGCCGGCGCCGTCGTCTCGGGCGGCAAGGGCGATGCGGAATCCAAGATCGCCGCCATGGAGGCCGCGGGCATCCGCGTCTCGCCGTCGCCGGCGCGTCTGGGCACGACTCTGGTCGAAGTGCTGAAGGGCTAAGCCCTTCAGCAGCGCACGCTGCGCGTGCGGGCGCTAACGCTCGCCGCGCGGCGGCTCGCTGTTTCAGCGCCTCTTTGGAGGCGCGGCGCGAACCTTGCGACGTGGTTGCTCGCTGCTTGAGCGCCGGATTCACTTCAGGGTGGGTTCGGCGGCGGGCGGGCGGCGGATTGGACCAAAGTCTGATCTATCCGCGTTCCGGGGGTGTTTTTCGCGCCGTGTGACCTTTTGTAACGCCTCCGGAATCGTCCGGGGGCGTTTTTTCTTGCCGATTCGACCAATTTCCACCCGGTCCGCCTCCCTTCGGTCATGACCAGTAAGGAAACAGGGCCTATATGAACGGCGCTGCTCTCCGCGCGGCTGTGCGCGGGCGGTTGTAAAGGGACGATTGAGAGAAAAATGGCGGACGATGCGGGTCGGCTGAACCAGGTCTTTGCCGAGACCTCCTTCCTCTATGGCGCGAACGCCGCCTTCATTGAGGACCTGCACGAAAAATGGGCTGCGGACCCCGGCTCGGTGTCGGGGGAATGGCGCGCCTTCTTCGATCAGCTGAAGGACAACGCCGACCTGGTGAAGCAGTCGGCCGCCGCCGGCTCCTGGGGCCGTTCTGGCGCTTCCGAGCCGACCGAGGAAACCGCCGTGTTCGACGGCCGCTGGCCCGCCCCTAAGGTCGATCCCAAGGCCGCCGGCAAGCCCGGCCCTCGCCCGACCGCTCCGGTTGCTGACGCCTCGGGCGCCGTTTCGGCCGCCGACGTGCGCGCCGCCGCCCACGATTCCATCCGCGCCCTGATGCTGATCCGCGCCTATCGCGTGCGCGGCCACCTGCAGGCCAACCTAGACCCGCTGGGCATCGAGCCGCCGATCCAGAACCCGGAGCTGACGCCCGAGTTCTACGGCTTCACCGCCGCCGACATGGATCGCCCGATTTTCCTGGACGGCGTTCTGGGCCTGGAGACCGGCTCGGTCCGCCAGGTGCTGGAGATCCTGAAGCGCACCTACTGCGGCAACATCGGCGTGCAGTTCATGCACATCGCCGAGCCGGACGAGAAGGCCTGGCTGCAGCAGCGCTTCGAAGGCCCGGACAAGTTCGAGCAGAACGCCTTCACCAAGGAAGGCAAGCTGGCCATCTTCAAGAAGCTGGTCGAGGCCGAAGGCTTCGAGCGCTTCCTGCACAAGCGTTTCCCCGGCACCAAGCGCTTCGGCCTGGACGGCGGCGAGGCCATGGTCCCGGCGCTGGAGCAGGTGATCAAGCGCGGCGGCGCCCTGGGCGTCGATGAGATCGTCTTCGGCATGGCGCACCGTGGCCGCCTGAACACCCTGGCCGCGGTCATGGGCAAGCCCTACAAGACCATCTTCCACGAGTTCCAGGGCGGTTCGTCCGTGCCGTCGGACATCGAAGGGTCGGGCGACGTCAAATACCACATGGGCGCCTCGTCGGACCGTGAGTTCGACGGCAACAAGGTCCACCTGTCGCTGACCGCCAACCCGTCGCACCTCGAGATCGTCAACCCGGTCGTCCTGGGCAAGGCGCGCGCCAAGCAGGCCTTCGACATCCGCGAGGCCGAGGTCAACGTCGGCAAGCCGGACAACGAATGGGTGCTGGACCGCTCCAAGGTCGTGCCGCTGCTGATCCACGGCGACGCCGCCTTCGCAGGGCAAGGCGTGGTGGCCGAGTGCTTCGCCCTGATGGGGCTGAAGGGCTACCGCACCGGCGGCACCCTGCACTTCGTCATCAACAACCAGATCGGCTTCACCACGGCGCCGCGCAACTCGCGCTCGTCGCCCTATCCGTCGGATGTCGCCTTGATGGTCCAGGCGCCGATCTTCCACGTCAACGGCGATGATCCCGAAGCGGTCGTCTTCGCTTCGAAGGTCGCCACGGAATACCGTCAGAAGTTCCACAAGGACGTGGTGGTGGACATGTTCTGCTACCGCCGCTTCGGCCACAACGAAGGCGACGATCCGACCTTCACCCAGCCGCTGATGTACGCGAAGATCAAGAACCAGCCGACCACGCTGGAGATCTACGCCAAGCGCCTGGTCGCCGAAGGGGTTCTCAGCCAGGCCGAGGCCGACGCCGAGATCGCCCGTTTCGAGGCCTTCCTCGACGCCGAGTTCGAAGCCGGCAAGACCTTCAAGGCCGACAAGGCCGACTGGCTGGACGGCCAGTGGCAGGGGCTGGGCGTCGATGCGGGCGATGATCAGCAACAGCGCGGCAAGACCGGGGTTCCGGCCGCGAAGCTGCTCGACTACGGCCACCGCCTGACGACGATCCCGAACAGCGTCGACATGCACAAGACGCTGAAGCGCGTCATCGACGGCCGTCGCGATGCGGTGTCGAGCGGCGCGAACATCGACTGGGCCACGGCCGAGAGCCTGGCTTTCGCAAGCCTGCTGGATGAAGGCTACAACATCCGCCTGTCGGGTCAGGACTCGGTGCGCGGCACCTTCTCGCAGCGTCACTCGGGCGTGACCGACCAGACGACCGAGCAGCGCTACTTCCCGCTGAACAACCTGCGCGAAGGTCAGGCCCATTTCGAGGTCATCGACTCGGCCCTGTCGGAAGAGGCGGTGCTGGGCTTCGAGTACGGCTATTCGCTGGCCGACCCGAACACCCTGACCATGTGGGAAGGCCAGTTCGGCGACTTCGTGAACGGCGCCCAGGTGGTGATCGACCAGTTCATCTCCTCGGGCGAGCGCAAGTGGCTGCGGATGAGCGGCCTGACCATGCTGTTGCCGCACGGCTATGAGGGCCAGGGCCCCGAGCACTCCTCGGCCCGCCTGGAGCGCTTCCTGCAGCAGTGCGCCGAGAACAACATGCAGGTCGCCAACTGCACGACGCCGGCCAACTACTTCCACATCCTGCGTCGCCAGCTGCACCGCTCGTTCCGCAAGCCGCTGATCCTGATGACGCCCAAGTCGCTGCTGCGTCACAAGAAGGCCGTCTCGACCCTGGCCGACATGGCCGAGGGTTCGTCCTTCCACCGCGTGCTGCGCGACGACGCCGAGCTGCGTCCGGACGTGGCGGGCGTCACGCTCAAGGCCGACAAGGACATCCGCAAGGTCATCGTCTGCTCGGGCAAGGTCTATTACGACCTGCTGGACGCGCGCGAGAAGGCGGGCGTCAACGACATCTACATCCTGCGTCTGGAACAGTTCTATCCGTGGCCGATCAAGTCGATCTCGGCGGAACTGGCGCGCTTCCCCAACGCCGATCTGGTCTGGTGTCAGGAAGAGCCCAAGAACATGGGCGGCTGGACCTTCGTCGATCCGTGGATCGAGCTGACGCTCGAGAAGCTGAACGTGAAGGCCAAGCGCGCGCGCTACGTCGGTCGTCCGGCTTCGGCCTCGACCGCTGCGGGCCTGATGAGCCGACACCTGAAGGAACTCGAGACCTTCCTCGCCGAGGCCATGGCCTGACCGCCGCGCCTGACCTAAAAGACAAGCAAAGTTCAGACACGAAAAGACACTGAAGATGGCCGATATCCTGACCCCCGCCCTCGGTGAATCCGTCGCCGAAGCCTCCATCGCCAAGTGGACCAAGAAGGTCGGCGACGCCGTGAAGAAGGACGAAGTCCTGGTTGAGCTGGAAACCGACAAGGTCTCGCTCGAAGTCGTCGCCCCCGCCGACGGCGTGCTGTCGGCGATCAACGCCAATGACGGCGACACCGTCGTTCCCGGCACGGTGCTGGGCTCGGTGAGCGAAGGCAGCGCGGCCGCCGCCTCGGCTCCGGCTCCGGCGGCTGCGGCTCCGGCCGCCGCTCCGGCCGCTTCGGGCGGCGCTGCGGTCGACATCGCCGTGCCGACCATGGGCGAGAGCGTCGCCGAAGGTTCGATCGGAACCTGGCTGAAGAAGTCGGGCGACACCGTCGCCAAGGACGAGCTGCTGGTCGAGATCGAGACCGACAAGGTGGCCGTGGAAGTCTCGGCCCCGGCCGCCGGCGTCCTGACCATCATCGCCGCTGACGGCGACACCGTGACCCCTGGTCAGGTGATCGGTTCGGTCGCCGCCTCGGGCGCGGCCGCTGCGGCTGCTCCGGCGGCTGCTGCACCGGCCCCGGCCGCCGCCCCGGCCAACGCCGGTTCGGCCCAGATTCCGACCTCGACCCACCTGTCGCCCGCCGTCCAGCGCGTGGTGTCGGAAAACAACATCAACCCGGCTTCGCTGTCGGCTTCGGGTCCGAAGGGCAACATCACCAAGGCCGACGCCATCGCCGCCATCGGCGCCGCCGCTCCGGCTGCGCCCGCCGCGGCCGCCCCGGCCGCGCCGCGCGCCGACCAACCGCGCGAAGAGCGGGTGAAGATGACGCGCCTGCGTCAGACCATCGCCCGTCGCCTGAAGGAATCCCAGAACACGGCCGCCCAGCTGACCACCTTCAACGAGGTGGACATGACCAACGTCATGGCCCTGCGCGCCCAGTACAAGGAAGTCTTCGAGAAGCGTCACGGCGTCAAACTCGGATTCATGTCCTTCTTCACCAAGGCCGTGGTTCAGGCCCTGCACGAAATCCCGGCCGTCAACGCCGAGATCGACGGCACGGACATCATCTACAAGAACCACTACGACATCGGCATCGCCGTCGGCACCGACAAGGGCCTGGTGGTTCCGGTGCTGCGCGACGCCGACGCCCTGTCGCTGGCCGGCATCGAGAAGGGCATCGGCGCCCTGGGCAAGGCTGCCCGTGACGGCGCCCTGACCATGGATCAGATGCAGGGCGGCACCTTCACCATCACCAACGGCGGCACCTATGGCTCGCTGATGTCGACGCCGATCCTGAACGCGCCGCAGTCGGGCATCCTGGGCATGCACAACATCGTGCAGCGCCCGATGGCCATCAACGGCGAGGTCAAGATCCGCCCGATGATGTACCTGGCCCTGAGCTACGATCACCGCATCGTCGACGGCAAGGAAGCCGTGACCTTCCTGGTCCGCATCAAGGAGCTGCTGGAAGACCCGGCGCGCGCCCTGCTGGACCTGTAAGCTCCGCACCACGCGAACGACTGACGACGGCGGGATCTTCGGATCTCGCCGTTTTCAATTGCGCGTCCTGCAGGCGTGTTAGGCTGCCGCCATGAGCCTGGTCGAGATCGCCCGCTATCAAGACGTCTATGAGGCCGATCTGGCCGCCGCCTTCCTGTCGTCGCACGACATCGAGGTGTCGGTGACCGAGCGATTCCAGACCACGATCGACCCCCTGATGCAGCGCGCCCTGGGCATCCGGCTGATGGGACGGGCGGATCAGGCGGCGCGGGCGCGCGACCTGCTGGCGCGCGCCGGGAACGGGGAATTCGCGACCGATGAAGGCGATGATCTGGACGGGCCGGATTCGACGGTTCGCACGGCGTCGCGCGGACTGGCCCTGTTCGCCTTCGCGACCGGGGCCGGCTTTGTCGGCACGGCCATGCCGCGGCGCTTCAACGCGCTGCAGTGGGCAGGCCTGGCGCTGATTGCGGCGATCCTGCTGCTGTCCGGGAGCGCCTATCTGTGGGCGTCGGTGAACGGCGCCCTGGGTTGAGGCGTTGCGGGCGGTTGACGGGCGCATTGAAAATAACGGAGCTTCGCCCCGCTTCCTTGTGATGGAGAGTTTGCTTGCGTCTCAATCTGATCCCTGCGTCCGGCGCCCTGACCCTGGCGGCTGCGCTCATGGCCTGCGGGCCGGCCCCGGCCGAGGCGCCCGCCGCCGCGCCTAAGGCGGAAGACGCTGCGGCGACGGCCCCCGCAACGGCCCCGGCTGTCGCCGAGAGAAGCGCCGACTTCCGCCGCACCGATCCGGCCCAGGCCGATCTCAAGCTGATCGAGGAAGGCGCCGAATGGCGCGTGCTGATCCGCGCCGGGGGCGTTCCGAACGGCGGGGCCACGGCGGCCGATTGCGAGCTTCAGGCGCGCGGCGCTCAGGACCGCGACGATGTCATCCACGCCAAGCTGATCCCGTTCGAAGGCGAGCTGAATGAACTGACGGCGGCCGACATCGGCGCCGACGCGCCGGTGGTGAAGGTGCGCGTGGGTCCGGAAGGCGCCTTTGTCGAGGACAGCACGGCCGCCAACCGCTTCTGCGGCATGGGCTCTGACATCTCGGGCTTCTACAGCCGCACCCAGACGCCGGACTGACGGCGCGTCAGGGGCTAGAGGCCGACGTCCCAGACGCCCGCGTCGCGCATGCGGCATTCGCGGGCTTCTGCGGCGCGGCCGCCCATGTCGTGGGCCATGCCGCGAATGGCGTCAGATACGGTCGTCTTGTGCAGACCCGGCGTCACCGCATGGATGAAGGCGCATCCGGCCAGGCGCATCAGCTTGAAGCCGAAGCGCGACGAAGCGGCCATATGCTCGAGATAGGTCTCATCGACCTCACGCGGGTGATCGCGGAACAGACGGTTGAAAGCGTTCGACATGAAGACAGCCTAGCGTGTTCGCGCCGGTCCCTCTACCCGGCCGCCGCATTCTGGCCTAAACCCGCGCCAGGAACAGAGGGCGCTTCGTCACGCCGCTTCAACCCCGCGTGACGCGGGCGCGGAGAAGCCTCCTCTCTGATGCTCAAGAGGACGACACATGGCCGACGGCAAGACCATTTCCGCTCAGACCTTCCGCTGGGAAGACCCCTTCGACCTGACGGGCCGTCTGACCGACGAGGAGCGGATGGTTCAGGATGCGGCGCGATCCTATGCGCGCGAGGCCCTGCTGCCGCGCGTCGTCGCCGCCTTCCGCGACGAGGTGTTCGATCGCGCGATCATGACCGAGATGGGCGAGATGGGCTTCCTGGGCGCCATGCTGCCGGAACAGTACGGCGGTTCCGAAGCGTCGCACGTCGCCTATGGCCTGATCGCCCGCGAGGTCGAGGCGATCGACAGCGGCTATCGTTCGGCCATGTCGGTGCAGTCGTCCCTGGCCATGTATCCGATCTACGCCTTCGGTTCCGAAGAGCAGAAGACGAAGTTCCTGCCGAAGATGGCGGCGGGCGAGCTGGTCGGCTGCTTCGGCCTGACCGAGGCGGACGGCGGGTCGGACCCGGCCTCGATGAAGACCACGGCGGTCGCGGTCCAGGGCGGCTATCGCCTGAACGGCGGCAAATACTGGATCACCAACTCGCCCATCGCCGACCTGGCCATCGTCTGGGCCAAGCTTGACGGCGTGATCCGCGGCTTCATCGTCGAGCGCGACTTCGACGGCTTCACCACGGGCAAGATCGGCGACAAGCTCAGTTTGCGCGCCTCCGTGACGGGCGACATCGGCCTGAACGATGTCTTCGTGCCGGAAGCCAACTTGCTGCCGGGCGTCCAGGGCCTGCGGGGGCCGTTCTCTTGCCTGAACAAGGCGCGCTTCGGCATCGCCTGGGGCGCCATGGGCGCGGCCGAGTTCTGCTTCCACGCCAGCCGCGACTATGTGGCCGAGCGCACCCTGTTCGGCCGCCCGCTGTCGTCGCGCCAGCTGGTGCAGAAGAAGCTGGCGGACATGCAGACCGAGATCTTCTTGGGTTTCGAGGGCGCCTACGCCCTGGGCCGTCTGCTGGACACGGGCGCCTGGGTTCCCGAGGCCATCAGCCTGATGAAGCGCAACAACTGCGGCAAGGCCCTGGCCGTGGCGCGCGAGGCCCGCGACATGCACGGCGGGGCCGGGATCACCGGCGAGCTGCACGTCATGCGCCACGCCATGAACCTGGAGACGGTCAACACCTATGAGGGCGCGCACGACGTCCACGCCCTGATCCTGGGCCGTGCGATCACGGGCGAAGCGGCCTTCTGATCCCAAGCGTTGCAGAAAACGCGCGACGCGACGATCCTTTGCCGTTGTCGTGCGTTTGTCTCGCCTGCGGGGCGGCGATGCTCGCCCGTCTGTCGGCCGAAGGCGGTCGGCGCCTGAAGGAAACCGGAATGACGAAACACAGCCTGCTGGCCGGCGCCGCCCTGGCGATCTTCAGCTTCAGCGGCATGGCTCAGGCTGCGCCCGTGGCCCAGACGGCGACCACCGTCCAGTCGCCTGTCGCGGCTATGCCCTATGACGCCCGACGCGGCGTCTTCACCTTCGCCGCCGGGCTGGAGCAAAGCCTGCCCGCCGTGGTCCAGGTGACGACCCTGGGCCAATCGCGCGGTCCCAGCTCGGAAAACAATCCCAAGCCGTCGCAGGGCGGATCGGGCGTCATCATCGACGCGCGCGAAGGCATCATCGTCACCAACCACCACGTCATCGAGAACGGCCAGAAGTTCACGGTCGACC
Source organism: Brevundimonas sp. Soil_N_31 (assembly GCF_057655995.1). Classification (NCBI taxonomy): domain Bacteria; kingdom Pseudomonadati; phylum Pseudomonadota; class Alphaproteobacteria; order Caulobacterales; family Caulobacteraceae; genus Brevundimonas; species Brevundimonas sp. Soil_N_31. Next base: position 149,823 of record NZ_JBDGLE010000005.1, read on the forward strand.
TGATCGACGGCCGCTTGTTCGACGCCACCCTGATCGGCGCCGACAAGGCGACGGACATCGCCGTGCTGAAGATCGACGCCACGGGCCTGTCGCAGGTGGCGACGGTGGATTCCGATACCCTGCGCAGCGGCGACCTGGCCTTCGCCGTCGGCTATCCCCTGGGCCTGGACCAGACCCTGACCATGGGCGTCATCTCGGGCCTGAACCGCTCGGGCATGGGCGACGCCATCGAGGACTACATCCAGACCGATGCGGCGGTGAACTCGGGCAATTCGGGCGGGCCGCTGCTGGACAGTCGGGGCCGCTTGATCGGCATCAATACCGCCATCCTGTCGGGCGGTTTCGGCGGCGGCAACGACGGCATCGCCTTCGCCGTGCCGACGCGCATCATGATGTTCGTGGTCGACCAACTGCGCGCCACCGGCGAGGTCAAGCGCGGCCGCGTCGGCCTGGGTCTCGGCTCCCTGACGGCCGAGCGTGCGCGCGAGGTCGGGCTGAACATCGTGCGCGGCGCCGTGGTCTATGACGTCGAGCCGGGCTCGGCGGGCGAGAAGGCGGGGCTGAAGCCCGGCGATGTGCTGACGCGCATCCAGGACCGCCCGGTGGCCAACGCCGGTTCGGTCCAGGCCACGGTCGGCATCGCCCGCGCCGGAACCCAGATGCCGGTCGTCTATCTGCGCGACGGCCGAGAGGCCTCCACCCGGTTGACGATCGAGCCGTCCGATCCGGCGCCGGTGCGCGTCGGCGCGCAAGCGGCCATGGCGCGCGGCCTGACGGTGCGCAATCCGGCTTCAGGACGCGGGGCTCAGATCGCGGTGGTCGAGGCCGGGTCTTCCGCCGCCGCCGCCGGCTTCCAGGCCGGTGATGTGGTGGTTCAGGCGAACGGGGCCGAGATTGCGGACATGAGGGATCTGGCCCAGCGGCTTCAGGCGGCGGGCGAGGCGGTCGTGCCGATCATCGTCCTGCGCGACAATGAACGGGTCGAGATCGACCTGCCGGCCTGATCACGCCGTCTGAAGCTCTACGGAATCGCCCGCGTGACCGCCCGTCGCGCGGGCGAAGTCTTGTGCGTCGGATAGGGAGCAGACAGCAAAACGCCCGCGCTGCCGGGAGGGGGAGGGGAGGCAGGCGCGGGCGTCTCGCTTGGAGGAAGCATCGACCCGCCGAAGCCCTAAGCGGAAAATCCAGGGGGCTGGGGGGGCTGTTCAGGATCCGGGACTTTTCCGAACTCCGACGAGCCGATGATGTAGTTCTGATCAGCGTTCCGGGCGGACGAAGGACCGAATGGGGGCGTTTTCGTGTCGTTTCGGATTTTCCCGATTGGTGAAGCTTAGACCTTGGACAGGATCAGGGTGGCGTTGGTGCCGCCGAAGCCGAAGCTGTTGGACATGACATGCGTCAGTTCGCCGTCGTGGCGCTGACGCAGGATCGGCATGCCCTCGAACTCGGGGTCCAGGGTCTCGATGTGGGCGCTCTCGGCGGCGAAGCCGTGCTTCATCATCAACAGGCAGTAGATGGCTTCCTGCGCGCCCGCCGCGCCCAGCGAGTGGCCCGTCAGCGACTTGGTCGAGGAGATCATCGGCATGGCGTCGCCGAAGACGTTGCGCACCGCGCCCATCTCCTTCAAGTCGCCGACCGGCGTCGAGGTGCCGTGCGGGTTCAGGTAGTCGATCTTCGGATTGCCAGCCATCTCCAGCGCGATCTTCATGCAGCGCTCGGCGCCCTCGCCCGAGGGGGCCACCATGTCGTAGCCGTCCGAGTTGGCGCCATAGCCGGTGACTTCGGCGTAGATGGTCGCGCCGCGCGCCACGGCGCGCTCGTATTCTTCCAGCACCACGATGCCGGCGCCGCCGGCGATGACGAAGCCGTCGCGCGTCGTGTCATAGGCCCGGCTGGCCTTGTCGGGCGTGTCGTTGAAGTTGGAGGACATGGCGCCCATGGCGTCGAACATGTTCGACATGGACCAGTCGATATCCTCGCAGCCGCCGGCGAAGACCACGTCCTGCTTGCCCCAGGCGATCTGTTCGGCGGCCGCGCCGATGCAGTGGGCGCTGGTCGCGCAGGCCGAACTGATCGAATAGTTGACGCCCTTCAGCTCGAACCAGGTGGCCAGCACGGCCGAAGGGCCGGACGCCATGGCCTTGGGGACGGCGAACGGGCCGACGCGCTTGGGCGAGCCCTTCTCGACCGTGGTGGCCGCCGCCTGCAGGATGACCTGGGTCGAAGGGCCGCCCTCGCCGACGATCAGGCCGATGCGTTCGTTCTTGATCTCGTCGGCGGACAGGCCGCTGTCCTTCAGGGCCTCTTCAAAGGCGATGTGCGCCCAGGCCGTGCCGTTGGCCAGGAAGCGGGCGGCGCGACGATCGACCAGAGGCGCCCAGTCCTCGGCCGTATGACCCAGGGCAGGCGGCGCCCAGACCTGGGATCGGAAGCCGTATTTGGCGTGGTCGGCGGCGTGCTGGACGCCCGACTTGGCGTCGCGCAGGGAGGCCGCGACCTGATCCTGGCCGGTGCCGATGGAAGAGACGATGCCCAGTCCGGTGACGACGACACGCCGCATGGTGTTTCCAATCCTCAATGTCTTCGGACGCCGCGTTGGCCGCGGCTATCCATCAAGTGGGGTCAGGCGGCGTCCGGTTCCACCGGAGCCGCGCCGCCGAACAGGCCGACGCGCATATCGGCGCAAGTATAGATGACCTCGCCGTCGGCCTCGAGCACGCCGTCGGCGATGCCCATGACCAGCTTGCGGTTGATGACGCGCTTCAGGTGGACCTTATAGACCACCTTCTTGACGTCCGGCGTCACCTGGCCGGTGAACTTGACCTCGCCGACGCCCAGCGCCCGGCCCTTGCCCGGTCCGCCGATCCAGCCGAGGTAGAAGCCGACCAGCTGCCACATGGCGTCCAGGCCCAGGCAGCCCGGCATGACCGGATCGCCGATGAAGTGGCACTGGAAGAACCAGAGGTCCGGGTTGATGTCGAGTTCAGCCTCGACATAGCCCTTGCCGTAGTCGCCGCCGTCGGCGCTGATGGTCTTGATCCGGTCGAACATCAGCATGGGCGGGGCCGGCAGCTGGGCGTTGCCCGGACCGAACAGCTCGCCCCGGCCCGAGGCCAGCAGGCCTTCGTGATCGAACGACGACGGATATTGCGACTGGCTCAAGGGAAATCGGCTCCGAAAGGTGTTGCTGGCGGGTTACACGACCCCGAGGCCGCGCTCAACCATGCCGTCACTATATGAGATCAGGAGGCGCGGCCGGGGCCGGCCGGGCGGGCGGCGTTGCACAGGGCCCGTTCCTGGGTGCCGAAGACGGCGCGTTCGGCGACCCAGCCGCGCAGCTTGCGCGCCCGCACCCGGCACCAGCCGTCCTCGCACTCGTCCAGGGGGATCAGGGCGTTCGGCGACAAAAGGGCGCGGACTGAGGCGGTCTCGGACCGGCCCGTGCGGATCGGCACCGCTTCGTCCGAGCGGTTGAAGACGCTGCGGCGGCCCGAGGCGACGGTGCGGTGGATCCAGGCGACGGACCCTTCCGGGTCGCAGATCTTGCGCCATTCGCGCGTCTCGGCGATCACCTGAACCGGCAGGCCGGCGGCGCGGTATTCCCACAGGATGCGGTAGTCGAGGCCCGGCCCCTGGCGCGCTCGCACCTGCGAGGATTTCAGCGTCACCCAGCGCGGCACCTCCAGCCCCGTCGGGGTCGGGCGGCCGTCGGGCATGGTCGAGCCCGCCGCCAACAGAACGCCGGTCATGAGGACAGCGGCGAGGGCCGCGACGCGAGGCGCCCTTTTGAACCTGACCGCAGCTTTGCTAGACACCGAATATCGACCCGTTCCGAACGGGCGCCGCCCGTGGAAAACCCAGGTCTCCTATGTCCGCTCGCAAGCTTAAGGTCGTATTAACCAGACGCCTGCCTGACGCCGTCGAAACGCGGATGCGCGAACTTTTCGACGCCGAGCTGAACCTGACCGATCGGCCCATGTCGCGCGATGAACTGGCCGCGGCCCTGCAACGGGCTGATGTGCTGGCGCCGACCATCACCGACCATCTGGACGCCGAACTGATCGCAGGCGCAGGCGAACAGCTGAAGATGATCGCCAACTTCGGCGCGGGCGTCGATCACATCGACATCGACGCCGCCGTCGGACGCGGCATCGTCGTCACCAATACGCCGGGCGTCCTGACCGAGGACACGGCCGATCTGGGCATGAGCCTGATTCTGGCCGTCAGCCGCCGCATCGTCGAAGGCGCCGCCGTGGTTGAAGACGGTCGCTTTGAGGGCTGGAGCCCGACCTGGATGTGCGGGCGCAAGCTGTGGGGCAAGCGTCTGGGCATCGTCGGCATGGGCCGCATCGGTCAGGCCCTGGCCCGCCGCGCCAAGGCCTTCGGCATGCAGGTCCACTATCACAACCGCAAACCCGTCCCCGACATGATCGCCGAGGAGCTGGGCGCCACCTGGTGGGACGATCTGGACCAGATGCTGGCGCGGATGGACGTCATCTCGCTGAACTGTCCGGCGACGAAGGAGACGCACCATCTTCTGTCGGCCGAGCGTCTGGCCCGGCTTCAGCCGCACGCCATCGTGGTCAACACCGCGCGCGGCGAACTGATCGACGAGGCCGCCCTGGTCGAGGCGCTGGACCGCCGCGCCCTGTTCGGCGTCGGCCTGGATGTGTTTGAAAACGAGCCCAAGGTGCATCCGGGTCTGATCGGCCGCCCGAATGTGGTGTTGCTGCCCCACCTGGGCTCGGCCACTCTTGAGGCGCGTCAGGACATGGGCGATCGGGTGATCGCCAACATCATGACCTATCAGAACGGGCACCGCCCGCCCGACCGCGTCATCCCGGCGATGCTCTAGAACGAAACTCAGATCTTCGCTCCAGAAAAAGAGTCTAGGCGTGAGCTGACCCGCAGACGGGGCAGGCGGGGTCGGCGGCGATCTTCACGACGCGGCTGCTTCCGGCCAGGCCGTCGTACAGCATCAGGCGGCCGGTCAGCGGCTCGCCCGCGCCGGTGATCAGCTTGATCGCCTCCAGCGCCGCCATGGCGCCGATGACGCCGGCCAGGGCGCCGACCACGCCGACGCGGGCGCAGGTCTCGGCGTCGGGCGGAATCTCGGGCACCAGGCACTGATAGCAGGGCCGTCTCTCGAACACCGACACCTGTCCCGACCAGCGGCCAAGCGCGCCGGACACCAGCGGCTTGCCCGCCGCCACGCAGGCCGCATTGACGGCCAGCCGCGTCTCGAAATCGTCAGTGCCGTCCAGCGCCAGGTCGAAGTCCCGCATCAGAGCCGCCGCACTGTCCGGGGTGACGCGCTGGTTGAAGGTCTGGACCTTGACATGCGGGTTCAGGGCGTTGAGGCGCTCGGCGCCCGCCTCGACCTTGGCGCGGCCGGGGTCGTCGGTGGTGAAGGCGATCTGGCGTTGCAGGTTGGACAGGGCGACCGTGTCGTCGTCGATCAGGCCCAGCGTCCCCACCCCGGCGGCGGCCAGATAGAGGGCGGCCGGATTGCCCACCCCGCCCATGCCGACGATCAGCACGCGGGCGCGTTTCAGCGCCTGCTGGCCGGGGCCGCCGATCTCGGACAGCACCAGTTGGCGGGCGTAGCGCTCGACCTCTTCGTCAGAGAAGCGCACGGGGGCGAGAGGGGCGGAAGGCTGGGTCACGCCGACTGTCTAGCGCAGTCGGACGAATGCGTCAGGCCGGAACGGGCGCGACCCCGACGGCCAGGGCCAGCAGGGTCTCGGCGCGGGCGGGACTGAGCTGGTCCAGGGCCTCGCCGTTCAACAGGCGGGCCGCCTCGGGCGTCAGATCAGCCAGGATCATGGGCCAGTCGCCGAAGCGGCGGCCGGACACGGCCATGTCGGACAACAGGCGCAGGTTCTCATGGCGCGGATCGATCCGCAGCCGGTCCATCAGGCGGTCGATGTCGGCCCGGCGGCCTTCGATGAGCTGAAGGAACTGGCCGCCATGACGCATCAGGGCGCTGGTCAAGCCTTCGCGGCGGTTGTTGCGCTCGGACTCGCCGAGGATCTCCGCCAGGATCAGGAGGCTGGTCGCCGCGCCGCCGACGGCGTCGCTGACATAGATGGCGCGGTGCAGGGGCAAGGGAACTCGAAACGCAAACGCAGCCTCCCCCGCCTCGCGGACGGCGAGATGATGGGGCGGCCGGGGGCGTTCCCCTGTCATGGGCCGATTAAGAATCTCTTATGGTTAAGCTTTGTGCGGGCGGTTGCGACAAAGCCTGATCTTGCGGCGGGCGACGGGCTTCGCCATGTCATCCGCCATGAACACGAGCGCCTCGAACTTTCCCGACTGGCACGGCACCACCATTCTGGCGGTGCGCAAGAACGGCCGCACCGTCATCGCCGGCGACGGCCAGGTCTCCATGGGGCCGACCATCGTCAAGGGCGCGGCGCGCAAGGTGCGGACCCTGGCGAACGGCAAGGTGCTGGCGGGCTTCGCCGGGGCCACGGCCGACGCCCTGACCCTGATCGAGCGGCTGGAGGCCAAGCTGGAGCAGTATCCGGATCAACTGGCCCGCGCCTGCGTCGAACTGGCCAAGGACTGGCGCACCGACCGCTATCTGCGGAGGCTGGAGGCCATGCTGCTGGTCGCCGACAAGGACACCATTCTGACCGTCACCGGCGTCGGCGACGTGCTGGAGCCGGAATACGGCGTGGCCGCTGTCGGCTCGGGCGGCAACTACGCCCTGGCCGCCGCCCGCGCCCTGATCGACGAGCACACCGAATTGGACGCCGAACAGATCGCCCGCAAGGCCATGAAGATCGCCGCCGACATCTGCGTCTACACCAACGGCAATCTCACCATTGAAAGTCTGTAGGGCGCTATCGCTCGCCGCGCGGCGGCTTGCTGCTTGAGCGCCTGATATGCGTATTTCTGGACCGTCTGAACCATGACTGATCTGTCTCCCCGTGAAATCGTCTCCGAGCTGGACCGCTTCATCGTCGGTCAGGACGACGCCAAGCGCGCCGTGGCCGTAGCCCTGCGCAACCGCTGGCGCCGCAAGCGCGTGCCGGACGACCTGCGTGACGAGGTCACGCCCAAGAACATCCTGATGATCGGCCCGACGGGGGTGGGCAAGACCGAGATCGCCCGGCGTCTGGCGCGTCTGGCCGGCTCGCCCTTCCTCAAGGTCGAGGCGACCAAGTTCACCGAGGTCGGCTATGTCGGTCGCGACGTCGATCAGATCATGCGCGATCTCGTCGAAAGCGCCTTGGTCATGGTCCGCGACAAGCGCCGCTCGGGCGTCAAGGCCCGCGCCGAAGGTCAGGCCGAGGATCGCATCCTCGACGCCCTGGTCGGACCGGGTTCCCAGCCCGTCACGCGCGAGGCCTTCCGCAAGAAGCTGCGGGCGGGCGAGCTGGACGACAAGGAGATCGAGATCGCCCTGGCCGATACGGCCTCGCCGCTGCAGGGGCTGGACATGCCGGGCGGCGGCGGCAACGTCGGCCTGCTGAACCTGTCGGAGATGCTGGGCAAGATGGGCGGCGGCCGTACCAAGACGGTTAAGCTGACCGTGCGCGACGCCCTGGCGCCCCTCGTCACCGAGGAGAGCGACAAGCTGCTGGATCAGGAAAGCCTGACCAAGGAAGCCCTGCTGCTGGCCGAGAACGAGGGCATCGTCTTCCTGGACGAAATCGACAAGGTGGCCGCGCGCCAGGATCGCGGCGGCGGCGCCGACGTCTCGCGCGAAGGGGTGCAACGCGACCTGCTGCCCCTGATCGAAGGCACGACGGTGTCGACCAAATACGGGCCGGTGAAGACCGACCATGTGCTGTTCATCGCCTCGGGCGCCTTCCATGTCGCCAAGCCGTCGGACCTGTTGCCCGAGCTTCAGGGTCGCCTGCCGATCCGAGTCGAGCTGAAGGCCCTGACCCGCGACGACTTCAAGCGCATCCTGACCGAGCCCGAGGCCAATCTGATCCGTCAGAACCAGGCCCTGCTGGCGACCGAAGGGGTCGAACTGGTCTTCACCGACGACGCGGTCGAGGCCATGGCCGACGCTGCCGTGGCCGCCAACTCCACCGTCGAGAACATCGGCGCGCGCCGTCTTCAGACGGTGATGGAGCGCGTGCTGGAGGAAACCAGCTTCAAGGCCTCGGACCTGTCGGGCCAGACCCTGACCTTCAACGGCGACAAGGTGCGTGAGAAGGTCGGCGACCTGGCCAAGAACGTCGACCTGAGCCGGTTCATCCTGTGATCTAGAACGCCGTCACGTAAGCCTTCGTCCCTTCGTCATCCTCGGGCTTGACCCGAGGATCGAGCGCCCGGCGCGCTCTTCCTGGCCGCTGTCACGCGGGCGGACAATCCGATCCTCGGGTCAAGCCCGAGGATGACGGAGCGTTGGTTGTGGGTCGCGGGGTCAGCCCCGCATCGACTCCACCGCTTCCACCAACCGCTCCAGTTCCGCAGGGCTCGACAGCCGGTGGTCGCCGCCTTCGATCAGGTCGAGGCGCAGGTCGCCGCCGCTCAGGCGGTCGGCCAGCTCGACCTGATGGCGCCACGGCACCACGTCGTCGGCGCGGCCCTGCAGAACATGGACCGGCGCGGTGATGTCGATCCGGCTGTCCAGCAGCAGCCAGTCGCGCGCCTCCTCGAACATCCGCCGGGTCAGGACGTAGGAGCCAAGCCCTTCCTCGGTGATGACGGTCTCGCCTTCGCGCAGGATGGCCTGGCGCTCATGATCCGCCAGCCCCGGCCACATCAGCTTTTCGGTGAAGTCCTGCGCCGGATTGACTAGCACCACGCCCTTGACCCGCTCCGGCCGCGCCAGCGTCGCCAGCAGGGCCACCCAACCGCCCATGGACGAGCCGACCGGGATCACCGGCCCTTCCAGACTGTCAATCAGGGCGACGGCGTCCTCGCGCCAGCGGCCGATGGTCGCCTGCTTCCAGTCGCCGGAGGAGACGCCATGGGCGAAGTGGTCGTAGCGCACATAGCTCCAGCCGCGCTCGCGGGCGGCGGCGTCCAGCGCCAGCGCCTTGGTCCCCTCCATGTCCGAGCGGAAGCCGCCGATCCAGATGATGGTCGGGCCGTCGCCCTCGATCGCCTTATAGGCCAGGGTCTCGCCGTCGGGGCGTTGCAGCGTCTGGACGTCGGACATGAAAACTCCTCGGACTGTCATTCCTCGCGGAATGGCTTTAGCAGAGACCGGGTCTCTTCACAGGCCGCGAGAGCCCCCGCTTGTCCGCACCCAAAGCCCTCTTCGTCAGCTCCAACCGGATCGGCGACTGCGTCATCTCCTCGGGCGTGATCCGCGAGATCGCGCGTCAGTTGCCGGGCGTGCAGATTACGGTCGCCTGCGGCCGTCCGCCGGCCCCCTTCTTCCGCTCGGCGCCGAACGTCGAGTGCGTCATCATCCTCGACAAGAAGAAGGCCGCCGGACACTGGGTCGATCTGTGGAAGCAGGTAGCTGGCACCAAGTGGGACATGGTCGTCGACATCCGCGGCTCGGCCCTGGCCTATCTGATCCCGGCCAAGCGGCGCATCGTCTACAATCGCCGCTGGGAGACGGGCCTGCGCAAGGTCGAGATGGTGTCGCGCCTGATGGGTTCGCCGACGCCGCTGGACCCGGAAATCTTCCTCGACGATCAGGCCCGCGCTGAGGCGGCCGCCGTCATCGATCCCCAACTGGCGGGCGACGCCGGTCCCGGCCCGATCATCGCGCTGGCGCCGATCGCGCACCAGCCGGGCAAGTCCTGGCCCGCCGACCGTTGGGGCGCTCTGGTCGAGAAGCTGAAAGCGGAGCCGCGCTTCGACGGTTGGCGCTTCATGCCCGTCGGCGGTCCCGGCGACCGGCCGCCCGCAACCCCGGCGCTGGAGGCGGCGGGACCGCGCGCCATCGACTGCGTGGGCAAGGGCGACATCCTGTGTTCGGCCGCCGCCATCGACCGGGCGACCCTGTTTGTCGGCAACGACAGCGGCCTGATGCACGTCTCGGCGGCGCTGGGGCGGCCGACGCTGGGCCTGTTCGGTCCGACCGAGTGGTGGCTCTATGGTCCGTGGGGCCCGAAGACGCGCACGGCCGCCTCCAACGAGACGCGCGGCCAGTTCGCTCCGATCGAGGATCTGAGCGTCGATCATGTCTTCGACGCGGTGCTGGATCTGTATGACGCCTATGTCGCTGAAGGGGCCGCAAAGGCCTGAGGGCCCGAAATCCCTTGAAATAGCGGCCTTGCGTCGCCATATTCCGGCCGCTTGGAACGCAGCCGCAGTTGTGTGCGCTGAATCCTCGCAACCAGTTTCGCCTATCTTCTGATCACATAAGGAAACGACGCCCATTCGCCGTCCCATGCAAGCGCCGCCCGTAAAGGACGGGCCGCCCATCAACCAGGATATCCGCGCCGCCCGCGTTCTGCTCATCGACCAGAACGGGGAAAAACAGGGAGTCATGCCGCTGTCGGCTGCGCTGGAGGCCGCCGAGGAGGCGGGCCTGGACCTGGTTCAGATCGTCGCCAATGCCGAAACGCCGGTGTGCAAGATTCTGGACTACGGCAAGCATCGTTTCCAGGAACAGAAGAAGAAGGCCGAGGCGCGCAAGCGTCAGAAAGTCGTCGAGCTGAAGGAAATCAAGCTTCGGCCGAACATCGACACGCACGACTACGACGTGAAGGCCAAGGCCATGCACCGCTTCTTCGACGACGGTGACAAGGTCAAGGTGACCATCCGCTTCCGCGGCCGCGAAATGGCCCACCCCGAACTGGGCATGAAGCTGATGAACAAGGTCCAGGCCGATTTCGAGGAAGAGGCCAAGGTCGAGTTCGCGCCCAAGATGGAAGGCCGCCAGATGATCATGATCCTGGCCCCGCGCTGATCGCGAAAATCACTTGAACGAATAACGACGCTACGCTTCTGTGTAGCGTCGTTTTTTTGTTCTGGAGGGGACATGAAGCTGATCCTGATTTCGGCTGCGGCTTCCTTGGTGTTGGCCGGGGGCGTTGAGGCGGGAGACGCGACGCCGCCATCCGCGCCGCCTGTGGAGGCTTATGCTTCGCTGCCAGCTCTCGATCAGGTGGTGCTGTCGCCTGATGGAGCCCGGCTGGCCTTCATCGGCGTGACGCCACAGGGGCAGCGTCGCTTGGGTGTCCGTTCGCTCGCTGGGGAGGCCCTGGGCGCAGTCGATCTCGGCGACAAGAAGGTTCGAGATGTCTTCTGGGCGGATAACGATCATGTCGTGATCACGACCTCTGAGTATACGGATATCGCATGGGTCTCTGACCGTGCGGAATTCTACACGGCTCAGTCGTTCGACGTCCGCACGCGCCGTTTCGTGACCTTGATGCGTTCGTCCAGTTCTCGGGGCGGTAGCGTCGCCGGGTCGCGACAGTCGCAGGGAACGGGCCTGTTCAACTTCATCGCAGGTCCTCCATTCCAGCGCGAGGTGGACGGGCGAATCCGAACTTTTGTACGCAGCTATGCGCGAGACCATGGCCTCTCGGTGTTCGAGGTCGATCTGGACAGTGGCCAGGGGGTTCTCAGGCCGGACTTCGAGGGCGTGGTGGGACCAGACGGGAAGTCTGTCGCGCGCGCTCAGTGGAGCCGTGACACGGGGCGGTGGTGGCTGCAGGCCAAGGCGGATGTGGGTTGGCGAGAAATCTGGAGCGGCGAAGGATTTAAGATCGATACGCCTGCCCTGCTTGGAGCGGGCACGACTGAAGGCTCCGTTCTGATCTCCGTGCCCAGGGATGGCGATATCGAGCTTTACGAGGTGCTGCTGGCGGGCGGCGAGGCGCGGCGGCTCCGGATCGATGATATGGTTGAGCCCTCGCCGATCTATCATCCGCTGACCCGAAATCTTCTTGGCTTCAGGGCCGAAGGCGAAGAGCGTGCGGAATTCCTGTTCACCGATGAGGATATGGCGCGTCGTTGGCGGTATTTGGAGGGCTTGTTTCCCGGGCAGAACATTCGGATTGAATCCGCGACGCCTGACTATGATCGGCTGATCGTCCTGACGGACGGAGCGTCCGATCCGGGCAGTTATGCCGTGGTGGACATCAAGCAAGAGCGCTTGATTAAGGTTGGGTCGCGTTATCCGGGCGTGCCGGGCGAAGCGGTGGGACCGGTTCGCTACATCACCTATTCGGCGCGCGACGGACTGGATATCCCCGCTTATCTGACCTTGCCGCGTGGGCGAGAGGCCAAGAACCTGCCGCTGATCGTCATGCCTCACGGCGGGCCGCAGGCTCGTGATCTTCCGGGGTTCGACTATTGGGCTCAGGTGCTGGCGTCGCGCGGCTACGCCGTTCTTCAGCCTCAATACCGCGGCTCTACCGGCTTTGGTCTGGCTCATGTCGAGGCGGGATATGGCGAGTGGGGGCGCAAAATGCAGACCGACCTGACGGACGGCGTGACGCATCTGGCCCGCGAAGGGGTGATCGATGCAGGCAAGGTCTGCATCTTCGGCTGGAGCTATGGCGGCTATGCGGCCATGGCGGGTGTGACGCTGGATCCGGAAACCTATCGGTGCGCCGTGGCGGGCGCGGGCGTGTCGGACTTGCCTAGAATGCTGGCTTGGGAGCGTGATCAGACCGGCGGGCGCGATACAGACGTAATGCGCTACTGGAAGCGTTTCATGGGGGCGTCACGCATCAACGACAACTCCATCGCCGAGGTGTCACCGGCGCGTTTAGCTGACCGGGTGAGGGCGCCGGTTCTGTTGATCCACGGCACCGATGACAGTGTTGTGCCATATGAGCAGTCTGAACTTTTCCGGCGCGCGCTGGAAAAAGAAGGGAAGAGCGTCGAGGTCGTCGAGTTGCGCGGCGAGGACCATTGGTTGTCGCGGCGTTCTGGACGAGAGGCGGTGTTCCGGGCTGCGATCGCCTTCATGGAGCGGCACAACCCCGCTGACTGACATTGTTGGGATATGGCTGCATGGCGTTGATGGCTTCGTCTTTCATGAGCTTCGGGTCGCTCTGCATCGTCGCGCTTTCCGATACGTAGGTGTCGCGCTAAGGCGAAATCATGTCCGCTTCCATGTCTCCCAAGGCCCAAGCTTCGACCCTGGCGGTGCTGTTCGCCGTGGTCTTCATCAATCTGGTCGGGTTCGGCCTGGTGGTGCCGCTGCTGCCCTTCTTCGCCCAGAGCCTTCAGGCCGAGCCGTGGCAGATCACCCTGATGTTCTCGGCCTATTCCCTGGGTCAGTTCTTCGCGGAGCCCTTCTGGGGGCGGCTGTCGGACCGGATCGGGCGCAAGCCGGTGCTGCTGATCACCCTGGCGGCCAACGCCGTGGGCTATCTGTTGCTGGCCTTCGCGCCCAACATCTGGACGGCGATCCTGGTGCGGATGTTCACCGGGCTGGGCGCGGGCAATATCTCGACGGTCCAGGGCTATATCGCCGACGTCACCCCGCCTGAGCGCCGGGCCGGGCGCATGGGGCTGATCGGCGCCGCCTTCGGCCTGGGCTTCATCGTCGGGCCGGGCATGGGCGGCCTGCTGGCCCAGCCGCAGATGGGCCATGTCGGCTATCAGCTGCCGATCTTCGCCGCCTCCGGCGCGGCGGTGCTGGCGGCGCTGGGGGTGATGTTCTTCCTGCGCGAGAGCCGGGCCAAGGCCGATCCGGCGGCGCCGCGTCCCGCCTTCCTGTCGGGGATTCAATTCGCCCGCACGGACGAGGTGGTGTCGCGCGTCCTGGTGGTCAGCCTGATCTATCTGGCGGGTTTCTCGGCGATGGAGGCCGCCTTCGGCCTGTGGGCCGAGCATCGCTACGCCTGGACGGCGCGCGAGGTGGGGCTCAGCTTCATGATCGTGGGCCTGGTCTCGGCCGTGAACCAGGGGCTGCTGGCCGGTCGGCTGGCGCGGCGCTTCGGCGAGGCGCGGGTGCTGGCGGCGGGCATGCTGCTGTTCGGGACGTCGCTTATCTTGCAGGTGGTCGCGCCGCCGGCCTGGTTCCCTGCGACGCAGATCGACCTGGGGCTGTTCGTCATTCCGGTGTCGGCCGGGTGGATCATTCCCATCGTCATGGGGATCGGCGCCTGCGGCATGTCGCTGGCCATGCCCAACATCTCGGCCCTGATCAGCCGTTCGTCGCCGCCGGATCGGCAGGGGGCCATGCTGGGGCTGAACATGGCGGCGGGGTCGATGGCGCGCATCGTCGGCCCTATGGTCGCGGGGGTTCTCTATTCCGCTGTGGGGCCGGATTGGCCCTTCCTGGTCGGAGCGGTGCTGACGGTTCCGGCGGCGATGATGGCGATCAACGCCGGGCGCGCCGCGCGTCGTCGCGCGATCGCTGTCTGAGCGGTCGAAGCGGACTCTTCTTGCCTCGGGCAGCCGTTTGGCGTAGAAGCCGCGCCTTCGCGTACCGGACCGCCGGGCGAACAGGCATGCCTGGGCGGTCTTAAATCGGTCATCTGACCTTGGGGCTCAAGTAGCCCGAAGGGCGGTAGACCCCTCAATAAAGAGAGTGAAAATGCCGAAGCTGAAGACGAAGTCGGGCGCCAAGAAGCGCTTCAAATTCACCGCGACGGGCAAGGTCAAGGCTGGCGTGGCCGGCAAGCGCCACCGCCTGATCAGCCACAACTCGAAGTACATCCGCCAGAACCGCGGCACTTCGGTCATGGCCGACGCCGACGCCAAGAAGATCAAGTCCTACATGCCGTACGCCTGATCGGCGCACGCAGACACGATCTCTCAACCGCATAGAATTTGAACTAAGTCCCTCAAGCAGCGCGGCCCCGCGGGCCGAGCGGTAGGGACTTCCCCAAGGGAAAATTACAATGGCTCGCGTCACTCGGGGCGTTACGTCCCACGCCAAGCACAAGAAAGTTCTGAAGCAGGCCAAGGGCTTCTACGGCCGCCGCAAGAACACCATCCGCACCGCCAAGGCTGCGGTGGATCGCGCCGGTCAATACGCCTACCGCGACCGTCGCAACAAGAAGCGCTCGTTCCGCGCCCTGTGGATCCAGCGCATCAACGCCGCGGCTCGCCTGGAAGGCTTCACCTATTCGCAGTTCATGCACGGCCTGGCCAAGGCCGGCATCGAGCTGGACCGCAAGGTTCTGTCGACGATCGCCGCCGACGAAGCCAGCTTCAAGGGCATCGCCGACAAGGTTCGCGCGGCCCTGGCCTAAGCCTTTCTCCCTCACGGGATGAAGCAAAAGCCCTCCGGTTCGCGCCGGGGGGCTTTTTGCTTTCGATCCTAGCGGCTAGACGACCTGCATGACCGATCTCGCTCAACTGGAACTGGACCTCATCAACGCCATCGGCTCGGCCGAGAGCGTGGCGGGTCTGGAGGACATCCGCGTCGCCGCCCTCGGCAAGTCCGGCTCGATCTCGGGCCTGCTGAAAGGCATGGGGGCGCTGAGCCCTGATGAGCGCCGCGAGCGCGGCCCCGTCATCAACGGCCTGCGCGACCGGGTGTCGTCGGCCCTGGCCTCCCGCAAGGCCGAGCTGGAAGCCGCCGAGCTGGACGCCCGCCTGTTGGCCGAGCGCGTCGATCTGACCCTGCCCAGCCGCCCGCGCCGCAAGGGCGGGGTGCATCCGACCATGCAGGTCATGGACGAGATGGTCGCCGTCTTCGCCGACATGGGCTTCTCGGTCGCCGAGGGGCCGGACATCGAGGACGACTTCCACAACTTCACGGCCCTGAACTTCCCGCCCAAGCATCCGGCGCGGGAGATGCACGACACCTTCTTCCTGAAGCCCGACCCGCAAACGGGCGAGCGCAAGGTGCTGCGCACCCACACCAGCCCGGTGCAGGTCCGCACCATGATGTCGCAGAAGCCGCCGATCCGCATCATCGCGCCCGGCCGCACCTTCCGTAAGGATTCCGACGCGACCCACACGCCGATGTTCCACCAGATCGAAGGCCTGGTGATCGATCGCGACATCCACATGGGCCATCTGAAGACGACGCTGGAGACCTTCATCGCCCGCTTCTTCGAGCTGGACGATGTCCACGCCCGCTTCCGCCCGCACCACTTCCCCTTCACCGAACCCTCGGCCGAGATGGACATCCGCTGCGACCGCTCCGGCGGCAAGCTGACCCTGAACGAGGGCGAGGACTGGCTGGAGATCCTGGGTTGCGGGATGGTGCATCCCAACGTGCTGCGCAACGCGGGCATCGACCCGGACGAGTACCAGGGCTTCGCCTTCGGCATGGGCGTCGACCGCCTGGCCATGCTGAAATACGGCGTGCCTGACCTGCGCCCCATGTTCGAGGCCGATACGCGCTGGCTGGCGCACTACGGCTTCTCCGCCTTCGCCGCGCCGAACCCGGCCTCAGGCCTCAGCTGAACTGGAAATACCGATGACCGATCAGACCGCGATGTCGCCCGAAGAGAAGCTGGGTCGCGAAATTATCGCCCGCACGTCTTTTGAGAAGGAAGCCGTCTGGCTGCCCTCCCTGGCCGTGCACCACATGAACGGCGGACAGGTCTTCATTGACGGCAAGACCTTCACCGAATGCCTGATCGAAGGTCCGGCTGTCATGGCCATCATGAACGGCACGACGTTTGACGGCTGCAACATGGGCGTGGCCCAGAATCCGCGCACCCTGCTGCTGGACCCGCGCGGTGACATGATCGCTGGAGTGATCGGCATGTCCAATTGCCGTTTCGTACGCTGCCGTTTTGTCCAGGTAGGCTTCACCGGCGCCAAGGAGGCGTTGGACGAACTGGAGCAGGGCTTGCTCAGTGCGCGCGCCGAGGCGGAGGCTCACGCGAAGGGATAGTGCGCGCGACCGCGCGATGCGGCGATGCTCGTCCCTTCTGTTTTGTGAAAGATCGATATGACTGACACCACCATCACACTTGAGGCGCTTGGCCCTGGCCCGAACTATGTCCGCAAAAATGTGTGGCTGCCGCAGTTGTTCATGGAAGCCGCTCGCGCAGGGCTATCGGCTATCGAAGGCCGCCGTTTTGAAAATTGCCTGATGGAGGGACCGGCGGTCCTGCTGCCGCTGGAAGGCTGCAACTTTGACGGCTGCGACATGGGCGACGCCCAGGGCGACCCGCGCAACCTGATGCTGAGCCCGCAAGGACCGCAGCGTGTCACCGGCCCGATTCCGTTCCGAAACTGCCAGTTCATCAATTGCAACTTCCTCGGCGTCGGCTTCACCGGCTCGGCGGCCTTCCTCGACAATATGGTCGGGGCCCTTTCTCAGCCTGGGACGGCCCAATGAAGTTCACGCTTTCCTGGCTGAAGGCCCACCTCGACACCGAGGCCGAGGTCGATCAGGTCGCGGAGGCCATGACCATGGCCGGGCTGGAGGTCGAGGAGGTCCACGACCCCATCGCCGCCCTGGCGCCCTTTACCGTGGCCAAGATCGTTTCGGCCGAGCGTCATCCGAACGCCGACCGGCTGCAGGTCTGCCAGGTCGAGACCGTGGACGGCCTGAA
Organism: Brevundimonas sp. Soil_N_31; assembly: GCF_057655995.1. Lineage (NCBI taxonomy): Bacteria > Pseudomonadati > Pseudomonadota > Alphaproteobacteria > Caulobacterales > Caulobacteraceae > Brevundimonas > Brevundimonas sp. Soil_N_31. The sequence goes on from NZ_JBDGLE010000005.1 coordinate 167,183, forward strand.
GGAGATCGTCTGCGGCGCGCCGAATGCGCGGGCGGGCCTGACCACCATCTACGCCCCTATCGGCGCCTATGTGCCGGGCCTGGGCGTGACCCTGGTCGAGAAGCCGGTGCGCGGCGTGGTGTCCAACGGCATGCTGTGCTCGGGCGCGGAGCTTGAACTGCCCGATGAGAGCGACGGCATTCTGGAGCTGTCCGACGACCTGCAGGTCGGCCAGCCTGCGGCGGGCGTTTTCGGCGCCGAGCCGGTCATCGACTTCGAGGTGACGCCGAACCGTCCCGACTGGCTGGGCGTGGCGGGCATCGCCCGCGATCTGGCCGCCGCAGGCCTCGGCAAGCTGACGACGCCGGAGACCACGCCGGTCGCCGGGGCTTTCGACAGCCCCGTCTCGGTGACGCTGGAGGCGCCCCAGCTGTGCCCGGTCTTCGCCGGTCGCGTGATCCGGGGCGTGCGGAACGGCCCGTCGCCGGAGTGGCTGCAACAGCGCCTGACGGCCATCGGCCTGCGTCCGATCAACCGCCTCGTCGACGTCACCAACCTGATTTCCTACGACCGCGCGCGGCCGTTGCACGTCTATGATCTGGCGAGCCTGTCGGGCGACGGGATCGTGGTGCGCGCCGGTCGCGGCGACGCCGACCAGATGGAAGCCCTGGACGGCAAGACCTATGCGCCGGGCGCCGCCGACTGCGTCATCGCCGACGCCGGGGGCTCGCGCGCCATCGGCCTGGGCGGCGTCATGGGCGGCGTCTCCACGGGTTGCTCGGACGAGACGGTCGACGTCTTCGTCGAGAGCGCCTGGTTCGACCCCATCGTCACGGCTCAGACGGGCCGCTCGCTGGGCGTCAGCTCCGACGCCCAGTACCGCTTCGCGCGCGGCGTCGACACGGCCTCGGTCGTCCCCGGTCTGGAGCTGGCGACGCAGCTGATCCTGGACCTGTGCGGCGGCGAGCCGTCGACGGTCACGGTGGCGGGCCAGGCCCCGGCCGCCCCGGCCGCCTTCGCCTTCGACCCTTCCTATGTGAAGCGGCTGTCGGGAATGGACCTGGGCGAGGACCGGGTCTTCGAGATCCTGTTCGCCCTGGGCTTCACCGTCATGCGCGGCTCGCCCTGGTCGGTGACGCCGCCGTCCTGGCGCCGCGACGTTGAAGGCCCGGCCGATCTGGTCGAGGAAGTCGCCCGCATCGAGGGCTACGCCGCCCTGCCCGACACGCCCTTGCCGGCGGTCGCGCCGGCCCCCGGCGGAGTGCTGAGCCCGCGTCAGGCGCGCGTGCGCACGGCGCGCCGCGCTCTGGCGGCCCTGGGCTATGCCGAGGCTGTCACCTGGTCCTTCACCAAACAGTCGATCGCGACCCTGTTCGGCGGCGGGGACGAGCGGCTGGTGCTGGAAAATCCCATCGCGGCCGATCTGGACTGCATGCGGCCCTCGGTCCTGCCGAACCTGATCCTGGCGGCGGCGCGCAACGCCGCGCGCGGCCACGCCGACGTCGCCCTGTTCGAGATCGGCCCCATCTATCTGGACGATCAGCCGAACGGCCAGCGCACCGTCATCGCGGGCCTGGCGGCGCCGCACGCCGACCGCCACTGGGGCGGGGCGGGGGAAGACCCCCTGTTCGCGCTGAAGGGCGACCTGATGGCCGTGCTGGAAGAGATCGGCGCGCCGGTCGCCTCCCTGCAACTGGCGCAGGGCTCGAACCAGGACTGGTGGCATCCCGGCCGCTCGGCGCGGCTGCAACTGGGGCCCAAGAACGTCATCGTCGAGTTAGGCGCCCTGCACCCGCGCGTGCTGAAGGCCCTGGACGCCGACGGCCCCATGCTGGCCTTCGAGATCGTGCTCGACTCCGTGCCGGAACCGCGGGGCAAGAGCGGCAAGGCGCGCGGCGCGGCGGACCTGCCGAACCTGATGCCGCTGACCCGCGACTTCGCCTTCCTGATGGATGAAGCCAAGGCCGTGGGCGACCTGACCCGCGCCGTGGCGGGCGCCGACAAGGCCCTGATCGCCGATGTGCGCGTCTTCGACGTCTATCGCGGCCAGGGCGTGCCCGAGGGCCAGAAGTCGGTCGCCATCGAGGTCGAGGTCCAGCCCCGCGCCGCCACCCTGGCCGAGGCTGAAATCGAAGCCCTGACAGCCAAGGTCAAGGCCGCCGCCGCCAAGGCGGGCGGAACCCTGCGCGCCTGAAGACAGAAAAATCCGGCGGCCTGAGACGCGGGCCGCCGGAACTTCTGCGGCCAAGCAATCTTCGGTTAACCTTAAAGCCCCAAGGCTGCCGTAAAAGGCAGGGACGGTAGGCCAAGCCCGCGACGACGGGCGGACCGTCCTTAGCCGGGAGCCTCGACCATGCACCGCCGTCAACTGATCCGCACCAGCCTCGGCCTCGCCGCCGCCGGCGCCCTGCCCGCCGGTCTCGGCGCCTGCGCCAGCCGCCCGCCCGCCGATCCCAACTATCCGATCGCTTCGGATCAGAACGCCCAGGCCTATACGTTCGACGAGCTGGTCGCCGCCGGTTCGCGCGAGCTGGGCATCGCCGCCGAGACCGTGGGCGGCGCCATCGAGCGCATCTTCGCCGAACAGGGCGACCGCCCCACCGCCTATATCGCGGGCGAGGAAGGCGCGGGCGCCGTCGTCGCCGGTCTGCGTTATGGTCGCGGCGCCCTGCACATGAAGGATCTGTCCGCCTCGCAGGAGGTGTTCTGGCAGGGCGCCTCTATCGGTTGGGACTGGGGCGGCAACGCCAGCCGGGTCTTCACCCTGGTCTACGGCCTGTTCCATCCCGACATGCTCTATCGCCGCTATCCGGGGGTCGAGGGCTCGGCCTATCTGGTCGCCGGCCTGGGCGTGAACTATCAGCGCGCGGACGGCATCGTCCTGGCCCCGATCCGCACCGGCGTCGGCGTGCGTCTGGGCGCCAACGTCGGCACCATGAGCTACAGCCGCCAGCGCAACATCCTGCCTTTCTAGGTTCGCTATGCTCGGGTCGCGGACCCTCGCGGCTTGAGCGAAAAAATAGGCGCGTCGATTTCGGTCGGCGCGCCTTTCGCATGTCAGGGCGCTTCCTCGGCGAGGATGGCCTCCAGCCCCTCGCGGTAGGAGGGGTAGCGGGGACGCCAGCCCAGTTCGGCCTTGGCGCGGGCGTTGGAGACGCGCTTGGAGTCCAGGTAGAAGCGGCGCATGGCGTCGCTGACCTCGGGGTCGGTCCAGTCGACTTCGGGCGGGCGCGGCAGACCCAGACGCTCGGCGGCCCAGGCGGTGACGACGTCGGCGGAGGTCGGCTCATCGTCGGTCAGGTTGTAGACCCCGCCGGGGCGAGGCCGGTCCATGGAGGCGAACAGGCCCGAGACGATGTCCTCGACATGGATGCGGTTGAACACCTGGCCGGGTTTTCTGACCAGCCGGGCGGTTCCGGCGCGCAGGCGGTCGAGGACGCTGCGGCCGGGGCCGTAGAAGCCGGGCAGGCGAAAGACCTGAAGCGTCAGCCCCATGCCCTGCGCCCCGTCCAGCCAGTCGCGCTCGACCCGGGCGCGGCGGGCGCCCTCCAGCGTGGCGGCGTTCAGCGGATCGCCCTCGAAGGCCCAGCCGCCCGCCCGGTCGCCATAGACGGCGGTGGAGGAGACATAGCCGATCCAGTCGGGCCAGGCGTCAGCGGCCAGGGGCGTCAGGGCGCGCAGGGCGGGGCAGCCGTGGGCGTCCGGCGGCGTGGTGATCAGCACGGCCTGAGCGGCAGTCAGGGCTGCGCCCAGGGCAAGGGCGTCGGCGGGATGGACCGGCGTGATCCCCTGCCCGGCCAGCGCCTGACGGGTTTCGGGACCGCGCGACGTGGCGAAGGCCCGGCCGCCGCGCCGCAGGGTCTCGCGCGCCGCCGCCTGTCCCAGATAGCCGCCGCCGAACACCAGCAGGGACGGGGCGGCGGCGGGTTCGGTCATCGGGCTTTGGTCTTTCAGGCGGACAGGACGCGAACGGGGGAAGGGGCGGAGGTCGTTTCAGCCTCGTCTCGCAGGGCTTCGGCGCGGCCGGCGTTCCACGCGGTGACGCAAGGGATCTTGGTCCGGTCGGCGCGGTTGGCGTAGCGGCGGGCGATGTCGGTCACATCGGCCATCAGACCTTCGGCCAGGGTGATCGGCTTCAGCCCCAGTTCGCGGAACTGGTCATTGGCGACGACCAGTTCGTTCTCGTCGGCCTCCTGACGCGGATTGGCGACGTTGTGGATTTCGGCGCCCGTCATCTCGGCCACCATCTGCGCCAGGTCGCGGACGCGGCGGCTCTCGGTCATCTGGTTGAGGATCTTGACCCGGTCGCCGCGCTTGGGCGGGTTCTTCAGCGCCAGCTCGACGCAGCGCACCGTGTCCTGGATGTGGATGAAGGCCCGCGTCTGGCCGCCCGAGCCGTGCACCGTCAGCGGATAGCCAAGCGCGCCCTGCATCAGGAAGCGGTTCAGCACCGTGCCGTAGTCGCCGTCGTAGTCGAAGCGGTTGATCAGGCGCTCGTCCTGGCGGGTCTCTTCGGTCTGAGCGCCCCAGACGATGCCCTGGTGCAGGTCGGTGATCCGCAGCCCGTCGTTCTTGGCGTAGAACTGGAACAGCAGGGCGTCCTGCGTCTTGGTCATGTGATAGATGCTGCCGGGGTTCGGCGGGAACAGGATTTCCTGCTCGGTCGGGCCGTGGTCGGTGTCGACCGTGACCTTCAGATAACCCTCGGGGATGCGCAGGCCCGCCGTGGTGTAGCCGTAGACCCCCATGGTCCCCAGATGGGCCAGGTGGACGTCCCGCCCGCTTTCGACGATGGCGGCCAGCAGGTGGTTGGTGGCGTTCAGATTGTTGTCGACGGTGTAGAGCTTGTGCCGCGCCGACTTCATCGAATAGGGGGCGGCCCGCTGTTCGGCGAAGTGGACCACGCTGTCGGGCGCCCAGTCGTGGATCAGGGCGACCAGACGGTCGAACTCCTTGCCGACGGTCAGATTGACGAAGTCGATGGTGCGGCCCGAGACCTCCTTCCACGCGGCGATGCGCTCGCCCATGGTGCGGATCGGGGTCAGGGAGCGGATCTCCAGCTCGTTGTCGATGTTGCGGCGGCTGAGGTTGTCGACGACCAGCACGTCCCAGCCGCGCGCCGAGAGGTGCAGGGCCGTGGGCCAGCCGCAGAAGCCGTCGCCGCCCAGAATCATCACGCGCATCAGTCGAACCTCGTTTTCAGCACTCTAACCTGCCTAGCCGAACGCGCGAGGGGACGAAAGCGTGGCGTGAGACGCTCGGCGAAAGCGACGCAGGGCGGAAAAACAGAGTCCAATTTGTCTGAATCGTCTGAACTCGGACGAGTTGTCGGGGCTGACCGGCGATGATGAAGCGGCAGGCGAGCAAGGCGGGCTGAAGCCGGTCTGCAGCGATCGAGGCTTTGAAATAAAAGCGATTTTTGACGTTCGTTATGCTGGCGTCCGACGTCCTTCTCCCCTTGTGGGAGAAGGTGGCAGGCGAAGCCTGACGGATGAGGGGTGGCGACATCGCGTTTGCCTTGCCTGCGCTGTCCCGCCTCGTTGCTTAGAAGGGCCCGCTCACACCCCTCATCCGAGCACCTGCGGCGCCCACCTTCTCCCACAAGGGGAGAAGGATTTGAGCGTGTCGCCGCGCTGGCGGCTTGAGCGCTTCACGATCACAAAAGAGGAGAAGGGAGGTTACAACAGGCTTTCGATGGCCTTGCGGGCGGCGTCGCCGAGGTCGGGGCGCTTCAGGGCCAGGGCGACGTTGGCGCGCAGCAGGCCGATCTTGTCGCCGCAGTCGTGGGTCACGCCCTCATACTCATATGCGGTGAAGGTTTGCGTCTTCATCAGCCGGTCCATGGCGTCGGTCAGCTGGATCTCGCCGCCGGCGCCGCGCTCCTGCGTTTCCAGCAGGTCGAAGATTTCCGGCTGCAGGATGTAGCGGCCCGAGATCGACATGTTCGAGGGCGCCGTGCCCTGGGCGGGCTTTTCGATCATGCCCTTCATGCCGTAGCGGCGGCCGTTCTGGGACGAGGGATCGATGATGCCGTATTTATGGGTGTCGGCCTCGGGCACGGCCTCGACGCCGATGACGTTGTCGCCGACCTCGGCATAGAGCTCGGCCAGCTGCTTCAGGGCGCCGGGCTGAGAATCCACGATGACGTCAGGCAGGATGACGGCGAAGGGCTCGTGGCCGATGATGTCGCGGGCGCACCAGACGGCGTGGCCCAGGCCCTTGGGCTGCATCTGGCGGGTGAAGCTCATCTCGCCGGCCTGGGCCAGTTCGGCGTTCATGATCTCCAGTATCTCGGTCTTGCCCTTGGCCAGGAGCTGGGCCTCAAGCTCGATCTGGTGGTCGAAATAGTCCTCGATCGCCTGTTTGGCGCGGCCGGTGACGAAGACGATGTGCTCGATCCCCGCCTCGCGCGCCTCTTCCACGATGTAGGAGAGGATCGGTCGGTCGACGACGTTCAGCAGCTCCTTCGGCGTGGTCTTGGTGCCGGGCAGAACCCGCGTGCCGAGACCGGCTACGGGCAGGACCGCCTTGCGCAGGCGGGCGGGGGAGGTCGTCATGGATCGTCCTGATCAGCCTTGGGTCGCCTGTCATAGGCGTAATCGGGGCAGGGGCCAAACGCAGGCTTTGATCCTTCTCCCACAAGGGGAGAAGGACGCTCAGGTCACTCCACCGTCACCGACTTGGCCAGGTTGCGCGGCTGGTCGACGTCCGTGCCCTTCTGTACGGCGGTGTAATAGGCCAGCAGTTGCATCGGCACGGCGTAGACCAGGGGCGAGATCAGGGCGGGGCAGTCCGGCGCATGGACGCGACGGATGCCGGCGCCGTGCGGGTCGGGCGCCTTTTCCGGAGCGATCATGATGACCGGGCCGCCGCGCGCGGCCACTTCCTGAAGATTGGAGGCGGTCTTTTCGAACAGGTCGTCCAGCGGGGCCAGGGCCACGGTCGGGGTCGCCTCGTCGATCAGGGCGATGGGGCCGTGCTTCAGCTCGCCGGCGGCATAGCCCTCGGCGTGGATGTAGCTGATCTCCTTCAGCTTCAGCGCGCCTTCCATGGCCAGCGGGAACATCGGGCCGCGGCCCAGGAACAGCACGTCCCGTGCCTTGGCCAGGTCGAGCGTCAGGGCGTGGATGCCCGCATCCATCTGCAGGGCCTCGGCGATCAGGCGCGGGGCCTCGAACAGGGCCTTGACCAGCTCGGCTTCCTGGGCGGGGTCGATCTTGCCCCGCGCCACGCCCGCCGCGACCGCCAGCGACAGCAGGGCCGCGACCTGGGCGGTGAAGGCCTTGGTCGAGGCGACGCCGATTTCCGGCCCCGCATGGGTCGGCCACAGGACTTCGGCCTCGCGCGCCATGGAAGAGGTGTGGACGTTGACCACGGCGGCGGTCTTCAGCCCCTGCGCCTTGCACCAGGTCAGGCTGGCCAGGGTGTCGGCGGTCTCGCCCGACTGGCTGACGGCGACGGCCAGCGTCCCCTTGCTCACGGCCGGATGGCGATAGCGGAACTCCGAGGCGATCTCGACGTCGCAGGGCAGGCCCGCATAGCGTTCAAAGGCGTACTTGCCGATCTGGCCGGCGTAGAAGGCGGTGCCGCAGGCGACGATCTGGATGCGCTCGATCGCGGCGAAGTCGACGGCCTGGACCTTGGCTTTGCCGGAGACCAGGTCGAGGTATTCCGACAGCGTGTGCTGGACGCTGTCAGGCTGTTCGTGGATCTCTTTTTCCATGAAGTGGCGGTACTCGCCCTTCTCGACCAGGGCAGAGGAGGCGGAGACCTGAACCACGGCGCGGTCGGCCGGGCGGCCCGAGGCGTCGAACATGCGCGCGCCGGTGCGGGTCACGGCGACGTAGTCGCCTTCTTCCAGATAGGAGATCTTCTGGGTGAAGGGGCCGACGGCCAAGGCGTCCGAGCCCAGATACATCTCGCCCTCGCCCCAGCCGACAACCAGAGGGCTGCCGCGACGCGCGCCCAGGATCAGCTCGTCCTCGCCCTCGATCAGGACGGCGAGGGCATAGGCGCCGGTCAGGCGGTCGAGGGTGGCCTTGAAGGCGTCCAGCGGGGCCAGGCCCGCCGCCAGCTTGTGATCCAGCAGATGAGCCACGACCTCGGTGTCGGTCTGGCTTTCGAAGACGCGGCCCTCGGCCTCCATCTCAGCCTTCAGCTCGGCGAAATTCTCGATGATGCCGTTGTGGACCAGGCAGACGCGACCGGCCTTGTGCGGGTGGGCGTTGGTCGTGGTCGGGGCGCCGTGGGTGGCCCAGCGGGTGTGGCCGACGCCGACGGTCCCGGCGATCGGGTCGGCGGCCAGCACGGCCTCCAGCTCGCGGATCTTGCCCGTGGCGCGACGGCGCTCGACGCCGCCGTCGTTCTGCACGGCGATGCCGGCCGAGTCATAGCCCCGGTACTCCAGCCGCTTCAGGCTGTCGATCAGGCGAGGGACGACGGGGCCGGTTCCGGTGACGCCGATGATGCCGCACATGAGGTCTGCTCCGATCGGATGCGGCCGACGCTTTTTGCGCAGGGCCGCGAAATTGAGGTAAGCGAGAGGGTTCAGCCTCCGCCCTTGATCTCCGCTCTAGGAAATCGCGGGGGCGACGACATCAAAAAATGGGTTTCGGAAGGTTTCTTTGCAATTCCGGGGCCGCCAGCGAAGGACGGCCTCTTGGGCGAGAGAAAATACTTCGGCACCGATGGCATTCGCGGCCGGGCCAACATCCATCCGATGACGGCCGAGGTGGCTCTGCGCGTCGGCCTGGCCGCCGGGCGGCTGTTCCGCACCGACGACGACCGCCGCCATCTGGTGGTGATCGGCAAGGACACCCGTCTGTCCGGCTATATGATCGAGCCGGCGCTCGTCGCGGGTCTGGCCTCGGTCGGTATGGACGTGCGGACGTTCGGGCCGCTGCCGACGCCGGGCGTGGCCATGATGACCCGCTCGATGCGGGCCGATCTGGGCATCATGATCTCGGCCTCGCACAATGACTATGCGGACAACGGCATCAAGCTGTTCGGGCCGGACGGCTACAAGCTGTCGGATGAGATCGAGCTGAAGATCGAGGCCATGATGGACGGGGCTCTGGATCAGGATCTGGCGCCGTCGAACAAGCTGGGCCGGGTCAAGCGCATCGACGACGCCCCGCCGCGCTATATCGAGATCGCCAAACAGGCCTTCCCCAAGCGGCTCAGCCTGAAGGGCCTGCGCATCGCCATCGACTGCGCCAACGGCGCGGGCTACCGCGTGGCGCCGACGACGCTCTATGAGCTGGGCGCCGAGGTCTTTCCTGTAGGCGTCGAGCCGAACGGTCTGAACATCAACGCCGAATGCGGCTCGACCCATCCCGAGGCTGTGTCCGAGGCGGTGAAGCGCTATCGCTGCGACATCGGCATCGCCCTGGACGGCGACGCCGACCGGGTCATCATCTGCGACGAGAAGGGCCATGTGGTCGACGGCGATCAGATCATGGCCCTGATCGGGCTGGACTGGGCCAAGCGCGGGCGGCTGAACGGCAACGGCGTGGTCGCCACCGTCATGTCCAATCTGGGCCTGGAGCGCCGTCTGAAGGCCGAGGGCCTGACGCTGGAGCGCACCAAGGTCGGCGACCGCTACGTCATGGAGCGGATGCGCGAGGGCGGCTTCAACATCGGCGGCGAACAGTCGGGCCACATCATCCTGAAGGATCACGCCACGACCGGCGACGGCCTGATGGCGGCGCTGCAGGTGCTGGCCGTGCTGGTCGAGGCGGGCGCGCCGATGAGCGAGCTGGCGCGCCAGTTCGAGCCGGTGCCGCAACTGCTGCAGAACGTCCGCTACACCGCCGGAAAGCCGCTGGAGGACGCCAAGGTCAAGGCGGCCATGGCTGAGGCCGAGGCGGCGCTGAACGGCTCGGGCCGCCTGCTGGTCCGGCCGTCGGGCACGGAGAAGCTGATCCGCGTCATGGCCGAGGGCGACGACGAGGCCCTGGTCAAGCGCGTGGTCAACGAGGTCGCCGAGGCGGTGAAGGCGGCGGGCTAGTACGGCTATGACGCAGGGGGGCGGCGAAGACGGTCTGAAGCAGCGGATCCGCTTTCGCCGCGAACAGCTCGGGCGACGCCTGCGGGCGGGCTGGGAGCAGTTCTGGTTCCGCGCCTTCAAGACGCGCAACGCCGCCGTCCTGTTCGCGCTGGGCGCTTTCGCCGGTTTCGGCGACTTCATCGGTCCGTTCACGGATCATCTGTTTCAAGGCCCGATCTGGTCCGTGCTGGGTTGGATGTTCAAAGGCGTGGCCTTCACCTTGGCGGTGATCGGACTGATCGGACTGGCGCGCGCCCTCATTCGTCGTCTGCGCCCGGCGGCGGACGACTATGAGTTGAGGCCCGTCCGGCCGGTGGCGTCCGTCTCGGGTCTGGAAGGATCGCACGACGTGATCCAGCCCGTGACCGGGGCCAACGGGCCGGTGGCGCTCAACATGGGCGTCGACGCTCAGCTGGATCAGGGGCGTCATGGGGTGGTTCTGCTGAAGCCGCCTTACAGTTGGCCGCACGAACTGGCGCAGGCGGCGCGGCTGGCCGAACAGGCGATGAATCCCCTGGTCGTCAATGAGCAGAAGCTGGGCCTGCGGACCGAGATCGACAGCGGCTTCGTTCAGGGCGACGCGCCTGTGCGGCTGCAGAAGACGACCTATTTCTTCGACCGGACAACCAATGAGGTGCTGCGGTCCGACGTCTATGCCAAGGCGCGCAACCGGCGGGTCTGGGCGGGTCGGGACCATTTCCTCTGCGATGACGAGCTGATCCGGCTGGAGCAGGCGTCGGCGTCGAACCAACTGGGCGGGTCGACGATCATGATCGACCAGTCGGGCATGGCTTATCTGACCCGACAAGCCGCCACCAGCGCGGAAAGCTCGGGCTTGCTGGCGCCGACCGGGTCGGGTTCGTTCGACCTGGCGCGTTATCAGAAGCTGGCCGTTCGCCCGGCCTGACCTTTCAGGAATTCTGCCGTCGCGAGATCGAGCGCGAGCTGTTTGAAGAGACGGACTGCGTCTTCAGCGCGGCGGAGCTGAAGACCGTGCTGGTGGGCTTCGGCCGCTATCTCTACCGCGGGGGCAAGCCTGAGGTCTTTGCGGTCACGGCCCTGCGGCGGCCGGTCGCCGACATCCGGGTGTCGCGACAGGAGCGGCTGTGGACGGAAGGGCATGAAGCCCTTCCGCTGGATCAGCTGATCGCCTGGGACGCGGGGCGGCTGGCGCAGGTGTCGGCGCCCCTGGCCGCAAATGTGGTGTTGCTGCAGCGGTTCATGGCCTCGGATCAGTCCGCCGAGCTGAAGGCTTTTCTGGCGGACTGATCCTTGAGACGGTCAGGCGGCGGACAGGGCCTGATCCAGGTCGGCCCACAGGTCGTCGACGTTCTCGATGCCGACCGACAGACGCACCAGATTGTCGCCGATGCCGCTGCGGGCCTTGGCTTCGGGCGTATAGTCCGAATGGGTCATGCTGGAGGGGTGGGACGCCAGGCTCTCGGCGCCGCCCAGGCTGACGGCCAGCTTGAACAGGCGCAGCGCGTTCAGCATACGGAAGGCCTCGGCTTCGCCGCCGGGCAGTTCGAGCGAGAAGGTCGAGCCGGAGCCCTTGCACTGGGCCTCGAAGATCGCCTGCTGTTCGGGCGAGGCGTCCGGCCCTCCGGCGGTCAGGACGGCGCTGACGCGCGGATCGGCGCGCAGCCGCTCGGCCAGGATCAGGGCGTTGTCCTGCGCCCGCTCCATGCGGATGTGCAGGGTCTCCAGACTGCGCAGCAGCAGCCAGGCGGTATGCGGATCGGCGGTGGTGCCGCAGATGGTCCGCATCTCGCCGACGCGGGCCATGATGTCGGCCCCGCCCATGCAGCCGCCCGCGATCAGGTCCGAATGGCCGCCGACGTATTTGGTCAGGGAATAGAGGACGAGGTCGGCGCCCAGCTCCAGCGGGCTCTGCCACAGGGGGCCGAGGAAGGTGTTGTCGACGGCGACGGCGGGCGCTTCGGCCTGATCCAGCGTCTTGGCGGCGGCGACCGCGCGGGCGATGTCGACCAGTTGGTTGGTCGGGTTGGCGGGGGTCTCCAGATAGACGGCGGCCAGGCGCCCACCCGTCGTTTTCGCCTCGGCGGCCGCTGCGATCATGGCTGCGTCCAGGGCGTCGGCGCCCTCGGCGGCGGGGACGCTGATCGCCTTGACGCCGTAGCGGGGCAGGATGCGGTCGAACAGGTATTCGGTGCCGCCATAGGCCGGGGCCGTATAGAGGATGACGTCGCCGGGCCGCACCAAGGCCAGCATGGCGGTCGAGATGGCGGCCATGCCGCTGGAGAAGACCAGGGCCTTGTCGGCCTTGTCCCAGACGGCCAGGCGGTCCTCGAGGATCTCCAGGTTCGGATTGTTGATGCGCGAATAGATCAGGCCCAGGGCCTCGTCCGGGTCGCGCTGGCGCAGGCCATAGGCGACCTCGAAGAAGCGTTTGCCGTCCTCGGCCGATTTGAAGACGAAGGTCGAGGCCTGGAACAGCGGCGCCTTGATCGCGCCCTCCGACAGGGCCGGATCATAGCCGTAGCCCATCATCAGGGTTTCGGGCGCGAGGGTGCGATCCCCAAGTACGCGGGTGCGGTGACGGTTCATTTTTGTGTTTCCTCTCCTGAGACGGTGATAGCCGACCCGCCAAAGGCCCGCCAGACGCTAAGTCTCGAGAAGGAAGTCGCCAACCCTTGGAAATTCCGACCGCGTTTGAATGGCGTGCGTCAACGGGCGAGGGCGCGGGCCAGGGCCTCGATGCGCTGGCGAATGTCCGGGACGGCGATGGTTTCCCAGAAGGCCGCGCGGGCGGGCGGGCCGAGGACGAACAGGGCGGGATCCGCGGCGCCGTCGCCGTGCAGCACGCGTCCCTCGGCGTCGAGGTCGAGACCCAGATCGACTGCGTCGAGGCGGGCGCGGCCTTCGGCGATCAGGGCGGCCGTCAGGGGCGCGCGGGCGGCGTCGTGGCCGGGGCCGGTGCAGTCGATCAGCCAGGCGGCGGGGAAGGCTTGAGTTTCGCCGTTCCGTGTGCGGACGGCCAGGGTCGCGCCCCGGTCATCGACCTTCGTCGTCTGGGCGCGGCCCGCGACGACGGTCAGGCGGTTCGCCGCCGTCAGCGTCTCCAGCACGGCGGCGATCTCGGGCGCGATGCGGTGGCGATGGACGTCCCACCAGGAGCGCAGATGGCGCAGGAAGCGGGCGCGTTCGGCGGTCGTCGCCGCGCCCCACAGCGCGGCGGTGAGGGGGCGATAGCCTTCCATGACGCGGCGCCAGCCGTGGTCGCGGGCCAGGCGCCGCACTGAGGTCAGGCGACGGGACAGGGCGCCGGTCAGCGCTTCGGGCGGAAGGTCGATCGGGGCGTCGTGATGGGCGCCGTGGGCCTGCGGCAGCAGGCCGCGCCGCGACACGACCGTCGCCCGGCCGCGCCAGCCCTGGGCCTGAAGCGCCAGGACGACATCGACCATGGTCAGGCCGGAGCCGAGGATCAGCACGTCGTCGTCGGGGGCGATCGCGGCCAGGGCGTCGGGCCGCCAGGGATCGGCGACGCGGCGGGGGCCTTCGCCCGCGACGGCGGGGCGGGGCGGCGGGTTGCCGGTGGCGAGCACCACGGCGCGGCCGGGGATGCGGGCGGTGTTGGCGAGGATGACGGTCTCGCCTTCGATGCGGACGGCCTCGCCCCTGATGTGGCGGATCAGGCCGGGATGGGCGGCCTCCGCCTCGGCCAGGCGGGCCTGCACATAGAGGCCGTAGAGACGGCGCGGGGCGAAGCCGTTCGGATCGGCGAAGGCGGGGGCGTGGAGCGCCAGCCAGTCGGTGAAGTCGGCGGGCCGGTCGGGGCGGGCGCTCATCCGCTCGGCGCGGACGTTCAGCCGGTGGTCGTCCAGCGGCGTGGAATAGGCGACGCCGAGGCCGACCTGTTCGCCGCGCTCGATCAGGACCGAGGCCTGGCCCCGTTCGGCCAGGCGTGCAGCCAGCATGGCGCCGGAGAACCCGCCGCCGACGATGACTACGGGGAGGGAGGCGGCGGCGTCGTTCATGGAACAAGCATCGTCCACGACGCCGCCGCCGGTCAAACCGGAATCAGATTTCCTGGTTGAAGGCGCCGATTTCCGGGTGGGCGGCCAGGCGGGGCTTCACTTCCTTGCGGAACAGGTCGCGCATGTCGTCGGCGGAGCGCATGCTTTCGACCACCACGACCAGTTCGGGCTTGTTGGAGGAGGCGCGGACCAGCACCCAGGAGCCGTCCTCCAGGTGGACGCGCACGCCGTTGACGGTGATGGTCTCGACGATCTTGCGGCCGAGGATTTCGCCGCCGGAGGCCGCCAGTTCCTCGTATTCCTTCACGATCCTGGCCAGGACGTCGTACTTCAGCTCGTCGTCGCAGTGCGGCGACATGGTCAGGCTGGTCCAGGCGTCGGGCAGGGCGGTCTTCAGTTCCGACAGGCTCTTGCCGGGGTTGCGGTCCAGCATGGCCAGCACCGCGCCCGCCGCCACCAGGCCGTCGTCATAGCCGTGGCCCAGATCGCCCGACAGGAAGAAGTGGCCCGACTTCTCGAACCCGGCCAGGGCGCCCAGCTCGGCGGTCTTGCGCTTGATGTAGGAGTGGCCGGTCTTCCAGTAGACGGTAGTCGCGCCGTTGGCCTTCAGCACTTCGTCGGTCTTGTAGAGGCCGGTCGACTTCACATCGACGACGAAGGTGGCGTTCGGATGGAGGGCCGACAGGTCGCGGGCCAGCATCAGGCCGATCTTGTCGGCGAAGATCTCCTCGCCCGTGTCGTCGACCACGCCGCAGCGGTCGCCGTCGCCGTCGAAGCCCAGAGCCAGGTCGGCGCCCGTCTCCTTCACCTTGGCCGCCATCTGCACCAGCATGGCGTGATCTTCCGGATTCGGATTGTGTTTGGGGAAGGTGTAGTCGAGGTCGGTGTCCATCTCGATCACCTCGGCGCCCATCAGGCGCAGCACCTCGGGCGCGAAGGCCCCGGCTGTGCCGTTGCCGCAGGCGGCCACGACCTTCAGCGGGCGGGACAGCTTCACCTTGGAGGCCACGTCCTTGATGTAGGTCTCGCGGAAGCCCTCGACGCGTTCCAGCTTGCCGCCGGGGCGGGCGACGCCCTGGCCGTTCAGGACGATCTCCTTCAGGCGGCCCATTTCGTCGGGACCGAAGGTCAGGGGGGCCTGGGCGCCCATCTTCACGCCGGTCCAGCCGTTCTCATTGTGGCTGGCCGTGACCATGGCGACGCAGGGGCAGTCCAGCGCGAACTGAGCGTAATAGGCCATCGGCGACAGGGCCAGGCCGATGTCCAGCACCTCCATGCCGCCTTCCAGCAGGCCCAGGATCAGCGCCTGTTTCACCGACAGGGAATAGCCGCGGAAGTCGTGGCCGACGGCGATCTTCGGCGTCTGGCCGATTTCGTGTACATAGGTGGCCAGGCCGAGGCCCAGCGCCTGGATGCCCAGCAGGTTGATCTCTTTTTCCAGAATCCAGCGGGCGTCGTATTCGCGAAAGCCGGTCGGCTTGACCAGGGGCAGGGTTTCATACTCCGCAGTGTTGGGGCGGATGTCCTGACGGGGCTTTTGCATGGGTCTTCCTGATGGTGACGTCTTGAAGGGCGCGGGGCCGAAGTTCGACGCGGCCGTATAACGCGCTCTCCGGCAAGAGGCCACAACACTTGACCGTTGTTATCGCTGCGCTGCGTCATTGGATGATTTCAGCGAGCGGTGAAACCTTGACCGCCCCCGCGTCAGGGGCCTAGCGAGGAGCCTAGATACGGATGTTTCCCGGAGACCCTGATGACCCGCCTGATCCTGCTGCGCCACGGCCAGAGCCAATGGAACCTGGAAAACCGCTTCACCGGCTGGGTCGACGTCGACCTGACGGCTGAGGGCGAGGCCCAGGCCCGGCGCGGCGGCGAGCTGATCGCCGAGGCGGGTTTCAAGCCTGCGGTCATGTTCACCTCGGTGCTGAAGCGGGCCAAGCGCACCGGCGCCCTGGCGCTGGATTCGGCGGGCCTGAAGGAGGTGCCGGTGATCGAGGACTGGCGCCTGAACGAGCGCCACTACGGCGGCCTGACCGGGTTGGACAAGGCCGAGACGGCGGCCAAGCACGGCGAGGACCAGGTCAAGGTCTGGCGCCGCAGCTATGACGTGCCGCCGCCGCCGCTGGCGCCGGGCGGCGAGTTCGATTTCGACGCTGACCCTCGCTACGCCGGCAAGGCCATCCCGGACACCGAGAGCCTGAAGACCACGCTGGACCGGGTGCAGCCTTATTGGGACGCCGAGATCGCTCCGCGCCTGAAGGCCGGCGAGGACGTGCTGATCGCCGCTCACGGCAATTCTCTGCGCGCTATCGTCAAGCTGTTGTTCGCCGTGCCGGACGACAAGATCGTCGACGTCGAGATCCCCACCGGCAACCCGCTGGAGATCGACCTGGACGCCGACCTGAAGCCGGTCGCCGCCCGCTATCTGGACGAGGGGCGGGCGCAGGCCCTGCCCCCAATCGCGAGAGTGATCGCGTGAGCGGGCCGGCGCAAGACGCCGTCTTCATGCGGCGGGCCATTGATCTGGCCCTCAGCCGCATGGGCGAGACCTGGCCCAATCCGGCGGTCGGCTGCGTCCTGGTCAAGGACGGGGTCGTGCTGGCCGAGGCGGCGACGGCGCCGGGCGGCCGACCCCACGCCGAGGAGCAGGCCGTGCCCGAGGCGGGCGAGGCCGTGAAGGGCGCGACCGCCTATGTGACGCTGGAGCCGTGCGGCGCCCGCTCGTCGGGGCGCAAGTCCTGCGCTCACTTCCTGGCGGAGGCCGGGGTCGAGCGGGTGGTGATCGCCGCCCTGGACCCTTCGCCCTTCGCCTCGGGCCGGGGCACGGAGCGGCTGCGCCAGTCGGGCCTGACGGTTGAGACGGGTCTGTTGTGCGAAGAGGCCTCGGTGCTGAGCGAAGGCTTCCTGCACCGTCTGGAGACGGGCCGCCCGATGGTGCGCGTCAGCCTCGACGGGGCGGGCTTCGACGGCCGCTTCGCCGCTTCCGCGCGCGCCGATCTGACGACCGAGCTGAACCGGCTGGGCGAAGCGGGCTACACCCGTCTGTGGACCCAGGAGGGCGAACTGGCCGAAGCCCTGCGCGACCAGGGCCTGCTGACGGAGTAGAACGCGGCGACGGCGGGCGGGAACGACGCGAAAATGGTTGTTTCCGCAAAGCTTCCTTAATCCGCCGTAAGCCATGATCGCCCCCATGAGCGAGGCCGTCGAACCCGTCCGCAGGAAGCTGACCCAGGAAGAGGTCGACGCCGTCTGCCTGAAGCACGACCGCCTGTGGCAGGCGCGGCCGGGCGGGGCGCGGGCGGTCTTCGCCTGGATGGATCTGTCGGGCGTGTCCTTGCGCGGCCGCAACCTGGCCGACGCCGACTTCACGGCGGCTTGCCTGATCGGCTGCGACCTGACGGGCGCCAAGCTGGACAACGCCAACTTCTTCGGCGCGGACATGCAGGACGCGACCCTGATCGACGCCAGCATGCGGCGGGCCGATCTGCGCGGGGCCTGCCTGCGCGGCGCCGACCTGTCGGGGGCTGACCTGTTCGAGGCCGACCTGCGCGAAGGGACCATCGCCGCCAAGGACGCCAAGCTGGGCTTCCGCGTGGTTGAGGCGCGCAAGCGCGCCGACACCCAGGCGCAGGGCGCTGTGCTGGCGGGCGCCAATCTGCAGCGCTCGCACATGACCGGCGTTGTCGCCGTGGCCGCTGATTTCACCGACGCCGTCATGAAGGACTGCAAGCTGGTCCGGGCCAATCTGAAGCAGGCCAGCTTCCGCGGCGCCGATCTGGCCGGAGCCGACCTGTCGGGCGCGGATCTGTCGGGGGCGGACCTCAGCGACGCCGTCCTGGTGGGGGTCAAGGCCGCCATGTGGCGGACGGACGGGGCCAATATGGACGGCGCCCTGGTGGACAACCGCCCGGCGGGCGAGCCGGTCAGCCAGATGCCCGCCGCCGAAATGCTGCGCGATCACGCCCAATGGTGCGAGACGGGCGGGGCCGAGGGCCAGCCCTCGGTGTTCGACGGGGTGGATCTGCGGCCGCTGGTCACCATTCGCGGGCTGAACCTTACGGCCCTGTCGGCCAAGGGGGCGGTCTTCTACGGCCTGGACATGGAGGGGGTGCAGCTTCAGGGCGCGCAGCTGGAGGGCGCGGACCTGCGCTCGGCCAATCTGCGCCGGGCCGATCTGCGCGGCGCGCGGCTGACGCGGGCGCGGCTGAACGGGTCGGACCTGCGCGAGGCCCAGCTGGGGCCGTTGATGCTGGCGGCGGATCGCCTGCTGCCCGCCGACCTGACCGGGGCGATCCTGCGCGGCGCCGACCTGACGGGAGCGGACCTGCGCCGGGCCGTGATGGTCGACGCCGATCTGAGCCGGGCGACCCTGCACGGCGCCCAGACCAAGCAGGCCGACTTCACCGGCGCCCAGACGAGCGGCGCGCGCGGGCTGGACCCGGCGGACCTGCACGCGGCCTAGGGAGCGCGCACGAAAAAGGGGCGACGCGAACGCCGCCCCTTCGACTTTTCAGTCAGCCGTGAGGTCTTTTAAGCCGCCTTCTTGGCCTTGGTCTCGACCTTGCCTTCGATCAGGGTCGAGCCGGTGGCGATCTCGATGCTGCGGGGTTTGAGGGCCTCGGGCAGTTCGCGCTTCAGCTCGACGGTGAGCAGGCCGTTGGCCAGGGCCGCGCCCTTGACCACCACATAGTCGGCCAGCTGGAAGCGGCGCTCGAAGTCGCGCTCGGCCAGGCCGCGATGCAGGAAGGTGCGGGCGGATGCGCCGTCGTCGTTGGCCGCCTTCTTGCCGGTGACGGTCAGAAGGTTCTCCTTCGCCTCGATGTTCAGCTCATCGGCCGAGAAGCCGGCGACGGCGATCTCGATGCGATAGGCGTCCTCGCCGGTCGTCTCGATGTTGTAGGGGGGCCAGCCGTTTTCCTGGCTGGAGCGCGCGGCGCTTTCCAACTGGCGGGCCAGGCGGTCGAAACCGACGGCGGAACGGTACAGCGGCGAGAAATCATAGGTACGCATGGGTCATCCTTCTGACATTCAGCAAGGTTGAGCCGCCCGGCGATTTGGCCCCGGACGACGGAGGGTTTCAGTCCCGGCGGTCCGAAATCGGCCCCGTCAGGTCTGGAGAGCCCGGGATCGGCGCTCTCGGATGAAGAGGTAGGAGGCCGTTTTCCGAGCGCAAGGGGCGCGCGAAATCGTCGCTTTCGGCCTCTGCGCCTTGCCGTGGCCGCGAAGCGCCGTAAGGGTTTACCCTTCCTCGTCCAGGATCGACCGGAGCCCGCCATGCGAACCTTCGCCCTCAGCGCCGTCGCGGCGTGTCTGCTCGCCTCGCCCGCCCTCGCCCAATCGGGCCCGCCGGAGGCTGCGTCGCTGCCGCACCGCCAGGGCCTGTCGATGGAGATGCCGAGCTTCTCCGAGGATGCGGCGCTTCAGGCGGCCGTGGCCGCGACGACCCGGCCCGAGGCCGACCGCGCCCGCGACGGCGAGCGTCATCCGTTCGAGACTCTGACCTTCTGGGGGCTGCAACCCGGCCTGACGGTGGTGGAGATCGAGCCGGGCCGCGCCGGCTGGTGGCGCAACATTCTGGAGCCCTATGCGGCGGCGACCGGCGGGCGCTACGTCCCGGTCAATCGCCCGACCGAGGGCATGGGCGTCGCCGACGGGACGGCGGACATGGTCGTGGTGGCCCGCGCCTTCCACAACTGGTCGCGCGACGGCCGGGCCGAGCCCTATCTGGCGGCCTTCTTCACGGCGCTGAAGCCCGGCGGCGTGCTGGCGGTCGAGCAGCACCGCGCGGCCGAGGGCCTGAACGTGACGGAGACGGCGCCGAACGGCTATGTGCCCGAGAGCTGGGTCATCCACGCCGCCCGCCGCGCCGGTTTCGAGCTGGAGGCTCGCAGCGAGCTGAACGCCAACCCCAAGGACGACCGCGACCACCCGTTCGGGGTTTGGACGCTGAAGCCTACGCGCACCTCGGAACGCGACGGCCGGACCTTGACGGCGGATGAGCGCGCGGCGCTGGACGCCATCGGCGAGAGCGACCGAATGACCCTGCGTTTCCGCAAGCCCTACGCGGCGGACTGACGGCCCGATGACAATGCAGTGCGTGGTTTTGACGCTGGCGCAGAAGCGCCTTAAGCCCCAAGCGAAGACATCCGGCGGCGAGAGGAAGCGCGCATGACAGAACGATCGACGCGGCGATCCGTCCTGACCGGCGCCGGCGCCCTGGCCCTGGTCGCGCCCCTGTTCGGCCTGGCCGCCTGCGGCCGCAAGGAAGAGGCGCAGACGCCCGCCGCCCCCGAAGCGCCCAAGGGCCCGCCCGAAGGCTCGCTGGAGTGGGCCGTCGCCGGGGCCTGGCGTCCGGCGGACGACAAGGCGCGCGACGCCTGGCGCCACCCGGTCGAGACCCTGCGGTTTTTCGGCCTGCAGCCGAAGATGACGGTGGTCGACTTCTGGCCCGGCAGCGGCTGGTACGCCGAAATCCTGGCCCCCTATCTGAACAAGGGCGGCGGCGCCCTCTATCTGGCGGGCTTCGTCGAGGGGCCGAACGCCGACCCGGCCCAGGTCGCCATCAACAACGCCCTGAAGGCCCGCATCCTGGCCGACAAGAAGCTGTACGGCCCGGTGCAGTTCACCGCCTTCGGTCCCGGCTCGCCGCCGGTGGCCCCGGCGGGGACGGCCGACATGGTGCTGTTCATGCGCTACATCCAGGCCTGGATGGCGGCGGGGATCGCCGAAAAGGCCTTCGCCGACGCCTTCGCGGCCCTGCGCCCCGGCGGCATCCTGGGCATCGAACAGCATCGCCTTCAGCCGGACGAGGATCAGGATCCGGCCGCCGCCAACGGCTATGTGCAGGAGGCCTTCGTCAAGCAGTTGGCCCAGGAGGCCGGCTTCATCTTTGTCGAGGCGTCCGAGATCAACGCCAATCCGGCCGACACCAAGGACCATCCGTTCGGCGTCGAGACCCTGGCGCCGCGTCGCCTGACGGCGCCCCTGGGTCAACCCGCCGATCCCGAGTTCGATCGGGCGAAGTATGACGCCATCGGCGAAAGCGACCGCATGACGCTGAAGTTCAGGAAGCCCGAGTGAGCCGCACCGCCGCCTTCGCCGCCCATGCGCCCCTGATGGGAGTGCCCGGCGCCGCCAGCCCGCCGGGAGGCGAGGGCGACTGGTTCCGCGGGGCCGGCGGCCTGCGTCTGCGCGCCGGGTTCTGGACGCCCTCGACCCTGCAGGCCAAGACCCCGCGCGGGACGGTCGTCCTCAGCCCCGGCCGCACCGAGCCGATTGAGAAGTATTTCGAGCTGATCGGCAACTTCCTGGCGCGCGGCTTCTGCGTCCTGGCCCATGACTGGCGCGGTCAGGGGCTGTCGGCGCGGCTGCTGCCGGACCGCCTGCGCGGCCACGCCCGCGCGGTCGAGGAGTTTCTCGACGACTACGCCCGCCTGCTGGACGCCTATGAGGCGCGGGCGCCCAAGCCGTGGATCATGGTCGGCCACTCCATGGGCGGCGCCCTGAACCTGCTGACGCTGGAAGGCGATGAGACCCGCTTCGCCGGGGCCGTCCTGTCCAGCCCCATGCTGCGCATCAAGACCGGCAAGCGGTCGATGTGGACGGTCAAGCTGGCGGTGCGCTGGGCCCTGCGCCACGGCAAGGCCGGGGACTATGTGCTGGACGACCCGGACGATCCCTTCGACCACACCTTCGAGAAGGACGGCCTGACCTCGGATCAGGCGCGCTACGACCTGTGGCGGCAGCAGCTCTACGCCTGCCCGCACCTGGCTATCGGCGGCCCGACCTGGGGCTGGCTGGCCTTCGCCCTGGATGCGGGCGAGCGGGCGCTGAAGCCCCGCGCGCTCAAGAGCGTGAAGATCCCGGTCTGCGTGGTTCAGGCGGCCGAGGACGACAAGGTGTGGAAGCAGACCAACCGCTGGGCGGCCCGGCGCATGGGGCGCGGCCGCTATGTCGAGGTGCCGACCGCCAGGCATGAGGTCATCATGGAGGTCGACGACCTGCGCGGCGTCTTCCTGCACGAGTTCGACGCCCTGGCCGACTATGTGGCGCCCGGCGCCGCCTCGCCTTCGGCCTCTCCGGCCGCGCGGACCGCCGAACCGGCCTGATCCGTCAGGACAGGCCGAGCAGGGGCAGGGCTTGGATCGTCAGGCGCGCGTCGCCGACCGCCAGGACGCGGCCGTCGGCGTCGTGCGGCGCCGCGCCTCGCCAGTCGGTGAAGCGACCGCCTGCGGCCTCGACCAGGGGCTTGTGCGCCGACCAGTCCCAGACCTTCAGCTCGCTTTCGGCCACCAGGTCGATGCGCCCGGCCGCGACCATGGCGTAGGCGTAGCCGTCGCACCCCAGTCGGGCCAGGCGGGCCGAGGCGCGCAGGCGGTCCCAGGCGGCGCGGTCGGCGCCGACGAAGATCTCAGGGTCGGTGGTGGCGATCAGGGCCTGACCCAGATCGGGGCAGGCGCGGGTCTTCAGCGGGGTTTCGTGTCCGCCCTTCAGCAGGCGCGCGCCCGACGGGCCGCCCAGGAAGACTTCGTCCAGATAGGGTTGGCCCACGGCGCCGATCACGGGCGCGCCCTCGTGGCGAAGGGCGATCAGGGTGGTCCACAGGGGCAGGCCGGCGATGAAGGCGCGGGTGCCGTCGATGGGGTCCAGCACCCAGACATGGTCGGCGTCGGGGCGGTCCTCGCCGTATTCCTCGCCGATGACGCCGTGGTCGGGATAGCGGGCGGCGATCAGGCGACGGATGGCCGCCTCGGCGGCGCGGTCGGCCTCGGTGACGGGGTCGAAGGCGCCGGGGCCGCCCTTGTCTTCCTGCGTGAAGTCGCCGCGGAAGAAGGGCAGGGCGACGCGGGCCGCTTCATGCGACAGGGCGACGGCGAAGGATTCCAGCTCGGTCATGCCGGCGGGATACACCGTCCGACCGCCAGCGACGAGAGGGGTGGCGGTTCCGTCTCAGGCGGCGTTGAGCGTGGCGTGAGGGGCGGGTTGCTGCACGGGAACGGGATCGGCGGCCAGGCCGTCGTAGAAATAGGTGACCGGCGTCTCCAGCGCCTCGGCCAACTCCCACAGGCGAGCGGCGGACAGGCGGTTGGCGCCGCATTCGTATTTCTGGATCTGCTGGAAGCGGACGCCCACGCGATCGCCGAGCTGCTGCTGGGTCAGGCCCAGAAGACGACGACGACGACGCAGGCGGCGGCCCAGGTGCAGGTCGATCTCGGCGGCCATGAGGCTCTCCCGTCTCTCATGCTGTGCCGGTTCGGCACGCGACAGAAGGCTCCTCGCAAACGGCGTGCCGACTTCCCCTCAGCGGGGAAGACGCGACGGTCAAGGCAACCGCGAAGCCGGCCGCGCATTAACGGCCAAGGCAGAGAGCCTTTCAGGAAGGAAGAAGCATGGGTGGATTTGGATTTATCGCCTGGATCATCATCGGCATCGTCGCCGGATGGCTGGCGGAGAAGATCATGAAGCGGGAGCATGGCCTGCTGACCAATCTGATCGTCGGCGTCGTCGGCGCCCTGATCGGCGGGTTCCTGGCCAACAACCTCTTGGGCGTGGACGCCGCAGGCAACTGGATCGTCGGCATCATCGTCGCCACTATCGGCGCCGTGGTGCTGCTGTTCCTGCTGGGCCTCATCAAGCGCCGAGGCTGACGTCCTGCTTTAGGATGTAAAAAGGGGCGGCCCGCTAGGGACCGCCCCTTTTCTTCAGGTCGATGAACCCTTAGTGCGGTTCATCGCCATGCGGTTTGTCGCTGGTCGGCTCATCGGCCGGCGGCGCGTCAGCCGGAGGGGCGTCATCCGCTGCGTCCGGGGTCGGCTCAGCCGTGTCCGAGGCGATCGGAGCGGCCGACTGAATGTCCGAGGCGCTGGCGTCGACGACGATGTCGGCACCGTCCTGGCGAATGCCGGCCAGCGGCACGGGGCGGACCTGGCCATCGGCGGTGCGGACGGTCAGTTCCTGACCGTTGGCGCCGTTCTGGACGCCGACCAGTTTGCCGATCTCGGCGCCGTCGCTGCCCTTGACGGTCGAGCCCGGCGTGAGGGTCAAGCTCTGGGGTTGAGCCGCAGGCGCCTCAGCGGGGGCCGGTTCGGGCGTCTGGGGCGCGTCCTGGGCGAAGGCAGGGGCGGCGATGAACAGGGCGCCGGCGATGCCGGTCAGCAGGGCGGTCTTGCGGATCATGAGGAACTCCTGGAAGCGCGAGCCCGGCGCTCGCGAAAAAATGAACCCGCGTGATGGAGGTTGGTTTCGTCTGCCCTGAAATGACCTTCTACTCGCCCCAAACGACCGATTCTTGCTCTCTGGAGAGCGATTGACCAAATCGAGCGCAAAACACGACCCTTGGCGCATCACGCGGCGACTGGCGGGGCTGGCCTATGAGCTGACGCCGCAGATGTTCGCGGTCGCCACCTTCCTGCTGGGCGGGGTGATGCTGCTGTCGGCGGTGACGCCCGCCTTCAGCGACCGGCTCAGCGCGCTCGGGCGCTTCTATCCGCCGCTGCTGATCGACCTGTCCCATTTCGCAGCCAGCGTGACCGGCTTTGTCCTGCTGCTGATCTCGGCGGGGCTGTGGCGACGGCGGCGCGGCGCCTATTATGCCGCGCTGGCGGTCCTGATGGTCGGGGCGGTCTTCTCGCTGATGAAGGGGCTGGACTGGGAGGAGGCGATCGAGCTGACCCTGGCGGCGGCCCTGCTGACGCCGTGCCGGTCGGCCTTCAATCGTCGCTCGCGCCTGGGCGAGCCGCTGCGGCCGGGCTGGCTGCTGATGCTGGCGGCGGCGGTGGCGGCCATGCTGTGGCTGGGCCTCTTCGCCTATCGCGACACGGCCTATACCGACGAGCTGTGGTGGACCTTCCTGGTCGACAAGCAGGCCTCGGGCTTCCTGCGCGCCGGGGCGGTGCTGGCCCTGCTGACCCTGGCGGTCGGAGTGCGCTCCCTGTTGACGGCGCCGGGCGCCCGCAGTCACGGCCCCGCCGCGCCGGTCGATGTCGAGCGCGCCCGTCAGGCACTGGAGACGGCCGAGATCGCCACGCCCGAGGCGGGCCTGGCTCTGCTGGGCGACAAGGCCCTGTTGTTCAGCCCGTCAGGGCGCAGCTTCATCGCCTATCGCGTGCGCGGTCGACGCTGGATCGCCATGAGCGAACCGGCCGGGCTGAAGGAAGAGCGGCTGGAGCTTCTCTGGGCCTTCGCGGAGATGGCCGACAGCTATGGCGGGGCGGCGGTCTTCTATTCGGTGGGCGAAGGGCTGCTGGCCGACCTGGCGACGCTGGGCCTGGCCATGCGCAAGGTGGGCGAGGCCGCGGTGATCGACGCCGCCCATTTCACGACCGAGGGCAAGGGCAAGCAGAACCTGCGCACCGCCGTGAACCGGGCCGAGCGCGAGGGCGCCAGCTTCGAGGTGGTCCCGCCCGGCGCGGCGCGGGCGCTGGGGGCCGAGTTGCGCGCCGTGTCCGACGCCTGGCTCCAGCATCACAACGGCTCGGAGAAGGCTTTCTCCCTGGGCCGGTACGACCTCGACTATCTGGACCGCTCGCCGGTCGCCGTGGTGCGCGAGAACGGCCGCATCGTCGCCTTCGCCAATCTTCTGGTCGGGGCCGGCGGGCGCGAGGCGATGATCGACCTCATGCGTCATGATCCCGAGGGACCGCATGGGATCATGGACTATCTGTTCACCCGCACGGCCCAGTGGGCGCGTGAGCAGGGGATGGAGCGGCTGGACCTGGGCATGGCGCCCCTGTCGGGTCTGGAGGATCGCCGCATGGCGCCGGTCTTCGCCCGCGTCGGCGCCCTGGTGTTCGAGGAGGGGGGCGCCGTCTACGGCTTCCAGGGCCTGCGCGCCTACAAAGCCAAGTTCGGCCCCGTCTGGCGGCCCAAATTCATCGCCGCCCCGACGACCACGCCTCTGGCGCTGGCCCTGCTGGACGTGGCCTTGCTGACCAGCGGCGGCTGGCTGGGCCTGCTGGGGCTGAAGAAGTAGGGCGAAGTCCTTTCCCGCTGGGAGAGCGCGCACAAAAAAGGCGGCCCGCAGGGGCCGCCTTCTTCATTTCGGCTGGTCGCCGGATCAGTCGGCGCGGACGCGCTTCTTGCGGAAGGAGGGGTTCAGGATTTCCTTGCGCAGGCGGATCGACTTGGGCGTGACCTCGACCAGTTCGTCTTCCTCGATATAGGCGATGGCCTGTTCCAGGCTCATCTTGCGCGGCGGGGTCAGGCGCACGGCCTCGTCCTTGCCCGAGGCGCGGACGTTGGTCAGTTGCTTGCCCTTGATCGGGTTGACGTCCAGGTCGTCCCAGCGGCTGTTCTCGCCGATGATCATGCCCTGATAGGTCTTCTCGCCGGCGCCGACGAACATGACGCCGCGATCTTCGAGGTTCCACAGGGCGAAGGCGGCGGTGTCGCCGTCCGAGTTCGATACCAGAACGCCCTTCAGGCGGCCTTCGATGGCGCCCTTGTGCTCTTCATAGTGCGAGAACACGCGGTTCAGCACGCCCGAGCCGCGCGTGTCGGTCAGGAACTCGCCCTGATAGCCGATCAGCGAGCGCGACGGGCACTTCAGCTGGATGCGGGTCTTGCCGGCGCCCGAGGGGCCCATGTCGGTCAGTTCGGCCTTGCGGGCCGACAGCTTCTCGATGACCACGCCCGAGAATTCGTCGTCGACGTCGATCATGACGTCTTCGATCGGCTCAAGCTTCTGACCGTTCTCGTTGGTCTGATAGACCACGCGGGGACGCGAGATCGACAGTTCGAAGCCTTCGCGGCGCATGTTCTCGATCAGCACGCCCAGTTGCAGTTCGCCGCGGCCGGCGACTTCATAGGCGTCGGAGTCGGGAGTCTGGGTGATGCGGATGGCGACGTTGGCTTCGGCTTCCTTCAGCAGGCGGTCGCGGATGACGCGCGACTGCACCTTGTCGCCTTCGCGGCCGGCCAGCGGGCTGTCGTTGACGCCCACGGTCATCGAGATGGTCGGCGGGTCGATCGGCAGCGACGGCAGGGCCTCGGTCACTTCGAGGGCGCACAGGGTGTCGGCCACGGTGGCTTTCGACATGCCGGCGATGGCCACGATGTCCCCGGCCTCGACGCCGTCGTCGATCGGCTGACGCTTCAGGCCGCGGAAGGCCAGCACCTTGGTGATGCGGCCCTGTTCGATGGTCTTGCCGTCGCGCGACAGGGCCTTGATGGCCATGCCCGGAACCGCCTTGCCCGAGTGGATGCGGCCGGTCAGCAGACGGCCCAGGAAGGGATCGCTTTCGATCAGCACGTTCAGGATCTGGAACGGCTCGTTGACGCGCGCCTGGGCGGCCGGCGCCGGGACGTGGTCGACGATCAGGTCGTACAGCGGGTGCAGGTTCTCGCTCGGTTGAGCCAGGTCCAGCGTCGCCCAGCCCGAACGGCCCGAGGCGTAGATGACCGGGAAGTCCAGCTGCTCGTCATTGGCGCCTAGGGCGGCGAACAGGTCGAAGGTCTCGTTCAGAACGCGGTCCGGATCGGCGTGGGCGCGGTCGACCTTGTTGATGCAAAGGATGGGACGCAGGCCCATGCGCAGGGCCTTGGTCAGCACGAACTTGGTCTGCGGCATGACGCCTTCTTCGGCGTCGACCAGCAGGACGCAGCCGTCCACCATGCCCAGGATGCGCTCGACCTCGCCGCCGAAGTCGGCGTGGCCGGGGGTGTCGATGATGTTGATGCGGGTCTCGCCCGCCTTGCCGTTCCACAGCACCGACGTGCATTTGGCCAGAATGGTGATGCCGCGCTCGCGTTCCTGGTCGTTGGAGTCCATGGCGCGTTCCGTGGTCGCCTCATTGGCGCGGAACAGGCCCGACTGGGCGAGGAGGGCGTCAACCATGGTCGTCTTGCCATGGTCGACGTGGGCGATGATGGCGATGTTGCGCAGGTTCATTTCGGGCTCGGGCGGACTGTGTTCGGTCACGGATGGGCCGCGCCGCTGCAAGAAGGTTGCAGAGAAGGGAAGGGTTCGGGGCGCCTCTTACAGGGATGCGGGCCAAAACGCCAGTCCAGTGCGTAATCGCGTTCAGCGGCCGCCGCCGCCAGATTTCAGCCCAGCGGCAGGAAGGCGATCACCGCCAGCGCCAGCAGCCCGATCAGCAGGGCCGACAGGGCGGCGACGGCGGCGACGCGCGGTCCGGCCCGCGCCACGGCGCGCGGATCGACCATCAGCCCCAGCGCCGCCATGGCGATCAGCGTCAGCGCCGAGACGGAGGCCTGCAGCGGCGGCAGGATCGCCTCGGGCAGCCAGCCCAGCGAACGGACGGCCATCAGGACCAGGAAGACCAGGATGAACCAGGGCGCCATCTGGTGCAGCTTGGGTCCGCGCCCGGCTTCGCTCTGTTTCGAGCGCATCAGGCCCAGCACCAGGCAGACCGGCCCCAGCATCAGCACGCGCACCAGCTTGACCACGGCGCCCGTCTGGACGGCGGCCAGACCGGCGGGCGCGGCGGCGGCCAGCACCTGCGGCACCGCATAGACGGTCAGGCCCGCCAGCACCCCGACGCGCGCGGCGTCATAACCCATCATGGCCCCGACCGCGGGAACCAGCAGCACCACGGCGACGCCCAGCACGGCGGTGAAGCCGATGGCGGCGGCCACGTCTTCTCCCTCCGCCTCGATGACGGGGGCGACGGCGGCGATGGCCGAGTTGCCGCAGATGGCGTTGCCGCAGGCGACCAGCAGGGCCATGGCGTGCGGCAGGCCGAACGCCCGACCCAGGGCGTAGCCGCCGACAATGGCGACGGCGACCACGCCGACGATGGCCAGCAGCAGCCAGGGACCGAGCGCCACGACCGCCGCGCCCGACACCGTGGCGCCCAGCAGGGCTACGGCGACTTCCAGCAGGGTCTTGGCGCTGAAGGCGACGCCCGGCGTCCACAGCGACGACGGCGTCCAGACCAGGCGCAGCCCCGCCCCGATCAGGATGGCCAGCACCAGGCCCTCGATCCACGGATGCTCGAACAGTCGGGTCTCGACGATCTGCAGCCCATAGGCGACGGCGCCGATGGCCGCCGACAGCGCCACGCCGGGCAACAGGCGCGCCACGCCGGTCAGGCGGCGAGGTGAAGCGGCGGGGGCGAGGGCGACGGTCATGCGGCTCTTATCCGCTCCGCGATCTGATCGATCCAACGCGTAGTTATGGACTTAACAATCAATATAATCGATCAATAACGCATGACGCTGGAACAGCTGCGCATCTTCGTCGCCGTGGCCGAGCGCCTGCACATGACGCGGGCGGCCGAGGCGCTGCATCTGACGCAATCGGCGGTCAGCGCGGCGGTTAATGCGCTGGAGACGCGACACGGGGCGCGGTTGTTCGACCGGGTCGGGCGCGGGCTGGCCCTGAACGCGGCGGGAACGGCCTTCCTGCCCGAGGCGCGGGCCGTGCTGGCGCGGGCCGAGGCGGCCGAGCGGCTGCTGGACGAACTGGCGGGGCTGAAGCGCGGCTCGGTGCGGCTGTTCGCCAGCCAGACCATCGCCGCCTATTGGCTGCCGCCGCGCATGGCCGCCTTCGCCCAGAGCCATCCGGGCATCGAACTGCATCTGTCGATCGGCAACACCCATCAGGTGGTCGAGGCGGTTCTGGCGGGCGAGGCCGAGCTGGGTCTGATCGAGGGCGCGGAGGACGCCCCCCGACTGGAGCGGACGCGCATCGCCGCTGACCGGCTGATCGTGGTGGCGGCGCCGGGGCATCCGCTGGCGGATCGAGACAGGGAGCTGGCGGCGTCTGACCTGAAGGCGCTGGACTGGGCCCTGCGTGAGGCGGGATCGGGCACCCGCAGCGAGTTCGAGGCGGCTCTGCCGCGCGGCCTGGCGGCGTCGGACCTGAAGACGGCGCTGGTGCTGCCGTCCAATGAGGCGATTTTGACGGCGGTGGCGGCCAGCGCCGGGGACGGCGGCGGCCTGGTCACGGCGATCTCGGAACTGGCCGCCCGGCCCCTGATCGAGGCGGGGCGGCTGGTTCGTCTGCCGCTCGAACTGCCCGAGCGGCCCTTCTATCGGCTGCGCCACCGCGAGCGCGGGGCCAGCCGGGCGGCGGAGGCCTTCGCCGCCGCCCTTCAGTCGGGTTTAGACCTGCGCCGAACGGCGGCGCACCCAGGCGTAGAGGGCGTAGGTCAGCACGACGAAGGCGACAACGCCCGCGATCATGGCCGGCCATGCGCTCTTTTCGGGCAACAGGGCGAAAGGCGCCTCGTTGCGCGTGCTGACGATGACGGCGGCGGTGAAGACGCCGAACAGGCTCTCGCCCACGATCAGGCCGGACGCCAGCAGGACGCCCATGCGGCGGGCCACATCGGCGTAGCGGGTCGACTTGACCGCCCGGTCGTACAGCCAGCCGCAGACCGCGCCGATGACCAGCATGGTGGTGACGGCGGCCGGCAGATAGACGCCGATCCCGGCGGCCAGCGGCGGCAGCTTGATCTTATCGTTCGTCGTGCGGCGCAGGATGATGTCGAGGATGATGACCAGAACGCCGACCACGGCGCCGATGCCGATCAGATCCCAGCGCAGATCGCCGCTGATGACGCCCTTGGCCAGGGCCGAGATCAGGGTCGCCTGGGGCGCCGCCAGGGTCTTGGAGCCCTGGACGATGGCGGGCGGGCCGCCTTCGAAGCCGAAGGCCTGGTTCATCATGTCCAGCACGAAGGGGATGACCAGGGCGCCGGCGACGACGCCGACCAGCAGGGCGGTTTGCTGACGCCACGGCGTGGCCTCGACCAGCTGGCCGGTCTTCAGGTCTTGAAGGTTGTCGTTGGAGATGACGGCCACGGCGAAGACGATGGCGGTGACGATCAGGGCGAAGGCGATGACCGACGGATCGGCGGGCACGCCGGCGACCGCCAACACGCCCAGCATCAGCAGGGAGGCGATGATGATGGCCAGGATGCCGACGCCTGACACCGGGCTGTTCGACGAGCCGATCAGACCGGCCATGTAGCCGCAGATGGCGGCCACGGCGAAGCCGATGACCACGACATAGACCAGGCCGCCGATCACCAGCAGCGGGGCCGAGGCGGCCAGGCTCGTGCCCTGGGCGATGACGGCCAGCAGCACGGCGATGCCGACCAGGGCGGCGACGGACAGCAGGCCGACGATCTTGATCGGAATGTCCTGTTCGGTGCGGTCCAGGATCTCGCCGTGGGCGCGGCGCGACTGGGCCGAGACGGCCGAGGCCAGACCCGCGACCAGTGGCTTGGCCAGTTTGGCCAGGGTCCACAGGGCGGCGACGCCGATGACGCCTGCGCCGATGAAGCGGACCTCCTGGGACCAGACGCTCATGGCCAGGCCTTCGGCGCCGGCGCCGGCGGGAACCGTGGCGGCGATGGACGGCACCCCGTTGGCGGCGGCCCAGGCGACGAACTCGGGCGAGGTCAGGATGGGCACGAAGATCAGCCAGGCCAGGACCAGGCCGAACAACTGGGTCAGGCCGACCGCCAGACCGATCAGGTGGCCGGCGCCCAGCAGGGCGAACTGCATGGAAAAGCCGACGCCGGTCGCACCGCCGCCCATCGCGGCCGGAAGTCGCAGGAAGGCGGTGGTCTCATGCGCGAAGACGCGGGCAGAGGCCAGGAAGCTGAAGACGGCCGAGGCGATCGCCCCGCCGACGACGACGAACAGGCCGGACTTGTTCTCGCGCACGGCCTCCTCGGTCTGCTCGGCGCCGGGAGAGCCGACCTTCAGCACCTCGGCGGCGGCGACGCCCTCGGGGTAGGGCAGGCCGCCTTGGACGACCAGGGTCCGGCGCAGGGGAATGGAGAAGGTCACCCCCAGGACGCCGCCCAGGATGCAGATCATCACCGACTCCCAGAAGGGGAAGTTCATCCACCAGCCGATCATGACCAGGCCGGGCAGGACGAAAATGATCGAGCTCATGGCGCCGCCGACCGAGGCGACGGTCTGGACGGTCATGTTCTCCCAGATGGTCGAGCCCCGGAAGGCGCGCAGCAGGGCCATGGAGATGACCGCCGCCGGAATGGCCGAGGCGAAGGTCAGGCCGACCTTCAGCCCCAGATAGGTGTTGGCCGCCGTGAAGACCGCCGCCAGCAAGCAGCCCAGGATCAGGGCGCGGATGGTCAGTTCTATGCGTTTGCCGGTTCCGGCGGGTTTGTCCGTCATGCGGGGCTCTTTTCAGCTGTTGCGCGGAAGTAAGCCTGAAAGCGCGGCCGTGACAACGGGTCGCGGCGTATCCGTCGTGTGCGCGGATGACGGGATGACACCTCGGAGCGAATGCGGCACAACGCCCGCCATGTTCGACCCCCGCCCGACCGACGCCGCTTCTCCGACCCTGGACGAGGCGCGCAAGCTGCTGGAGCGGGTCTGGGGTCATGCTGATTTTCGCGGCCTGCAGGCGTCGGTGATCGCCGAGGTTCTGGCCGGGCGCGACGTCATGGCCGTGTTGCCGACCGGGGGCGGCAAGAGCGTCTGCTATCAGGTGCCCGCCATCCTGCGGCCCGGCGTCGGCCTGGTCGTCTCGCCGCTGATCGCCCTGATGACCGATCAGGTCGAGGCCCTGAAGCAGCAGGGCGTGGCGGCCGCCCGGCTGGATTCCGGCCTGACCATGGACGAACGTTCGGCCGTGTGGCGCGCGGCGCGCGCGGGCGAGTTGGACCTGCTCTACGTCTCGCCGGAAGGCCTGGCGTCAGGCGCCATGCTGGAACGTCTGGCCGAGCTGCCCATCAGCCTGATCGCCATCGACGAGGCGCACTGCGTCAGTCAGTGGGGGCATGACTTCCGGCCCGACTACCGCACCCTGGGCCGACTGACCGAGATCTTTCCCGGCGTGCCGCGCATCGCGGTGACGGCGACCGCCGACGCCCGCACGCGCGACGATATCCTGGCCTCGCTGCGGCTGGGCGAGGCGCGGGTCTTCGTCGACAGCTTCGCCCGGCCCAATCTGCAGCTGTCGGCCGAGCGCAAGATCAACGGCTCGCGCGCCCGCACCGACGCCGCCGTCATCGAACTGGTGCGCGAGCGGCGCGGCAAGTCGGGCGTGGTCTATTGCGGCAGCCGGGACGGTTGCGAGCGGGTGGCCGATGCGCTCAGGGACGCCGGCAGCAACGCCATCGCCTATCACGCCGGTTTCGACGCCCGCGAGCGCGACCGACGGCTGGAGCGTTTCCTGGCCGAGGACGGCGCCGTCATGGTCGCGACCATCGCCTTCGGCATGGGGGTGGACAAGCCGGACGTGCGCTTCGTCATCCACGCCGATCCGCCCGGTTCTCTGGAGGCCTATTGGCAGGAGATCGGCCGCGCGGGGCGGGACGGCGAACCGGCCGAGGGCATCACGCTTTACGGCCCGTCCGACATCGCCTGGTCCCTGCGTCGCCTTGAGGGGCGACCGATGGCCGAGGAGGTCAAGCAGGTCCAGACCCGCAAGGTGCGCCAGCTGTTCGCCATGCTGGACGGCGCGACCTGTCGACCCCAGGCCGTGCGGCGCTATTTCGGCGAGCAGGACGCCCAGCCGTGCGGCGTCTGCGACATCTGCGGCGACCCGCCCGCCACCTTCGACGCCGTGGTGCCCGCCCAAAAGGCGCTGGCGGCGGTCCAGCGTCTGGGCGAACGCTTCGGCCGGACACGCGTGGTCGATCACCTGCTGGGCAAGACCAAGGACGTCCAGCCGTGGGAGGCCGGGCTGTCGACCTGGGGCATCGGCGCCGACCTGTCGCTGGCCGCCTGGCGCGACGTGATCGATCA
Organism: Brevundimonas sp. Soil_N_31; assembly: GCF_057655995.1. Classification (NCBI taxonomy): domain Bacteria; kingdom Pseudomonadati; phylum Pseudomonadota; class Alphaproteobacteria; order Caulobacterales; family Caulobacteraceae; genus Brevundimonas; species Brevundimonas sp. Soil_N_31. The sequence continues at coordinate 200,900 of NZ_JBDGLE010000005.1, forward strand.
CCTGCTGTTCGAGGGCCTGCTGGTCGAGGATCCCAATGACGGCAAGCCGATCATCCGCCTGGGCGACGCTCAGGCCGTGCGCGCCGTCTATCGCGGCGAGCGGCCGGTGCGGGTGCGCCAGGCGCCTGTGCGCGCGGTCGCGATCGACAAGCCGCGCCGCAACGCCGGTCGCAATCTGGCGGCCGAGGCGCTGGACGGCGACGTGCGCGCGCGGTTCGAGGCGCTGCGCGCCTGGCGTCGTGACCGCGCGGTCGAGCAGAGGGTGCCGCCTTATGTCATCTTCCAGGACAAGACCCTGGTCGAGATCGCGGTGCAGGAGCCGCGCGGCTTGGACGATCTGGCCCGTATTCCTGGCGTCGGCGCGGGTAAGCTGGACCGTTACGGCCGGGCGGTGCTGGAGGCGTTGGCGGCGGTCACGTGACGATCTCCATGACCAAAGCTTAACTGGCGAGCCGTCCCTCCGCCTGTCACCCCTTGCGGCGACAAGAGACGAGGGGATGCACATGAAGCGATTGTTGGCGGCGGGCGTGGCCTGCCTGGCGATGACCGGCGCGGCTCAGGCTCAGGAGGCGCCTGATGCGTCGCCCAAGCCGATGGAACAGCCGCGCGACTGGTCTGCGACTCTGGTCCAGGATGCAACCGCTCTGCACGCCGTCATGATCGACAGCCATCCGGGCGTGCATGATCCGCTCAATCCCGGCTTCCGCGCCCGCCTGGATCAAGGCCTGGCCACGGCGCTGGAGCGGGCGAAGACCACTACGGATCGAGGCGGCTGGTGGTGGGCGATGCGCGCCTATGTCGCCAGTTTCGAGGACGGGCACGTTCAGATCAGCATGACCCAGAGGGACTTCGGCTTCCCGACCCGCTGGCCCGGCTTCCTGACCGTCTATCGCGGGGCCGATCAGGTGGTGGCGGATCGCGATGAAGCCGACGCCGCCGCCCCGCCTCTGGGCGCCCGGCTGATCGACTGCGACGGGGTGGACGCCGCGTCCCTGGCCGAACAGCGCATCGGCCAGTTCCGGGGGCGCTGGTTCCTGGAGGCGATCAAGACCCGCTTCGGCGACTGGATGTTCCTGAGCGCGGAAAACCCGTGGCAGACCGAGATGAAGACCTGCCGGTTCGAGACGGGCGGCGCGACCCGGACCTACGCCCTCGACTGGCGCGCGACGCCCGATGATCTGAGCGATCGCCGCGCCCGCCTGACGTCCGGCGCCCGGCCCGACTTCGCCCTGAAGCATTTCGACGACGGGGGCTTCTGGATCTCGACCCCGACCTTCAACGGCGATCCCGCCAGCGAGGCCCACGCCGAACTGACCGCCCTGGTCGCCGACATGAAGACCAAGCAGGACGCCCTGCGCGCCGCCCCCTATGTGGTGCTGGACCTGCGCGGCAACGGCGGCGGCTCCTCGCACTGGAGCCAGCTGATGGCCCAGGTTCTGTGGGGCGACGACTGGATGGCCGCCCACCCTGAACCGGCGATCGAGGGCGTCGACTGGCGCGCCTCGGACGGCAACATCGCCGAAATCTCCGCCTTCCTCGACAAGCTGCGCGCCTCGAACGGCTCGCCCGAACTGATCGCCTGGGCCGAAGACGCCATAAACGGAATGAAGGCGGCGAAGGCCGCCGGCCAGGTCTATTGGCGCAGCGCCAATGATGAGCCTGCCGACGCCGCTCCGTCGCCGCCCGCGCCGCAACTGATGAAGGGCCGCGTCTATGTCCTGACCGATTCCAGCTGCGGCTCGGCCTGCCTGGACGCCGTCGATCTGTGGAAGACCGTGGGCGCCGTCCAGGTCGGGCGCGAGACCTCGGCCGACACCGTCTACATGGAGATCCGTGAGCCGACCCTGCCCAGCGGCCTGGCCGAGATCGCCGTGCCGATGAAGGTCTATCGCGGCCGCGCGCGCGGCAACAACGAGCCGCAACGCCCCCAGTACGTCATCGAGGGCGACATGGGCGACGACGCGGCCCTGCTGGCCTCGATCCGTCGGCTTCAGCCGAACTGACGCCTCAGCGCAGGAAGCGTTCGACCGCCTGCTGGAACTGACGGGGGCGGTCGATCATGACCATGTGTTCGGCTCCCTCGATCCTCTCGAAGGCGGCGGGGCGCGGCAGGGAGCGGTAGCCCGCACGGAACAGGTCATCGACGTGGCCGCGCGGGCTTTCGGCGTCGGGACTCCAGCCATAGACGACGGTCACCGGCGCCTGGATCAACGGCAGGCGCGAACGCAGGTCCACGGTCATCACCTCGTACAGGCCCTGGGCCAGGACGCGCCGGTCACCGCCCTGCCAGCCCAGGCCGTTGAACAGGCTGTCGGCGGCGCCGCCCAACTCCAGCCCCATGGAGGCGGCCTGTGTGCGCAAGGCTTCGTCGCCCAGCAGCATCAGGCCCTGATAGGCCAGTCGCGCCAGGGGTTCGACATCGCCTACGGTCGAGCCTGGGCTGATCAGGGACGGAAAGAAGGGCGAGGCGTCCACCACCATGACGCGCCCGACCCTGCGTCCGCCGTCGGCGGCGACGCGCAGGGCGACCTGTCCGCCCATGGAGTGGCCGATCAGGGCCGGGCGAGTCAGGCTCTCTTCGTCGATGTAGCGCAGGATTTCGGCCGCCACCGGGCCGTTGATGCGTCCCTCGGCGTTGCCGCCCGCCGGAATCTGGCCGAAGCCGCGCACCGAGATCAGATGCACGCGATAGCGGTTCTGCAGGGCGTCGGCGGTTCGGCTCCAGACCGCCGAGGTCGAAGCCAGGCCCGGAATCAGAACGACGTCCGGCCCCTGTCCGCGGGTCTCGACGAGGATACGCGACGACTGAAACGAGGCGGGCTGCGCCGAAGCGACGGCCGCAGGCGCGCGGGCGTCTGCAGGCGCGGCGAACGTCGCAAGACTCAGGGACAGGGCGGTCAGGACAGCGAAAAACCGGCTCATGACGGCAACCTGCCGACAGATAGCGGCGAAACCTCGACAGCGTCACGCAGCGGACCTGGATTGTAATTTTTTTCGATCAGGAGTGAAATCGTCCGACCTGGGGAGGTTCTCATGAAGAAATCAATCACCATCCTGTCCGCTGTTCTGGGCCTGGTCGCATCACCCGCCCTGGCTGAGAATTGGAACGTCATTTCGCGCAGCGCCGCCACTGCCTTCATGGTCGATGTGGATTCGATCGCCCAGGCCGACGGCGTTACCAGCGCCCGATTGGCGCGCGTGCCTGCGACGGGCGCCCCGGGCGACCTGTCGCACAGCGTCGGTGTTGTCTCTTTCCGCTGCTCCGCCAATCAATCGAAATCCGGCGAGGAAGTCTATTACGGTCCCGACGGCGCCGAGCAGGAGCGGATCGACGATGGTTATGATTTCGAGCCGATAGCCCGCAACTCGCTCGATTCCTACGTCCAGGAGATCGTCTGCGAGAGCAAGCGCGGGGCGGCGTCCTTTCCGACGATCCGCGCCTTCGTCGAAGCGGGGCGACCCGACTCGCGCTGATCCGCCAGGGCGTGTTTGGGCCCGACTTCGGGTTGTTCCCTTGGCCGCTTGGGGCTAAGGCCGCCGTGGCGTCGCCGCGAAGCCCAGTACAGTATCGAGTAATCCCTTGCAGCTTTCCTCTCTCGTGGTCGCCGATCTGGTCGGCGCCGCTGACTTGGCGTTGTCGAACCGTCTTCGCCAACTGATCCAGAACCGCGCCGACGCCCTTGTGGCGGCCTTCTATGAGACGCTTCTGGCGCATGAGGAGGCGCGGACCTTCCTGCATCATTCGGTGGTGCAGGAGCGGTTGAGTCCGTCGCTGCGCAACTGGCTGGTGGACTTGTTCGCGCCCGGCGCCGACATGGCCGAAGCGGCCTTCATCGCGCGGCAGATGAAGATCGGCGAGGTCCACGCCCGCATCAAGATTCCCATGCACCTGGTCATGGCGGGGGCGGCGGTGCTGAAGACGCGGCTGGCGGACGACCTGGCCGACGATCCGGCGGCCTTCGACTTGCTGCGGCTAGCGGACCAACGCATCGACCACGCCCTTCGCCTGATGAGCCAGTCCTATGAGAAGGGCGCCAGCAATCGCGCGCGCCTGGACGAAGCCTATCGGCTGTTCTCCCTGGATCAGGACATTCATTTCGAGCGCGAAAGCCAGCGTGCGGGCCTGATGGAGTGGAGCCAGAAGACCCTGTTCCGCATCCTGGGATCAGGCGGCGTCGATGGGGCTGGCGCGCTGGGCGCCTCGCTGTTCGGCCTGTGGATCCGCCACCGGGCCGACTTCCTGTTCGACGGCTCGCCGCATCTGGCGCGGCTGAACGGGACCATGGAGCGGATCGACAGCGAGCTTCTGCCCCGCTTCACGCCGGACGCCGCCCCGGCCGACCTGGCCGCGCCCCTCAAGGCGCTCGAAGCCGCCGTCGAGGAGGTCGCCTTCCTGCTGAACGAGATGTTCCAGGGGCTGGCGGGCATGGAGGGCGGCCGCGACCCGCTGACGCGCGCCCTGAACCGACGCTTCCTCTCGTCGATCCTCAGCCGCGAAATGGTTTCGCCAACGCCAATCACACGCCCTTGTCGGTGCTGCTGCTGGACGTGGATCACTTCAAGCGGATCAACGACACGCACGGCCACCCTGTCGGCGACGAGGTGCTGCGCCAGGTGGCCGAGGCCGTGACCGAAAACGTCCGCCCCAGCGACTTCGTCTTCCGCTACGGCGGCGAGGAGTTCCTGGTGGTCCTGGTCGAGACCAGCCTGCACCAAGCCGCGACCATCGCCGAGCGGATGCGCCTGGCCCTGGCGGCCAAGGCCATTACGGCGGCGGGCTTGGCGCCTTTCAACGTGACGGTGTCGGTCGGCGTCGCCGAACATTACGGCCACCCGGACGAGAACTATCTGATCAAGTCAGCCGACGACGCCCTGTACCGCGCCAAGCAGAATGGCCGGAACCGGGTCGAACTGGACCGCCGCGGCGCCTGACGGCGCCGCGAACCGCCCACGAGATCAGGCGTCGACGGCGGCGTCCAGGGCGTTGTCCTGGATGAATTCGCGGCGCGGCTCGACCACGTCGCCCATCAGCTTGGCGAACAGGTCGTCGGCGTCGTCGCCATGCTCCACCTTCACCTGCAGCAGGGTGCGGGCGTTGGCGTCCAGCGTCGTCTCCCACAGCTGTTCCGGGTTCATCTCGCCCAGGCCCTTGTAGCGCTGGATGGCGATGCCCTTCTTGCCCGCGTCCAGCACGGCCGCCAGCAGGTCCAGCGGACCGCGGATGGTCGTGGTCTTGTCCTTGCGGCGATAGACGGCCGGGGCCGAGAACAGGCCGTCGAAGGCGGCGGCGCGTTCGGCCAGACGGCGGGCGTCCAGCGAGCGGCCCAGCACCTCGTCCAGCACGATGGTCTCGCTGACGGCGCGGCGCACGCGGTTGAACGCCACCCCGCCCTGGGCGGCCAGTTCGCCGCTCCACGGGCCGTCGCCTTCCTCGGCGTAGAGGTTCAGCCGTTCAGCCGCACGCGCGGCGCGGTCGGCCAGCTCGCCGGCGTTCTCGCTGAACAGACCCGCCAGGGCGCCCTGTTCGATGGCGAAGGCCGGAGCCCGCGTCGCCAGCCGGTCGACCAGCGCCTTGAAGCCCTTGGCCTCGCGCACCAGCTCCTGCAGGTCCATGCCGGCGCGCACCTCGCCCGAGGCCAGTTCCAGCACGGCCTCGGCGCTGCCTTCCTCGATCAGATAGGCGTCCATCTCCGCCTGATCCTTGACGTAGCGGTGCTGCTTGCCCTTCGACACCTTATAGAGTGGCGGCTGGGCGATATAGACGTGGCCGCGTTCGATCAGCTCCGGCATCTGACGATAGAAGAAGGTCAGCAGCAGGGTGCGGATGTGGGCGCCGTCGACGTCGGCGTCGGCCATCAGGATGATCTTGTGATAGCGCAGCTTGTCGGCGTTGAAGTCGTCGCGGCCGATGCCGGTGCCGAGCGCCAGAATGAGCGTGCCGATCAGGTCCGAGGACAGCATCCGGTCGAAGCGCGCGCGCTCGACGTTCAGAATCTTGCCGCGCAGGGGCAGGACGGCTTGGTTCTCGCGGTTGCGCGCCTGCTTGGCCGAACCGCCGGCGGAATCGCCCTCGACGATGAAGAGTTCGGACTTGGCCGGATCGCGTTCCTGACAGTCGGCCAGCTTGCCGGGCAGGGAGCTGATCTCCAGCGCCGACTTGCGACGGGTCAGGTCGCGCGCCTTGCGGGCGGCTTCACGGGCGGACGCCGCTTCGATGATCTTGGAGACGATCAGCTTGGCTTCGACCGGGTGTTCCTCGAACCACTCGGACAGGCCCTCGGAGCACAGGTTCTCGACCGCCGGGCGCACCTCGGAGGAGACCAGCTTGTCCTTGGTCTGCGAGCTGAACTTGGGGTCCGGCACCTTGACCGACAGGACGCAGGTCAGACCCTCGCGGGCGTCCTCGCCGGTCGGGGCGACCTTCTCCTTCTTGGCCAGGCCCGAGCTCTCGATATAGCTGCCCATGACGCGGGTCAGCGAAGCGCGGAAGGCCGACAGGTGGGTGCCCCCATCCCGCTGCGGGATGTTGTTGGTGAAGCACAGCATGGTCTCGTGGTAGCTGTCGTTCCACCACAGGGCCAGGTCCAGCTCGATGCCGTCCTTCTGGCCGCGAATGACGATGACGTCCTTCAGGATCGGCGTCTTGGACTTGTCGAGGTGGCGCACGAAGGCTTCGACGCCGCCCTCATAGTGCAGCAGGATCTCGATCGGCTCAGCGCCGCGATGATCCGACAGCTTGATGACCACGCCCGAGTTCAGGAAGGCCAGCTCGCGCAGACGGTGCTCCAGCGTCTTCAGGTCGAAGTCGATGTGGCTGAAGGTCGTGACCGAGGGGAAGAAGGTGACTTCGGTGCCGGTCAGCAGGCGGCCCTTGTCCTCGCGCATCGGCGCCTCGCCGACGATGGCCAGCGAGCGCACGGTCTCGCCGCGCTCGAAGCGGACGCTGTGCTTCTTGCCGTCGCGATAGATGACCAGCTCCAGCCAGTCGGACAGGGCGTTGACCACGGACACGCCCACGCCGTGCAGGCCGCCGGACACCTTGTAGGAGTTCTGGTCGAACTTACCGCCGGCGTGCAGCTGGGTCATGATGACTTCGGCGGCGGAAATGCCTTCCTCGGCGTGGATGGCGGTCGGGATGCCCCGCCCGTTGTCGGTCACAGTGACCGAGCCGTCCTCGTTCAGGGTGACCGTCACCAGATCGGCGTGGCCGGCCAGGGCCTCGTCGATGGCGTTATCCACCACCTCATAGACCATGTGGTGCAGGCCCGAGCCGTCGTCCGTGTCGCCGATATACATGCCAGGGCGCTTGCGCACCGCGTCCAGGCCTTTGAGAACCTTGATGGAATCGGCGCCGTACTCGGGCGAGGGAGCAGTCTGTTCGGTCATGAAAACGTCGGCTCAGGGTCCGTGGGCGGACAGGGAAGAGGCGGCCCTTCGACCGCCCGTCTCAGGGGCGCAAATCAGCGCGCCCCGAAGTCCTCGATATATAGGAAATTCGACGGGAAAAGCGAGCCTTTAAGCCCTAGACGGACAGGCCGCCGCCTTCCACCGCCACGAACTGCGCGCGCCCCTCCAGCGCCGCGAACAACGGCCGCTCGGTGCCGGTCATGAAGGCCTGCAGCTTCAACGCCTCGATCTCGTCGAACAGGGCGGCGCGGCGGGCTTCGTCCAGGTGGGCGGGCGCCTCATCCAGCAGCAAGACGGGCTGCGCGGGCTGATCCGCCAGACGCGCCACCTGGGCCAGGATCAGGTTCAGCACCAGGGCCTTCTGCTCGCCGGACGAGCCTTCGGCGGCGGGGCGGTTCTTCTCGCGGTGCAGGGCCGTCAGGTCCGAGCGGTGCGGCCCGAACAGGCTGCGTCCCGCCGCCGCGTCGCGGGCGCGGGCGCGCATCAGGCCCTCGCCCAGCGCCTCGACGATGTCAGCCTCGTCACCCCCCGCCGCCGCCATCTCCTCGGCCGGACCGGCCAGCCCCAGGTCGGCCTGCGGGAAGGGACGGTCGGCGCGGGCGTCGATCCCGGCCTGAAGCGCCTTAAGCGCGGCGGCGCGCGCCATAGCCGCCCGCGCCCCGCTCTCGGCCAACCGGGCCTCCAGCGCGTCCAGCCACAGGGGATCGGGCGGGCGCGTCTCATCGGTCAGCAGCCGCAGCCGCTCGCGCAGGGCCTTCTCATAGGTGGAGACGACGGCGGCGTGGTCGGGATGGGCGGCGAAAACCAGCCGGTCGAAGAAACGCAGCCGCTCGGCCCGCGCGTCCGAGAACAGCCGATCCTGCTCCGGCGTGGCCCAGACGGGACGCAAGTGATCCAGCAGCCGTCCCGGCGGCGCCGTCTCGCCGTCGATGCGCACGATGCGCCGCGCCGACGGCCCCATGGTCTGGACGCCGGTGCCCAGGCGAACTTCGTCGCCGTCCGAGGTTCGCAGCGTCGCCGCCACGGCCCACGGCCGCCCGAGCGCCTCGCCCGGCTCGCGCCGCCCCATCTCGGCCGCCGTCGCCCCGCGCAGCCCCTTGCCGGGGGTCAGCAGGCTGACGGCTTCCAGCAGATTGGTCTTCCCCGCCCCGTTCGGCCCATGCAACACGACGGTTCCGCCGGAAACCGGCAGGGTCGCGCCCGCGTAGGAGCGGAAGTCGGTGAGGGCGAGGGAGGTGAGGCTCAATCTATCCGCTCATCCCGGCGGACGCCGGGACCCAGTGCTTTGGCCGCAAGCGGCGCGGTTCAAAGGAGCGTCTCGAACAGATCGTCCCATTCAGGGTTCATACGCTCGATCAGGTCCAGCTTCCACTCACGTCGCCACTCCTTGATGCGGCGTTCGCGAACAAAGGCGGCCTCTCGAGAGTCGTGGACTTCGTACCAGACCAAGCGGGAGACAGCGTACTTCGCGGTAAACCCGTCGCGCAGCTTCTCGCGATGCTCGACAACCCGCTTCAGCAGGTCGTCGGTTGAGCCCGTGTAGAGCGTACCGTTGGGGCGGCTGGCCAGAATGTAGACGTAGAACATCCGACCGACCGCTCCCGGCTCTCACTGGGTCCCGGCGTCCGCCGGGATGAGCGGAAGAAGGAGCTGCGCCAGCTCGATCAAACCCGCAGCGGCATCAGCACATACTGCACGCCCACGTCGGCCGGGTCGAGCACCAGGGTCGGGCTGGCCGGGTCGGCGAACTTGAAGTGGGCCGTCTCGCCGGTGATCTGGCCGGCGACGTCCAGCAGGTAGCGGGCGTTGAAGCCGATCTCGAACGGCTCGTCGGAATAGCCGATCTCGACCTCTTCCTCGGCCTGGCCGGCCTCCATGTTGCGAACGGTCAGCTTCACCCGGTCGTTGTCGAAGGCCAGCTTCACCGAGCGGCTTTTCTCGGCCGAGATGGTGGCCACGCGGTCGACGGCCTTGGCGAACAGGCTGTTGTCGATGTCGGCCTGCTTGTCGTTGCCCTTAGGAATGACGCGCAGATAGTCGGGGAAGGCGCCGTCGATGACCTTGGAGGTCAGGCTGGCTTCGCCGAACTCGAAGCGAATCTTCTGGGCCGAGACCTGGACCTCGACCGGGCCGGCGCCGTCGTCCAGCAGGCGGCGGACCTGATCCACCGTCTTGCGCGGCACGATGACGCCGGGGCCGCCCGCCGCGCCTTCCGGCGCCGGGGTCTCGGCCAGGGCCAGACGGTGGCCGTCGGTCGCCACGGCGCGCAGCAGCGGAATGCCGCCGTCGGCCACGGTGTGCAGATAGAGGCCGTTCAGATAGTAGCGCGTCTCTTCGGTCGAGACGGCGAAGCGCGTCTTGTCGATCAGGCGAGCCAGGTCTTCCTTGGGCAGGGTGTAGCGCGCGCCCGAGGCCTCGGTCGACATGACCGGGAAGTCGCCCGCCGGCAGCACCGGCAGGTTGAAGCGCGAGCGACCCGCCGCCACCACCAGACGCGGATCGTCGCCCGAATAGGTCAGCGACACCTCGGCGCCGTCCGGCAGCTTGCGCACGATTTCATACAGGGTGTGGGCCGGGGCCGTGATCTGGCCCTCGACGTTCACCTGGGCCTCGGCCTCGTCGACCATCTCCATGTCCAGGTCGGTGGCGGCGAACGACAGGCGGTCGCGCCCGGCGCTCAGCAGCACATTGGACAGGATCGGAATGGTGTTGCGACGCTCGACCACGCTCTGGACGTGCCCCAGGGCCCGAAGAAGCGCGGATCGTTCGATGGTCAGCTGCATTTGGTCTCGCCCGGTCGCGACGCCGCCGAAGCAGCGTCGCCGTAAATATGGGCAGGAACACTAGCGCATTGAGCGCGGGGGGCAACGGGCAGAGGCGCTTGCCCCCGATTTCCACAGGCTGGGCGCCCCGGAAATCCGCTCATCCCAGTCTTCGCCGGGACGAGCGGAGGGAGAGCTTACCCGCGCAGTTTGCGCGTGAGGGCCTCGACGTCGCGGGCGATCTGATCGTCCTTGGGCATCAGTTCCTCGATCTTGCGGACCCCGTGCAGGACGGTGGTGTGGTCGCGCCCGCCGAAGCGGCGGCCGATGTCGGGATAGGAGCGGGTCGTGTGCTGCTTGCACAGATACATGGCGACCTGACGCGGACGGGCGATGGCGCGGGTGCGGCGCTCGCTCAGCAGGTCGGCCTGCTTGAGGTTGAAGTGCTCGGCCACCGTCTTCTGGATCTCGTCCACGGTGATGCGACGCTCGGGGCCCGTGCGCAGGGCGGCGCCCAGCAGGGACTGGACCTCGTCCACCGTCAGGGCCGACAGACGGCTGCCGGCGACGGCGGCCAGGGTGTTCACGGCGCCTTCCAGCTCGCGCATCGAGCCGGGGGTGCGGTCGATCAGATGCTCCAGCACGTCGGCGCGGGCCTCGCCCGTGACGACGCCCAGCTGGGCCAGGGCGTTCAGGCGCGACTGGGCCACGGCGACCTTGAGGTCGCGGTCCGCCGCCTCGACCGGGCAGGTCAGGCCCGCCGCCAGGTGGCTGCGCAGGCGCGGCTCGACGTCGGTCAGGGCCATGGGCGCGCGGTCGGCCGACAGGACGATCCGCTTGCCGTCCTCGATCAGGGCCGTGAGGGTGTTCAGCAGCTCTTCCTGGGTGCTCGTCTTGCCGCCGACGAACTGGACGTCGTCCAGCAACAGCATGTCGGCCGAACGCAGGCTTTCCTTGAAGGCGGCGGTCGAGCGGTCCTGCATGGCGCGCACGAAGGTCGACAGGAAGCGTTCGGCGGTCAGATAGACCACCTTGGCGTCCGGGCGCAGGCGCTGGGCCTCCCAGGCGATGGCGTTCAGCAGGTGGGTCTTGCCGTAGCCATAGGGGCCGCAGAAGAAGACGGGGTTGAAGTGGCCGTCGGCCCAGGTCGCCACCTGCTTGGCGATGGCCAGGGCGAAGGCGTTGCCGTGGCCCTCGACGAAGCTGTCGAAGGTCAGACGCTCCTGCAGACCGGCGGCGCGCACGGCGCGGGCGCCGTCGGTCGCGGCGGCGAAGGCGGTCGCGGCGGCGGCCGGAGCGATCGGGGCGGGGCTGATCGAAGCCAGGCGCGGGGCGTCGCGCAGGCCCGACGGCGGCGCCGAACCCATCTCGGCGCGGCAGCGCACCTCCAGACGACGCGACAGGCCGTCCAGGCCCAGCCACAGCTCGTTCATGCGACGCAGGGCGTTCTTGCGCACCCAGTCGCGGGCGTAGGCCGTCGGGGTCACCAGGATCAGATTGCCCTGGGAATCCACGCGCACGGCGGAAGGCGCGATATAGGAGCTGAAGGGACCATCCCCGATCTCAGCCTTCAGGCGGTCCGCCGCCTCAGTCCAGATACGGTTGGGATCCGTCATTCCCGCCATTACCGCGCCCCCGATCATTCAGAACACCCGCCACAAGAGTTATCACCGACGAACGCCCTTCGAGACGCCACGTCCAGGGACGACTTCTCTCGCCTCGCGAAGCGGGGCTTCGCAAGCGGGGTCGTACTCACAGACAGACATCTCGCGCCAAGGGAAACCATTGATTTCCCTCGTCTTCATCCCAACAGGACGGAAGCGCGTTACCCCTTCAACTTACCCCCGGCGCGGCGGAGATCAACGCTGATTCGAGTCGAGATTCGCACTTAAATTGATTGACTCCGGCAAACCTCGGCAGGGCTTGGGAAAATGGCGATTTCGCCCCAATCGAGAACCCGAATCCGTAAGCGCGACTTAGGAGCAGACAGCAAGACGGCGAGGGAGCTTGCGCTTCCTCGCCGTTGAAATTCTTACATTCTTTTACGAAATGCCCGTTACAGGCCCTCCGTAGCCGTCACATTGCGCCGTTTGACGAAGCCGTGAAGACCCGTCCGAGCGCCCTGCGAAATCAGGCGGCCGACAGCTTCTTCAGCTGGGCGGCCAGACGGCTGACCTTGCGCGAGCCGGTGTTCTTGTGAACCACGCCCTTCGACACGGCGCGCATCAGCTCCGACTGGGCGGTGATGAAGGCGGCCTTGGCGGCTTCGACGTCGCCGCCCGTCAGGGCTTCCTGGAACTTGCGCAGGTAGGTGCGCACGCGGGTGCGGCGGGCCTTGTTCACTTCGGTCCGCGCTTCGATCTTGCGGATCGCCTTGCGGGCGCCTGCATTGTTGGCCATCGGGTAAAAACCTTCGAACGAAAACGCCGTAAACCACACGTCCACGGCGAGAAAATCTCAAGAGCGGGCGGCTATAGCGGAAAGCCCCCGAACGGTCAACGCGATCCGGCGGGAATTGAGTCGGGGCCGGGGTTTGCGCCCCGCAGCGTCCGGCCCCGACACGGATTCAGCGACCCGTGAAAGCCGGTTTGCGCTTCTCGACGAAGGCGGCCATGCCCTCCTTCTGATCGTCGAAGGCGAACAGGGAGTGGAACAGGCGACGCTCGAACACCACCCCTTGCGCCAGGGTCGTCTCGAAGGCGGCGTTGACCAGCTCCTTGTTGGCCATGACGGCCAGGATGGATTGTCCGGCGATCTTGGCGGCGGCGGCGCGCGCCTCGTCCAACAGGGCGTCAGACGCCACGACGCGCGAGACCAGTCCGGCGCGCTCGGCCTCGGCCGCGTCCATCATCCGGCCGGTCAGGCACATGTCCATCGCCTTGGCCTTGCCCACGGCGCGGGTCAGGCGCTGCGAGCCGCCGATGCCGGGCGCCACGCCCAGATTGATCTCGGGCTGGCCGAACTTGGCCGTGTCCGAGGCGATGATGAAGTCGCACAGCATGGCCAGCTCGCAGCCGCCGCCCAGGGCGTAACCCGAGACCGCCGCGATGATCGGCTTGCGGAAGCTCGCCACCCGGTCGTGGGCGCGGGCGAAGAAGTTGCCGCGATACATGTCGGCATAGGCCTGATCCGCCATCTCCTTGATGTCGGCGCCCGCCGCGAAGGCCTTCACCGAGCCGGTCAGGACGATGCAGCGCACGCTGTCGTCATCGGCCACGCTCTCCAGGAAGTCGCCCAGTTCGCCGGTCAGGGTGGTGTTCAGCGCGTTCAGCGCCTCGGGCCGGTTCAGGGTGACGACCGCATAGCCGCCGGCATGGCGTTCGATCAGCAGGGTGGAATAGGCGTCGGCCATCTGGGCGCTCCTCTATGCTCGTTGCAGGGTGGTCTAGCGCCTCAGCCCTCCCACTGGAACACCTCGCCGATCTCGACGCCGAAGACCTGGGCGATGCGGAAGGCGGCTTCGAGGCTGGGCGAGTATTTGCCCTGCTCCATGGCGACGATGGTCTGGCGCGTCATGCCGATGCGCGCGGCCAGGTCGGCCTGAGTCATCTCATTGGCATGGAAGCGCAGTTCGCGGATGCGGTTCCTGATGGGCGGCGGCGTCTTGCTCATCACCGCCCCCGCTTCAACAGGGCCAGGGACAGGGCCCAGCGCGCCAGCTCCGACGCCATGACGCAGCCCAGGACCGCATTGGCCGCCAGCACCAGGCCGTTGCCGGGGATCATCCACCGCGCCAACCCCTCAGGCTTGAGGCTGCCCCAGAAGCCGACGCCATAGGCGACCGCCGAGATCGTCACCAGCAGGCCGATCAACAGCATCAGAGACACATGGCTGGCCTGCAGCGTCGCTGCGCCTTCACGCTCGTCGCGCGCCCGGCGCTCGGCCTTGGACGTCGTCAGCATGGCCAGGGCCGTCAGCCCGCTTTCCAGAACCACCACAGCGATCAGGCCCAGGATGAACAGACCGCCCATGTCGGCGGCGAAGTCCGCCTGCTTCAGCCCTCCGGCCAGCACCCGCTCGCCGAACCTCCAGGCGTAGGCGCCCCAGACCGCCAACCCGGCGATGATGGCCACCCACAGGTGCTTCTCGCGAAAGCTCATGACGCGCTCCTTGTCCTTCGCAGTTCAGCCGACCCGGCGCAGCCGGGTGATCAGGATCGCATGGCGCACCACCTCCGACAGGGCCAGGGCGAAGATGAAACCGTTGGCCGCCAGCAGCAAAGCCGGCGCCAGAGGGTCAGGCCCCAGCATATCCGGATGACGCAGGGCATAGTTATAGCCAAAGGCCGACAGCGCCCCCAGCGTGCCGCTCATGGTCACAAAGGCCGTGTAGCTGGCCTTCAGGGCCACGCCCTGCTCGCGCTCGTCGACCACGCCCCGCTCGGCCTTCGGCGTGCTGACTGCCGCCAGGATGGAAACGCCGACCTGGGCCGCGATGCTGAAGCCGATGCAAGCCCCCATGGTCCACAGCACCAGATTCTGGGTCAGCGAGCCGTCAGCCGCCTTCAGCCCCAGTCGCACGAAATAGAACCCCCACACCGTCGACGTGGTCAGCAACACGCCCCACGACAGCTTTTCCCTGAACGACATTGGCCGCCCCCTCCTTGATCCCAAGTGATGAGGCGGTGTCGCACAACGCAGACATTGAGTCTATTATTTTTTACATCAAGTCTAATTTGTCCGACATGTCATCGTTTCTGGCAGACCGGACAGAAGAAGGTCGAGCGCCCGCCCTGGACCACGCGCGCCACCACGCCGGAACAGCCCTCGGTGCGGCACGGCTCATGCTCGCGGCCGTAGACGTCGAAGCGATGCTGGAAGTAGCCCTGGCCGCCCTCGACGTTGGCGAAGTCCTTCAGGGTCGATCCGCCCGCCGCGATGGCGTCGGCCAGGACGTTGCGGACCTCGACCGCCAATCGCTCCAGCCGGGGGCGGCTAATCTCGCCCGCCGCCGTCAGGGGCGAGATGCGGGCGCGGTACAGCGCCTCGCACACATAGATGTTGCCCAGACCCGCCACGATACTCTGGTCCAGCAGACTGACCTTGATGTTCTGCGCCTTGCCCGCGAAGGCCTCGGCCAGATGCGCGCCCGAGAAGGCGTTGCCCAGCGGCTCCGGCCCCAGCTTGGCGAACCAGGCGTGCCCTTCGACCGCCTCGGTCGGGATCAGGCCCATGAAGCCGAAACGCCGCGCATCGGCGTAGCCTAGCCGCGTCAGCACCCCGCCTCGGTCGGCCGTCAGGCTCATATGCTCATGCTTGCCGATGACGGGGGCGTCCGTCTCGAACACGCCGGGGGCGACGCCTTCCAGGGTGAAGCGGCCGGTCATGCCCAGATGCGTCACCCAGGTCTCGCCGGTCGACAGCGGAAACAGCAGGTACTTCGCTCGCCGGTCCAGCCGCAGCACCGTCGCCCCCTCCAGCCTCTCGACGAAGCGCTCCGGGAAAGGAAAGCGCAGGTCCGGCCGGTTCTGGCGCGGCGCGGTCAGGCGCGCGCCCTCCAGCACAGGCTCCAGGCCGCGACGGACGGTTTCGACTTCGGGTAATTCGGGCATGGGCGTCAGCTTAGGCGCGGGCGGCTTCTCGGGCGAGGGTAGAAGGGATTATAGGCAGCGGATGACCATGCTTCTCTACGGCCGCCCTCCCGCGGTGTTCGATCCGCCCTCGACGGCGACCCAGACCTCGCCCCTGATCCCCGGCTCGACGGCGCTGGAGACGGTCGCGCCCGGATCGGCCGACGGGGTGATGCTCTATGCGCCGCCCGGCGCGGTTGAGCGGCGCTATACGCTGGCGCTGGCGCTGAAGGCGTTGAAGCCCGGCGGTCGGTTGGACGTCATGGCGCCCAAGGACAAGGGCGGCTCGCGTCTGGGCAAGGAGCTGAAGGGCTTCGGGCTGGAGGTCGCAGAGACGGCCAAGGCCCACCATCGTCGCTGCATCGTCATTCGGCCCGAGGCGGCCGAGGGGCTGGACGCGGCGATCGAGGCGGGCGCGCCGCGCGCGGTTCCGGGACTGGAGGCCTGGTCTCAGCCGGGCGTCTTCGCCTGGGACCGGATCGATCCGGGCACGGCGCTGCTGGCGCAGGTGCTGCCGCCGCTGAAGGGGACGGGCGCCGATCTGGGCTGCGGCTTCGGGGCGCTGTCGACGGTGGTGCTGCGCTCGTCCGCCGTGACGGCCCTGCGGCTGATCGACATCGACCGGCGCGCGGTCGAGGCGGCGAAGCGCAACGTCGAGGACGCGCGGGCCGGCTTCGACTGGGCCGACGTGCGGACGCTGGAGGGGGCAGGCGATCTGAACTTCATCGTCAGCAACCCGCCCTTCCATGACGGCGGAGACGAGGACCGGCGGCTGGGCCAGGCCTTCATCCGCAAGGCGGCCGAGATGCTGAAGAAGGGCGGAACGGCCTGGATCGTCGCCAACCGCCACCTGCCCTATGAGGCCGAACTGGACGCCGCCTTCAAGCGCGTGCGGATGGTGGTCGATCAGGGCGGCTACAAGGTTTTCGAGGCGGTGAAGTGAACTTCCCTCTTCATCGTCACTCTCTGGCTTGTCCCGAGGGTCCATATACGCCGAGCGTCGAAGGCTGCACGCCGACGGCGGCGTCGAGTCTCTGGATACTCGGGTCAAGCCCGAGGATGACGGCAGGGGAAGCAGGCGCATGAGCAAGAAGACCCTTACCTCCCGCGTGGACAAGCTGTTGGGGTCGATGGGCTACGGCTCGCGGGCCGAGATGGCGCGGCTGGGCAAGGCGGGCGGCATCGTGCTGGACGGCGCCGACCTGACCGATGTGTCCAAGCGCATCCCGGTGACGCCCGACCTGCCGACGCGCATGGAGATCGACGGCCAGCCGCTGGACCCCGTGCCGGGCCTGGTCGTCCTGCTGAACAAGCCGCTGGGCATGACCTGCTCGCACAAGGAGGACGGGGCGCTGGTCTATGACGTCCTGCCCGACCGCTGGCGGCGGCGCGATCCGGCGATCTCGACCATCGGGCGGCTGGACAAGCAGACCAGCGGCCTGCTGCTGCTGACCGACGACGGCGACCTGCTGCACCGGGTGATCTCACCCAAGCGCCATGTGGCCAAGGTCTATCGCGCAACGCTGGCGCGGCCCCTGAACGGGATGGAAGGGGCGCTATTCGCCTCGGGCGAGCTGGTGCTGGAGGGCGAGGACAAGCCGCTGGCGCCCGCCGTGCTGGAGGGGGTGTCGCCGACTGAGGCTCTTCTGACGGTGACAGAGGGGCGCTATCATCAGGTGCGCCGGATGTTCGCGGCGGCGGGCAACCACGTCGAGGCCCTGCACCGCGAGCGGCTGGGCGGGCTGATGCTGCCGGATGATCTGGCGCCGGGCGCGTGGCGGTTGCTGAGCGAGGACGAGATCGCTTCGATCTTCGTCTCCTAAACTCCGCTCATCCCGGCGGACGCCGGGATCCAGTGAGAGCTTCACGCGTCGCGTTTGCCGCCAAAGAACTGGGCCCCGGCGTCCGCCGGGGTGAGCGGGAGGTAGAGGGCTGGCGCTTGACCTGTCCTCCGCAGTCGCGCACCTCACCGCCATGACACTGACCAAGATCTGCGGCCTGACGACGCCGGATACGCTGGATGCGGCGCTTCAGGGCGGGGCGGCCTTTGTCGGGGCGGTGGTGTTTCCCAAGAGCCCGCGCCACATTCCGGCGCTGCACGCCGCGACCCTGTTCGACCGGGCGCGCGGAAAAGCGAAGGTGGTCGCCGTGCTGGTCGATCCCGACGACGCCCTGCTCAGCGAGGTCGCCCTGATCCTGCGGCCCGATCTGATGCAGCTGCACGGCCATGAGACGCCTGCGCGTGCGGCCGAGGTGCGAAGGCTGACGGGGGCGGGGATCATCAAGGCCCTGTCGATCCGGGACGAGGCGGACTTTGCGAGCGTCGCCGACTGGACCGGCGTCGCCGATCATCTGCTGTTCGACGCCAGGCCGCCCAAGGGCGCGGACCTGCCCGGCGGGGTGGGAGCCTCGTTCGACTGGAGGCTGATGCAGAACCGGGCGCTTCCGGCAAACTGGTTCCTCGCGGGCGGGCTGGATCCGCAAAATGTTTCCGGGGCGGTGCGGATTTCGGGGGCGCCGATGGTCGATGTCTCCTCTGGCGTCGAAAGCGCGCCGGGTGTTAAGGACCGGGCCCTGATCAAAGCTTTTCTGGACGCCGCATCGCGGTCCTGATTTCGTCGCCTTCCTCCCTGAAGACTTTACGTTGTGCCCCAGACCGTGAACGCTCTCTCGAATTCCTACGCCTGGCCTGACGCCGAGGGGCGTTTCGGCCCCTATGGCGGTCGTTTCGTGCCCGAGACCCTGATGCCGCTGATCCACGAGCTGGAGGCGGCCTATGCGGCGGCCAAGGCGGATCCCAGCTTCCAGGCCGAACTCGACGGCTATCTGGAGCACTACGTCGGCCGCGCCAGCCCGCTCTATTTCGCCGAGCGGCTGACCGAGCATTTCGGCGGCGCCAAGATCTGGCTGAAGCGCGAAGACCTGAACCACACGGGCGCGCACAAGATCAACAACTGCATGGGCCAGATCCTGCTGGCCCGCCGCATGGGCAAGACGCGCATCATCGCCGAGACCGGCGCCGGTCAGCACGGGGTCGCCTCGGCCACCGTCTGCGCCCGCTTCGGCCTGCCCTGCACGGTCTATATGGGCGCCGTCGACGTGGCTCGGCAGCAGCCGAACGTCTTCCGCATGAAGCTGCTGGGGGCCGAGCTGAACCCGGTGACGGCCGGTGCGGCGACGCTGAAGGACGCCATGAACGAGGCGATGCGCGACTGGGTCACCAATGTCGCCGACACCTATTACATCATCGGCACGGCGGCGGGGCCGGCCCCCTATCCAGCCATGGTGCGCGACTTCCAGTCGGTGATCGGCAAGGAGATCAAGGCCCAGAGCCAGCGCCAGATCGGCCGCCTGCCCGACGCCGTCATGGCCTGCATCGGCGGCGGATCGAACGCCATCGGCGCCATGCACCCTTTCATTCAAGACGAGAGCGTGCGCCTGATCGGGGTCGAGGCGGCGGGCCACGGCCTGGACACCCCCGAACACGCCGCCAGCCTGAAGGGCGGGCGTTCGGGCGTGCTGCACGGCAATCGCACCTATCTGCTGCAGGACGCCGACGGCCAGATTCTTGAGGGCCACTCCATTTCGGCGGGCCTCGACTATCCGGGCATCGGACCGGAGCACGCCTGGCTGCACGATCTGGGCCGCGCCGAGTATCTGTCGGCGACCGACGATGAGGCGCTGGAGGCGTTCCAGGCCCTGTGCAAGCTGGAAGGCATTATCCCGGCGCTGGAGTCCTCGCACGCCCTGGCGCGTGCGGGCGAAGTAGCCAAGCAGATCGGCAAGGACGGCGATCTGGTGATCGTCCTGTCGGGCCGGGGCGACAAGGACATTAACACCGTGGCGCAACACCTGGGCGTGGAGTTGTAATGATGAAGATCTTGCTGATCGCCGCCGCTTTGGCGGCCGTTTCGCCGACCCTGAGCCTGGCGCAGAACACGGCGCCTGCGCCACAAGCGCCCGCGGCCCAGGCGCCGGTGCAGACAGCGCCGACCATTCCGCCCGGGCCGCCGGCGACGGGCGTGCCGGTCCTGCCTCCGGCGACGGAATCCGCCGATTGCGGCGGCCTGCTGCGCACCGCGGCCTTCTGCGTGACCGCTCAGATCGATCAGATCGGCGCCCTAGCCGAAGCCTATACGACGCATCTGCAGGGGCAGGGCTGGCTGCCCGCCGACGGCGACGACAACCGCGTCATCTTCGTCAAGCGTCGCGAGGGCGGCGGCTGCGACGGCATGCAGATGGTCGCCTTCTATGATCAGGAAAAGCCGGCCGAAGCGACGGCGCCGGGCTATCTGGGCTTCGCGGTCATTCCGGGCGACGTCTGTACGGCGTCGCCGGTCGCGGGCACGCTGCCGCAATGACGACCGCACGCATCGACGCCCGTTTCGCCAAGCTGAAGGCCGAGGGGCGGGCCGGCTTTGTGCCCTATGTCATGACCGGCGATCCCAGCCGGGATGAGGCGCTGGAAATCCTGAAGGGCCTGCCCGCCGCAGGGGCCGATCTGATCGAACTGGGCCTGGCCTTTTCCGACCCGATGGCCGAAGGGCCGCCGATCCAGCGCGCCGCCCTGCGCGGGCTGAAGGCGGGGATGACCCTACGCGGCACGCTCGATCTGGTCGCTGATTTCCGCAAGGGCGATCAGGATACGCCGCTGATCCTGATGGGCTATCTGAACCCGGTGGAATCCTACGGCTATGAGGTCTTCGCCCGCGATGCGGCCGAGGCCGGGGTGGACGGCGTCATCGTCGTCGACTGCCCGCCGGAAGAGGCCGCGCCCCTGCTCGCCGCGTTGAAGGCCGCCGATCTGTCGCTGATCCGCCTGGCCACGCCGACGTCCGACGACGAGCGTCTGAAGGTCATCGCCGAGGGCACCTCGGGCTTCGTCTACTATGTCTCGGTCGCCGGGGTGACAGGGGTGAAGGAGGCCGTGGCCGCCGATGTGGCGCCTGCCGTCGAGCGCGTGCGCCGCGCAACGAACCTGCCCGTCGCTGTCGGCTTCGGCGTGAAGACGCCGGAACGCGCCGCCGAGATCGCCCGCGTCGCCGACGCCGTCGTCGCCGGCTCGGTCTTCGTCGACGAAGTGGCCGCCGCTCTCGAGGCGAACGAACCCGCCGTTCCTCGCGTTCTGGCCAAGGTGAAGGCCCTGGCCGATGCTGTGAAGACGGCGAGAACTAGTGCTTCCGTGACGGAAACCGTTTAAAGGCCCCGCCCATGGTCGATAAAAATCCCGAGAACAAGGCTCGCGGCGGCTGGCTGTCGCGTTTCGCGCCCGGCGTGCGCAAGATCGTCAGCCCGCGCGACACCCCGGACAATCTGTGGGTCAAGGATCCCGACACGGGCGAGATGCTGTTCCGCTCGGACCTGGAGGCGGCCCTGTGGGTCACGCCGTCGGGCCGTCACATGCGGATCAACGCGCCGACGCGCCTGAAGGCGACCTTCGACGACGGCCTGTATGAGGCGATCGATACGCCCGACGTGCCGGAAGACCCGCTGAAGTTCTCGGACGGCAAGCCCTATCGCGATCGCCTGTCGGCGGCGCGCAAGGCGGCGGGCCGCAAGGACACCATGGCCATCGGTTATGGCCGCATCGGCGGCGCGCCCGCCGTGGTCATCGTGCAGGACTTCACCTTCATGGGCGGGTCGCTGGGCATGGCGGCGGGCGAAGCCTTCATCGCCGCCGCGCGTGAAGCGGTGAAGCGCAACGTTCCTCTGGTCTGCTACACCGCCGCCGGCGGGGCGCGGATGCAGGAAGGCGCGCTCAGCCTGATGCAGATGGCCCGCACCACCCTGGCCGTTCAGGAAGTGAAGGCGGCCAAGCTGCCCTACGTCGTGGTGCTGACCGATCCGACCACGGGCGGGGTCACGGCCTCCTACGCCATGCTGGGCGACGTCCACCTGGCCGAGCCGGGCGCCCTGATCGGCTTCGCCGGTCCGCGCGTGATCGAGACGACCATCCGCGAGAAACTGCCGCCGGGCTTCCAGCGCGCCGAATACCTCAAGGACAAGGGCATGGTGGACAAGGTGGTGTCGCGCGGCGACCTGCCGACGACGCTGGGCCTGATCCTGTCCATGTTGATGGGCGGCGCGGCCCAGAAGAAGGCTGCCTAACCGCAGGCTTTTGCCATGGACCCGATTTCGGAACGCCTGCGCGCCCGGCATCCCCAGCGCATCGACCTGTCGCTGGATCGGATGCGGGCCTTGTGCGCCGCGCTCGGGAATCCGCAGGATAAACTGCCGCCGGTGGTTCATGTCGCGGGCACCAATGGCAAGGGCTCGACGGTCGCCCTGATCCGCGCCATCGCCGAGGCGGCGGGACTGCGCGTCCACGCCTATACCTCGCCGCATCTGGTGCGTTTCAACGAGCGTATCCGGCTGGCTGGGACGCTGATCACCGATGAGGCGCTGAACGCCATTCTCGACCGGGTCGAGGCGGCGATGGCCGAAACCGGCGGCCAGGCCACCGTATTTGAGAGCACCACGGCGGCGGGTCTTCTGGCCATGAGCGAGACGCCCGCCGATCTGGCCGTCGTCGAGGTGGGCCTCGGCGGATCGCTGGACGCCACCAACGTCATCGCCCGGCCCCTGCTCAGCGTCATCACCCCCGTCGATCTGGACCACGCCGAGTTTCTGGGTACGACCATCGAGGGCGTGGCGGGCGAGAAGGCGGGCATCCTCAAGGCGGGCGCACGCGGCGTCGTGGCGCGCCAGTCCGAAGCGGCCATGGCCGTGATCGCGCGCCGCGCGGCCGAGGTCGGCTCGCTCCTGACCGTCATGGGCGTGGATTTCGACGCCTGGGCCGAGCGCGGGGGCCTCGTCTATCAGGATCAGGAGCGGTTCCTCGATCTGCCCGCACCCGCCCTGTCCGGCGCGCACCAGTTCGACAATGCCGGCGTCGCCATCGCCGCCGCGCTGGAGTTGGACCTGCCCGAAGCCGCCATCGCCGAGGGCTTGAAGGCCGTGCGCTGGCCCGCGCGGATGCAGCGGCTCACCAACGGTCCCTATGCCGACAAGGCTCAGAAGGCCGACGCCGAACTGTGGCTGGACGGCGGGCACAACCCGCACGCCGCCCGCGCCCTGGCCCGCGCCCTGTCCGACCGCCAGGCGCGCGCCCCGCGCCCTACGGCCCTGATTGTCGGCATGCTGGCCAACAAGGACGCCGGCGGCTTCTTCGAGGCGCTGAAGGGGATCGACGCCCAGGTCTTCACCGTCGGCTTCGACGGAACGGCCGCCGAGCCGGAGGCTCTGGCCGCCGTCGCGCAGGGACGCGGCTTCGGCGCCCTGGCGGCGGGATCGGTAGACGCGGCGCTCGACCGCGCCCTGGCCTTGGGCGCCGGACGAGTGGTCATCTGCGGCTCGCTGTATCTGGCGGGCGAGGTTCTGGGCGCAAGCCGCGAGACCTGGCCCGTATAAGCAAACGCGCCGCCTCTCCCTCCCCTTCATGGGGAGAATGGTCGCGAAGCGACCGGGTGGGGAGGGCTTGGGCGAAGCGGGCAAAGAAAGAGGCGGCGCCTCTTTCGAAACGCCGCCCCCACCCGACTTCGCCCTGCGGGCTCAGCCGCCCTCCCCATGAAGGGGAGGGAGAATGTCACGTGTCAGTCCGCCTTCACGCCGGCTTCGGCCAGCCATTCGACGATCTTGCCCTTCGGCATGGCGCCGACCTTCATCGAGGTCATCTGACCGTCCTTGAACAGCATCAGGGTCGGAATGCCCTTCACGCCCATCTTGGACGGGACCATGGGGCTGTCGTCGATGTTGACCTTGGCGACCGTGACCTTGCCCGCCAGTTCGTCGGCGATCTGCTCCAGCGCTGGGCCGATCTGCTTGCAGGGGCCGCACCACTCGGCCCAGAAATCCACCAGCACGGGGGTCGAGGACTTCAGGACGTCGGCGTCGAAGCTGTCGTCGGTGACTTTCACAGTCGCCATTTTAGTCTCCTTAAGGGCGCTATCGCTCGCCGCGCGGCGGCTCGCTGCTTGAGCGCAGAACATGTTTCCCGCTGACGGCGGCGTCAGCGTTCAGACACAGATGTGGGTGCGAATCCCCGACAAATCAACGCGCATTTTCGAGAGCGGCGTCCATCAAGGCTTGAGGAACTGCCATCAGCTTGGGCCCGTCGGTCCAGACCAGGGCCGCCTCGACCGCGCGGTCGGGATAGAGGCGGCGCAGGACGGCGGCGTAGATCGCCATCTGCAGAATATAGGCCGGATCGGCGTTCTCGACGCGGTCGGGCGCCGGGCGGTTGGACTTGAAGTCGACCACCAGCACCCGCTCGGGCGTGACCACCAGCCGGTCGATGCGGCCCGAGATGGACACGCCGGACGGCAGGTCGGGCGCGGTCCCGGTCAGGGCGACCTCGGCGCGGCTGCCGGGGCCGAAGACGGGGGCGAAGCGAGCGTCGTCCAGCACGCCGAAGGCGGCGGCGATCATCTCGGCGCGCTGGTCCTCGGTCAGGTCGCGCTCGCGCGCCAGCATCCGGTGCGCGGCGTCCGGACGGTCAGGCGACGGAAGGTCGGGCAGGCGCTCCAGCAGGCGGTGGATCAGGTCGCCGCGCCGGAACCGGCCCAGCCCCGCGCCCGGCCCTTCGCCGCGCGCTAGCGGCGACGGCGCCGGGATGCGCTTCTGCTCCTGCATCTGCGAGGGCGAGGCGAAGCGGGCGGCGGCGTCGCGCGGCGGGTTGGTTCGTGTCCAGTCGGGGGCTTCGGGCCGGACTTCGACCGTGGCGACGGCGGCGGGCAGGCTGTCGGGATCGGCGCCGTAGCGACGGACGCCGCCGTCCAGTTCGCGCACCTGATCGCCCAGCCGGTCGAAGGTCTCTTCGAGCACCGACCACCAGTCCCCGGCCTCGGGCGCGCGTTTGGAGCCGCGTCCCATGACGATCACCCGATCCCGTGCGCGGGTCAGGGCGACGTAGAGCAGGCGCAGGGATTCATCGCCGACCCGCGCCTCGCGGATTGCGCGGGCGTCGGCCGAGGCGGGGCAGTCCTCCTTCGACGAGCCGGGGCACATCAGCCAGGCTTCGCCGCTCTCGGTGGCGACCGGCATCAGGGACGGCCCCTGCGCCTTCGCCTTCATCGTCGTGTCGGGCAGGATGACGACCGGCGCCTCCAGCCCCTTGGCGCCGTGGACGGTCATGACGCGGACCTCGCCGCGCGGGCCTTCCAGTTCGCGCTTCACCTCGACGTCGGCGGCTTCCAGCAGGGCGAGGCAGGTCTCCAGATCGGTTCCGCCGCGCCCCTCGGCGGCCAGCACCTGATTGAGGGTCTCGTCGACGGCTTCCTCGGCCTCGCGCCCCAGGCGGGTCAGGATGCGGGCGCGGCCGGACTGGCCTGTCGCGTCGACCCGGTTCAGCAGGCTGGAGAAGAAGCCGAAGGGATCGAGGTCGCGGGCGCTGCGCGCCGCGCGCAGCAGGTCCAGCGCCCGGCCCCACTCGGGCCGCTCCTCCGCCCGGCGCTTCAGTTCGCGCCACAGGCTGTCGCGCTTCTCGCGGCCCGCGAGGTCGAACAGGCTGTCCTCGTCCACGTCGCAGAAGGGACCGCGCAGCACCTCGGCGACCGTCAAATCGTCGCCGGGGAAGAGGGCGAACCGGGCCAGCGCCTTCAGGTCGTCGAAGACGATGTGCTGCGACAGCTTCAGCCGGTCGGCGCCCGCCACCGGCGCGCCCGCCGCCTTCAGGGCGCGGATGATCTCCTCGAACGTCGCATCGCGGCGGCGGACCAGGATCAGGAAGTCGCCGTAGCCGCAGGGACGCGCGGCGCCGCCCTTGTCGAAGACGACGGCGCCGGTCTCGACCTGTCGTTTGATCTCGAACGCCAGCGTCTGGGCCATGCGCTTGCGGGCGCTGGCGGTTCCTTCCTGATCGACGGGGTCGGTCCAGGCGTCGCGCTCCGGCGGGGCCTCGTCGATGAACAGGGGCCACAGTTCGACGGCGCCGGGCTGGCCTTTGCGGGCGGCGGTATGGTGCGGGATCTCGCCCGTTTCTCCGACCAGGGCGCGGGCGCGTTCGGGCGTGCCGAAGACTGCGTCCACGAAGGTCAGCACCGCCTCGGTCGAGCGGTAGGAGGTCTCCAGCGGCACGCCCTCGAAGGCGCCGCCCGCCCCGCTGATCAGGCTGTCATAGACCTGGGATTCCTGGCGCAGCCGTTCGGGCCGGGCGCCCTGGAAGGAGTAGATCGACTGCTTCTCGTCGCCGACGGCGAAGACGGTGCGGTCGGTGTCCGGGACGGTGAAGAACTCGCCGGTCAGGGCGCGCATGATGGCCCATTGTTCGGGCGCGGTGTCCTGGGCCTCGTCGATCAGGACGTGATCGACGCCGCCGTCCAGCTTGTACAGCACCCAGGCGGCGGTCGAGCGGACGGTCAGCAGCTCGACCGTGCGCGCCACCAGGTCCGAGAAGTCGAGCGCGCCGTGGGCCGTCTTGGCCGCCTCGTATAGGGCGGCGTGGGCGTTGGCGAGGGTCAGCAGCCTGATGGTGTCGTCGGCGACCTTGGCGGCGCGCAGCTGGTCGCGCGCGGCCAGGAATTTGTCCTGCAGATCGGTCAGCCAGCCGGCGGCGTCGGGCGGCGCCTTGCTGGTCGCCATCGACTTGCGGGGCGAGCCTGAGCCGGTCAGGAAGACGGCGCCCAGGCCGTGGAAACTCCAGTCGTGGTCGAGTGCGTGGGCCAGTTCGGCGGCCCGGTCCTTGTCGGTCTTGGAGCCGGTGGCCATCAACTCGGCCATGCGGCGGACCTCGTTCCGGTCCAGCCAGCGCAGGAAGTCGGCCTCGATGTCCTCGGGCGTCATGTCCGGATCGGCGCCGGTCAGGACATAGGGGCCGGGCGCGCGGCCGTCGCCGACGCGGGCGACATAGTCGGTCAGCTCGGCGCGCTTGGCCTCGATCAGGGCCAGCAGATCCTGGAAGCGGCCCCAGTCCAGCTCGACCGCGAAATGGCTGTAGGCCTCACCGATCGGCCCCTCGGCGTCGGCGAGGGCGGCGCGAGCCAGATCCTCGCGCGCGGCGTGGCTGAGGGCGATCGCCGCCTCATTCTCCAGCACGGTGAAGCGCGGCGACACGCCCGCCTCGATGGGAAAGCGCCGCAGCAGCTTTTCGCAGAAGGCGTGGATGGTCTGGATCTTCAGCCCGCCTGGCGTCTCCAGGGCGCGGGCGAACAGGCGGCGCGCCTCGGACAGGCGGGCGGGATTTAGGGCGGCGGGGTCGCTGTCGTCCAGCTTCGCCAGTTCGGCCGACAGTTCGCTGTCGTCCATGACGGCCCACTTGCCCAGAGTCTCGAACAGGCGGGCCTGCATCTCGGCGGCGGCGGCCTTGGTGTAGGTCACGCACAGGATGGCCGAGGGCGCGGCGCCGCCCAGCAGCAGGCGCGCCACCCGGCTGACCAGGGTGGTGGTCTTGCCCGATCCGGCGTTGGCGGTGACGAAGACCGAGCGGGCCGGATCGGCGGCGCGGGTCTGGGGGTTGAGGCCGTCGCGGACGTGGAGGTTCATTCCGCCTCTCCTTCTTCGCCGCCGCCGATGACGTGCCATTCCCAGACGCGGGCCAGCAGGTTGTAGGGGCTGTAGCTGCCCATCAGGTGGGGCGCGGCCCACGAGAGGTAGGGCGTCTCCGGCCGGTCGAATTCGGCGACGCGGGCCATCAGGCCTTGCAGGGCGGCGTCGGACAGGATTTGCGCTTCCGGCCCGGCCGCGCGCACGGCGACCTCGCCCGCCTTCTTGCGGCCGACGACGCGGACGTAGGTCAGTTCTTCCGGCGGGACGGGACCGTTCGTCGCTTTGAAGCCGCCGGCGGCCAGGATGGCGCCGGTCAGGGTCAGCTGGGGCGCAAAGCCCGCCTTGATCTGTTTGGCGGTGGGAACCTGGCCGGTCTTGAAGTCCATGACGGCGGCGGACAGGGCGCCGACCTCGATGCGGTCGGCGTAGGCCTTGACGGTGAAGGGGCCGCCCGGCGCGTCGAAGGTCAGCGCGCCCTGCTGTTCGATCAGCAGGGCCACGCCGGGCGCGCGTCGCTCGGTCTCGAACCCGGCCAGCCAGCGGGCGGCGTTCCGGGCCAGCGGCGCCTCGCGGGCCATGGCGGCGTCCTCGAAGCCGTGGGCGGTCAGCTCCTCCAGCAGCAGGCGCTCGATCACCGCGTCGAGATCGTCGGGCAGCAGGTCGGGCCAGTCCTCGGTCAGGCGCTCGATGGCCTTATGCACGGCGTTGCCGCGCGCCAGGGCCTCGGCCGAGGCGCCGGGGCGTTCCATCGGCTCCAGGTTCAGGATGCGGCGGGCGTAAAGGGCGTAGGGGTCGCGGACCCAGCGCTCGACCCCTGTGACATAGAGGCTGCGCGGGCGGCGTTCGACCGGGGGCGTGGGGGCCGGGCGCGCGGCCAGCCGGGCGGGACCGGGCGGCGGGGCGTCGAGGGCGCGGGTCCAGTCGGCGACGCCTTGGGGGGCGCTGAGGTAAACCGGGGTGTCGGGTGCGTCGGCGCCGCGCGTCAGCATCTCTAGCCGCCACAGCCAGCGCGAGCGCACGGCGGGCTGGCCGCCGCGCCGTTCGCAGTGGACCAGGACGGCTTCGTCGGCGCAGGCGGCTTGAACGAAGTCCTGCGCCGTCTGGCCCAGACGCCGCTCGGGCGCGGGCAGGGGCAGGGCGGCGCGCATCGGCCGCGACAGGAAGGGATCGACCGGGGCGGCATTGGGCCAGACGCCCTCCTCCAGCCCGGCCAGGATCATGCGGTCGGCCCGCGCCAGTCGCGCCTCGATGGCGCCGAGGATGCGCAAGGACGGATGGGTGGAGCCGCCGGTGCGCACCGTCGTCTCGGCCAGCAAGGCGGCGATCAGGTCGGCGAACTCCGCGGGCGTGGTGGGCCCCAGCGGACCGCCGCCCTCGATCAGGGCCGACAGCAGGGCGGCCGCCGCCTCGCCGTCCGGCCCGGCCCAGGCGTTCTGACCGGCCAAGGCCTCGATCAGGGCGGTCAGGGTTCGCGCGGCCTCGTCCGGCGGACAGGGGCGGGCGGTCGCCAGCGCCTCCAGCCGGTCGGCGAGGGCCTGCGCGCCCTTCAGCCGGGCCAGCTTCCAGTCGGCCAGCGGCAGGCCGCCGCGCCGCGGCCCGGCCGCCTTCAGCAGGCGTTCGTGAAGCTGGGACCAGCGGCGCGGACGCGGGCCGCGCAGGGCGTGCTCCTCCAGCGCCTCGGCGGCGTCGTGCAGCGAGGTCTCGCCCAGATCGAGGCGGACCAGCGGGTGCTTCAGCAGGGCCAGCAGGGTCTGCGGCTTCAGCGGCTCGGCCAGGAAACGGGCGCCGACGTCGACCAGCACGCCCGCCGTCATTCGCGACAGCGGCTGGCCGGTTGAGGAGTCCGCCACGATGCCCCAGCGCGCCAGCCGCGCCTCGACCCGGCGCGACAGCTGCAGGTCCGGCGTCACCAGGGCGCAGGTGATCGGACGGCCGTCGGAGCCGCGCTGCTCCAGGCTCTCGCGCATCATCAGGGCGACGGCGGTCGCCGCCTCTTCCTCGGCGCGGACGGACAGAACGGTCAGGCCCGACAGGCCCTCGGCGATGGGGTCGGCGGCGCGGCCGGCCTCGGCCGAGCGGGCGCGCAGGCGCTTGATCTCGCGGCGCCAGTCGTCGGTGGCCTCGGCGGGGCGAAGGGCTTCGTTGATCAGGCGCTGGCGGGCCAGACCGCGCGCCTCGACGGCCGGTTCGAGGGGGTGCTGGAACCAGGGCTGGACGGCCTCGCGCGCGACCTCGGCGCGGGCCAGCAGGGCCTTCAGCGCCGCCTGCGGGTGCTGGTCGTCGATGCGGTCCCAGGCGTCGGCGGCCAGGTCGAGGTCGAGGCCGGGCAGGACGACCACGCCCTGCGGCGCCCTGGCGACGGCCTTCAGCACATCGGCGGCGGCGGGGACGGTGCCGGTCGAACCGGCGGCGATGACGGGGGCCTGCGGCGGGCGGGCGTCCCACGCCTCGGCCAGACGGCGCAGCAGGGTCGCGCGGCGCCAGGCCGGATCGACCAGGCCGAGCGCCTCCAACCGTTTCGGCCAGGCCTCGACGGCGAGGCCGAGGAAGCGGGCGCTTTCGCGCCAGTGCTCGGCCAGATCGTGTTCGGCCAGCGTCGCGATGCGCGACAGGTCGGAGACTTCCTCGAGCTGGCAGGAATCGAGGAAGGCGCCCAGCGCATCGGCCATCTCGAGGGCGCGCAGGGGCTTCATCCCCGGCTCGAACTCCTCGGCGATCATGCGCGCCATCTCGAAGCGGCGCGTCAGGGGGGCGATGGCGGGCGGCAGGTCCAGACCCAGCTCGCCGGGGGCGAAGGGCGGCTCGTCCTCCTCCAGATCGCCGAGCGGGCGGACCTGAGGCAGCAGGACGGGGCGCTCGCCCGCCAGCTTGCCCAAGGCGAAGGAGAAGGCGCGGGCGGCGCGTCGGTTGGGCAGCAGGATGGTCGCGTCGGTCAGGGTCTCGGGCGGGGCGTCGCCCAGCCAGTCCAGCACCCCCGCCGCCAGATCTTCGAGGAAGGGCCGCCAGGCGGGCACGGCGCGCCAGCGCGGGCCGTCACCCGAGAAAGGATCGAAGCGCCCCCCCGTCATGATCAGGTCTCCGCCTTCAGCCGGGCTTCGGCCTCGTCACGCGCCTGCGGGTCGCCGACGTGCATCCAGTCGCCGTCGAGCACGTAGCCGTAGAGACGGCCCTCGGCGGCCGAGGCGCGCCACAGGGGGCTGAGCGAGAAGGGGCCGTCGGGGCCATGGTCGGCGTAATCGGGCCGGGTGATGTGGACGCCCATATAGGCGTAAGGGGCGCTGGCGGCCTCGCCCCGGAAGGTCAGGGCGCCGTCCTCGCCGAGGAAGAAGTCGCCGCCGCCCTCGAAGCCGATGGAGCCTTCACGCCGGGCCAGCAGCAGGGCGGCGTCCATGCGTTCGGGATCCCACAGACGTATCAGGTCGCCCAAGGCGTCGCCGCGGTCGATCCAGACGCTGTCGATATTGGCGACGAAGACGGGATCGTCGCCCAGCAGGGGGCGCGCCTTCTTCAGCCCGCCGCCGGTTTCCAGCAGTTCGACGCGCTCGTCTGAGATGCGGATCGTCGGGCGCGTGCGGGCGGCCAGATGGCTTTCCAGCCGATCGGCGAACCAGTGGACGTTGACCACGGCGTCGGTCACGCCCGCCTCGGCCAGCCGGTCGAGCACATGGTCGATCAGCGCCTTGCCGCCCACCTCGACCAGAGCCTTGGGCCGATCGTCGGTCAGGGGGCGCATCCGCGTGCCGAGCCCGGCGGCGAGGACCATGGCGGTGGTGGGGGCGGTCATCGACGCAGATCCTCCGGCACATGGCGGTCCATCCAGGTGGCGACGGCGTCGAGGCCCGGCGCCTTCAGATTGGCGTTCAGGTGGGCCCACATGCGCGGCATGAATGCGGCGTAGCGGGGCTTGCCGTCGCGGGCGATCAGGCGGGCGAAGATGCCGAGAATCCGCGCCTCATTCAGGGCGGCCAGACCGGCGTAGGCGGCCATGAAGGCCTCGCGGTCGGTCTCGGGGCGCAGGGCGAAATAGTGGTCGAGCGCGAGCGCCTCCAGCTCGGGCGCCACGTCGCGGCGGGCGTCCTGCAGCAGGGAATGCAGATCCCACGACGGGTGCGCCTTCACCGCGTCCTGGAAGTCGATCATCCCGACCGAGGCGGCGCCGGTCCTGCCGTCCAACCGGATCAGGTTCTCGGCGTGATAGTCGCGGTGGGCCATGACGGTCGCGCCCGCTTCGCCCGCCGCCGTGGTCGGCGCCCAGGCCGCGCGCCATTCGGCGACGGCGGCGTCGTCGAAGCTGAGGGCGGGGATCAGTTTGGGCAGCCATTCGACGAACAGGTCGGCCCCGCCCTGCAGCGCCGTCTGGTCATAGGTCAGCAGCGGCCAGTCGCCCGCCGGGCCGGTCAGGACATCGGGCGTCGGGGCGGCGTGCAGGACGGCCAGGGCCTCGACGGCGGCGCGATAGAGGGGGGCGGGATCGGCGCCGTCCTCGATGACGCGGGCGAACAGGGCGTCGCCGAAATCCTCGATCACGGCCAGGCCGTTCGGAGCGTCGACGGCGACGATCTCGGGCGCGGACAGGCCCAGCGACTTCAGGTGGGCGGCGACGGCGGCGAAGGCTTCGATGCGACCGGCGGACAGGCGGGCGACGGCGTTCCAGCCGTGGGCGTGGCGCTGTTCCGGCGTCCACAACGGATCGCAGGGCCGGCTTTCGGCGGCGGGGGTCTGATCCATCAGCATCAGGGATGCGCCGGACGGCGTGGTCAGCCGCTCGTAACGCCGCGTCGAGGCGTCGCCGGGCAGGGGCGAGCGGACGGCCCCGGCCAGCCCGGCCGAGCGCAGGAAGTCGAGACGGAAGGCTTCGCGGTCAGACATGGAGTTCCTTGAGTTTGGCTTCCCACGAGCCTGCGCCGGAAACGGTCGCAACTCTTCCAGAGAGGCCCCTGTCGCCGCCCTCGCGGAGGGCGGCTGCTTGAGGGGCGGGTTCCGAGATTTCGATCGTCAGACGGTCGGGGCCGAGCATCCGGCCGGGATCGTCGCCCAGCCGCTCGGGCCATTCGATCAGGGCGCACCCCTCGTCCAGCGCCTCGTCCAGCCCGACCTCGAAGGCCTCCTCCGGACGGGTCAGGCGATAGAGGTCGAAATGGGCGATGGGCGGGTCGCTCTCATAGAACTGGACCAGGGTGAAGGTCGGCGACGGCACGTCCTCGTCAGGGCGCGTCAGGGCGCGGATCAGGCCGCGCGCCAGCGTCGACTTGCCCATGCCCAGCGGGCCGTACAGCAGGACGGCCTCGCCCGGCGCCAGCAGGGGGGCGATGGCTTCGCCGAGGCGGGTGGTGGCGTCGGCGTCGGGAAGGTCGAATATCATCATGCTGAGGGCATCAGGCGAAGGTCGCGTCCGGATCGGCGGCCAGGGTCCGCTCGACGAAGGTTTTCAGTTTCAGAGTGGCGGCCTGGGCGTCGACGTCCAGGGCCAGCGGCGGGATGGGGCGACCGACGATCAGGTCGAAGGCGCGGCCCTTCTTGTTCAGCAGTTCGTGGAAGAGGGTGATGTCGCGCAGCTCCTGCGACACCTTGTCGAACAGGTGGAACAGGCGGCTGGTCGGACCGGCGACGTGGATCGGGATCACCGGCGCCTCGTACTTGCGGGCCAGCGAAGCGGCGGTGGCGGCCCATTCGGGGTCGGTCAGCAGACCGTCCGGGCCGACGCGGGCCAGGCGTCCGGCCGGGAACATGACGACGCAGCGTTCGGCCTCGAACGCCTCTTTCGCGGCCTGGAGGGTGGCGCGGGTCTTCTCGCGCGTGCGCTTGGCCGTGACCCATTCGACGGGGACGACGGTCTCGGCCAGGCGAGGCGAGACGCGCAGGGCGTCGGCGTTGGCGAAATAGATCAGGTCGTTCCGCACCGTGCGCAGGGCGTCGTGCACGGCCAGACCGTCGGCGATGCCGGTCGGATGGTTGCACACCACCAGACAGCGGCCAGACGCAGGCAGGCGATCCAGATGCGCCGTCCGCACGGTCAGCTCCAGCAGGTCGGAGACGTAGTCCAGCGCCTGACGTCCGCCCATGGGGCCGATGGCGTCGGCCATGCGCCGCGCCTTGGCGTAGTCGAGCAGGCCGTAGAGGGCGGGCCGCGCCAAAGGCCAGGCGGCCGATCCCGTCAGGCGGGGCGCGCGCTCGGCGATCAGGACGTCGACAATGTGCGGAGCCGGACTCATCGCCTGCTTGTCGCCGAGGCGGCGGCGTCGGGCAAGCGCCATCCAGCTTGGCTAGGACCGGATCGCCGCCTATGCAGGAAACCTGACCATTCTTTGGGGGAGTGTAGCGTAATGACCCGATCACACTGGATGACGGCTGCGGCCGTCCAGATGCTGTTGCTGGCGGGCGGCTTGGCCGCGACGCCGGTTCTGGCACAAGCGACTTTGGCCCAGTCCGCGCCGACCGCGGCGGTTGCGCCGGCTCCGGCCGAGGCCTCGGACCGCCTCGGCCTGAAGGATCTGGCGATGATGGAGCGGGTCAGCGATCCGCGCGTCTCGCCCGACGGTCGCCGCGTCATCTACGCCGTGACGCGCACCGACTGGGACGGCAACCGCAACCTGACCGGCCTGTGGATGGCCGACGTCGACGGCGCGACGGCGCCGCGCCGCCTGCCGATCTCAGAGGGCGGCGTCTCGGGTGCGCGCTGGGCGCCGGACGGGCAGTCGATCTACTTTCTGTCGCCGCGCGGGGGATCGACCCAGGTGTGGCGGACGGACCGCGAGGGCATGGCGGCGGCTCAGGTGACGACCTTGCCGGTGTCCCTGTCGGGTTTCCGCTTCACGCCGGACGGCAAGGCCCTGGTGCTGGGCGTGTCGGTCTATACGGACTGTGAGACTCTGGAGTGCACCAAGGATCGCCTGGCCGAACGGGCCAAGTCGAACCAGCAGGTCTATGACCGGATGCCGCTGCGGGTGTTCGACCGCTGGGCCGACGGCCGCCAGAGCCACATCTTCCTGCAGCCGCTGAACGGCTCGGGCTTCGCCGAGGGTCAGCCGCGCGACCTGACCGCCGGACTGGACGGCGATGTCAGCGTCGGCGAGGGCGGGCTGACGATCGCGCGTGACGGGCGCGCCTTCATCTATGCGGCGCGCAAGCAGGCGGACCGCGCCGCCTTCACCAACGACAGCGACCTGTATCGCCTGAGCCTTGACGGCGGCGCGCCGGTCAATCTGACCGAGGGCCATTCGGGACCGGACGGGGCGCCCGCCCTGTCGCCCGACGGACGGCGCCTGGCCTGGCTGGCGGCCCCGCGCGAGAACGTCGGCGGCGATCAGCCGGTGGTCATGGTGGCCGATGCGAACGGCGCGAACGCCCGCGCCCTGACCAATTGGGATCGCGGCCCCAGCGGCCTGACCTGGCGCTCGGACGGCCGGGCGCTCTATGTCACGGCTGCCGACGAGGGCCAGAACCGTTTGTTCGAGATCGACGCCCGCACCGGCGCGGTGAAGGCCCTGACCGACATCGGCTCGGTCGGCGACTTCGACGAGGTCGGCGGCGTGCTGGCCTACGCCCATGAGAGCTTCACGGCCCCGACGCAGGTCTTCATCGCCAAGAACGGCCAGGCTGCGCGCCAGGCCACCCAGCACAACGCCGAGCTGCTGGCCCGGATCGACCTGCCGCGTCCCGAGGAGATCCGCTTCCCCGGCTGGAACGACGAGACGGCGCACGGCTGGGTGTTCAAGCCCGCAGGCTATGTCGAAGGCCGTAAATATCCGGCCGTCTATCTGATCCACGGCGGGCCCAAGTCGCCCTGGACCGAGAGCTGGTCCTACCGCTGGAACCCCCAGGTCTATACGGCGGCGGGCTATGCGGTGGTGATGGTCAACTTCCACGGCTCGCCGGGCTACGGCCAGACCTTCACCGACGCCATCAACGACCACTGGGGCGACCGTCCGCTGGAAGACCTGCAAAAGGGCTGGCAGGCGGCGCTGTCGGCCAATCCGTGGATCGACGGCCAGCGAGCCTGCGCGCTGGGCGCCTCCTACGGCGGCTATATGGTCAATATGATCGCGGGCCAGTGGAACGAGCCGTGGCGCTGCCTGGTCAACCACGCCGGGGTGTTCGACGTGCCCCAGCTGATGAACGCCATGGACATCTCGACCTTCATCCATGAGTTCGGCGGCGCGACCTGGGACCGCAAGGCCGTCTATGACGAACACAACCCCGAGACCTATGCGGGCGACTGGAAGAAGCCGATGCTGGTGCTGCACGGCTCCAAGGATTTCCGCGTGCCGATGGAGCAGGGGCTGGCGACCTTCTCGGCCCTGCAGCGGCTGAACATCCCCAGCCGCTTCGTCCATGTGCCGGACGAGAACCACTGGGTGCTGAAACCCCAGACCTGGGTCGAGTGGCAGCAGGAGATCCTGGACTGGACGGCCGACTGGACGAAGGAAGGTCAGTAAACCGCGGGCTGAACAGGAGACTTTGCGGGCGGCGCGCGGCGGTGTTAGGCCTTCGGCCAGACTTCACATCCGCATGAGGAGCGCCGAATGCGCCGCCTGCCCCATCTCCTGTCCGGCCTCAGCGCCGCCGCCCTGCTGACCGCCACGGCCCTGCCGGCCCTGGCCGAGGGGGCGCTGGTCGCTCCGGCGGCTGCGACGGCCCCAGCGACGGCCCAGGCCCGTACGGCCTTCACCTATCAGGACATGATCTCGGCCAACCGGCTGGGCGATCCCCAGGTGTCGCCGGACGGCGAGTGGGTGGTCTACGCCCTGACCCAGACGGACGTGGCGGCCAACAAGCGCTCCAGCGCCCTCTACATCCTGGGCCTGAAGGGCGAGGCGCAGCCGCAGAAGCTGGACATCTCCGAGGGCGGCGCCAACACCGCTCGCTGGGGCGTCGACGGCAAGCTGTACTTCCTGTCGGGCCGTTCGGGTTCGAGCCAGGTCTGGGTCTCGGGCGACAAGGGCGCGACGGCGATGCAGGTCACGGCCCTGCCGACCGACGTCAACGCCTATCGCATCAATGGCGCGGGCGACGCCGTGGCCGTGTCTCTGGCCGTCTATCCGGATGCGGCGGACCTGACCGCCTCGGTCACGCGCGGCAAGACCGAGGCCGAGCGCAAGTCCACCGGCCAGGTCTATGACCGCATGTTCGTGCGTCACTGGGATACGTGGAACGACCACACCCAGAACCACCTCTTCGTCCAGTCGATCGGCGCTGACGGCAAGGCGGGCGGCGAACCGGTCTGGGTCACGAAAGGCTTCGACGGCGACACCCCGTCTAAGCCGTTCGGCGACGAGAGCGAGTTCACCTTCGCCCCTGACGGCCGCTCGCTGGTCTTCTCGGCGCGCAAGGCTGGAAACAGCGAGCCGTGGAGCACCAACTTCGATCTCTACAGCGTCGCCGTCTCGGCGCCCGGCCAACTGACCAATCTGACCGAGGCCAACCCGGCCTGGGACACCGGCCCGGTCTTCTCGCCGGACGGTCAGACCCTGGCCTACCGCGCCATGGCCCGTCCGGGCTTCGAGGCCGACAAATATTCGATCTTCCTGCGCGACGTCGCCACCGGCCAAACGCGCCAGATCGCGGCCAACTGGGACCGCTCGGCCGATACGCTGCAATGGTCGAAGGACGGGAACACCCTCTACACCACGGCGGGCGACGTCGGTCAGACTCGCCTATTCGCCATCGACGCGCGCAACGGGGTGGTGACGCCGCTGACGGGTGAAGGCCACGTCGGCGCCTTCCAGCAGACGCCCTCGGGCTTCGTCATGGCGGTCGACACCCTGACCTCGCCCAGCGACCTGTTCTTCAAGACCTATCGCGGCCGCGAAATGCCGCGCCGCCTGACGAACGTGAACCCGCAGCTGGCGACCAAGGCCTTCGGCGAGGCCGAACAGTTCAGCTTCCCCGGCTGGAACGACGAGACGGTCCACGGCTACGTCATCAAGCCCGCCAACTATGTCGAGGGCCAGAAGTATCCGGTCGCGTTCCTGATCCACGGCGGGCCGCAGGGCTCGTTCGGCAACGGCTGGTCCTACCGCTGGAACCCCGAGACCTATGCGGGCGCGGGCTATGCGGTGGTGATGATCGATTTCCACGGCTCGACCGGCTACGGCCAGGAATTCACCGACGCCATCAGCCAGCACTGGGGCGACCGCCCGCTGGAAGACCTGCAGAAGGGCTGGGCCTTCGCCCAGTCGAAGTACGACTTCCTGGACGGCCAGAACGCCTGCGCGCTCGGCGCCTCCTACGGCGGCTATATGATCAACTGGATCGCGGGCAACTGGGCGGGCGAGTTCAAATGCCTGGTCAACCACGACGGCGTCTTCGACACCTTCGGCATGGGCTACGGCACCGAGGAGCTGTGGTTCACCGAATGGGAATACGGCGGCACGCCGTGGGAGAATCCGGAGGGCTATCAGAAGTTCAACCCGGCCAACCATGTGCAGAACTGGCGCGATCCGATGCTGGTGGTTCAGGGCGACCTCGACTTCCGCATCCCGACCTCGCAGAGCCTGTCGACCTTCACCGCCCTGCAACGGCGCGGGATCGAGAGCCGCTTCGTCTTCTTCCCGGACGAGAACCACTGGGTGCTGAAGCCGGCCAACAGCCTGCAGTGGCACAATGAGGTCTTCGGCTGGCTGGATAAGCATCTGGCCAAGTAAGGCTCTGCTTGACTTCGGGGCGCGGTTCGACAGGGCCGCGCCCTTCAGCTTTCGGGGAGGCGGAATGACGAGACGAGGGCTTCTGGCGCCGCTGCTGGCGACCGTGGCGACGGCGGCCTGCGCGCCGTTGGTCGGCGAGGGCCTGACGCCGTCCGTGGCGCTGGGGCCGCCCGGCTGGCGCACGGCGCGCGCGGCCTATGGCGCCGATCCGCGTCAGACGTTGCGCCTCTATCGCCCGGCGCGGGCGGGCGGCTCGCCGATGCTGGTTCTGTTGCCGGACGGCGCGCCCGAGGCGGCGGATGAACGCACGGCGCGCGATCTGGCCGAGCGCGGCTTCGTCGTGGTTCTGGCCGACCGCCGCGCGGCGCCGGGCAGTCCCTATCCAGCCTACATCGCCGATGCGGCGGCGGCGGTCGCCTGGGCGGCGCGGCGGGCGGATGATCTGGGAGGCGATGCGAGGCGGATCGGCGTTTTGGGCCAGGGCGAGGGCGGTGGTGCAGCGCTGATGCTGGCGCTGGACCGGCGCTATCTGGCGGCGGCCGGCGCGCCCGGCGCGGTGCGTGCGGCGGCGGCCCTGGGCGCGCCGCAGCGGCCGGACGCGACCTTCACCGACCCGTCCGCCTATGGCGGCGCCTCCGACGCGGCGTCGGTCTGGCGCGGAGCGGCGGGCGATAGGACGGGCGCGATAGCCTTCCTGCGCGAGGCGCTGGGTTGAGACGTCAGTCGGCCCGCTCGGCCTGCGTCTTCAGATTGGCCAGTTGGGCCGACAGCACTCCGTCGACCGGCGCGGCCCAGGCTTCCAGCCCGCCGCTCGCGTAGCCGCCGACGACATAGGTCCACGTCAGGGTCGTCCCGTCTCCTTCCGGCTTCAGGCTGAACGTCAGGCCGCCCGCCGCGCCCTGGCCCTGCAGCGGACCGAGGCCGCCTTGCAGCACGAGCTTCGATCCCGG
The DNA here is from genome assembly GCF_057655995.1 of Brevundimonas sp. Soil_N_31. NCBI lineage: Bacteria > Pseudomonadati > Pseudomonadota > Alphaproteobacteria > Caulobacterales > Caulobacteraceae > Brevundimonas > Brevundimonas sp. Soil_N_31. Next base: position 239,712 of record NZ_JBDGLE010000005.1, read on the forward strand.
CTCGACCAGCACCGTCTCCAGATGGCGCGAGACGCGGCCGTCCGCCGCCCGCTCGCACCAGCAGCCGCCGGGCGACAGGTCCAGCGACAGGACTGAGTTCTTGAACCAGCGGTGGTCGCGGCTCCACCAGGCGTCGGGCGCGGTCAACATCGCCCAGACTCGCGCGGGCGGCGCGTTCAGGGTCAGCGTCCCGCCGACCTCGAAGCCATGCGGCGCGGCCGACTTCACCTCGGCCGAGGCGGGCGTCGAAACGAAGGCGGCGGCCAGCGTAGCGGTTGCGGCGGCGAGGGCGAAAAGGCGTCGAGCCATGGGAAATCCTCCAGCCGCATGAGGAAGCGCGCGCCGGCGTCCTTGGTCAACTGTCATGTCGGCGTGTTTCCCCCGTCTCGCCAAGGTCACGGATTTCCGCTAGAGGAAGCCATGACAGACAAGATGACCCCCCAGGCGGCGCTGGACCGCCTCGAAACCCTCTACAAGCAATCCGTCGCCAACCTGCGCAATGCAGTGAAGCGCTTCCTCGAGACCGGCGAGCGCGCCGATCTCGAAGCGCGGGCCGCCGGCCTGTTCGCCTATCCCCGACTGACCATCAGCTGGTTCGGCGACCGCCCGCAGAATCTTGAGACGCGCGCCTTCGGCCGCCTGTCGCGCCCTGGCGTCTATACGACCACCGTCACCCGCCCCGACCTGTACCGCGCCTATCTGCTGGAGCAGCTGACGCTGCTGTCCGACGAGTACGGCGCCCGGATCACGGTCGAGCCGTCGGAACAGGAAATCCCCTTCCCCTATGTGCTGGACGGGTCCGGCGTGGTGCTGGACAGCTCCATGACGGCGGCCATCGCCCGCTGGTTCCCGACCACGGACCTGGCCCACATCGGCGATGAAATCTCGGACGGCCTGTTCGAGCCGGGCGAGGGCTTCCCCCTGGCCCAGTTCGACGGTCTGCGCACCGACTTCTCGCTGGCCCGCCTGTGTCACTACACCGGCACCCCGGTCGAGGACGTGCAGTCCTATGTGCTGTTCACCAACTATCATCGCTACGTCGACGAGTTCGTGCGCTGGGCCTGCGCCCAGCTGGCCGATCCGGACAGCCCCTATGAAACCCTGTCGTGCGCCGGCGGCGTGGTCATCGACCGCGCCACGCCGAACCCGGAAGTCGCCATCATGGACGCGGCCTGGCGCCGCCATCAGATGCCCGCCTATCACCTGACGCGGCCGGACGGTCAGGGCATCACCCTGGTCAACATCGGCGTCGGGCCGTCGAACGCCAAGACGATCTGCGACCATCTGGCCGTCACCCGTCCGCACGCCTGGATGATGATCGGCCACTGCGGCGGCCTGCGCGGCAGCCAGACCATCGGCGACTATGTGCTGGCCCACGCCTATCTGCGCGACGACCATGTTCTGGACGCCGTCCTGCCCGCCGACATCCCCATCCCCAACATCGCCGAGGTGCAGCGCGCCCTCTATGATGCGACCAAGCTGGTCTCGGGCGCGCCGGGCGAAGAGGTCAAGAAGCGGCTGCGCACCGGCACGGTCGTCACTACCGACGACCGCAACTGGGAGCTGCGCTATTCCAAGTCGGCTCTGCGCTTCAACCAGAGCCGCGCCGTCGCCATCGACATGGAAAGCGCCACCATCGCGGCCCAGGGCTATCGCTTCCGCGTGCCCTACGGGACACTGCTGTGCGTCTCGGACAAGCCGTTGCACGGCGAGATCAAGCTGCCGGGCCAGGCCAACCGCTTCTATGAAGGCTCGATCTCCGAGCATTTGCAGATCGGCATTCAGGCGGTGGACCTGTTGCGCGCCGAAGGCGCCCGTTTGCACTCGCGCAAGCTGCGCGCCTTCGACGAGCCGCCGTTCCGGTAAGACGACCCGCTGACCTGATGAGGGCGCTGGGGGCTCCCCCGGCGCCCTTTTGCTTGGGCGCTGGGAGGGTCGTATGGTGCGATTTCAAGAAAGAACTTTACAGAATAAAGTTCTTGGCCCATTCTCGCTTTCAACAGGCAGGGAGAGACGCCATGACCCGCGACCAGGTTCAATCCGTTCACGACGACATCGCCTATATGAAGGCCCTCGCCCAGGAGGGACGGCAGGCGCCGCTTCTGGGCGGATCGGTGCTGGTCGCCGCGGCCGTAATCTTCGGGGTCGCCACGGTCGGCCAGTGGATGATGGCGCTGGGTCGCATCCCCAACGGCGGCTGGGAAAGCCTGTCGCTGTGGCTGGGTGCAGCCGCAGTATTCGTGATCGCTCTGGTCGTGCTCATCCGCCGCATCGAAAGCGCCTGCGGCGGCGCCAGCGCCATGAACCGGTCGGTCGGCGCGGCCTGGTCGGCCATCGGCTACGGCATCTTCGTCACCTGGACGGCCCTGATGGTCTTCGGCTGGCGCACCGGCGACTGGGGCGTGATGGCCCTGATGCCGACGGTGGTCATGGGCGCCTACGGTTCGGCCTGGATGGTAGTGGCCGCCATCAGCCGCAAGGCCTGGCTCAACGTCGTGGGCCTGATCTCTTACGCCGGCGCCGTGGTGCTTGCCGGACTGGGCGATCCCCTGCTCATCTATCCGGTCTATCTGGTCCTGCTGATCGCCGTCGCCCTCGCGCCCGGACTGATCCTGGTGCGCGGCGCAACGAAGAAGGCGGGCTGAGATGAACGTCGAGGACGAGACCTCGAACTTCGACATCGCCTGCATCGACGAGGTGATCCACGGCCGGGTGCGCCTGGGGATCATGGCCTATCTGTCCGGGGTGGAGAGCGCCGACTTCAGCGAACTGAAGGCGCGGCTGCAGACGACGGACGGCAATCTGTCGGTGCATTTGCGCAAGCTGGAGGAGGCGGGCTTCGTCGCCGTGTCCAAGAGCTTTCAGGGCCGCAAGCCCCTGACGCGGGCCAGCATGACAGAGATAGGCCGCGACGCCTTCCTTACCTATCTGGACGCCATGTCGGCCCTGGTGGCGGGGCGTTAGGCGACTGGCGTCGTTCGAGGAACAGTCTAAGGAAGGCGGTCATGAGCGACCGCCTTTCGCCGTTCGAGGCCATCGACAACTTCCGCGACTATGGCGGCTACGCCGTGGATGACTGTCTTCTGGCGCGCGGGCGGCTGTATCGTTCGGCGCATCAGGCGCGGGCGACGCAGGCGGACGTGGCGCAACTGGAGACGCTGAAGCTGGCTGCCGTGGTCGACCTGCGTCGGCCCAGCGAGCGCCGCGCCCAACCTTCGCGCCGTCCGGTCGGCTGGGCCGGGACGCTGATCGAAAGCGACCATGACGACGGCGGCGAGGCGCCGCACCTGACTTTTCTGAAGACCGCCGACCTGACCGAGGCGTCCGGTCGCGCCTTCATGACCGAGACCTATCGCCGCCTGCCCTTCGAAGCGGCTCATGTCGACCTGTTCGGCCGCTACTTCCGCCTGTTGGCCGAGGTCGAGGGGCCGGTGCTGATCCACTGCGCGGCGGGCAAGGACCGGACCGGCCTGCTGGCGGCCTTGACCCACAGCCTGCTGGGCGTATCGCGCGACGATCTGATGGCCGACTACCTGCTGACCAATCAGGCTGTGAGACTGGACGAGCGGGCCGAGGAGATGGCGCGCAAGCTGACCGCCTTCACCGGCCGCATGGCTTCGCACGGGGCCGTCGTCGCCTTTCTCGGGGTGGAGGGCGGCTATCTGCACGCCGCCTTCACCGCCATCGAGATGCGGCACGGCTCGATCCGCGCCTATCTGGATCAGGCTCTGGGCGTGGATGCGGACCGGGCCGATCGTATACGGGCGCGGCTGTGTCGCTGAAAGCTCTGCAGATCGAGCCGTGCGGCTGGGTCGATCCGCTGGCTGTCGCGGCGGGGTTGAACCGGCGCGAGGGCGCGCTGGCGCTGATCGCCGGGGCGGGGGATCCCGCCGCGCACGGCGGGAGGCTGTCTTTTGTCGCCTGCGAGCCGGATCTGAGCGTGGCGGGGCGGGCGGATGACGCGGCCCTGTTCCAGGCTCTGCGTGATCCGAGCTTTGCGGGAGGCGGCGTTGTCGGGTTGATGAGCTATGACGCCGGCGCGCGTTCCGCGACGGGCGAGCGGAGCGGGGCCTGGCCGGACTTGATGCTGGCCCGCTATCCGGCCGTGCTGGCCTTCGATCATCAGAAAAAGGTCGTCCACGCCGTGGGGCGCGGGCGCACGGCGGCGGAGGCGCGTGAGCAGGTCCGCCGGGCGGCGGGATGGCTGACGCTGGCCGAAGCGCCCGATGCGCCGTCCGCGCCCGCATCCGCCTTTGACGGCGAGGCGCCGCCTGAGGTCTATGAGGCGGCGGTGGCGGACGTCGTGGCGCGTATCGCGGCCGGCGAGCTGTTCCAGGCCAATATCGCTCGCGCCTGGTCCGGGCGGCTGGAGGCCGGGCGAGACCCGTTCGACGTCTTTCTTCGGCTATCGGCGGCGCGCGGCGCGGCCTACGGCGCCTTCTGGCGGTTAGGCGGGCGGGCCATCGTGTCGAACTCGCCCGAATTGTTCCTGACTTTTGACGGCGTCGATGGGCGGATGGAAACCCGGCCGATCAAGGGGACGCGTCCGCGTGATCCCGATCCGGCCATCGACGCCGTCTTGGCCGCTGAACTGGCCGCCAGCGCCAAGGATCGGGCCGAGAACCTGATGATTGTCGATCTGATGCGGAATGATCTGGCGCGGGCGGCGCGACCGGGCTCGGTCAGGGTCGAGCGCCTGTTCGAGGTCGAGCGTCATCCGACCGTGCATCATCTGGTCTCGACGGTCAGCGCCCAGGCGGCGGACGGTTTCGGCCCGGCCGACGTGCTGGAAGCCGCCTTTCCGCCCGGCTCCATCACCGGGGCCCCCAAGCATCAGGCCATGAAGGTGATCGCGGGCCATGAGCCGCCGCGCGGGCCGTGGTGCGGCTCCCTGTTCGGCCTGGGGCTGGACGGTGATCAGGCGCTGACGGCGTCTGTGCTGATCCGGACGGCGGCCTTTGTGCAGGATGCGGCGGGCTGGGGCTGGCGCGCCCAGGCCGGCGCGGGCATCGTCGCCGACAGCGACCCGCACGCCGAGCGGCTGGAGACCGAGGCCAAGATCCTGGCGCTGAAGGAGGCTCTGGTCGGTTAGGTCAGCAGTCGGTGCAGACGACGCGATCGACGGTTCGCGGGCGCAAGAAGTAACGGCGAGACAGCGTGACCGGTTTGGGCAGGACCGCGGCGAAGGGCGATTGATAGACGTATTCCGTCTCGCCCATGATGATGGTCTGTTCCTTCTCGACCACGTCGGACGGCAGGTCGCTGATCGGATCGTCGCGTTGGAGCGGGGCCAGCGCCTTGCCGTTGCCGTGGCTCCATTCCACCGTCGCTTTGCCGTTGGCGTCGACGGCGATGCTGGAGGCCCGGACCGATAGCTCGCTGGCGGGGAAGGGGCGCATGATCAGTCCGCCGACCGCAAAGACCGCGTCGATGCCTGCGCGGCTGGTCCGCTCGCTCTGGGCGATCAGATCGGACACGACCGAGGCGGCGTGGCTGGCGCGGCGCTGGGCCATGAAGCCCTGGCTGAACTCGACCAGGCCGAAATAGAGCAGAATCATGATCGGCGCGATCAGGGCGAATTCGATCGCTGTCGCGCCTCCCTGGTCGCGAGGCAGACGCCTTAGGGGGGTGAAGCGCGGGCGCCGGCTCATTGGTAGGGCTCGTTGCGGAAAGCCAGGGTGGTCGTCAGCATCACTCGGTTATCCTTGGTGCGCGATACGGCCTGGGCGATCACCGGGGTGAAGATCGGTTGTTCGTACCAGATGCGCACCAGAACCCGCTCGCCCGGCGCGCCGGGTTCGAAGCCGAGCTGGCTGGAGTCGAACCGCGCGCCGCTCATCGGGTCAGGCGGCTGCTTGTTCGGATCGTTGAGCGAAAAATCGTCGATGACGCGCACATCGATGAAGGCGCGGCTGCCGCAGTTGCTGGAGAAAAAGCCCATTTCAGAGCAGAAGTGGGTCTTGAACTGTTCCGGCGTCAGCTTCTCTTCCTGGGCCTGGCCGGTGCGGATCTGCCGCGCAGCGTCCGAGGCGGCCGTCTCGACCAGGGCGTCGACCAGCAGCATCAGGCCGATCTCCAGAATGCCGAAGAGCAGCAGGAAGAACGGGATCGCAACCAGCCCGAACTCGATCGCCGTCGAGCCTTCGCGTCGATCCCGAGCCTGGCGGCGCGTTGACAAGGCCGGGCCTATGAGCCGCGCCCGGCGGGGGCGCAAGCCGTGCCGCAGGTCACTTCGGTCGCCTCGCGGCCGCGCCAGACTCGTACGGCGCCGGTCCCGGCCGGGGCCACCACGACCTGGCGCTGGAACAGGGGCCGACCCAGGGCGTCGACGGCGATGATCTCGGTCACGCCGTAATCCTTGCCGGTGATGAACAGGGTCCGGGCGTCCGTCACCGCCACGTCGGCGATACCGGGGTTGGCCACGATGACCGATCCGGCGGCTGCGCTCAGATTGACGCGCGTCGCCTGATGAATTCGAACCTCCAGCGGCCGCTCCTGCGCCGATGCCGGCGCTGCGCCCAGCGCGATCGGCAAGGCGACGAACAGGGTGCGGATCAGGCTTGCGCCCTTGGGCTTGGCCGATGCCGGCATGTCGGGGCCTCCGGAGTCAAAGGAACCGGCGCGCGCGACGCCGCGCACGAAAGGTGCGACCCAAAGGTCAAGATTTCCTGAAATTCCAGAGAATGCCGGTCGGCAGGGACTTTTATAGTAAATATCAAAGTAACCATCATATTCATGCGGGAGGCTGGTAGATTTTACTCGTCCTTAATCCACGAGGCGGCATTGTCGTCATGCAAACGGGGGTCAAGCGGGCAAAGCCGGTGACCCTGAATGGTGGAACTGTTGCTCGCTTATAACAAAGGAAGACATCTCATGCGTAATTTCATCAATCGCTTCGCCAAAGACGAATCGGGCGCCACGGCCATTGAATACGGCCTGATCGCCGCCCTGATCTCGGTGGTCATCATCGGCGCGCTTGTCGCCATTGGCCCGAAGGTCAAAGGCATGTTCGACGGCGTGAACACCGAACTGGACAAGGCTGCTCCCGCTAAGAAAGGCTAAGACCTTATCCAGGTTTGGTTGCGACGGCCGGAGCGAAAGCTCCGGCCGTTTTCCTTTGACCGAGAGTCATCTTGCAGAACTTCACCAGGAAACTGAGTCTTAAAGACTTGAGGTCAGGCTGACGGCATGGACCAGCTTTCGCTTCTTCTCCTCGCCATTCTTCCGGTTCTCGCCGTCGTCGCGGCCCTGTACGATCTGACGACGATGAAGATTCCGAACTGGATCTCGATCGCCCTGGTGGTCGGCTTCTTTCCGACGGCGCTGGCGTTGGGATTGCCGTTGAGCGTGGTCGGGGTTTCGGCCGGGATGGCTGTGGCGGGCCTGTTCATCGGAGCGGGTATGTTCGCCCTGAACTGGATCGGCGGCGGCGACGCCAAGCTGTTGGCCGCGGCCACGCTGTGGATGGGCCTGTCGGGCACGTTGCACTTTTTGCTCTACACGGGCCTGGCGGGCGGGGCGTTCTGCATGCTGTTGCTGACGGCGCGCAGCCGTCTGCCCATTCTGGCCCAGACCGGGCCGGGCTGGATGATGCGGCTGATGCAGCCCAAGGGAGACATCCCTTATGGAGTCGCCATCGCCATCGGCGCGCTTCTGGCCTATCCGGCCAGTCCCGTGATGGCGGCCTTCATCGCCGGATGATCGATGTTCCCCAAGGGCTGTCCCGCTTAGGGACGCGTTAACCTCGATCCCTCATCATTGTTAACGGCAGGGGGCGATCCGCGCGGATCCGCGTCTGCCGGAGACCGTCGATGAAGCCCGCCAAAATCGCCGTCATCTGCATCGCCGCCCTGGCCGCCGTCGGCCTGGCGCTGGTGGTGCGCGCCATGGGGTCGCCCGGCCGCGAACCGGCCGCGTCCGTAGCGGCCGCCGTCGAGGCGCGGCCGATGGCCAAGGTGCTGGTCGCCGCGCGCGATCTGGAGCCGGGGCGCCGCCTGGCCGACGCCGACCTGAGCTGGAAGGACTGGCCGGTCGAGGAACTGAACCCCCTCTTCATCACCGACGGCTCGACCCCGCTTCCGGCCAAGCCTGAAGGCGCCGCCGCAGAGAACGCGGCGGTCGATGGCACGGCCAAGGACAAGCCGACCCGCGATGAGGCCCGCGCCCAGGCGGTTGATCGGGCCATGAAGGCCGCCGCCGAACTGAACGGCCCTGGCGCCAAGGCCGACTACATCGGCGCCGTGGTGCGCGAACCCATCCTGGCCGGAGAGCCCATCGTGGCGCGCAAGATCGTCCGCGCCGGGGACAGCGGCTACATGGCCGCCTATCTGGAGCCGGGCACGCGCGCCATGGCCATTCGCGTCACCGTCGAGACCGCCGCCGGCGGCTTCATCCTGCCCGGCGACCGGGTGGACGTGCTGATGACGCGCGAAATCAAGAACAACGACAGCGGCGCCGGGCCGCGCTTCACCACGGCGACCATCATGCGCAACATGAAGGTTCTGGCCATCGACCAGAGCACCCGCGCCGCCGAGGACGAGCAGGCCGTGGTCGGCGCCACAGCCACCTTGGCGGTCAGCGAGCGCGACGCCGAGTTACTGGCGCTGGCGCGGTCCGAGGGCGATCTGTCCTTGGTGCTGCGCTCCTATGCCGATACGGCGGGGCCTTCGGGTCATGTCCCCGGCGCCGTGCGACGCGGAGGCGAACGACAGGGCTCGGTGGTGAAGGTCTATCGCGGCGGCGGCGCGCCCCAGGACGTGGCGACGCCATGAGGATCTCCAGCATGAACCGCTTCGCCGCCGCCGCCTGCGTCGCCGTACTCGCCCTGAGCGGGGCGAGCGCGCCCATGGATCAGGCCGACGCCCAGACGACGCGCGCCGCGGTTACGGCGGGCTCGGCCCCGCAATTGGTCAACCTGCCGCGCGGCACCTCCTTCGCCGTCGATCTGCCCGCCGACGCAAGGGACATCATCATCTCCAATCCGCGCGTGGCCGAGGCCATGCTGCACACGCCGCGCCGCATCACCATGATCGGCCTGGAGGGCGGCGAGACGGACGCGGTCTTCCTGGACGCTTCGGGGCGCGCCATCCTGGCCTTGCGGGTACGGGTGGATGCGGGCGTCAGCGCCCTTCAGGATACGCTGAACCGCGTCGCGCCGGGCTCTAACCTGCAGGCCGAGGCGGTCAACGACAGCATCATCCTGACCGGGGTGGCCGCCAGCCCCGCCGACGCCGACCGCGCCGCCCAGGTGGCGCGCGCCTTCGTCACCGCGCCCGAGAAGGTCATGAACATGATCACGGTCGCCGGTTCGGACCAGGTGACGCTGAAGGTCCGCGTGGTCGAGGTGCAGCGCAATGTCGTCAAGCAACTGGGCTTTGACACCCAGGCCGTGATCGGCCGTGTCGGCGACACCCAGTGGCTGCTGGGCAACAACGCGACCTGGGGCGTCAACGGCTCCCTTCTGGGCGGGATCGCCGGGGGCATCGCCCGCGACACCACCAAGAACTTCCAGATGGAGGCGCCGTGCATCGGGCCGGGCTGGCCGGACGGCGCCATGTGTCCGGTCATCGTCGATGGCGGCCCGGGTGATCCCGTGAACTGGGAGACGGCCCAGCCGGGTACGGGGCCCGGCTCGGACGGCCTGAACAAGGGTTCGGCGACCCTGAAGGCGTTCGAGCGGGTCGGCCTGGTCCGCACCCTGGCCGAGCCCAATCTGACCTCGGTTAACGGCGAGGCCGCCAGTTTCCTGGCCGGCGGCGAGTTTCCGGTTCCCACGGGTCGTGATCGCGATGGTCAGATCGTGGTTCAGTACAAACCCTACGGCGTGGCGCTGGGCTTCCGGCCGGTGGTGCTTTCCGGCGGACGTATCAGTCTCCAGGTCAAGGTGGAGGTGTCGGAGTTGACGCCCAGCGGCGGCCTGACCATCGGCGCCGGCACGCCCTCTTCCGTCACCCTGCCAGGCCTGTCCGTGCGGCGCAGTGAAAACACCGTCGAGCTGCCCTCGGGCGGATCGATGATGATCGCAGGCCTGTTGCAGGAAAGCACGCGTCAGGCGGTGGATTCCTTGCCGGGCATGACCAACATCCCGGTGCTGGGCCAGTTGTTCCGATCGCGTGACTATCTGATGGGCGAGACCGAGCTGGTGGTCATCGTCGAACCCTACATCGTCACGCCGACGGCGCCGGGCCGGATGCAGACGCCGGCCGACGGCCTGCGCATCGCCCATGACGCCCAGACCATTTTCTTCGGCCAGTTGAACCAGGTCTACGGCTCGCCTGCGCCGACCGCCCAGGCGGGCGCCGGATGGCGTGGACCCGTCGGCTATGTGATCGAGTGAACGCCATGACCCGACCTGCCTCGCGTTTCCTTCCCCTGATCGCCCTGGCCCTGGGCGGGCTGGCGCTGTCGGCCTGCGTCGGCGGCCCGGCGAGTCTGGGCGGCGAGCCGCCCCTGACGCCGACATCGCGCTTCTCGCTCCAGGTCGAGCCGGGGCTGGAGCGTATCGCCCTGGCGGTTCACGAGACGGGCCTGTCCGGCAATCAGCGCGCGGCGCTGGGCGATCTGGTCAACCGCTTCGCTATGGAGGGCGCGCCTGTGCTGGTGATCGAGGCGCCATCGGGCGGCGACCCGGTGGCGAGCGAAGCGGCCTGGGGCGTCAAGGCGGCTCTGCACCAGGCGGGCGTGCCCGAGAACCGTATCAAGGTCGCGGCCTACGCCGCGCCGGACCCGCGTGCGCCGGTGCTGGTCGGCTTCGAGACGGTCCGCGCCGTGGTTCCGCAGTGCGGGACGCAGTGGGGCAATCTGGGCCGCAGCGGCGACAACCAGTCCGCTTCGAACTTCGGCTGCGCCGTCACCGCCAACCTGGCCGCCCAGATCGCCGACCCGCGCGACATTGTCGCGCCGCGCGGCATGACGCCGTCCGAAGCCGGGCGCCGCTCGGTCGTGTTCGACGCCTATCGCAAGGGCTCCGCCACCTCAGCGACGCGAGAGCCTTTGCTGTCGCAGATGCGCATCTCACAGGCCATTCAATGAGCAACCTGGCCAAGCCCCAAGCGCCGAGCGTGTTCGACGCCCTGGATGGTTTTGATCTGGACGACGAGTTTCTGGACCTTCGCAACGACCGGGGCGGCGCTGCTGCGTCTCCGGGGGCGGGATCTGCGGTTTCCATGAACACTGCGGCCCCGATGGCCGCTGAGGCGGTCCGGCCCGAGATCGAGCCGGCGCCGGTTGAACCCGCCGCGTCGCCCGTCGTGGACGCCGCGCCCGCGCCCCTGGCGACGTCGTCCGGCCTTAGCCCGATCGGCGCGACGGTCGAGGTCTCCATTCCGCGTATCGGGGTCCATGTCTTCGCCGAGCGCCAGGACACGGCCGCCGCCGCTGAACGCGCTGGCCAGGATCGCCGCATGGCGCGGGCGGCCACCCAGATCCGTCTCGGCGGCGTTCAGGCGGCCATCGAGGCCTATCAGGGCGAACCGACACCGCCCCTGGTCATCGTCGAAAGCCTGAAGGACGCGCAGAGCCTTCTGGCCGAGATCGACGCCCTGGCCCAGGTTTGCGACGCGGGCACCAAGGTGGTGATCATCGGCGCGGCCAACGACATCCTGTTGTATCGCGAACTGATGCGGCGCGGGGTCAGCGAGTACCTGGTCGCTCCGATTCAACCGCTGCAGCTCATCGCGGCTATCGGCGGCCTGTTCGCCGATCCGGCCCAGCCCTTCGTCGGGCGCACCATCGCCTTCGTCGGCGCGCGCGGCGGGGCGGGGGCCTCGGCCGTGGCGCACAACACCGCCTACGCCATGAGCGAGCGGATCGGCGTCAACACAGTCATCGTCGATTATGACCTGCCGTTCGGCACGGCGGGGCTGGATTTCAACCAGGATCCGCTGGGCGGCGTCGCTGACGCCCTGAAGCAGCCCGAGCGCCTGGACGCGACCCTGCTGGACCGGATGACGGTTCGCTGCACCGACAAGCTGAGCCTGTTTGCGGCGCCCGCGACCCTGGACGCCGATTGGGATTTCGGGCCCGAAGTCTTCGAGGAGGTGACGAGCCGCATCCGTTCCACGGCGCCCTTTGTCGTGCTGGACCTGCCGCACCTGTGGTCGGGCTGGATGCGTCGGGCGCTGATTTCGGCGGACGAGGTGGTGGTGGTGGCGACGCCGGATCTGGCCTCCCTGCGCAACGCCAAGAACATGATCGATCTGATCAGGCAGGGGCGACCGAACGACGCGCCGCCGCGTCTGGTGCTGAACCAGGTCGGCGTTCCCGGACGTCCCGAGATCCCGGTCAAGGATTTCGGCGCCGCGCTGGGCGTTCACCCCAGCCTGGTCATTCCCTTCGACGCCAAGGTCTTCGGCGCGGCCGCCAACAACGGCCAGATGATCGTGGACTCGGCGGCCAGAACCAAGGCGGCCGAGGCGTTCGAGACCCTGGCCCAGATCGTGTCCCATCGTGAACTGCCCACGACCGCCGGACAGGCGCGCGCCGCAAAGGGTTCGGCCGGGGGATCGTCCCTGTTCGCCGGCCTGTTCAGCAAGAAGCGCGGCTAGGTGTTCGGGAAACGGACAGCATCGGGAGCTCCGGTTGCGCCGCTGCGTCCGGCCGCTTCGCCAGAGCCGGACCTGGCCGCGGTCGCGGAACGGTCGTCGCACAGGGCGCTGGATCCCGTCGACGCCTTCCCGCCTGAGGAACTGGACCCGCTGACGCCGGCGACTCCCAAGCGGCCAGATCCGTTCGAGCACGCGCTGGGGCAGGGTGATCCGGTCGCGCGTCCGACGTCCGGCGGCGCGGGGCCGCGCGCCACGGCGGGGCTGGCCCAGCTGAAGAACGCCCAGGCCGTCGCCGAAATCGTGCGCGAGCAGAGCGACTATTATCACGCGACGAAGACGACCATCTTCAACGCCCTGATGAACACCATCGACCTGGCCCAGCTGGCCCAGCTGGATCAGAAGGCGGCGTCCGAGGAAATCCGCGACATCGTCGCCGAGCTGGTGGCGATCAAGAACGTCTCCATGTCGGTGGCCGAGCAGGAGCACCTGGTCCAGGACATCCTGAACGACGTCCTCGGTTACGGCCCGCTGGAGCCGCTGCTGGCGCGCGACGACATCGCCGACATCATGGTCAACGGGGCCGGGCGGGTCTTCATCGAAGTCGGCGGCAAGGTGCAACTGACCAATGTCCGTTTCCGCGACAACACCCAGCTGATGAACATCTGCCAGCGGATCGTGTCCCAGGTCGGCCGCCGCGTGGACGAGGCCAGCCCGATCTGCGACGCCCGCCTGCCCGACGGCAGCCGCGTCAACGTCATCGCCCCGCCGCTGGCCATCGACGGACCGACGCTGACGATCCGGAAGTTCAAGAAGGACAAGCTGACGATGCGCAATCTGGTGGAGTTCGCCTCCATCAGTCCCGAGGGGGCGCGCGTTCTGGGCGTCATCGGCGCGGCGCGATGCAATCTGGTCATCTCGGGCGGCACCGGCTCGGGTAAGACGACCCTGCTGAACACCCTGACGGCCTTCATCGACCCGACCGAGCGCGTCATCACCTGCGAGGACGCCGCCGAGCTGCAGTTGCAGCAGCCCCACGTCGTGCGGCTGGAGACCCGCCCGCCGAACCTGGAGGGGCAGGGCCAGATCACCATGCGCGACCTGGTGAAGAACTGCCTGCGGATGCGCCCCGAACGCATCATCGTCGGCGAGGTGCGCGGCCCCGAGGCCTTCGACCTGCTGCAGGCCATGAACACCGGCCACGACGGCTCGATGGGCACGCTGCACGCCAACAGCCCGCGTGAGGCGATCAGCCGTCTGGAATCCATGATCACCATGGGCGGCTACGGTCTGCCGTCCAAGACCATCCGCGAGATGATCGTCGGCTCGATCGACGTCATCGTTCAGGCCGCGCGCCTGCGCGACGGCAGCCGTCGCATCACCCACATCACCGAGGTGGTGGGGCTGGAAGGCGACGTCATCGTTACTCAGGATCTGTTCGTTTACGACATCACCGGTGAAGACACGCACGGCAAGATCACCGGCCGCCATCGTTCGACCGGCATCGCCCGTCCGCGCTTCTGGGACCGCGCCCGCTACTACGGGCTGGAACGCGAACTGGCCGAAGCTCTGGACGCGGCGGAGTAGGGCCGATGCTTCTTCCGATCCTCGCGGCGGTCCTGGCCTTCATCACCATCGGCGGCGTCGGCTGGGTGCTGGTCGGCGGCGACGACTCTTCGGGGCAGGCGGTCAAGCGCGCCAAGGGCCTGGCGGCCGGTCGGACCGAGGCCGTGGCGGCGGCCAAGCGCGCCGCGGCCGCCAATACGCCCGAAGCGCGCCGCAAGCAGATCATGGTCCAGCTGCGCGAAGTCGACCGGCGCGAGCGCAAGGCGCGGATGACCACCAGCGCAAAACTGAAGCAGGCGGGCCTGAGCCTGTCGATGCGGACCTTTGTCATCATCAGCGTGGTGATGGGGCTGAGCGGCTCGCTGCTGGCCTTTGTTCTGGGCGCCAACATCTTCATCGTGTTGGGCGTCGGCGTGGCCATGGGTCTGGGCGTGCCGCGCTGGATCGTGAACATGAAGGCCAAGGCGCGGATGAAGAAGTTCTCCCTGGCCTTCCCCGACGCCGTGGACGTTCTGGTGCGCGGCATCAAGACGGGTCTGCCCGTCCACGATTGTTTCAAGGTCATCGCGCGTGAAAGCCCCGAGCCGCTGGGCGGGGAATTCCGCCTGCTGGTCGAGGGCATGGGGGTGGGACTGACGCTCGCCGACGCGCTGGACAAGATGTATCAGCGCATGCCGACGCCAGAGCTGAAGTTCTTCGCCATCGTCATCGCCATCCAGCAGAAGTCGGGCGGCAACCTGGCCGAGGCGCTGAGCAATCTGACCTCGGTGTTGCGCGCCCGCCGGATGATGGGCGAAAAGATCAAGGCCATGTCGTCCGAAGCCGTGGCGTCGGCCGGCATCATCGGCTCCCTGCCGCCGGCGGTGATGATCATGGTGACGGTGACGAGCCCCAGCTACATGATGCTGCTGTTCACCGACGTTCGAGGTCATGTGATGCTGCTGGGCGCGGTGTTGTGGATGGCCACCGGCGTCTTCGTGATGAAGCGCATGATCAACTTCAAGTTCTGAGGGGGAAGTCCTGATCATGAACGCCTTCATGCGCTTCATCACAGACCCGCAGAACCTGCTGAGCATCGGCGTGGGCGTCGCCGTCTTCGCCAGCGTCCTGACCATGCTGGGCTCCTTCATCGGCGGCGGGGCGCGGCTGGACAAGCGGATGAAGGCGGTGGCCGAGCGTCGCGAGGAACTGCGCCGGCGTTCGCGTCAGGCCATGCGCGGCGGCGCGGGCGAGACGGGCAGCGGCCTGCGCCGCACGGACGACAGCTTCCGCAGTCGGGTCGTGGCGCGGCTGAATCTGGTGAAGCTGCTGGAAGACCCCAAGGTCGCCGAGAACATGATCCAGGCGGGTTTCCGTGGGCCGGGGCCGCTGAACACCTTCTACTTCTTCCGCTTTTCGCTGCCGTTCATCCTGATGGCGCTGACGGCCTTCTACCTGTTCGTCGTCATCAAGCCGGACCTGCCGGGCTTCACCCTGTTTTCCATCGTCATTCTGGCGGCGGGCGTGGGCTTCTATGCGCCGAACATCTATCTGAAAAATCTGATCGACAAGCGACGCCAGTCGATCGTGGCGGCCTTCCCCGATTCGCTGGACCTGCTGCTGATCTGCGTGGAGTCCGGCATGTCCATCGAGGCGGCGATCCAGAAGGTCAGCCAGGAGGTCGGCGGTCAGTCCATCGAACTGGCCGAGGAGCTGTCCCTGCTGTCGGCCGAGCTGAGCTATCTGCCCGAACGCCGACTGGCCTATGAGGGCATGGCCAAGCGGACTCAGCATCCGGGCATCCGCGCCGTGGCCACGGCCATGACCCAGGCCGAGACCTACGGCACGCCCCTGGGCTCGGCGCTGCGCGTCATGGCCAAGGAGAACCGCGACCTGCGTCTGGCGGCGGCCGAGAAGAAGGCGGCGGCCCTGCCGGCCCAGTTGACCGTGCCGATGATTCTGTTCTTCCTGCCGGTGCTGTTCGTCGTCATCCTGGGACCGGCGATCATCAACATCACCGATACGATCAAGGGCGGTTGACGTTCGGCGACGTCAGCCCTCTTCGGCGATCCGCTTCAGATTTTCACCGATTGTTTCATAGGCCGGGCGGATGCGCGCCCGATGCTTGTCATGGAATAGCTCGGCGCGCAGGCCCCTGAAGATGGTCCCGTGAGACAGGATGCAGCTGCCGCGCTCCAACTCGTCGATTTCATAGTAGCGCAGGGTGCGGAACAGGAAGCCGCGTCGTTCGGCCCACACCAGTTGGGCGTTCGGCTGCCATTCGCCCAACCGGGCCTCGATCCGACGCTCCCCCAGGTCCGGCAGGCGTTCGGTCAGGCGGATCGCCGCACCGAAACCGAGGACGCCTTCGATGTCCGTCTCGTGCGGGTTCCAGCGTCTCCATCCTGCAAAATCAGTCAGCACGTCCCAGATGCGTTCAGCCGGGGCGCGCACGCCGATGCGGTTCTCGATGCGGATCGTTTCCATGGCCGCATCCTGTGACACGGCTTTTGGGGTTTAGGAAGATGCGGAGGCGCCGGGCGTTTGTCCTTGGAGCGTTCGTCTCGCCGCGTATAAGTCCGGCGTCAACCGCAAGGAGCCGCCATGATCACCCGCATCCAGCCCGACAGCCGCATGAGCCAGGCCGTGGTCCACGGCCAGACCCTCTATCTGGCCGGACAGGTCGGCGAGCCGGGCGAGGACGTCGCCGCCCAGACGCGCACCGCTCTGGCCGAGGTCGAGGCGATCCTGGCCGAGTGCGGCAGCGACAAGACGAAGATCCTGTCGGCCCAGGTCTGGCTGGCCGACATCGCCGATTTCGAGGCGATGAACGCCGTCTGGGACGCCTGGGTCGATCCGGCCCATCCGCCCGCCCGCGCCACCTGCGAGGCCAAGCTGGCCACGCCCGACTACCTCGTCGAAGTCATCGTCGTGGCGGCGCGCTGACATGGCCCGCGTCATCTCCCCGGAAAGCGAGCTGGAGCGGTTCAAGGCGACCCGCGTCACCGCCCTTTACCGTCTCGACCTGATCGAGAAGGGCGCGCAACTGACCTATGACGACGGCACGCCGGTCGACATGGCGTCCGAGGCGCAACGGTTGAAGAATCAGGTCGCCGACATGGACAGCCGCATCGCCCGGCTGGAGGTGGCGGGCGAAGGGTGAGCCTGGACGGCGTCCGAGGCTTCACGCTCGCGTCAGCCGCAGATCCTGATAGTCGTAGCTGAAGTCGATGTCGGGCGAGACGCCCTTGACCGTGGCGGTCGCGGGTTTGGCCGTGCCGATGCTGAAGGTTATGAAGGCGTCTTCCTCGCGCTTGTCGGGGAAGCGGGTGCGGAAGGTCTCGCCGTCGTAGGGCTCCAGCCAGCCCTGCAGCGCCGGGGTGTGGGTGAAGCGTAGCCACAGGCCTGACTTGCGGTTGCGGCCGCGCCCTTCCGTCTTCGGCTCGATAACGATGTCGCCGTACCAGGGATCGCGCCAGGTTCCGGCGTAGGCCTCCAGCGGCATGGACGGGGCCGCGCCCGCCGTCTGTTTGGCGTCGATCTCGACGGCGGCCTTCAGCGACTTCTCGGTTCCTTCGGCCTCAATCCGTTTGGAATCGGCGATCCAGTCGACGTCGACCTTGTTCATGGCGATGTCCGACAGGCCCGATCGCAGGGCGCGCAGCAGGAAGCTCTCTTCGGCGTTGGTGAAGACGCTGAAACCGATCTTGCGGCCGGGGATCAGCACCGTGGCCGAGATGCCGCCGGGCGAGCCGCCGCCGTGGGTGGCCAGCCGCTCGCCGCGATAGTCCTGCACCTGCAGACCCATGGCGTAGGTCGAGGCCACGGCCCGGTTCGGCAGGGCCGCCGTCGGCCCGTTGGACGAGGAGACCACGATGTTCGGTTTGTACATCTCGCGCGCGGCGGCTTCGGAGAACAGGCGCGAGCCGTCGGCCAGCTTGCCGTCGTTCAGGCGCACGGCGATCCATTTGGCCCAGTCGTGGGCGCTGGCGCAGATGCCGCCCGCCGCCGCCGCCGAATCCCAGTTCCACACCTCGACGATGGACTCCGCGATCTGGGTCATCGCGCCTTGATAACGCAGGGGCGGGCCGACGCGGCCGTGGGGTAGGGCGGACTTCTTCGGATCGGCCAGGCGGGCCAGCGGTACGCTCTCGCTCATGCCCAGGCGGTCGAAGATGCGGGTCTGGACGAAGTCCTCCCAGGACAGGCCCGAGACCTTTTCGATTACCGCGCCCGCCACCACGAACATCAGGTTGCAGTAGTGGTAGTCCTCGCGGAAGCCGTCCTCGATCGGCACGAAGGCGGCCTGCGCCAAGACCTCGGCGCGCGTCCGGTCGCTGTTGGGCCAGAACAGCAGGTCGCCGGCGCCCAGGCCGAAACCGGCGCGATGGCTCAGGGTGTCGCGCACGGTGATGCGCTCGCCCACCATCGGGTCCGACAGGGTGAAGCCGGGCAGATAGGTGCGGATCGGCTCGTCCCACTTCACCTTGCCCTCATCGACCAGGATGGCCAGGCAGGCGGCGGTGACGTTCTTGGAGTTCGACGCGATGGCGAACAGGGTGTGTTCGTCGGCGGGTTCATTTTTGCCCTGACGGCGCACGCCGTAGCCCTTGGCCAGCACCGTCTTGCCGTCGCGCACCAGGGCCAGGGAGACGGCGGGCTGGTCCGGCCAGGCGGCCATGCACCGCTGCACCCAGGCGTCGGCGGCGGCGGCGATCTCCTCATCCGTGCGCGTGTCCGCGCTGGTCTGCGCCCAGCCGGTAGCGGGCAGGGCCGCGCCGGAAGCGGCGACGGCGGAAGAGATCAGCGCGGCGCGGCGCGACAGGCGGATGGACATCAAGGACGCTCCCGAAGACTGAACGGCGACGCTAGCGCCGCCGCTTCGTCGGGCCAAGGGGCGTCGCGCGCCCTACGCCGCCAGCCGCCACCTTTGCAGATGCTCCAGCACGTCCGCCACGATCTGGGCGCGGGTGAAGCCGGTCACGTCGCGCGGACGCATGCCGTCCCCGGTCACGGCGCTGAGCCGCCACTCCAGCGCGCGACGGTTCTCGGGGGCCTCTAGCGCGGTCAGGGCGGGCAGGGGCCGCGAGCGGGCGCCTAGGCGATACAGGAAGTCCCGCCCGTTGGCGTGCTCGACCCTCAGCCAGACGCCGTTGTCGTCGCTCTGAACCTCGCTGTTCTCCAGCCCTTCGGCGGCGACGGCGGCGCGCACCTCTTCCAGCGCCGGGGCGCCGTGGCGGGCGATCTGGCGGTCGATGTCGCGGCGGCTGGCGGGGGCCAGGATGCGCTTGAGCTGTTCGCGCAGCGGCGGGGCCTCGGTCTCGACGGCCTCGCCCCTCAGGTCGGCGTTCATCTGTCGCGCCAGACCGAAACAGGCCAGGATCATGATGACCGCGAAGGGCAGGGCCGCCACCAGGGTCGCCGCCTGTAATGCGCCCAGCCCCCCGGCCAGCAGCAGCAGGGCCGCGGCCAACCCCTCCATCGCGCACCAGTAGACCCGCTGCCAGCGCGGCGTGTCCTCCGCCCCGCCAGAAGCCAGGGTGTCGATGACCAGCGAGCCTGAATCCGCCGAGGTGACGAAGAAGACCGCCACCAGGGCGATGGCCAGGATCGAGGTGATCGCCGTCCCCGGCAGATACTCAAGGAAGCGGAACAGGGCTGTCGACAGGTCCGCCTGCACCGCCTCGGAAATGGTCCCGGCCGCGATGCCGAGGTCCAAGCTCATGGCCGAATTGCCGAAGACCGTCATCCACAGGAAGGTGAAGCCTGTCGGCACCAGCAACACGCCGATCAGGAACTCCCGCACGGTGCGCCCGCGCGAGATACGAGCGATGAACATGCCCACGAACGGCGACCAGGCGATCCACCACGCCCAGTAGAACAGAGTCCAGTCCGCCATCCAGGCACGCGGCTCATAGGCGTAGAGGGTGAAGGTGCGGACGAAGAAATGATCCAGGTAGAGGCCGAAATTCTGCACATAGGCCCGCAGCAGGAACAGCGTCGGTCCCGCCACGAGCACGAACAGCATCAGACAGACGGCGATGACCAGGTTCAGCTCGGACAGTCGCCGCACCCCCTTGTCCACGCCCGTCAGGACCGAGATCGTCGCCGCTCCCATGACCACGGCGATCAGCCCGACCTGCATCATCACATTGCTGGGAAGGCCGAAGACGTAGTGCAGACCTGAGTTCATCTGCGCCACGCCCAGGCCCAGGGAGGTGGCGATGCCGAACAGGGTGCCGCAGATGGCGAAGATGTCGACCGCATCGCCGACCCACCCGTTCACCCGCTTGCCCAGCAGGGGATAGAGGCTGGAGCGCATGGTCAGCGGCAGGCCCTTGCGGTGGGCGAAATAGGCCAGGCTGAGGCCCACCACGGCGTAGATGGCCCAGGCGTGGACGCCCCAGTGGGTATAGGTGATGACCATGGCCTCGCGCGCGGCCGTCAGGGTGCCGGGTTGGGCCTCGGGCGGGGCGATGTAGTGCTGCACCGGCTCGGCCACGGCGAAATACATCAGGCCGATGCCCATGCCCGCTGCGAACAGCATGGCCAGCCATGAAACATAGGGGAAGTCCGGCTCGGCGTCGTCCGGTCCCAGCTTCAGCCGCCCGGTCGGTCCCACGGCCAGCACCGCCACGAACAGCAGGAATCCCGCCACGGAGGCCACGTAGAACCAGCCGAAGGTGTCGATCACCCAGGCCTGGGCGCGCCCGAACAGCAGGCCGGACGTGGCGGGCGCCGTCAGGGCGAGCAGCAAAAGCCCGCCTGCGATGGCGCTGGCCCCCCAGAAGACTCGAGGGTTCATTTTGGATGTCAGCATGGGCCCCCAACGCACGGCTACGCTTGGGGTTCCAAATCGAAGCCACAGACCCGCCTTCGGGATGAAAAAGATGTAACTCGGTTATACGTCGAGGCGCTGATATCGGCGACTGTGAAGGACGTTGAGGGACGTCCGTGCGAGGACGCCCAGCCATGACGAAATACAAGTTCGCGCCCCTGCTGGGGGTGGTTTTGGCCCTGCCTGCGACGGGCGTTCTGGCGCAGACGGCGCAGCCCGCCGTCGGCGCACAGCAGACCCAGAGCCCGCCGGCGCAGACCCCGCCCCAGAAGGCAGACAAGGACGATCAACCCGCGGCCGTGGGCGACGTCGTCGTCAGCGCCCGCGCCAACGATGTCCGCACCTCGATTGATTCGATCAGCTACAGCCTGGCCGATGATCTCCAGGCGGCGACCGGCACCCTGGCCGAGGCCCTGCGCAATGTGCCTTCCGTCGATGTCGATCCTCAGGGCAACGTCTCCCTGCGCGGCGATGGGAACGTCACCATCCTGGTCGATGGCCGTCCCTCGGCGATCCTGTCGGGCCCGAACCGCGCCGATGCGGTGCTGCAACTGCCGGCCGACCGCTACGCCCGCATCGAGGTGATGACCAATCCATCCGCCGCCTACAGTCCTGAGGGTTCCGGCGGTGTCATCAACCTGATCACCAAGCCGGTTCCTGCGGCGGTGGCCGCCGCCGCAGCTACGGGAGCGCCGGGCGCGACCGTGACGACCGGCTCGCTGCGCGCCAATGTCGGCGACAACGGGCGCTGGAACGTCGGCGCCAGCGGCTCGCGCCAGCGCGGCAAGCTGACCCTGACCGGCGATCTCAGCTATCGCCATGACGAGCAGAGCATGACTTTCGACCGCCTGCGCGAACAGCTCAACGCTTCGGGCGCGACCGTCGGCACGACCACGACGGCTCAGAGCATCGACTCGACCCAGGGTGGTTTCTTCGGCCGGGTGGCGGCTGAATACCGGCTGACCGACAAGACCATGCTGACCGGCGAGGCGCGCGCCAACCGTTTCGACGTCGACAGCGATGTGGGCGGCCTGTTCGAGACCCGCGACGGCTCGGGCGCCCTGACCCGCGCCTATAGCCGCGATGGCTCGGGCGGCTTCGCCATGGACGGATGGGGCGTTACCGGCCGGGTGCTGCACCAGTTTGACGCCTCGGGACATGAGTGGTCGAACGAGCTGCGCTACGACCGCAACGATCATGAGAACGACTCCCTGGCCGCCAACGTCTTCAGCGTCCCGACGGAGCCGACAGTGTATGAGGCCCAGCGCGGTCTGAATGCGCAGGAGACGATTGGCTTCACCAGCGCCTACACCCGGCCCATGGGCGAGGGCGCCAAGCTGCGCGCGGGTTATGAGTTGAACCTCACCCGGCCGGATCAGGAGAATGAGGTGCGGCGCGGGCCGTCCGAGAACGCCTTGGCCCTCGTGCCGTCGCAGAGCAATCGGTTCGAGGCGGAGCAGATCGTCCACGCCCTCTACGCCACCTATGAGCGCCCGTTCGGCGAGAAGCTGTCCGGCCAGTTCGGCCTGCGCCTGGAGCAGGCGGACATCGAGGTCGAGGATGTCACCAACGCCGTACGCGCGTCCCAGGACTACTTCCGCGCCTATCCGACCTTCCATCTTCAGTATCAGCTGACCGAGACGCAGACGCTGCGCGGCAGCTATTCGCGGCGCATCCAGCGGCCGCAGCCGTCGCAGCTGAATCCCTTCATCGTTTACGGCGATCCGCTGAACCTGCGCTCGGGCAATCCGGATCTGGAGCCGCAGGAGACCGACAGCTTCGAGGCCATGTGGCAGATGCGGCGTGGTCAGAGCTTCTATCAGGCCACGGCCTACTTCCGCGATACGACCAAGGCCTTCACCGACGTGGCGACGGACGTCGGCGGCGGCGTCCTGCTGACCCGGCCCGAAAATCTGGGCGCCCGGCGCGATCTGGGGGTCGAGCTGACCGCCAGCGGCCGCCTGCACCCGACCCTGCGCTACAACGCGAGCGTCAACGCCTTCCGTCAGGAGATCGACGCGGCCGGCATCCCCGGCGGCCGCGACCGCGAGGGCGAGATAGTGACCGGCCGCCTCAGCCTGAATTGGCAGGCTACGCCCAAGGACTTCGTCCAACTGATGGGCTTCTGGCAGGGTGATCAACTGCTGGCCCAGGGGACGCGGGAGAGCGGCGGCATGCTGAATTTCGGTTATCGTCGCAAGCTGAACGACACCCTGTCGTTGCAGTTTACCGCCCGCGATATCCTGAACTCCTTCGGCGGCGCCACCACCTACGACACGCCGCTGTTCCGCGAGCGTTTCGATCAGGATCTGAACCTGCGCGCCCTCTACCTGGGTCTGAGCTGGTCCTTCGGCGGTCCCCGTCGCCAGCCCGAACAGTTCGACTTCTCGACCGGCCCGTCCGGCGGCTGACCCTGTCGTCAAATCGGATTCCGACGCCCGTCGCCTGTCTTGGCGGCGGGCGTTTTTGTGCCCCTCTCTTGCGTGTCCTCCCGGCCACACCCACTTCCTTTGCGACAGCTCAAGGCGTCGCTTCGTGAAAGGGCGCATTGAGTTCAGATCCGCCTCCCGAGGGGAAACCGAACGACATGAATCTCGACCTCTATTCCGACCGCGCCAAACAGGCCGTTCAATCCGCCCAGTCGCTGGCGCTGGCCCGCCGCCACCAGCAGTTCGCGCCCGAGCATCTGCTGAAGGTGCTGCTGGAGGAACGCGACGGCCTGGCCCGCAAACTGATCGATCAGGCGGGCGGCGATCCGTCCGCCGTCGAACTCGTCACCGAGGGGCTGCTGAAGAAGCGGCCTCAGGTCGAGGGCGGCTCGGGTCAGCTCTATCTGGACGGCGACACCGCCCGCGTCTTCAGCGCCGCCGAAGACGCCTCGAAGAAGGCCGGCGACGCCTTCGTCACGACCGAACGCCTGCTGGCCGCCATCGCCAAGGAAGGCGGGGCCGCCGCCGAGGCGCTGAAGTCCGCCGGGGTCACGGCCAAGAAGCTGGACGACGCCGTCGCCGAAATCCGCAAGGGCAAGACCGCCGACAGCGCGGGCGCCGAGGACAGCTTCGACGCCCTGAAACGCTACGCCCGCGACCTGACCGAGGCCGCCCGCGACGGCAAGGTCGACCCCGTCATCGGCCGCGACGAGGAGATCCGCCGCACCATCCAGGTGCTGGCTCGTCGCACCAAGAACAACCCCGTCCTGATCGGCGAACCCGGCGTCGGCAAGACCGCCATCGTCGAGGGCCTCGCCCTGCGCATCGTCAACGGCGACGTGCCGGAAAGCCTGAAGGACAAGAAAGTCCTGTCGCTCGACATGGGCGCCCTGATCGCAGGGGCGAAGTATCGCGGAGAGTTCGAGGAACGCCTCAAGGCCGTGCTGAACGAGGTGGCCGCAGCCGAGGGCCAGATCGTCCTCTTCATCGACGAGATGCACACCCTGGTCGGCGCCGGCAAGGGCGACGGGGCCATGGACGCCTCCAACCTGCTCAAGCCCGCCCTGGCGCGCGGCGAGCTGCACTGCGTCGGCGCCACGACGCTGGATGAGTACCGCAAGCACGTCGAGAAGGACGCGGCCCTGGCCCGTCGCTTCCAGCCGGTCTTCGTATCCGAGCCCACCGTCGAGGACACGGTGTCGATCCTGCGCGGCCTCAAGGAGAAGTATGAGGCCCACCACGGGGTGAGCATTTCTGACTCCGCAGTGGTCGCCGCCGCGACCCTGTCGAACCGCTATATCACTGACCGTTTCCTGCCGGACAAGGCCATCGACCTGATCGATGAGGCCGCGTCGCGCGTGCGCATGGCCGTCGATTCCAAACCCGAGGCTCTGGACGAGATCGACCGGCGCTTAGTGCAACTGCTGATGGAGCGTCAGGCGCTCAAGTCTGAAGCAGAGGACAAGAAGAAACGCGGCAAGACCGATGACAGCTTCCTCGCGCGCTTCGCTGTTTTGGATGAAGAGATCGACGAGCTCCAGCGTCAGTCCGACGAAATGACGGCTCGGTGGAGGGCCGAGAAAGACAAAGTCGGCGCCTCTGGTCAGATCCGCGAAGCCCTGGACCGCCTCCGCAATGAACTTGCTCAGGCTCAAAGGCAGGGCGATTTGGCCCGGGCAGGTGAAATCGCTTACGGTCAAATCCCTCAACTGGAACGGCAACTTGCGGAAGCCAGCGCTGCAGCCGACGCTAAAGATGAGCCCCCGCTGACGCCCGAGGTCGTCGACGCCGAGCAGATCGCCGCCGTGGTCAGCCGCTGGACCGGCGTGCCCGTCGACAAGATGCTGGAGGGCGAGCGCGAGAAGCTGCTCAAGATGGAGGACGAACTGGGCCGCCGCGTGGTCGGTCAGGACGAGGCCCTGGCCGCCGTCTCCGACGCCGTGCGCCGCGCCCGCGCCGGTCTGAACGACCCGAACAAGCCGCTGGGCAGCTTCCTCTTCCTCGGCCCCACGGGCGTGGGCAAGACCGAGCTGACCAAGGCGCTGGCGGGCTATCTGTTCGACGACGACAACGCCATCACCCGCATCGACATGAGCGAGTACATGGAGAAGCACTCGGTCAGCCGCCTGATCGGCGCCCCTCCGGGCTATGTCGGCTATGACGAGGGCGGCGCCCTGACCGAGGCCGTGCGTCGGCGTCCCTATCAGGTTGTCCTGTTCGACGAGGTCGAGAAGGCCCACCCCGACGTCTTCAACGTGCTTCTCCAGGTGCTGGACGACGGCCGCCTGACCGACGGTCAGGGCCGCACCATCGACTTCAAGAACACCCTGATCATCATGACCTCCAACCTGGGCAGCCAGTATCTGGCCGACCAGCCCGAGGGCGAGGATGTCGAAGCCGTCCGCCCCCTGGTCATGGAGCAGGTCCGCGCCCACTTCCGGCCCGAGTTCCTGAACCGCATCGACGAGATCATCCTGTTCCACCGCCTTGGCCGCGAACAGATGGGCGGCATCGTCCGCATCCAGCTGGCGCGTCTGGAGAAGCTGATGGCCGACCGCCGCCTGACGCTGGCCCTGGACGACAGCGCCCTGACCTGGCTCGCCGACAAGGGCTACGACCCGGTGTACGGCGCCCGCCCGCTGAAGCGCGTCATCCAGAAGGAACTGGTCGATCCGATGGCCAAGAAACTGCTGGCCGGCGAGATCGAGGACGGCAGCGTGGTGGCCGTGTCAGCGGGCGCCGACGGGCTGGAGATCGGGAAGGCGCGGGTGCATTGATGAGCTTTCCGACCATCGATTGGTCAGCAATCGGCACGGTTGTCACGGCTGTGGCAACGATCGTGTTGGTGTTTGTGACAACCATATTGGCGCGCGAAACTAAGCGTCTGTCGGACGCGACGAGTCAGCCAAGTGTGGTGGTCACGCTTGAACCAAGTCCTTGGTCGATCATCCATACCAATCTTGTTTTGCAGAACACGGGAACAGGGACGGCGTATGACATCGAGGCGAAGTTTGATCCCCCTCTTAAGACGCTCGTCGAAATGCCCTTCCGCTCACTGTCTGTTTTAAAGCCGGGAAGCATATTTCCTGTTTTTCTGAGAGGCTTTGAAAAGCTCAATGAGCAGGTCATTCGCGTTGAAGTCAGTTGGCGAAGGTCTCCGAAGTCCAAGAATCGGGAAGTGCATTCTTACGTTCTCAATTCGCGTATGGACTACGACAACTGGGGGCAACTCGGCGGGGCTCCTCCTGACATTCAGATCGCGAGGGAAATGAAGAAGCTACGTGAAGACGTTGAGCGGCTGGCCAGCGGATACAGGCGGCTTCAGGTTGATGTTCATGACTCGGGAGATCGTCAACGCGAGCAAGATGAACTTGAAGGAGCGTGGGGTATTCCATCGACTGATAGCGACGCAGAGGAAATTTCTAGCTAAGCGGCCACTTCGCGGCTGTTGGTGCCGTGTGTTCATTCCTTCCGTCATCCTACGGCAAGCCGCGTCAGCGGCGCAGACCGGGGGACCCAGCGGCGCGCGGGAGCGCGAAAGATCCACGCTCGGCGGCCGTGCTAACATCGCCTTCGGCGCCGCTGGGTCCCCCGGTTCCGCGCTGCGCGCGGCCCGGAGGATGACGAAAGAGGGGCAGCGGCATAGGCTGTGTGCATGGCGACCCATCGCACCTTCATCGCGACCTACATCATGGCCAGCGGGCGCAACGGGACGCTCTACGCCGGCTCGACCTCCAATCTGGAAAGCCGCGTGTGGAAGCACAGGACGCGCGCCTTTCCCGGCTTCACCGACGCCTATGACTGCACCCGTCTGGTCTGGTTCGAACAGCACGCCCTGATGCTTGATGCGATCCGGCGCGAGCGGCGCATCAAGAAGTGGCTGCGCGACTGGAAACTGGCCCTGATCGAGAAGGCCAACCCGGACTGGCGCGACCTCGCGGCCGACTGGTTCCTCGATCCGAACTGGACTCCGCCGCCGGGCGCCGACTGAGCCTCACCCCAGCACCGGCATCACCTCCACCCCGTCGCAGGGGAAGGGGTTCATGTGCGGGTGCCCCTCGAACAGGCGGGCCGCCGCCTCGTGGCTGTCGGCGCGCACGACCATGAAGACGGTCAGCAGGTTGACCACGTCCGTCACGGCGCCGTCGTCGCCGATGCGCTTGGTCGGGCCCAGCGGGCCGCCCTGAAAGACGATGGAGTCGCGGTGCGCCTCTTCCCATTCGGCGACGGCGGCCACGCCGATGCGGGCCGTCTCGGCCTGCTCGGCCTCGCTCATGGCGCGCCAGGCGCGCCATTTGGGGCTGGTCTTGTCGCTGGTGAAGACGGCCAGATAATGGGTCTCAACGCTCATTGCAGCCTCCTGTTTGGCTGGAGGATCAACCCTTTGGGCCCTCTCCGACAAGCAGCGCCGGAGGCTGGCCTCAGCTCTCGGCCAGCAGGTCGTCGATCAGGGCTTTGGCCTCGGGGCTGGCCCAGTCGGCCTCGCCGACCAGGACGGCGCGAACCTGACCCCGGCGGTCCAGCACCATGGTCTGGGGCATGGCGCCCTTGCCGGGGAATTCGAAGGCCAGCTGGAACTTGGGATCGATGTAGAATTCCAGCGGCGCGTGGTCGGCGATGAAGGCGCGGGCGTCGTCGACGGTCTTTTCCGCGTCCATGCTGACGGTCACTACGGCGAAGTCGTCGCGCGTCTTGTAGTGGTCGGCCAGGGCGGCCAGGGTCGGCATCTCGATCCGGCACGGGGCGCACCATGTGGCCCACAGATTCACCACCGTAACCTTGCCTGCGAAGTCGGCGAAGCGCACCTCCTGTCCGGCGGCGTTGCGGAAGGCGTAGTCGGGAGCCGGGGCGGGCGGCGGCGCCTGCAACCGGGCCAGGGAGCCGCGCGCATAGGCGATCAGCCGCGTGCTCGGCTGTTTCGGCGCGGCTGAAACGGGCGCGGATTCTTTGCGCCCCTGATGATGATTGACGTATAGCAGCGCCGCGCCCACGCCGATCACGCCGATCACTGCGAACGTCGCCACGCCCGCCCAAGTCCGCCCAGAGCCGCTCATGTCCGATACGCCTTCCAAACCACAGCAAGATGTCCCCGCTCAGGGGCAGTCTCTATGGGGCGGACGCTTCAGCGCCAAGCCC
This sequence comes from Brevundimonas sp. Soil_N_31, assembly GCF_057655995.1. Classification (NCBI taxonomy): domain Bacteria; kingdom Pseudomonadati; phylum Pseudomonadota; class Alphaproteobacteria; order Caulobacterales; family Caulobacteraceae; genus Brevundimonas; species Brevundimonas sp. Soil_N_31. The sequence continues at coordinate 268,202 of NZ_JBDGLE010000005.1, forward strand.
GCCGACATCATGCAAGCCATCAACGTCTCCATCGGCGTCGACAAACGCCTGTGGGCGCAGGATCTGGCCGGATCGCGGGCCCATTGTCGCATGCTGGCCCAGCAGGGCATCATCCAGCCGGCCGACGCCGAGGCCATCCTGGGCGGTCTGGACGTCATCGAGGGCGAGATCCGGGACGGTTCCTTCCCCTTCCGCGACGCCTATGAAGACATCCACATGAACGTCGAGGCCCGCCTGTCGGAACTGATCGGCGAGCCGTCGGGGCGTCTGCACACGGCGCGCAGCCGCAATGATCAGGTGGCGACGGACTTCCGCCTGTGGGTGCGCGACGCCTGCGACCGCACCGTGGCGCAACTGAAGGATCTGCAGGCCGCCCTGCTGGACCGGGCGGAACAGCACGCGGGCGACCTGATGCCGGGCTTCACCCATCTGCAGACCGCCCAGCCGGTGACCTTCGGCCACCATCTGATGGCCTATGTCGAGATGTTCGGCCGTGACGCCGGGCGCTTCGCCGACGCGCGCGCCCGCATGAACGAGAACCCGCTGGGCGCCGCCGCCCTGGCCGGGTCGCCCTTCCCCATCGACCGCCACATGACGGCCAAGGCGCTGGGCTTCGACCGCCCGATGGCCAACAGCCTGGACGCCGTTTCGGATCGCGACTTCGCCCTGGAAAGCCTGGCCGCCGCCTCCATCGCGGCGGGCCACCTGTCGCGTCTGGCCGAAGAGATCGTGGTGTGGATGACGCCGATGTTCGGTTTCGCCACCCTGCCCGACGACCTGACGACCGGCTCGTCTATCATGCCGCAGAAGCGCAACCCGGACGCGGCCGAACTGGTGCGCGCCAAGACCGGCCGCATCAACGGCGCCCTGATCGCCCTGACCACGGTAATGAAGGGCCTGCCGCTGGCCTATTCCAAGGATATGCAGGAGGACAAGCCGCCGGTGTTCGAGGCCTTTGACGCGCTCGACCTGGCGCTGACGGCCATGACCGCCATGGTCGCCGTGATCCGCCCCAACACCGAGAAGATGGCCGCCGCCGCCGGCGCGGGCTTCTCGACCGCCACCGATCTGGCCGACTGGCTGGTGCGCGAGCTGAACCTGCCCTTCCGCCAGGCGCACCACGTCACCGGCGCCGCTGTGAAGCGGGCCGAGGCCCTGGGCCTGGGTCTGGGCGAATTGCCGCTGACGGAATTGCAGGCCCTGGATGGCCGGATCACCGAAGGCGTGTATGAAGTGCTGACGCCCGAAGCCTCCTGCGCCAGCCGCCAGAGCTTCGGCGGCACGGCGCCGGAACAGGTCCGCGCGCGCATCGCCGACTGGAGAAGCCGCCTGTGACGAAGACGTCTGTGAAGAAGACCCTGATCCTGGCGAGCGCCGCCGCCCTTCTGCTCTCGGCTTGCGGCCGCATGGCCGACCTCGAACCGCCGCAAGGCGCGACGCCGAAGAAGCAGACCGAGCGCGCCATCCGCGACCGCTCGGCCGAGCACCTGCCCGAGCCAGCGATGCAGAACCTGCCGCCGCGCCAGATGCCCATCGACAACGGCACGTCCGACCCGTTCGGCAAGCCGCCGCAGGTGAACTGAGCCTTCGCTCCGACCTTCTGACTGGACTCCCCGCCGGTGCACCATTTCGATCTCAAGGACGACGTCCTGCACGCCGAGGGCGTCTCGCTGGAGGCGCTGGCGGAGACGGTCGGCACCCCGACCTACGTCTATTCCTCGGCCACGCTGCGCCGTCACTACGGCTTGCTGCGCGAGGCGTGCGACGGGCATAAGGACGCGCTGGGCGACGCCCTGATCGCCTTCGCGGTCAAGGCCAACTCCAACCTGTCGGTGCTGGCCACGCTAGCGAAGCTCGGCTGCGGCGCCGACACCGTGTCCGAAGGCGAAATCCGCCGGGCCCTGGCCGCGGGCGTTCCGGGCGAGCGCATCATCTTCTCGGGCGTGGGCAAGACCGACGCCGAACTGGCCTTCGCCGTCGATGTCGGCGTGCGCCAGATCAACGTCGAATCCTCGGCCGAACTGGACCGGCTGATCGCCGTCGCGGCCGCCAAGGACGCCGCCCCCGCCATCGCCATTCGCGTCAATCCCAAGATCGGCGCGGGCGGCCACGCCAAGATCACCACCGGCGGCGCGGGCGACAAGTTCGGCGTGCCGGTCGGAGAGGCGATGGCGCTGTACGCCCGCGCCTCCGCCTCGCCGCACGTCACCCCCGTGGGTCTGGCCTGCCACATCGGCAGCCAGATCACCGACCTGGCCCCGCTGGAGGCCGCCTTCCGCGTGCTGCGCCAGATGACGCAAGAGCTGCGCGCCCAGGGACACAGCATCACCCGCCTCGATCTCGGCGGAGGCCTGGGCGTGCCCTACTACGGCGAGACGGCGACGCCGTCCCCGGCCGACTATGCAGCCATGGCCGCGCGCGTGCTGGACGGACTGAAGGTCGAGGCCGCCTTCGAGCCAGGCCGCCTTATGGCCGCCAACGCGGGCGTGCTGCTCAGCCGCGTCATCCAGGTCAACGAACGGACGGACGGCCGCCGCTTCCTGGTGCTGGACGCGGCAATGAACGATCTGATGCGTCCGGCCCTCTACGACGCCTTCCACGACCTGAAGCCGGTGCGGCCGACAGCGGGCGAAGCTCTGCCCCACGACGTCGTCGGCCCCGTCTGCGAGACCGGCGACACTTTCGCGCGTGATCGCGACCTGCCGCCGCTGAAGGCAGGCGACCTGGTGGTCTTCATGAGCGCCGGGGCCTATGGCGCGGTGATGAGCGGCGAATACAACACCCGCCCCCTGGCCGCCGAGGTTCTGGTCGACGGCGACCGCTACGCCGTCATCCGCCCGCGCCCGACCTATGACGAGATGTTCGCCCGCGAACCGATGGCGGACTGGCTCTAAGCCTCAGTCCAGCGCGCAGATGTCCGGCAGGCCGCGCATGCCGCCCGCGTGGTCCAGGCCATAGCCGACCAGGAAGCGGTTCGGCGCCTCCCAGCCGACGAAGTCGGGCTCGGGCGCGCGGGGCTTGGGCCAGGGCTTGCGGGCGAAGACGCAGGTCAGCACCTCGGCCGCGCCCGCCTCCCGCGTGATCCGCACCGCCTCGGCCAGGGACAGGCCGGTGTCGAACACATCGTCCAGAATCAGCACCTTCCGCCCGTCGAGCGAGCGCTGATAGGGGGCGCGGACCTCGATCCGGCCCCGGCTGGTCTGTTCGTCGCCGTAGGAGGCCAGCCACAGGGCGTCGAAGCGGACGTTGCGGCCCTCGCGCGCCAGGGCGCGGGTCAGGTCGGCGGCAAACCACAGCCCGCCGGTCAGCAGGACGGCGGCCACCGTCTCATCGTCGACATGGGGGGCGATGCGCCGCGCCAGATCGGCCACGACTGTCTCGATCTCGGCCTGGGACAGAAGAACCGTGGGGGCGGGGGGCGCTTGGATGTCAGCCATGCCCGGCGATACCGCCTGGACAGGGGGTGAGTCGAGAGGCGAAGGCGCTTGACCAAGGTCGAAGGCGTTCAGCGGCGCAGGCCGCCGTCTTCCCGCGGGGGCGCTTCTCCATGTGGCCGAGGCGGAGCCTTGGCGGGAGGCATGAGGATGAATTTTGTCATCATCTTTGCACCCTTGCCCTGGGGGTCGGCGATGACTACGGCGAAGCCCTTGACTTGGCCGGGCAGGACGGGCGGCCCGTCCAGGCGCACCACGCGGCTGGCCACCTCCACGCCGCGCTCGTCCTGAAGCACGGCGCGAATGGGAGGCGAGACCACTTCGGTCTCGCGGATATTGCGCACGGCGCCGGAGACGACGACCTTGCCCGGATCGTGCGAAGCGACGCGCGCCCGTTGGGCCTCGAACTCCAGGCCCACGATGTTCACGTCCAGGCCCAGCGTTTCATAGGCGCCGGCGGTGATCGGGAATTTCCGGACGATCTCCTCGCGGAACAGCACGCCGCCGGTGATCAGGCCCAGGACGACCGCCGCCGCCGCCGCCCAGGCGGCGCCCGCCGCCGCCGCCTTGCGCACCCGGCGCTTGCGCTCGGCCTTGGCGCGGAAGGCGCGGGGCAGTTCGGGCGCGGGCGTCTCCGCCAGGGTCTCGGGCGAGGTTTCCTCGATGGTTTCGGTCGGCGTGACGGCGTTGGCGCCCGCTGCGGGCTCCAACTCCAGCGGCGCGTCTTCCAGGCTGGCGCGCCAGTCATGGCCGCACGTCTTGCAGCGCACGCGGCGACCGTTGGGGCCGATCGCCTCATCTGGAACGAAATAGCTAGTGGCGCAGGCGGGGCAGGTCAGTATCATGTCAGCTGACTGCGAGGCTTATCGCCCCCTCCTGTCGCGGCGCAACGCCCCGGTCCAATACGAAACCCGATGCCTGATTCGAACCGCCGCGCCGCTGACCCGGATTCCACACCCGACACCGTCCGCCTGAAGGGCGTGGGTTTCGGCTATACGGACAGGCCCGCCGTGCTGCGGGACGTTAACCTTACACTGCCAAACGGCTCTTTCCACTTCCTTACCGGACCTTCGGGCGCGGGCAAGTCGTCGTTGTTGAGATTGCTGACCCTGGCGGCCCGGCCGCAGGCGGGGCGAATCAGCCTGTTCGGCCGCGAGGTGACGCATCTGCCGCGTCGCGACGTTCCCGCCTTTCGCCGTCGCATGGGCGTGATCTTCCAGGACTTCCGCCTGCTGGACCATCTGTCGGCGTTCGACAACGCCGCCCTGCCGTTGCGTCTGGCTGGGGAGGGGACGGGTGACTACGCCGAGGACGTGCGAGAGATGCTGCGCTGGGTTGGTCTGGGTCAGCGGTTGGACGCCTTGCCGCCGACGCTGTCGGGCGGAGAGAAGCAGCGCCTGGCCATCGCCCGGGCCGTGGTCACGCGCCCCCGGCTGATCCTGGCCGACGAACCGACGGGCAGCGTTGACGCGGCCATGGCCGAGAAGCTGATGCGCCTGTTCCAGTCGCTGCACCGACTGGGCGCCACTGTCCTGATCGCCAGCCACGACGAAGTCCTGGCCGAGCGGAGCGGTGCGAGCGTCCTGCGGCTGGAAGGCGGACGACTGGGCCTGATCCGCGAAGCCGCTTCGGAGGCGGCGTCATGATCGGTCGACGGCGTTCAGCCCGTCCTGAACTTCTGCCGCGTGAGACGGGCGGCGAGCGTTGGCTGGTCGTGGTCATCGCCGTCCTGTGTTTCCTGGCGTCCATCGCCGCCGTCGGCGCCATGGCGGCTGACCGGGCGGCGCACGGTTGGGCCGGGCGCCTGCGGGCCGAGGTCACGGTTCAGGTGCGGCCGCGCGTCGATGAGACCGGGCCCGCCGCCGCTGCGCGCGCCGCTGAAGTTCTTGCCGGGGTCAAGGGGGTGTCCGAGGCCGAGGCGCTGGACCGCAAGGCGGCGGAGACCCTGTTGCGGCCCTGGGTGGGAGAAGCCGTGCTGCCGGATCTGCCTCTGCCGTATCTGGTGACGGCCCGTCTCGACGCAGAGGCGCCGGCGGGCGCGCCGACGTTGAGTCGGGCTCTGGCTGAAGCGGGCCTGGACGCTACGGTTGATGATCACAGCCTCTGGCGCGGCGAGGTCGAGCGCTCGGCGGGCTTCATCACTGCGCTGGCGGGTGCTGCCTTCCTGCTGATCGCGGCGGCGACGGGGGCGGCTATCGCCTACGCCACCCGCGCAGGCATGGCGGCGCAGGCCGCGGTAATTGAAACTTTGGAGCTGAACGGCGCCTCGGACGGAGCGATCGCGGCGCTGTTTCAGCAGCGGTTCGGCCTGTTGGCGGCGAGCGCGGGCGCGGCGGGCGCGGGATTGGCGGCGCTGATGCTGGCCGTGCTGCGCCTGATCGGCGGCGAAGGCGGACTGACCCCGGCCCTGCCGCTGGCCTGGGTCGATCTGCTGGTGCTGATCGCCTGCCCGCTGCTGGCCGGCGCCGTCGCCGTGCTGGCCGCCCGCCTCACGGCGCTGGCGAAGCTGGGCCAGCGTAGCTAGTTAGTCTCCTATGAAGTTCCTGACGCTGATCGCCGTGGTGGCGCTGATGTGGCTGACGGGCCTGTTCGTCTTCGCCGAGCGGGTGCGCGAGTTCACGCCTGCGCCCGACCCCGCACGGGCCGACGCCGTCGTCTCCCTGACCGGCCCTTCGGCCGAACGCGTCAACGCGGCCATCCGCCTGCTGGAGCAGGGCAAGGGCGACCGGCTGCTGATCTCGGGCGTCAATCGCGAGGTCCGCCGCCAGGAGTTGCGCGCCCTGACGCCGGGCTCCAGCAAGCTGTTCAACTGCTGCGTCGATCTGGGTTTCGAGGCTGAGAACACCGTCGGCAACGCCCAGGAGATCGCCGCCTGGGCGCGATCCAAGGGCTATGATCATCTGATCGTCGTCACCTCCGACTACCATATGCCGCGCAGCCTGCTGGAAATCCGCGGGGCCGCGCCGGGGGTGAAGCTGACGCCGTATGCGGTCTCCACGCCCTCGCTGGACGACGCCGGGTGGTGGCGCGCGACCGAGACCGCTCGGCGCATGGCGCTGGAATACATGAAGTACCTGGCCGTGCTGGGCCGCGAGGGAATGCACCGCCTGACCGGCCGTCACCCCGAACGCCCTGGCCCGACCGCTGAGGCCGACGCCTCCGAACCGAGCAAGGCCGCCGCATGACGACCGTCCGATCCCTGATCTTCACCCTGTGGCTCTACCTGTCGATGCCGCTGTTCGCCGTCGGCCTGTCGCCGGCGCTGCTGATGCCGCACGGGGTCGCCATGGGGGTGATCAAGCTGTGGGCGCGTTTCGTCCTGTTCGGCCTGCGCTGGATCGCCGGGGTCAAGGTCGAGGTGCGCGGGCTTGAGCATCGCCCGACCGGCCCGGCCCTGATCGCCGCCAAACACCAGGGCATGCTGGACGTCATCGCCCCCTTCGCCTTCCTGGACGACGCCTGTTTCGTGATGAAGAAGGAGCTGATGCCTCTGCCCTTCTTCGGCTGGTTCGCCTGGAAGACGAAGATGATCGCCGTCGACCGCGCCGCCCACGCCAAGGCGCTGAAGGACATGGTGCGCCAGACCCGCGCGCGTCTGGCCGATGGCCGTCAGATCCTGATCTTCCCCGAGGGCACCCGCACGACGCCGGGCGAACCGGCCGACTACAAGCCCGGCGTCGCCGCCATCTATCGCGACGTCGAGGCGCCCTGCTGGCCCGTCGCCACCAACTCGGGCGTCCACTGGCCGGCGCACGGCTTCAAACGCTATCCGGGTACGGTCGTTTTCGAATTCCTGCCGCCGATCCCGGCCGGTTTGAAGCGCGCCGCCTTCATGGCTGAGCTGGAAAGCCGGATCGAAGGGGCCTCAACCGCCTTGTTGCCGCCCAAAACCTAGGCTTTGGAGAGCGGGCCCCTATATCATCAGCCGTTGGCCTGGGACTCGCTCATGATTTCACGCACCAACCTCCGCCTCGCGCTGCTGACCGTCGCCGTCGCGGGCCTGCCTGTCGCAGCCATGGCGCAGTCGCAGCCGTTCATACCGGCAGAGGCCCCGCAGACGTGGAAGGTCGACATCGGCGGCGGCGTGGTGCGCGGCTTCAGCGCCACCGGCAACAACAGCGACGAGGCCAGCTTCACCGCCTGGGGTTCGGCCTCCTATCGCGACATCGTCTACGCCAACGGTCTGGACGGCCTGGGCTGGAATGCGATCAAGCGCGACGGCTTCCACGCCGGCGTCCAACTGCGCCCCCGCTTCGCGGCGGGCGACATCGACGGCATGGATCGCCCGGAGTTGGGCGCCGATGCGGCGCTCTACGCGTACAAGCGTCTGCCGGGGAACATCGTCGTGGGCGGCCGCATCCAGCATGACGCCACCGGCGACGACGCCGGAATGGAATACTACGGCTCCATCAGCCACCAGCGCGTGACCCGCGTCGGCCTGTTGCAGACCATGGCCTATATGCGCGCCGCCAGCGACGAACGGGTTCAGCGCTATTACGGCGTCAGCGCAGCCGAGGCCTCAAGCAGCGGCTTCACTGCCTTCGAACCCTCGGGCGGACTGTCGGCGGCGGGGGCGGCGGCCCTGCTGGCCATCCCGATCGGCGATCGTTACGGCATGGGCGCCTTCGTCAACTACGAACAGCGCCTGGGCGACATCAAGGACAGCCCCCTGATCGAGGACGACTACATCTGGCGCGCCGGGGTGATCGGCGTGGTGCGCTTCAACAGCGGGGACTAGACCATTATCGATCGGGATTGATCCATCCCCGATCCAGATCAATGGTCTGCTTAAGTCCTGACGCCTCAGCGCGCCGCGAACTCGCTGAGGGCGTCGATGACGGCGCGGTTCTGGTCCGCTGTTCCGACCGTGATCCGCAGGCAGTCCGGCAGGCCGTAGCTGGCCACGCCGCGCACGATGATCCCCTGGGACTGCAGATAGTCCTGCGCCGCCGAGGCGGGGCGCTTCGCATCCGGGAAGCGGATCAGGATGAAGTTGCCCGAGGCGGGCAGCACCTCGAACCCGAAACCGCGCACGGCCTGGATCAGGCGCGGCCGCCACTCGGCCACCAGATCGCGCGACGCCTTCTGGTGCGCCTCGTCGCCCAGGGCGGCGATGGCCGCCTCGATCCCCGGCACGGAGACGTTGAACGGCAGGCGAATGCGGTCGATGGCCTGCTCGACCGCCAGCGGCGCATAGCCGAAGCCGACCCGCAGGCCGCCCAGGCCGTGCAGCTTGGAGAAGGTGCGGGTGACGACGATGTTGGACGCTGTGCGCGCCAGATCGAAGGCGCTCTCCCAGTCCGGCTCGGTCACGAACTCGGCGTAGGCTTCGTCGATCACCAGGATGGCGTGGGCGGGCAGCCCCGCGTGCAGGCGGCGAATCTCCTCGCCCGTGGCGTAGCTGCCGGTCGGATTGGCCGGGTTCGACAGATAGACCAGCTTGGTCCGCGCATCGACCAGGGCCAGCATGGCGTCGACGTCGGCGTGGTAATCCGGCTCGGCCGCCAGCCTGACCTCGGCCTGACAGGCGCGGGCCGAGATCTGATAGGCGACGAAGGCGTACTGGCTGGTGACGATATTGTCCCCGGCCTCCAGATAGGTCTGGTTCAGCAGGGCGAAGACCTCGTCCGAGCCGTTGCCGAAGATCAGTCGTTCCGGCTCCAGCCCATGCGTTTCCGCCACGGCGGCGCGCAGGCGGCCGGCCCGACCGTCGGGATAGAGGTGGATCGAGGCGACGGCGGCGGCGAAGGCCTCGCGCGCCTTCTCGCCCGCGCCCAGCGCATTTTCGTTCGAGGACAGCTTGATCGGCTTGGCCACCCCGGCGATGGCGCTCTTGCCGCCGACATAGGGGGCGATGTCCAGCACGCCGCTCTTGGGTTGAGGCGATCCCTCTGGGGCGTTCGCTTCGGTCATGCGCGGGTCATCCTGTCGGCCGCTGGGTTTCAGAAGACGGGAGCGGCGCCGATGACGCCGGTCAGGCCGCCGGGCGCGCCGTCCAGCCTGACGTCTTCCGCCTGCACATAGCCCGTCAGGACGAACAGCTTCAACCCGCCTCCGCCCGACAGAAATTCGGCCGCCAGACCCGCCTGCCCCAGGGCCTCGACGATGCGCGCATCCGGCCAGGCGCTGTCCGTGACCCAGAAGGTGCGGTCGTCGCCCGACGGCCCCGGCGCCTCGGTCCCGACCAGCAGGGCGCGCGGCGTCCCGGCCGCGTCATCCGGCAAGGCGGCGATGACCTTCAACATGGGCAGGGCCAGCAACCGCCCCCACCACGGCCGCGCCGACAGATCGATCAGGGCGCGCGCCCTCTGCGCCGCGCGGTCTCGCACGGCGGTCAGGGCCTGATCCGCCTCGGCCATCGGCCGCGCCGCCAGCCCCCAGCGGTCGGCCGCCAGCACCTGCGACAGCGCTCCGCAGGCGATCAAGGGCCGCCCGTCCGCCGCCTCCAGCCGCCCCAGCACGGCGCGCACCGCCGCCTTTTCCGACAGGCTCGTTCCCGACAGAACAGCGCGCAGGGCGATGGCGTCGCCGTCGACCGAGCCGCGCGGCCCCGCCGCCAGCCGGGCGCGGGCGGCTTCGGCCACGGCCCGCTCCAGCGACAGGCGCGCTTCGTCGGCGGGCGGCTCGATCAGCATGACAATGGCGGCATCAGAACAGCTGCGGCGCGGGCGCCAGGGCGAACGGCCCCAGATAGGTGCGCCCGCCGCGGAACAGGATGGCCAGCTCCACGCCCTGACCTGCGTCTCCGGTCCCGCCCTGCGGCGTGGCGGCGGCGGCCTTGGCGGCGGCGGCGCGGTCCAGCGCCCCGCCCTGCTGGGCGCCCGCCAGGCCGACGATGGCCGCCAGCGGCTTCTCCGCGCGCACGAAGACCTGACCCTCCAACTGCCCCTTGGCGTCCGCCGACAGGGCGTCGCTGGAGACGAAAGCCTTGCTCTCGCCCGCCTGAAGCTGGCCCTTCACGTCGATGAAGCGACCGCCCGCCGCCGTCCAGGCGGTCAGCAGCCCCTTGGCGTCCGCCCCCTTGCGCAGGGCCGAGGCCTTTTCGATCACCGCCTCGATCTGGGCGTTCAGCATCCCTGACTGGGTAAAGCCTTCGACCGGGCCGTTCGTCCGGCCCTCGCCGTCGACCAGACGGAACAGCACGTCCACGTCATCGGTCGGGGTGTCCGAACCGACCATGTGCGGCCGCATGTAGAACTGCACCAGCCCCGCCTGCTTCAGCGGGAAGGGCTCGGCGTCCGGCAAGGCCGTAAAGACCGGCTTCTCCAGCTCCAGCGCCACATTGGGCCACCGCTGGGTCAGGCCGTGCACGCTCATACGAATGCCCTCGGCGCGGATGGCGGTCTTGCCCTTCTCTGCGCGCGTGACGGTCAGGCCATCCGGCGCCGCCAGCACCCAGCGCGTGGGGTTGTAGGCATTGGCCTGGGCGATCATCTCGGGCGCCGCGATCGCGTGGCCGGACGGGGCGACGACGTCCAGATGCTTGATCGACACCCGCGCGTGCATGGGCCAGCCGGTGGTGGAGATTCCGGCGTGCTCGATGGTCCAGCCGCTTTGTTGCAGCCCGGCGATCTTGGCCTCCATGCGGCGCTCGATCTGCTGGGTCAGAAAGAACCACCAGCCGGTCCACAGGACCAGGCCCACGGCGACGATGACGAAGGGAATGATCAGTCCCTTGCGGCTGTGATGCGGGGCGGCGGCGCTCGTGTCGGTCATGTGCGCGCTTTAGCAGGACGCGAGGCTGCTGACACGTCCTGTCAGCAGGAACAGGCCAGGTTGCCGTCCGTTCGAAGCGCAATCTGACAGGAGACGAAGACCATGGAGACGCAGCAGCTTCATCGCGGTCGGCTGATCGACCATCTGCAACTGGTGACGCCGGACCTTGAGGCCAGTCGTCGCTTCTACGGCGCGGTGCTGGAGGCCCTTGGCGTGCCGATCGCCGGCGAAGCCGAACGCTTCTTCTGGGCCGATGAGCTGTTCGTCTCGGCGGTCGACAGCATCGCGGCGCAGGGTCGGCCGACCGGCCGCTGCCACCTGGCCTTCCAGGCCAAGGGTCGCGCCATGGTCGAGGCCTTCCACAAGGCGGGCCTGGCGGCGGGCGGAACCGACAACGGCGCGCCGGGCGAGCGGCCCTATCACCCCGGCTACTACGCCGCCTTCTTGCTGGACCCGGATGGCAACAACATCGAGGCGGTGTTCCACGGCGAGGCCGAGCGTTCCGCCGCCAGCGTGGTCGTGACGTTCGAGAGCTAGGCCGGTCAGGCCGTCAGATCCGCCCACGTCGCCGTACAGGCCCGCGCGGCCTCGTCCGGCGCCAGCTCCAGCAGCAGGCCGCGCTGGCCGCCGTTGATCAGCACGCGGTCGAACAGGATCGCCGTCTCGTCGATGAAGGTCGGGACGGCCTTGCGCTGGCCGAAGGGACTGACCCCGCCGACCTTGAAGCCGGTCATGCGCTCGGCGTCGGCGGGCTTCATCATCTGGGCCGACTTGCCTCCGGCGGCGGCGGCCAGCTTCTTCATGCTGACTTCGCAGTCGGATGGCACGACGACGCAGACGGGCTTGGCGTCCACCACGGTCATCAGCGTCTTGAACACCTGCTCGGGCGCCCAGCCCAGGGCCTCGGCCGCCTGCAACCCCACGCGCGGCGCGTCGGGATCGTAGTCGTAGGGGTGCAGTTCGAAGGCGACGCCGGCCTTGGTCAGGGCGACGGTGGCGGGGGTGGTGCGCGACATGGTCAGCCGGTCTGCTCCGCCAGGAAGCCCTTGGTCAACTCCACCGTCTCGGCCAGCCCCAGACGCAGCACCTCCGTCCCCGGCGGCAGGGCGGCGAACAGGCGCGTCGGACAGGCGGCGTCCAGCATGACGAAGACGCCCCGGTCGTCGGCCCGGCGGATCAGGCGGCCGAACGCCTGGGCGATGCGCCCGCGCGCCAGGGCGTCGTCCCACGACCGCCCGCCCGAGCCCGTGCCGAACCGCTCGCGCCGCGCCTTGTGCAGCAGGTCCGGGCGCGGCCACGGCACGCGGTCGAAGGCCAGAACGCGCAAGCTGCGCCCCGGCACATCCACCCCGTCGCGCACGGCGTCGGTGCCCAGCAGGCAGCTGTCCCGCTCGGCCCTGAAGACGTCGACCAGCGCCCCGACCTCCAGCGGATCGACGTGCTGGGCGTAGAGGGGCAGGCCCGCCCGCGCCAGCTCCGGCCCCAGCCGCTCATAGACCGCCTTCAGCCGCCGGATGGCGGTGAACAGCCCCAGGCCGCCGCCGCCCGCCGCCAGAAACAGTTCGCGCATGGCCGCCGCGATCTGGCGCGGGTCGTCCTTGACCAGATCATTGACGACGATGACCCGGCTGTTGGTCGCATAGTCGAAGGGGCTGTCGACCTTCAGCGTCCGCACCGGTTCGATCAGGCGCGCGGCCCCGGTGCGTATCCGGGCGAGATCAAAAGGGTCTTCGGCCGCCGGGTCGGACAGGGTGGCGCTGGTCACCAGCACCCCGTGCGACGGCATGACCACCGCCGCCTCCAGCGGCACGGTCGGGTCGATCCAGTGACGACGCAGGGCCACGTCGTGGATACGGCCGAAAGCGGCTTCGGCACTTAGCCAGTCGACGAAGTCGGGGTCGGGTTCGTCTCCGCCCTCTTCCAGCGCCGCCAGCATGGAGCGCCAGCCGGGCAGGGTCATGCGCGCGCGCCGGTCCAACCCGCGCAGCGAACCTTCGATGCGGGCGCGGGCGGCGCCGTCCAGCTCGGCCGCTTCCTCGTCCAGAATGTCTTCGAGGTGGCGCGACAGGGCCAGCAGCGGCGCCTCGACGGCGGCGATGGCGCGGGCGGCCTCGCGCGCGGCCTCCAGCACCGGCTCGGCGACGGGACGCAAGGCGCATTCGAGGCCGAACTCTGCGCCGCCGGTCTCGGCCGCGCGGGCGCGCAGCTGCTCCAGCGCCGCGACCAGAAACCGCTCGATCGGCCCGATCGGGTTCACCTCGCCGGACGCCGGGGCGATGCGGCCCGACACCCCTTCGCCCGGCAGTTGGGCGGCGGCCTGCAGCGCGTCCTTCAGGGCCTTGGCGGCGGCTTCGTTGTCGGCGGTCAGGTCGCCTAATCTCTGTTCAAGTCCGCGCCCGCGACGGCCGCGCCCCTCCGGGCCCCTGATCCAGCGGCGCAGCTCGGCCGCCTCCTGTCCCGACAGGCAGGCGGAGAAGGCGCTGTCGGCCGCGTCGAACAGATGGTGTCCCTCGTCGAAGACGATACGCTTCAGCGCCGCCGTCTCGCCGTCCTGCTTCAGGCCGCGCGCGGTGCGGGCGCCGTCGAAGGCGGCCTGGGTCATCACCAGCGCGTGATTGGCCACCACCAGATCGGCGCGGCGGCTGGCGCGGATGGTCTTTTCGACGAAGCACAGGCGATAGTGGGGACAGGCGGCGTGAACGCACTCGCCGCGCCGGTCGACCAGATTGGCCGGTCCCGCCTGATGCAGGGGCGCGGTCGCATAGAGGCCGGACAGCCAGCCGGGATAGTCGCCGCCGGTCATGTCGCCGTCGCGGGTATGGGCGGCCCAGCGAGCGGCCAGGGCCATGCCGATCAGGTCGCCATTCCCCAGTTGCGCCGCCTGCACCATGTCCTGAAGATTGAGCAGGCAGAGGTAGTTCTCGCGCCCCTTCCTCACCACCGTCTTGCGGCGACGCTCGGCCTCGTCGGGCCACAGGGCGCGGCTTTCGCGGTCGATCTGGCGTTGCAGGGCGCGGGTGTAGGTCGAGATCCATGCCGCCCCGGCGTTACGCTCGGCCCACAGGCTGGCGGGCGCCAGATAGCCCAGGGTCTTGCCGGTGCCGGTCCCCGCCTCGGCCAGCAGGACGCGCGGGCGGCCTTCTTCGTTGCGCGGCGAGAAGGCGTAGGCGGCTTCGGCAGCGTAGTCGGACTGGGCGGGCCGCGTCTCATCCAGCCCCGAGGCCTGAAGCAGCTTGTCCAGACGGATGCGGGCGCTCTCAGAGTCGACGGGGGCCGACCCGGCCTCGCCGCGCGGCGCCTCGTCCTCCCACTCCTGCAGCCGGGCCCAGACGTCGAGGCCCGAGCCGCGCTGCTGGCGGCTCCGCAACGGCCTGGCGCGCAGGGCCTGAAGCACGCGCGGCGCCCAGCCCCAGCCCCCCCGTTCCAGCGTCAGGGCCAGCGCATAGGCCTCCTCCCGCCCCGGATAGGCGGGCGCGGCCAGTTCGGCCAGCAGGTCGGCGGCGGCGGCCCTCAGGGCGGCGGCCTGCGCCTCGGCGCCCCTCGGCTCCTCGCGCCCAAGGGCCAACGCCAGTCCGGTGGCCGACGGGGCGCAGAACCGGGCCGGGCGCACGAAGGCGAACAGCTCCAGCGCATCCAGCATCTCGGCCGAGCGCGGCGGCGGCGCCAGACCCAGCCGCCGCGCCGTCAACCCGGCGTGGGCGACGATGACGTCGCCGCCGGTGAACAGGCCCTCGGCGGCGGCCCGCCCGATCTTGCGCGCGCCCTGATCGTCGCACACGGCGCCAGCCCCCGGCGGCGTAGCCAACGCGGGCGGCAGGTCGAACGTCAGGGTCGACGCGGCTTCCGTTGTTTCCTTTAAGCCCAGGGTCACCGCGACCGCTTTTTGTCTTTCAGTGTTTTGGCGATCTGCTGCAGTTGATCTTCGCCAGACTTTTCTGCCTCGATCCTCTTGCGGTCACGATAGGCTTTGATTTCGCGCGAAGCATGAGCAGCGGCCTGTGCTGCGCTAACCGACGTGGCGGCGCCCAACGGCTTGAGTGGACGACCGTCGAGCTTGATGAGATCGCGCAGCTTGATCTGGAACTGCCCGAGCGTCGTCATCCGTCGCTGCTCTGCCTGGCTGTCGAAAAACTCAAGCATCAGGCTGGTGATGTGATTCAGGGCCTTGATTTCCGGCTCGTGGAAAAGGTTCTTGGCGATCTTGGCTTCAGTCACCGTAGGAATTTGCCCCTTAAAGGTAACGACCCCGGCTCCATCCTTGCGATGATTAACCCGCTCAACGATTAGATCGCTGGCGGTTTTTTGCAGCACAGCCCAGTGCAGGGTGTTCTGAATGTCGGCGAAGAACTCCGTATACTGGTTTTTATCGTAAGGGTCGTAGTCCGCGCAAAACGTCGCGAGTTCGAGAATGCGCGTCCACATCCGTTTTTCAGACGAGCGAATATCCCGGATGCGATCCAGAAGCTCGTCAAAAAAGTCGGGCTTGCCTTCTGGATTTTTGAGCCGTTCATCGTCGATGACAAACCCCTTGGTGAGGTAGGTCATCAGGACTTGGGTCGCCCAAATGCGGAACATCGTTCCGAGACGCGAGCTGACTCGATATCCGACCGCGATGATGACATCGAGGCTGTAGAGGTTTGTGCGGTAGGCTTTGCCGTCTGCGGCAGTTATCCGGGATTCCCGGAGAACTGAATCTGGGATGAGTTCGCCGTCCGAGAAAACATTCTGAATGTGCTCGCTGACAGTGCGGACATCTACTCCAAACATATGCGCCATCTGCGCCTGCGTGGCCCAGAAGGTATCGCCGAGCACCCGCAGTTCCGCTCGCACGCCGTCCTTCGCGACGTAAACCAAAAAGCGGTCGCCGGTGTCGCCATCCTCGCGAATCGTAACGGGCTCGCTGGGCTTGGAATCAGGCATGTGGATATCGCTCATCCGCAAAATGTACCATTGACCCGAGTGAAACGGAACGGGAACATGTTATAGGCTTGGCGTGACGACGCCGATCACTGCAACGCTTCCGCCCCTGTTCGCCGACTGGTTCGCCGGTCGGGGCTGGTCGCCGCGCCGGCATCAGCTGGAGATGGTAGCCGCCGCTGAGGCCGGGGCGCACGCCCTGCTGGTGGCGCCGACGGGCGGGGGCAAGACGCTGGCGGGCTTCCTGCCCAGCCTGATCGATCTGGCCGAGCGGGGGGCAAGGCCGCAGACCGGGCCGGGGTCGGGCGTCCACACCCTCTATCTGTCGCCGCTGAAGGCCCTGACCACCGACGTCGAGCGCAATCTGATGACGCCCATCCGCGAGATCGGGCTGAACATCCACGTCGAGAGCCGCACCGGCGACACCAAACAGTCCAAGAAGCAGCGCCAGCGCGACTTCCCGCCCGACATCCTTTTGACCACGCCGGAGCAGTTGGCCCTGTTCTGCGCCTGGGAAGGGGCGAGGGACTATTTCGCCGATCTGAAATGCGTGGTGCTGGACGAGGTCCACGCCATCTGGAGCGGCAAGCGCGGCGATCTGCTGGCGCTGGGGCTGGCGCGATTGCAGACGTTCGCGCCGGGGATGCGGCGGGTGGCCTTGAGCGCCACGGTGGACGATCCGCAAAAGATCGCGGACTGGCTCTCCCCTTCTCCCCTTGTGGGAGAAGGTGGCGGGCGAAGCCTGACGGATGAGGGGTCTCGCGACATGTCCGAGGCCGCGTCATCCCGCCCCGGAGACACCCCTGATCCGAGCCCTTCGGGCCCACCTTCTCCCACAAGGGGAGAAGGGATTCGGATCGTGCTCGGCGACCCCGGCGCCTCGCCGGTGGTCGACGTTCTGGTCTCGGACGGCCGCGTGCCCTGGGCCGGGCACACCGGCGTCCACGCCATCCCCGAAATCTATGACGCCATCCGCCGCGCAGGCCTCAGCCTGATCTTCGTCAACACCCGCTGGCAGGCCGAGTTCGTCTTCCAGTCGCTGTGGGCGATCAATGAGGACGACCTGCCGATCGCCCTGCACCACGGCTCCCTGGCCGCCGAGCAGAGACGCAAGGTCGAGGCGGCGATGGCGCGCGGCGACCTCAAGGCCGTGGTCTGCACCTCGACGCTGGACCTGGGCATCGACTGGGGCGACGTCGATCTTGTGATCCAGCTGGCCGCGCCCAAGGGGGCCAGCCGTCTGGTCCAGCGCATCGGCAGGGCCAATCATCGGCTGGACGAGCCGTCGCACGCCCTGATGGTGCCTGCCAGCCGCTTCGAGATGCTGGAGTGCCAGGCAGCGCGCGAGGCCGTGGCCGAGAACGCCTTCGACTGGGAACCGGAACATACCGGCACGCTGGATACGCTGGCCCAGCACGTCATGGGTTGCGCCTGCTCGGAAGCCTTCGACCTGGCCGACCTGTTCGCCGAGGTGACGACGGCCGGTCCCTATCGCGGCCTGACTCATGAGGCTTTCGAGGAGGTGGTCGATCTGGTCGCCACCGGCGGTTATGCCCTGCGCACCTACGACCGGTTCGCCCGCATCGTGCGGACCCGCGACGGCAAGTGGATGGTGCGCAACGCCCAGATGGCCCAGCGGCACCGGATGAACGTCGGCGCCATCGTCTCGGCCGCCAACCTGAATGTGCGGGTCGCGGGGCGGCGCGCGGGCGGCAAACACCTGGTCGCAGGCCGCAAGATCGGCGAGGCCGAGGAATGGTATTTCGAGCAGATGACGCCCGGCGACACCTTCGTCTTCGCCGGTCAGGTCTGGGCCTTTCAGGGCATCGTCAAGACGGACGCCCTCGTCTCGCCCGCCGTGGATAAAGACCCGAAGATCCCCTCCTACGGCGGCTCCAAATTCCCGCTGGGCACGTCGCTGGCCGAACGGGTGCGGCGCATGGTGCAGGACCGCGATCACTGGCGCGTCCTGCCGCCCGACGTGCAGGAGTGGCTGGAGCTGCAAGACCTGCGCAGCGCCATCCCCGAAGCCGAGACCCTGCTGGTCGAAACCTTCCCGCGCGGGACGCGGCATTTCCTGGTCGCCTATCCGTTCGAGGGGCGGCTGGCGCATACGACGCTGGCCATGCTGCTGACGCGGCGGCTGGACCGGATGGGCGTCGGGCCGCTGGGCTTTGTGGTGACGGACTATTCGCTGGCCATCTGGTCGATCCGGCCGATGCACGACCTCGATCTGGACGCCCTGTTCGAGCCGGACATGCTGGGCGACGATCTGGAGGCCTGGCTGGAGGAAAGCTTCATGATGAAGCGGTCGTTCCGCAACTGCGCCCTGATCTCGGGCCTGATCGAGCAGCGCCAGCCGGGGGCGGAGAAGACCGGGCGACAGGTGACGTTTTCGACCGACCTGATCTACGACGTGCTGCGGCGGCATCAGCCGGACCATCTGCTGCTGAGGACGGCGCGGGCGGATGCGGCGACAGGCCTGTTGGACGTGGCGCGACTGGGCCAGCTGTTGAGCCGCATTCACGGCCGCATCGTGCACAAGAGGCTGGACCGGCCCTCGCCCTTCAGCGTGCCGGTTCTGGTGCAGATCGGACGCGAACGCGTCGGGGGAGACGCCGCCGAGATGATCCTGGACGAAAGCGCCGAGGCCCTGATCGCCGAGGTCATGGAAGACGCGCCCGAGGCGCTGAAGGGGGCCGCGTGAAGACATCGTGCATCCTTCTCCCCTCGGGGGAGAAGGTGGGCGACGGAGCCGCTCGGATGAGGGGGCTGTTTCAGCGCGCGAAACGTCAAACGATGAGGGTGAGGCCGGCCGCCCCCTCATCCGTCTCGCTGCGCGAGCCACCTTCTCCCCCGAGGGGAGAAGGGCGATGAACGACGCCTTGCGCGAGATCCTGTCGCCCTATCGACATCCCTGTGGCGGGCTGAAGCTGACGGTCAACGGCGAGGCTTGCGTGCTGCGCTGCTCCGGCGCCCTGTGGTTGCCGGGGCGTCAGGCCCTGATCGCCTCGGACCTGCATCTGGAGAAGGGTTCGGCCTTCGCCGCGCGCGGCCAGATGCTGCCGCCCTATGACAGCCCTGCGACCCTGGCGCGGCTGGAGGCCGAGATCGAGGCGCTGGACCCGCGCACGGTCGTGCTGCTGGGCGACAGCTTCCATGATTCAAAAGCGGTGTCGCGCATGGACGGCGCCCAGCTGGCGCGGCTGGAGAGGCTGGCGGCCGGGCGCGACTGGGTCTGGCTGGAGGGGAACCATGATCTGGACGCCCTTGCCGGCGCCCTGGACCAGTTGCCGGGCCGGGTGGTCGAGACCCTGGCGCTGGGCGGCCTGTTCCTGATCCATGAGCCGCAGGTTGAGCCCGCGCCGGGCGAAGTCGCGGGCCATCTGCATCCCGCCGCCCGCGTCGCCGCCTATGGCCGGGGCGTGCGGCGCCCCTGCTTCGTCACCGACGGGCGGCGGCTGATCCTGCCCGCCTTCGGCGCCTTCACCGGCGGGCTGGACGTGCGCGATCCGGCGATCACGGGCCTGTTTCCCCTCCCGCCGCTGACCGCCCTGCTGGGGCGGGACAAGGTTCACGCCGTCGCCTTCGATCGCCTGAGCTGACGAAAGACGACGGCGCGACCAAGGTCAGGGGGTCAGCCGACGTGCGGCGTGACGATGCCCAGGGGCAGGGTGGTGACGCTCTTCACGCCGCGTGTGACGATGTGGCTCTCGCAGTTGGAGACGATGCCAAGCGTCAGCAGCTTGTCGCGCAGGAATTGGTCGAAGGCGTGCATGTCGGTGGTGATGATGCGCAGGACATAGTCTTCGCGGCCGGTGATGGTGGCGCATTGCACCACCTCGGGCCAGCCCTCGACGGCTTCCTCGAAGATGGTGAGGTTCTCGCGGGTCGGCAGGCTCAGCTTGACGATGGCGTAAACTTCGAAGTCCAGGCCCAGGAGGCCAGCGTCGAGCAAAGTGACGCGCTTGCGTATCAGGCCGCTATCCTCCAATCTCTTGATCCGTCGCCAGCAGGGCGAAGCGGAGAGACCGACCCGATCGGCCACCTCGGCGACGGACAGGCCCGCGTCCTGCTGAAGGATGTCGAGGATGCGCGCGTCGATAGGATCGAGTTCGTCGGCCAAAGGCTTTCTCCGAATTAGGTTTCGGCGCAATAAAATACCTCAAATTGGCTTTTGGCAAGGGTATTTTTAGGAGAGCCAACAATCACACGCCATGCTATGCCCTCTGCATAGAGGAAACGCGGACGGTTCAACCGGACGGGAGGCATAATGAAAAACACCCCGACCCTGTCGCTGCGCGTGCCGGAGCCTTCGGGCCGGCCGGGCGACACGCCTGATTTCAGCCATCTGAAGCTCGATGCGCCGGGCGCTGTCGACCGCCCGGAGGTCAGCACCACGCCTGCTGAAATGCGCGATCACGCCTTCCGCCTGATCCGCGTGCTGGACGATGAAGGCAAGGCCGTCGGCCCGTGGGATCCCAAGCTGGACCCTGAGACGATGCGTCGCGGCCTGAAGGCCATGATCCTGACGCGCGCCTTCGACGACCGGATGCACCGCGCCCACCGCCAGGGCAAGACCAGCTTCTATATGAAGTGCACCGGCGAAGAGGCCATCGCGGTCGCCCAGGGCATGATCCTGAGCCGCGAGGACATGGGCTTCCCCACCTATCGCCAGCAAGGCCTGCTGATCGCGCGCGACTATCCGCTCGCGACCATGATGAACCAGATCTATTCGAACGCCGAAGACCCCATCAAGGGCCGCCAGCTGCCGATCATGTATTCAGCCAAGGACTACGGCTTCTTCACCATCTCGGGCAATCTAGGCACCCAGTACATTCAGGCCGTGGGCTGGGGCATGGCCTCGGCCATCCGCGGCGACGACAAGATCGCCATCACCTGGATCGGCGACGGCTCGACGGCCGAGAGCGACTTCCACTCGGCCCTGACCTTCGCCGCCGTCTATCGCGCGCCGGTCATCCTGAACATCGTCAACAACCAGTGGGCCATCTCGTCCTTCCAGGGCATCGCCGGCGGGCTTGAGACCACCTTCGCGTCCAAGGGCATCGGCTATGGCCTGCCCGCCCTGCGCGTGGACGGCAACGACTTCCTGGCCGTCTGGGCCGCGACCCAGTGGGCCGAGGAACGCGCGCGCACCAACCAAGGCGCGACGATCATCGAGCTGTTCACCTATCGCGGCGCCCCGCACTCGACCTCGGACGACCCCAGCCGCTATCGCCCCGGCGACGAGCATGAGAAGTGGCCGCTGGGCGACCCGATCGCCCGCCTGAAACAGCACCTGATCGCTATCGGCGAATGGTCCGACGAACAGCAGGAAGAGGCCGAAAAGGAAGCGGTCGAAAAGGTCCGCGCCGCCGCCAAGGAATCCGAGGCCATCGGCACCCTGGGCCAGTCGCGCCCCAGCGTGAAGACCATGTTCGAGGAGGTCTATGCGACCGAGGACTGGCGTCTGGTCGAACAGCGCCGCGAAGTAGGAGTCTGAGTGATGGCCGAGATCAACGACAAGATTGAAGCCGACATGGTCGACCAGAAGGACGCCCCGGCGTCGGTCGCCCCGGACGGCCCCGCCGTCGCCGCGATGAACATGATCCAGGCCCTGAACTCGGCCCTGGACGTCACGATGGCCGAAGACCCCACCGTCGTTTCCTACGGCGAGGACGCAGGCTATTTCGGCGGCGTCTTCCGCGTCACCGACCACCTGCAGAAGAAGCACGGCATGAACCGCAGCTTCGACGCGCCGATTTCGGAGACCGGCATCGTCGGCGCCGCCATCGGCATGGCCGCCTATGGCCTGCGCCCGGTCGTCGAGATCCAGTTCGCCGACTACATCTATCCGGCCTACGACCAGATCGTCTCCGAAGCGGCCAAGATGCGCTATCGCTCGGGCGGCCAGTTCACCACGCCGATGGTGGTGCGCAGCCCCTATGGCGGCGGCATCTTCGGCGGCCAGACGCACAGCCAGTCGCCGGAAAGCCTGTTCACCCACATCGCCGGTCTGAAGGTGGTGATCCCGTCCAACCCCTACGACGCCAAGGGCCTGTTGCTGGCGGCGATCGAGGACGACGATCCGGTCATCTTCTTCGAGCCCAAGCGCCTGTACAACGGCCCCTTCGACGGCTGGCACGAAAAGCCGGTCAGCCCGTGGAAGGCGCAGGAACTGGCCCAGGTTCCGACCGGCAAATACATTGAGCCGATCGGCAAGGCCCGCGTGATGAAGGAAGGGTCCGACGTCACCATCCTGGCCTATGGCACCATGGTCTGGGTGGCGCTGGCGGGCGCCGAACATGCGGGCGTGGACGCCGAAGTCATCGATCTGCGGACGCTCGTGCCGCTGGACATCGAAGCCATCGAGGCCTCGGTCAAGAAGACCGGCCGCTGCGTCATCGTGCACGAGGCGCCGAAAACGTCGGGCTTCGGCGGCGAACTGAGCGCCCTGGTTCAGGAGCGCTGCTTCTATCACCTGGAGGCGCCGGTGGCGCGCGTGACCGGCTGGGACACGCCCTATCCGCACGCCTTTGAATGGGAATATTTCCCCGGACCGCAGCGGGTCGCGGACGCCTTGAAGAGCGTCATGGCCGGAGGACGCTAAAGATGGGTCGTTACGTACTCAAGCTGCCCGACGTGGGTGAAGGCACCGCCGAAGCCGAGCTCGTCGCCTGGCACGTCAAGGTCGGCGACACGGTCGCCGAGGATCAGATCGTCGCCGACGTCATGACCGACAAGGCCACGGTAGAACTGACCAGCCCGGTCGCGGGCGTCGTCACCGCCCTGCACGGCGAGCCCGGTCAGATGATGGCCGTGCGCGGCCCGCTGGCCGAGTTCGAGGTTGAGGGCGAAGGCAACGCCGCCGCTGACGAACCGGCCGCCGCGCCCGTCGTCGCCGCGCCGGAACCTGCTGCGGCTCCGGTCGAAGCGCCGAAGGTCGAGGCCGCCCCGGCCCCGGTCGCCGCAGCCGGCGCCAACCACGTCTTCAAACTGCCCGACGTCGGCGAAGGCACGGCCGAGGCCGAACTGGTCGGCTGGCACGTCAAGGTCGGCGACGCGGTTCAGGAAGACCAGATCCTGGCCGAGGTCATGACCGACAAGGCGACGGTCGAACTGACCAGCCCTGTCTCCGGCGTCGTCGTCGCCCTGCATGGCGAAGCCGGTCAGCAGATCGCCGTCGGCGGCCCGCTGGTCAGCTTCAAGGTCGAGGGCAAGGGCAATGTCGCCGAAGCGCCGGCCGCCGCTCCGGCTTCCGCCGCCAAGGCCGAGAAGACCGCATCGGCGCCCGTGGCCGTACCGGCCGCCAAGCCTGCTGCTGCGCCCAAGGCCGACGCCAAACCCGTTCCGGCCCTGACCGGCCGCCAGCCGGGCGAGCGCCCGCTGGCTTCCCCCGCCGTGCGCAACCGCGCGCGCGATCTGGGGGTCGACCTGGTCTTCGTGCCGGGCAGCGGCCCCGCAGGCCGCATCGAGCACGCCGATCTGGACGCCTTCGTCGCGCGCGGCGGCACGTTCGCCCCGGCCACGGCCTCGGGCGGCTCGCTCTACGCCAAGGCTGAAGGAACCAACGAGGTCCGCATCATCGGCCTGCGCCGCAAGATCGCGGAGAAGATGGCCGAGAGCGTCCGTCGCATCCCGCACATCACCTATGTCGAGGACATCGACATGACGGCGGTGGAAGAGCTGCGCGCCCACCTGAACGCCCAGAACAAGGGCACGGGGAAGGCCAAGCTGAACGTCCTGCCCTTCATCGCCCGCGCCATCGTCGTGGCCCTGAAGGACCAGCCGAACATCAACGCCACCTACGACGACGAGGCGGGCGTGCTGACCCAGCACAACGCCGTCCATCTGGGCATCGCCGCCCAGACGCCGAACGGCCTGATGGTTCCCGTCGTCCGCCACGCCGAGGCGCGCGACGCCTATGACACCGCCGAGGAGATCGCCCGTGTCTCGGGCGCCGCCAAGGACGGCAGCGCCAAGCGCGAGGAGCTGTCCGGCTCGACCATCACCATCACCTCGCTGGGCACGCTCGGCGGCGTGGTGCACACGCCCATCATCAACCACCCCGAAGTCGCCATCGTCGGTCCGAACAAGATCGAGGAGCGCGTCGTGGTGCGCAACGGCCAGATGGTCGTGCGCAAGATGATGAACCTGTCCTCCAGCTTCGATCACCGCATCGTCGACGGCCATGACGCGGCGGTCTTCGTGCAGAAGATCAAGACCCTGCTGGAGAACCCGGCGACCTTGTGGATGTAGAGCGGGATGCGAACGTCGCTCGCAGCAGCCTTTGGCGCATTCATACTGTGCCTCTTGGGACCGAGCGCCACCATCGCCTGCACGGTGATGTTCGATGCTGACCCTTCTGCAGATCTTGCAAGGCAGCGCTTGCATTGGGATCAAGCCGACAGCGTCGTTTTGGCTCGGCTCGATGGACGTGCTTGGCTCACGCGCGACCATGCACGGCTAACCTGGCGCACCGTGGCGATCATCAAAGGGACTGTCGGCCCCGAGGAGATCCACCGTATGCGGCATATCAACGGCGTCGACAGGGAATGCGGCTTCTTTCCTCCCGAGCGCGGCACGGTCGTGGTGCTCTATCTGAGACGCAACGGCTTCCCGACACGTCTTCTTCCCAACTCTGGCTGGTCCATCATCGACAGTGATGGACCTCGTTTCATCTACGATCCGCGTATCGCCGAAGCTCTTCGGGTAGCAGCTGATCGACTAAGGAGCCTGAACAGGTGACCCAGAACGTGAAAACCAAAGTCCTGATCATCGGCGCCGGGACCGGCGGCTATGTCGCAGGGATCCGTTGCGGCCAGCTGGGTCTGGAGACCGTGCTGGTGGATGCGTCGCCCGGCCTCGGCGGCACCTGCCTGAACGTCGGCTGCATCCCGTCCAAGGCCATTATCCACGCGGCGGGCAAGTTCGAGACGGTGGCCAAGGCCGCCGGCGACGGCACGCTGGGCATCACCGCCTCGACCCCGGCCATCGACCTGTCCAAGACGGTCGAGTGGAAGGACGGCGTGGTCAAGAAGCTGAACGCCGGCGTCGCCGCCCTGCTGAAGAAGGCCAAGGTCAAGGTCATCAAGGGCTGGGCCGACTTCTCGGACGCCAAGACCTGCACGGTGAAGACCGACGACGGCGACATCCGCATCACCGCCGAACACG
This sequence comes from Brevundimonas sp. Soil_N_31, assembly GCF_057655995.1. NCBI lineage: Bacteria > Pseudomonadati > Pseudomonadota > Alphaproteobacteria > Caulobacterales > Caulobacteraceae > Brevundimonas > Brevundimonas sp. Soil_N_31. The sequence continues at coordinate 293,443 of NZ_JBDGLE010000005.1, forward strand.
TCATCCTGGCCACGGGGTCCGAGCCGGTCGAACTGCCCTTCCTGCCCTTCGGCGGCGACGTGATCTCGTCCACCGAGGCCCTGAGCCTGCCGGAAGTGCCCAAGAAGCTGGTCGTCGTCGGCGGCGGCTACATCGGCCTGGAGCTGGGCATCGCCTTCCGCAAGCTGGGCGCCGAAGTGGCCATCGTCGAGATGGCCGAGCGCATCCTGCCGCTCTACGACAAGGCCCTGACCGACCCCGTCGCCAAATGGCTGGAGAAGCACGGCGTTAAGTTGCTGCTCGGCGCCCGCGCGGGCGGGTTCGGAGACGGCAAGCTGAACGTCACCGACAAGGACGGCGCCCCGATGCAGCTGGACGCCGACAAGGTGCTGGTCACCGTCGGCCGCCGCGCGCGGACGAAAGGCTGGGGCCTGGAAAACATGGGCGTGGCCATGAACGGCCCGTTCGTGAAGATCGACAATCGCTGCGCCACCAGCATGAAGAACGTCTGGGCCATCGGCGACCTGACCGGCGAACCCATGCTCGCGCACAAGGGCTCGGCCCAGGGCGAGGTCGTGGCCGAAATCATCGCCGGCCATGACCGCGTCTTCGACCCGACCACCATCGCCGCCGTCTGCTTCACCGAGCCGGAGATCGTCTCGGCGGGCCTCGGCCTTGATGATGTGAAGGGTCGCGACGACGTGATCCAGGCCGTCTTCCCCTTCGCCGCCATCGGCCGCGCCCTGGCCATCGAGGCGGGCGAGGACGGCGGCTTCGTCCGCGTCATCGCTTCGAAATCGGATCACCGCCTGCTGGGTATTCAGGCCGTCGGCCAGCACGTGTCGGAACTGTCCAACAGCTTCGCCCAGATGCTGGAGATGGGCGCGGTGCTGGAAGACGTGGCCGGAACCATTCACGTTCACCCGACGCTGGGTGAAGCCTTCCACGAGGCGTCCCTGCGCGCGCTGGGCCACGCCATACATATCTGAGGGCGCTATCGCTCGCGACGCGGTCGCTCGCTGCTTGAGCGCAGTTGAGCAGGCCGCGATCGTCGGCCCTTCGTGACCTCCCGACCCGACGCGGCCTGCGGGGGCTTTTACCCCACTCGAGGCAAGAAAAAGGGGCCGTGCGAACGACATCGCGCGGCCCCTTCGTGTATCTGGCGTTCGTCGTCAGTGCTTGGCGGGAACGCGCGTGTCGGTGGCTGGATCGACGGCGCCGGGGCGGCCCTCGGCGGCGGCCTGAGCCTGTTTGTCTTCCAGCTTGTCGGCGACCTTGCCCGCGCCTTCCTCGACCGCCTGAGCGGCCTTCATGGCGCCGGACTCGACGACTTCGCCCGTCTGGGCGGCGACGTCGGCGGCCTTGTCGCCGGCGGCTTCGGCGTTGGCTTCGGCCTTCTGCTGTTCAGCCTGGGTGCAGGCGGCGGCGCCGAGCGCCAGGACCGAGGCGGCGGCGATGGTCAGGATACGAATACGCATGGGTGAAAGCCCCTCTGAGATTTGAACCTTGGCGTTAACGCCCCTGGCCCGCCGCGGGTTGCGACCGCCTCAGTCCAGATCGACCGGCAGCGTCTGGCTGGCCAGCAGCCGTTCCGTCGTCGTCCAGTGGTCCGGCCCCTGCCGCTCGACCCAGGCCTGCACCATGTCGCGGCCCAGGCCGTAGTTGATGACATAGGAGCGATAGGTCTCGATGAAGTTCAGCTGCTGCGCCGCCCGGTCGCGCGCAACGAGGTTGTATTTCTGCAGCTGGTCCAGCGCCGTCTCGCGGTCGATGCGCCCGGCCAGATAGTCGTCGGCCACCGTATATTCCGCCCGCGCCAGCTCGCGCGTCAGGGCCAGAAGCTGGGTCTGCGCCTCGGCCGTCGTCGGGTCCAGCCCCGCCAGCGGATACAGCACGCGCGCCTCGAACTCCGTGCGCTCATGGCCGGGGAAGGCCAGGTCGATGCCGTAGTTGGCGCTGCCCTCGGCGATGAAGGACATGGGGCTGAACAGCGGATAGACGCTCATCTCGACCCAGCCCTTGTCCTTGACGAAGGTCTGCTCCAGCAGGGCGTTGTAGACGTGGTGGCCGGGATAGCCTTCGTGGCAGCCCAGATCGACCGCCCGGTCGATGTAGATGGGCAGGTCGGTGTTCACCTGGATCAGGCTGAAGGCGCCGCCCTTGAACCAGTTGTAGCCGGACCAGGGCTTGTCGTTGACGAACTCCAGGGTGAAGGTTTCACCGGCGGGCAGGGCCATATGGCGCTCGGTGCGCGCCTTGCACTCGGCGATGGCCGCGCGCATCACCGTATCCAGCCGGTCCTTGGGGATGACGTAGCGGGCGCGGAAGGCGGCCACTCGTTCCGCCAGCGGCCCTTCGCCGGGAACCAGGGCGTCGATGCGCGCCAGAACCGGATCATAGGACGACAGCGGCCGCAACTCCGGCCGGACCCCGAACAGGGCCTCGGCCTCGTCGGCGAACCCCAGCTTCTCGCCCTGCAGCATCCGCAGCCGCGCCGAGGCGGCTGAGACGTGGGCCAGAAGATAAGCGCGGCGCTGGCGGCTCTGGTCGTCCAGTCCCCGTTCGGGCAGGGCCTCAAGGCGTCGGGTCAGGGCGGCCGCGCCTTCGGCCAACTGGGGCAGGGCGCGCGGATTGGCCTTGGCCGCCTCGGCCCATTCGGCGGGGCCGTAATAGGCGTCGATATAGCCCGGCTCGCGCTCGCCGATCTCCAGCGTCAGGGCGACATAGTCGCGCGCCACGGCGTCCAGGCTGTCGGCCGTCGGCTTCGGCGATGCGGCGCAGGCGGCCAGCAGGACGGCGGCGCCCGCCAGGGCGGCGATGGCGGTGACGCGCATGGAGACTCCCTCTCTTCGGCCGTGACGCTAGGCTCTTGTATTCCTCTCGCCAAGAAGCGGCTGCGGAAACAGATCAGGGATTGAGGCGATCCTGCCCATGCTGTAAGCACCGCCGTCCGGCCCTCGCGCCGCAGACGCACCCGTAGCTCAGCTGGATAGAGTACTGCCCTCCGAAGGCAGGGCTAAGTCAAGTGTGTTGTGGGTGACGATCGAAAAAATCGAGTGAAACCAATAGATTGGCGAGGCTCGACGGAAGCAGGAAAATCGCTTTTGAGGGCGCGGAAGCACCACGGAAGCAAACTGAAGGGAGTGTGTAGAGTACGAACGGCGACAATCGGCAGCGGCCTATGGCTCACTCCGTTCGCATCCGTTCGATTGTTTGATTCGGGATTGACCCTGCTCAACCCCGGACACTATCTGAATACCGATGCACCCGTAGCTCAGCTGGATAGAGTGACGGCCTCCGAAGCCGTAGGTCACAGGTTCGAATCCTGTCGGGTGCGCCATCTCTCTATGCAAGTTCTTGTAAACTAGGAACTTTTTGGATAGGCGTGGAATCCACCCTAACATTTACCCCAGCATGGCGCGCCGCACCCGGGCTGCACTTACGGACTGTGCTCTGAAATCGAGCTCGGCGAGGGAGCGATCAGGCTCGCAAATCCGTGTGGCTGTCGTCCAACGGACGGTCGGCTTTGGTCAGGCAGCCCAGCGGGACCATAGGCCTCACGACCAAGAAAATACGATCCTCAAGTCAGCAAGCAAAGCAGGTTCCGCTAAGCCAGTATCTTATGCTTTCGATCGCTCTAGGTTGAGCGAAGCGGCGGCCTGTCGGTACAGGTAGAAACCTATCAGCGGACCTGTAAGCGGTTTGAAACCGCCTGTCTGAACGAATCCCAGCGCGAAACTCCATATCACGGCCCGCCCCGGAGCCAGCCATGCCTACCGCGATCCCGTCTGTCGTAATGTCAGTCACAGAATTCTGCCGATGGTCCTCGATCGGAAGGACCAAGGCCAATGAAGAAATGGCCAGCCGAAGATTGAAGAGCCTAAAAGTTGGGCGTCGCAGATTGATCAAGGTCGTCGATGCCCAACGCTGGCTGGACTCGCACGAAACCGAGCTCCCCTAGGGGTCCATCGTAAGTGCGCTGGAGCCCATCGCCCAGCAGTTCAACTGACTTGGCCTAGCCTCGCTTCGGTCTCCTATCGTCTGCGGCATCACGCAGTCCACCAGCCCTTCCAAAGCCTGGGCCGAGCCCGAGGGTGATCCAGCCAAGACACTTGCAGAGCGCGGCTAACATTGTCGGCTTGGGCGACCTCCAAAGCATTCCCGCCCTCACCACCGACGCACGCGACCTCGAGAGCTTCCCTGCGACGGGCACGCTCCTCCGACCGATGACGCCATTCCTCGACCTCCCAGCCGATATCGATATGGTCCCATGCCCGGTCGTTGAAGGCTGATAACAGGCCCAAGCCATGATCGTCGCGAGCGGCTTGGCGGGCCTTCGGCGCGATCGACTCGGACGTGCTGAACGCTCGCCTTGTCTGAAGGAGGCTGACCGCCCCTTCTGTCGCACCCAGCAAGTCCTTGAACCTTCGGCGGTGGCCCGTGTGATCCATCATTGTCAGACTTGGATCAGCAGCCGCCCACATAAGGCGCAGCCAGCCCCAATGTCGCGCAGAGCGGCTCCTGACCGTTCGGCCAGGGCGTTCGGTCATAAACTCGGGTGCCTCCAGACCGACGGGCCTACCGAAAAGCGATTTGCTCTGGAGCCATTTGATAAGTTCCGCCGCGCGATCGCTCGGGACGTGAAGAACTGCATCGCAGCAGAGCGTGTCACCGCGCATCAACCACGCAGCGATTCGATGGGCCGGTTCCGACTGTCGACGCTTCATGAACTGATCAAGCTGGTGCAGCAGGGCGGAGGTGCCCGCTACAAAGTCAGCGGTGGGGACAGCATCAGCGGTCATGGTGAGCCGCAAATTGAAGAAAACGCCGAACTGTTGGGGCAGGAACGAGGCCGCTTCGTAGAGCGACTCCACCTGGCTGATTGTCCAATAGACAGCTTCGCTCGGCATCAGCCCCGCGCCACGGTCGCGTCGCGCCCGGGACCGCGCCGGCGGCTTCACACCAGCAGCGTTCGACGGGCCCACAGCCGGAACCACATTCAGCAGCAAACGAAACCGGGTCAGCTGTGAATCAAAAGAAAGATCGCTCGTGGCCCTCGGATCGCCTCGCTCCCAAAATTCCAGCAAGCTAGACCAATATGCAGCGGGGTCCATCTGCAGAGCAGACGCTTTGGATCGAACGTGGCTGGCCAGGCGCTGCCGGTCTTCGGCAACAATGAAATGAAACGCGGCGTCCGGCATGCCCTCGACGCGAGGGACTGATACCTCGCGATTGAAGACATGCAGCAAAAGGGCATGAATCGCAGCCGCCTTGTCAGCAGGTGGAGCGGACCATGCGTCGAGGCTGGAAGTCACGGATGCCGTGTCGTTCAGGAGCAAGCCTTCAAGCACCGAAACTAGATGATCGGTCCATTGCATTCCGAGGCGCTGACGAAGCGGAACCAAGGCCAATCGACCATCATTCTTGGCCTGCTCAAACGTCTTGATGGCGTCTCGCACCGAACCGCGAGTGACGTGCCCCCCTCTGGTCCCTTGATCATTGTGAGAGCCCAGGGGGTTGATAGCCGATCTGCGTCGCCGGCGGGAG
>NZ_JBDGLE010000006.1:0-261449 GCF_057655995.1 Brevundimonas sp. Soil_N_31
GCCGGTGTCGTCGGCCCACGCCAGGACGGCGTTCGAGGTGTATTCCGTGCCGTTGTCGCTGACGATGGTGTCGGGTCAGCACCTTATCAAAGCGGGACGAACCTACGTCAGCGCCTGGGAAGATGCTGAAAAGGTCTTCAACGAAGCCGGCCGAACGGCAGACCTTGCTCCTGTTCGATTGGCGGTCGTGACCAAGGGGACCAGCTTGCTGCGCTTCTTGGATGGTGCATATCGCACGCAGATCGCTCTTTTGCGCTCCTATCTGACGATCGAATTGCCAAAGTCACCGACAGAGCGTGTGGCTTTTATCGATCGCATGATCGCCGCTCAGAACGCCAAGGCCGCCTTCGTCGCCGCTGAAGCCGCCGGAACGGCATTCGGCACCGCCTGGAAAAGCGAACGATCAAACTGGGATCAGTTGGACGCCATACTGACTTGGCGTCGCACCCACGAAGCCCTGCCGCGCCTGACCTGGGGTCGCTTGGCGGAAACCACAGACATCAAACCAATCGAATCCGCTCGCGTCGCTCTGACTGAGGCGTTGCCGGAATTGGAGACTGCTCTCCAACAAGTTTTCACGGAGCTCGCGCTTGATCTGCCGCGTGCGTTTGAGGTCAGTGCTGTAGCGGAAGTTCATCTAGAGACTCTGGAAGCCCGTCTGGCGGAATGGATAGATGACCTCGAGGGGCTGAGCCGCTTTGTCGCCTTCGCTTCCCGAGCGCGTGCACTGTCTGATCTTGGCGGAGAATCTCTGGTCAACGCGCTCCATGATGGAACGCTTGACCACAAGTCGCTCCTTCCGGCCTTCGAACAAGCCTACGCAGAAGTACTGCGCGTTGCGTTGTTCACCACTTGGCCCGAACTGCGAGCGTTCGATGGCGACGATCACAACAATCGGGTGGCGACCTTCCGGCAACTCGACAAGGCGCGCATTAGTCTCGCGCAAGAACAGATTGTCGCCGCCCATGCGGATGGCCGTCCGCGCGGCGCTAGCGGCATAGGCCCGCTGGGTGTGCTCAACGCTGAAATGGCGAAGAAGCGTAGGCACCTGCCCATCCGCGTCCTCTTGGACGAGGCAGGCCCGGCGATTCAGCAGTTGAAGCCTGTCTTCATGATGAGCCCGCTTTCAGTCGCCCAATTCCTGAAACCTGGCGGCATCCAGTTCGACCTGCTGGTCATGGACGAAGCCAGTCAAATCGAGCCTGTCGACTCCTTAGGTGCCATCGCACGCGTCAACCAGATCGTCGTCGTGGGAGACGAGCGTCAGCTTCCGCCGACCGCCTTCTTCAAAAAGCTCACCGGTGAGGACGATGGCGAGGAAACAGACGACGGCGTCACCATTCAGGCGAAAGATGCTGAAAGCATACTGGAACTCTGCCTAGCCAAAGGCATGCCCCACCGCATGCTCAGCTGGCACTACCGTTCGAAGCATCAGTCACTGATCGCAGTTTCGAACAAAGAGTTCTACGAGAACAAACTCTTCATCGTGCCCAGCCCCTATGACGCCGTCGCTGGCATGGGGCTCAAATTCAATCTGATGAAGGACACCGCCTATGACCGGGGCGGCACCCGCACCAACCCCAAAGAAGCGAAAGCGGTCGCAGAAGCAGTGATCCGGCATGCCCGGGAACACCCAGAACAGACTCTCGGCGTGGCGACCTTCTCGGTGGCGCAGCGCCAGGCCGTCCTCAAGGAACTGGAACTCCTTCGTCGCGGCAACCCTGACGTTGAGGAGTTCTTCAGCGGGGCGTCACACGAACCCTTCTTCGTCAAGAATCTGGAGAACATCCAAGGCGACGAGCGAGACGTGATCTTCATCTCCGTCGGCTATGGCAAGACGGAAACGGGCTACCTGGCCCACGCCTTCGGTCCGTTGAGTGGTGAGGGCGGCGAAAGGCGGCTGAACGTCTTGATCTCTCGAGCCAAGATGCGGTGCGAAGTTTTCTGCAACTTCACAGGTGCGGACATCGACCTGGAGCGATCTCGCTCCAGAGGTGTGGCCGCTCTTAAGCTGTTCCTGACCTTCGCGGAGACCGGGAACTTTGGCCTCGGCGAGGTGACTGGGGAGGACTTCGACAGCGAGTTCGAAATCCAAGTCTGCGAACGCCTCCAGGCTCTGGGGTATGACGTCAAACGTCAGATCGGCGCATCCGGATTCCGTGTCGACTTGGCGGTTTCAGACCCTGACAAGCCCGGCCGCTTCACTCTGGGCATCGAATGCGACGGCGCTCAGTTCCACTCTTCTCGTTCGGCTCGCGACCGTGACCGGCTGCGCCAACAGGTGCTCGAATCCCATGGTTGGATCATTCACCGTGTATGGAGCGCTGACTGGTATCTGCGGCCGCAGGCTGAGTTGAAGAAAATCGAAGACGCCATCGCTGCTGCACGAGCCGAATGGGCTGCCCGCGACGAAGACGGCTATCGTCCCGCCCGCGCAGTGCCCCTGTCATTCGAAGCCGAGCAGGTTGACGATCATACGGATATCGTCACCGCAGTGATGGAAACGGGCTCGACGTTCGAGCACCATCACAGCCTTTATGCGGAAGCTGATTTTCTGGTGAACCGGAGCGTCGAACCTCACGAGACGCCCTTGGCCCAGATGGCGGCCTATGTCGTCAAAGTCGTGCAAGCCGAAGGCCCCGTCCACCTTGATGAAATCATCGCCAGAATTCGTATCTTATGGGGCCTTGGTCGTGCGGGGTCGCGGATTCGCGCCGCCGTGGAACGCGCTGTCTCAGCAGCGGCGCAGCACGGGCTGATTGAAGGTGGGCCATTCTACACCGTGCCCGGTCAGGCCATCGTCGTAAGAGACCGCTCACAGGTGGGGTCGTCTAGCCTTCGCAAGCCTGGAGCTCTGCCTCCGGCTGAAATCGACGCCGCCCTCCTGGAAATCGTAGATACAAACTTCGGAGCGGGTCGTGACGATCTCATCATGGCTGCGTCACGAGCCTTTGGGTTCGCGTCAACCAGCGCGCAGCTGCGCGAAGTCCTTCAACAGCGCATCACCGAGCTGGAAAAAGGCGGCATCTTTAGCACAAAAGGCGAACTGATCGTGAGGGCAACGGCATGAGCTGGTTGGGCTTGGATCACTTCGTGACGGTCAAGGCCACCTTAGGCCGGGAAGCTGCCGCCGCACGCTTCTTGGCCACGGGTGGACGACGTTCTTCTGCCATAAAAGACGATAGCGATGAGATGGACGCGAACATCGACGCCGCGGATACCGCACCGCTCGTCTTTCATATCATCTACGAGGATGCTGGAGGCCGTATCTCTCAACGCATCGTCACTGTCCGAAAGGTTGAGGTCGGTAAAACCGGCCCGATGCTGTTTTGCTTCTGTCATCTGAGGAAGAGGGTTCGTCGGTTTGCCCTGGAGCGAGTTCAGGAAGTGTTCGACGCCTCAACGGGCGAGGTCCACACTGAACCCAAAGCCTTTTTCCTAAGTCACCCCCTGCTCGCTCGCCCTGAGGCGCATGAGGATCGAGCATTCCGTCTCTGCGCTGATGACCTGACTATCCTGACTGCGGTAGGCGCCGCCGACGGGCGTTTCGATCCAGATGAACAAGACCAACTGTTGGTGCATGTTTTCGATCGCTACGAAGAGGGTCCCCTAGACGAATTACGACTGCGACAGCGCCTGTCTCTTTTGACCCCTGACCACGTCAGCTTCTATAAATCGCTCGCACGTGTTGCGCAGGCGGACAACCGCCTCCTTCGTCGATCCTTACGAAGGATCGTCGATGCAGATGGCGTATTAGACCCAGCCGAACTCGCTTTCGTGGACACGATCGAAGCCAGTCTTCAGTAAAAGAACCCAGGGTTCAAGCGCCCAGGATACGCCCACGAAACCACCCCGGAAACCCGCCACGGCGCGGATAGATCGAACACGGCAGAGCAAGAAATTCTATTAAAAACAACGCATTCTCGGCGTTGACATCGTAGGGGTCAGCAGTTCGACGCCCACGCCCGCTGGCGCTGGGACAGACGGAAGCACAAGGACGGCCATGCAGCCTCCAATGAAAAAGGCTCGCCAAAGCGAGCCATACGCGAGTTTCAGGGAGCGGAAGATCAGCAGAAGGATCCGCTGAACTTTGGCAGCACGGCCGACCAACTGCGTCACTACAGCGCGATCACGCAGAGGTTATTGGCGTTCAGTTACGCAACTTCCAATCGTGACCGTGCCTTCAGGAGGAAGGCAAATAGGAGGAACACCCTTGAAAAAACTCGTCCATCTAGCCCTCGCTGTAGCTTTGATGGCTTCATCGGCTGCAGGCGCCGCAACTCTCTTTCCGACAAACGCGGTAGCGGCAGAACAACCGTACCTCATCATCACTTATCTTCTCGACGGTGTGCCAGTAGGCAGCGTTCAGCTATTCTGCGAGGGGCCTGAAATCAGAACTGGCAACACCGCCGATTACCTTACAAAAATCTTCACTTCCTACTTTATGTGCCCGTAACATAAAGGGAATCAAGCGCAAGCTTGTAGCAAAAGCCCCTCGGCCATGCGGTCGGGGGAACTCACCGCCCCCTCCGATATGGCGCGATCCGCACCGCCCGCTGCCGTTGGCTCTCGCTGGCGATGGATGGCCAGAAGCCGCCGCCTTCCTTGCCCAATCCCTTGGCGGCGTTGGTGAGAAGGTCGTCCGCCAGGTTGTCGTGCTCCCGCATCGTGAAGCGGTCGGCCAGCCTTCTCGCCGAAGTCTTTGAGGCCAGCCTGCACCTGGCGAAGGTCGGTTTTCATCTTCCGGCGCATTGCGCAGCTCAATGGCTGCCGAACCCACGATGGGGCGTCGGACATGGGAAGGCTCCGGGGGCCAGGGGGTGGGCTGCGCGTCGCCCTTTTCCCGAATGGCCATCATCCGCCGCCAATGCCAGTATCGGGCACTAGATCCATTCAAGGGAGATCGCGATGGCGGCGCTGGTGGTTTTGTTTGGTGCGCTTTCGATCAGTTCGGCGGCGGTTCAGGACGACTGGTCCGACGTCGACTGCGCCAACGCAGGCTCGACTATGGAACAAAACGTCTGTGCGGGGCGCGACGTCAGGGCCCTGGAGCAAAACCTGCGCCTATATACGGACACCGCCTATGCGGTCCTGCGGGAGAACGACGAAAGAGATTCCGAGGCGCTGATCGCGGAAATCCGCGAGGGTGAGCGGCTGTGGCGGGGCTACATGGAGACGGCGTGTGGTGCCGTGGACACCTATTGGAAGCCGGGCACGATCCGTACAGTCATGGCCGCCAGTTGCGAGATGGAGCTGATCCGGGAACGCACCCACCACGTCTGGCGCGAATATCTGACGCCGATGGAGGGGATGCCCCGCCTGGCCGAGCCGCCGCGCGGCGGTTTCGACTGAGGCGGCGGAGGTAGCGGACGAAGGTTGACAAGCACGCATGAGGAACTGCGGCTCGGCTATGCCGCCCCCTGTCGCGCCCCCAAGGAACGCGCCTTTCCCACCTCGCCCGCGGGCTTTATGTGTCGGTTTCCATGCGGTTCTTGATAGTGCACTCGGAGGACAAGGCCCACCCGAGCGGGCCTTGTTCGAATTCTGTTTAAGGTGACGGGGACCAGGAACAGCAGCAGGGTGCGCGGCTAGGCATATTTTTGATCGCCCCTCAGGGGGACGCGTGCGTGAGCCACGGAATAACAAAGAAATCATATCGGAAGGCGATTCTCGTACGCTCAAAAGCCTAGGTATAGCCGCAAGGGCTCATGCCGAACGGCGAAGCGCCTGATTGCCTGAAGGTCGCGTCAGCGTCGTGGCGCAATCGCTCCGGCCGTGCTACGCGCGCCGAACCATGACGACGCCCCCTATCGAACGCATCCGCAACTTTTCGGTGGTCGCCCACATCGACCACGGCAAGTCGACCCTGTCCGACCGCCTGATCCAGTTCACGGGCGGCCTGACCGCGCGCGAAATGTCGGAACAGGTTCTTGATAATATGGACATCGAGAAGGAGCGCGGCATCACCATCAAGGCGCAGACCGTGCGCCTGAACTACAAGGCCAAGGACGGCGAGACCTACGTCCTGAACCTGATGGACACGCCGGGGCACGTCGACTTCGCCTATGAGGTGTCGCGTTCGCTGGCCGCCTGCGAAGGCTCGATCCTGGTGGTGGACGCCTCGCAGGGCGTCGAGGCCCAGACCCTGGCCAACGTCTATCAGGCCATCGACAACAATCACGAGATCGTCCCGGTCCTGAACAAGATCGACCTGCCCGCCGCCGAGCCGGACCGGGTGCGGGCCCAGATCGAAGACGTCATCGGCATCGACGCCTCGGAGGCCGTCATGTGCTCGGCCAAGTCGGGCATCGGCATCGAGGACGTGCTGGAGGCCATCGTCGCCCGCCTGCCCGCGCCCAAGGGCGACGTCAACGCCCCGCTGAAGGCCATGCTGGTCGACGCCTGGTACGACCCCTACCTGGGCGTGGTGCTGCTGGTCAGGGTGTTCGACGGCGTGCTGAAGGCCGGCATGCGCGTGAAGATGATGCAGACCGGCTCGTCGCACCTGGTCGACCGCGTCGGCGTCTTCCTGCCCAAGAACACCCCGGTCGATCAACTCGGCCCCGGCGAGGTCGGCTTCATCACCGCCCAGATCAAGGAAGTCGCCCACGCCGCCGTCGGCGACACCATCACCGACGAGAAGAAACCCACGGCCGAAGCGCTGAAGGGCTTCAAGGACGTGCAGTCGGTGGTCTTCTGCGGCCTGTTCCCGGTCGACGCCGCCGACTTCGAAGACCTGCGCGCCGCCATCGGCAAGCTGCGCCTGAACGACGCCAGCTTCACCTATGAGATGGAATCCTCAGCGGCTCTGGGTTTCGGCTTCCGCTGCGGCTTCCTCGGCCTGCTGCACCTGGAGATCATTCAGGAGCGCCTGAGCCGCGAGTTCAACCTGGACCTGATCGCGACGGCCCCCTCGGTCGTCTACAAGATCGGCCTGCGCGACGGGACCGAGATCGACCTGCACAACCCGGCCGACCTGCCCGACGTCATGCAGATCGAGACGATCAGCGAGCCGTGGATCAAGGCCACCATCCTGACGCCCGACGAATACCTGGGCGGCGTGATCAAGCTGTGCCAGGATCGTCGCGGCAGCCAGATCGAGCTGTCCTACGTCGGCAGCCGCGCCCTGGTCGTCTATGAGCTGCCGCTGAACGAAGTGGTGTTCGACTTCTACGACCGCCTGAAGTCGATCTCGAAGGGCTACGCCTCGTTCGACTATGAGATCACCGACTACAAGGTCGGCGACCTGGTGAAGATGTCGATCCTGGTCAACGCCGAGCCGGTGGACGCCCTGTCGATGCTGGTCCACCGCGCCCGCGCCGAGACGCGCGGCCGCGGCATGGTGGAGAAGATGAAGGAGCTGATCCCGCCCCACATGTTCACCATCCCGATCCAGGCGGCCATCGGCGGCAAGATCATCGCCCGCGAGACGGTGCGCGCCCTGCGCAAGGACGTGACGTCCAAGTGCTACGGCGGCGACGCCACCCGCAAGAAGAAGCTGCTGGAGAAGCAGAAGGCCGGCAAGAAGCGCATGCGTCAGTTCGGCAAGGTCGAGATCCCGCAGGAAGCCTTCATCGCCGCCCTGAAGATGGACGAGGATTGAGGATCAGTTCAAATCTCCGGTATTACGAAGAAGATTCAATTCCTCGTCCGACTTGGGCTTCACAGCGACGAAGTCGTCGGTCGCCAGCTGAAAACCGAGTTTTCGGGCCAGTGGCGCATCATAACGCCCTGACAACAGCGCAACGCCCAGCGGTCGCAGAACATCGGGCGCGCCGCCGTTCGCCCGGAGTCGCTTCATCGGGTCCTTTTGGTCGAAGAGCAGCGCCGCAAGAACGGTCCGGTGTGTGATCCGTCGATCATTCTCGAGAAAGAACATCGCGGCTCGCCGCCTCCCGATCTTTATCTGACGGAGTTCACGAAAGCGCTTCATATCGAGGCCCGCCCAGCGATTTGGCGGCCAGGCGACACCCGATGCCAGCCAGAGGATGTTGCCGTAAGCTGAGGAAAGCACCCCGCGTTTGCCGTCCCGATTAGGCGCACCGAGATACGCTTCGCGCGCCACCATCAACCCCATCCAAGATTTGCGCTCGTCTTCGTCGGCTGCGAGCAGGATGACGGGCTCCTCATCGCGATAGGTTTCCGGCGGGATCATCCAACTCCACGATCGGCTGACCGTATTCTTTATATCCACATCGTGATCCAAAAGCGTGAGGTCACGAACGCCTTTAGGCGCATCGAGCAGATCTCGGACGAAGTGCTCAATTTTCAAGCCGATGAATGTCTTTTCGACATTATCGAGTTCTGAAAGTGTCGTGCGGCCGGTCCGTATGGGATCGAGAACAAACTCAATCGCTTCGATCACCGCACCCACGAAGGCGTCTGCAGGCCGTGTGCCGAGACGCCCGGCGATCTCTCTCGCCAAGCGGTCGAGAAAGACATGATCGGGGTGGCCCGGCAAAACTAAGGATGGAGGCACTTTTCGCATGCCGCCATCTGGACGGCAGATTGGTTACGAAACGCTTCCCGTGCGGATAACGACTATGCAGCCATTGAACGGTCGGTAAGCGCCGTCAGCACAGTTGCAGCGAGCGCGCCCGCCAAATTCGGCGGCACGGCGTTGCCGATTTGGCGGGCCACCTCTACCTTCGTACCGGAGAATTTGAACTCGTCCGGAAAGCCCATGAGGCGCGCGGCTTCACGGTGAGTGATCGGGCGATGGGCCTCCGGATGGAGATACCGCCCCTTCTCAGGCTTATAGAATTCCGTGCGGATCGTGACTGAAGGGCGGTCCCACCACAGTCGGCCGAACAGATCTGTTCCCCCACTGATCTTCCTAATCCAGCAGTTGGGAGTGATGTCCGGGCGATTGGATTGCAGATCGAAACGATTGCCGCCAGGCGGCACCGCCCGATAACGCTGCATGCTTTTTTCCGTAGGATTGCGCCCGAAGTGCAAGTCGAAGGTCTTAGCCTCGCCGATTTCCGTGCCGAACGGGTCCGTGGGAAGATCTCCGATAACGTCGCGGACCGTCCTCCAACGCGGGAGATTACTCTTCAGTTTAGGGTCGGCGTGTGTCGGCAAGGGCGGAAAATTCGGGAGATTGTTCGCATCCCGCCAGCCTAGGATGATGGTGCGCTTGCGCGTTTGCGGCGCGCCGTAATCCGCGGCGTTCAAAATGGCGGCCTGTGTCTGGAAGCCGTGTTGACGGGCCTTCTTCTCAATTAAAATGCGCTCGGGCGAGCGGTAGAGTTCCGCCACATTCTCCATCACGAAGACGCGCGCGCCCGAACGCTCGGCGATTTCGATGAAGGGCTCCCACAAGGCGCGACGAGCGTCGCCGTCGCGCTTCTTGTTCAGCAAGCTGAAGCCTTGGCAGGGAGGGCCTCCGATCACCACGTCGGCCGGCGGCACTTCATTCTGGAGAAGCCATTCCTCGATATTGGCTTTAACGGCCTCGCCTGGGAAGTTGAGCTCGTGGGTTTGGACGGCGGCGGCGTCATTGTCGATCGCCAGCACCGGGGTGAACCCGCCGCAAAACAGCTCGTCGTAGAAGCCCAAGCTCATGCCGCCGGCGCCGCTGAAAAGGTCAATCAGGCGCAATGTCATGACGGCTTCGCCCTCCTTAAATACACGCAAACAAAACGCGAACACGATTCGCGTGTCAACAGCATACCATCCAAGGGTTGGGCCCGGGTGAAGCCCTTACCTGAGGTTGACCAATCTCTCTGCGAGAGCGGCGTGATGGCGGGTCTCGCACTCCCAGACCGTGACCACCTCCAAGCCCATGCCGCGCAAGTCGGCCTCGACGCGTTGATCCCGCACCCGATTCGCCTCGAACTTAACCAACCATTCCTCCCGATTGTTGACCGGCACCGTTCCTCGCTTGCAGTCATGATGATGCCAGAAGCACCCATGAACCTGCACGACCCAACCCTTGGAGCGGTTGGCGAAGTCCGGTTTGCCCGGCAAGCTACGGACATTTCGCCGATAGGCCTTGCCAAGTTCACGAAGAACCGCTGCGACGCGCTCTTCAGGCGTCGTTCGCTCTTGGCGGACCTTGGACATTGCCGACGTGGTGCGGGCGTTCAGAGGCTGCATGAGCCTGATATAGCCGCAGTGTCATCCGCAGCGATCGCAATCGGCCGCAAATATTCCTTTCATTACATCGGGACGGCCTGCCTCCCATAGCAGCGACCCGCCTGGGTCGGCGCCGGCCCTATCCTTGCGCGCATGGAGGAGACCCTGGACGCCAAGCCCGCGCACTATCGCCTGTCGCGGGCGACGTGGGAGATCATTCTGGAGGCCTATCGCAACGGGGCGACCGTGCCGGAGCTGAGCGAGCGGTGGCGGGTGTCGCAGCATGCCCTGCGCAAACGCATCACCGTCCATGGCGCGACCAAGCGCGACTGGGGCGATGCGCGGGCGCGCGAACAGGCCGAGGCGCGCGAGCGGATGCAGGCCGAGCGGGCGGCGGCCGAGGCGGTTCGCGCCGAAGCCCTGTTCGCGCCGTCCGAAGGGGACGCGGACGAGACGGCGGAAGTTCTGGCCGAGACGGCGATGCGGGCCTCGGCGCGGGCCATGCGGGGACGGATGTGGGACGAGGCCAGGGCCCTGGCCCAACTGGCCGAGGCCTATGGCCGGATGGCGCAAAGGAGCGAGCGGGCGCGGGGACGCGGCGAGGTGACGCTGGACGACATTCCGCTGGAGCTGATCAAGGCGCTGGCGCTGAACGAGGATCAGTGCGCCTCCAGCCGCCTGGCGATCTGGGACGAGGCGGACCCGCATCCGGCCAAGCAGGAGTATTGGGCGGTCAACGCCGCCCAGCGCGAGGCGGGCATGGAAGAATGGCTGGCCCTGATGCGAGAGCGCAAGACGCTGCGGGATCGGGTGCGCGAACTGGAGGCGGCGGCGGGCCTGGACCCCCGCTCCGATCAAGCGCCGGCCGGGCGCGCCGAAGATGAACAATCGTTCATATAGCGATGTGTCGCGTTGCGGCGACCGCGCGCGCGGTTAAGGTCTACCTCAACATGATCCTTTGGGGACTGAAATCATCATGCGCCTTGCCGCCTCTTCCGTCGCGCTCGCCGCCCTGCTGGCCGTGAGCACGCCCGTTCTCGCCGCGCCTGCGGCCGCCGCCTCCGCTGCGACGACGACCCAGGCCGAGCCCCTGCGCGGGGCGCCGGTGTCGGAGCTGATCGCCCGCGTGGACATTCCGTGGAAGCGCTTCCAGCTCGACAACGGCCTGACCGTGCTGGTCCACGAGGACCGCAAGGCGCCCGTCGTGGCGGTGTCGGTCTGGTACAATGTCGGATCGAAGGATGAGCCCAAGGGCTCGACCGGCTTTGCGCACCTGTTCGAGCACCTGATGTTCGGCGGGTCGGAAAACTCGCCTTCCAGCCACATCCAGACGATGAACGCGGCGGGCGCCACGGGCCTGAACGGCACGACCTGGTTCGACCGCACCAACTATTTCCAGACGGTGCCGACCCCGGCGCTGGAGTACACCCTGTATCTGGAATCCGACCGCATGGGCTATCTGCTGGGGCAGGTCAGCCAGGAGGTGCTGGATCTGCAACGCGGCGTCGTCCAGAACGAGAAGCGCCAGGGCGACAACCAGCCCTACGGCCTGACCTACTACGCCACGCTGGAAGCCCTGTTCCCCGAGGGCCACCCCTATCGCCACTCGACCATCGGTTCGATGGCCGACCTGGACTCGGCCAGCATGGAGACGGTGCGCGACTGGTTCCGTGAGAACTACGGCCCCAACAACGCCGTCCTGGTCCTGTCGGGCGACATCGACGAGGCCAAGGCCCGCGAGCTGACTGAGAAGTATTTCGGCGCCATCGCGCGCGGACCGGTCAACACCCCGGCGGCGGCGCCCGTGCCGACCCTGGCGGCGCCGGTCGAACAGGTGCTGCACGACCGCGTGGCCCAGACCCGCATCAGCCGCACCTGGGCCGTGCCGGGCCTGGGCGATCCGGACTCGGTGCCGCTGAGCGTCGGCGCCTCGGTGCTGGGCGGACTGGCCAGCTCGCGCCTGGACAATGTGCTGGTGCGTGACGAGCAAACCGCTTCCAGCGTCTCGGCCGGCAATCAGACCTTCCAGCGCCTGGGCATGTTCAGCTACTCCGCCATGGTCAAGCCGGGCGCGGACGCCGACGCCGTGGCTCGTCGCATGGACGCCGTCCTGGCTGACCTGATCGCCAACGGCCCGACCCAGGACGAGATCGATCGCGTGGTGACGCGCTACGCTTCGCAGCGCATCCAGGGCCTGGAAATGGCCAACGGCAAGGCCTCGGTCCTGGCCGAGGGGCAGCTCTATTCAAACGATCCGGACTTCTACAAGAAGGAGCTGGCGGCCTACGCCGCCGTGACCCCGGCCCAGGTCCAGGCCGCCCTGCGCAAGTGGCTGAGCCGCCCCGTCTATAGCCAGATCGTCATGCCGGGCGAGCGCGAGGCCTATGTCGAGGCCGCCGCCGCGCCGTCCGGCGCGACCCCGGCGCCGGCCGCACCGATCCAGCGCGTGGCCCGCGACGCCGCCCCGGCCATCGGCCAGGTGTCCAACGTCGACTTCCCGGCTGTCGAGCGCGCCGCCCTGTCGAACGGCATCGAGATCGTCTACGCCCGCTCGACCACCGTGCCTGTGACCCGCGTGGCGCTGGAATTCGACGCCGGGGTCGCGGCCGACCGCGCCGATCGCCTGGGCGCCCACACCCTGATGCTGAACGTCATGCAGGAAGGCACGACGACGCGCGACTCCAAGGCCCTGGCCGAGGCGCAGGAACGCCTGGGCGCCAGCGTCTCCGTCGGCTCGTCGATGGACCGCACGGTGGCCAATCTGTCGGCCGTGACGACCAACCTGCAGCCGTCGCTGACCCTGCTGTCGGACGTGGTGCGCAATCCCGCCTTCGCTCCGGCCGAGATCGAGCGCCTGCGCGCCACGCGCCTGGCCGCCCTGGCCAATGAGAAGACCCAGCCGGCGTCGATCGCCGGGCGCGCCCTGCCCCCGCTGATCTATGGCGCGAGCCATCCCTACGGCCGTTCGTTCGGCGGTACGGGCGACGAGGCGGTGATCCGCGGTCTGACCCGCGACGACCTGGCGGCCGAACACGCCCGCTGGATCCGTCCGGACAACGCCAAGCTGTTCGTGGTGTCGGACCTGCCGCTGGCCGAACTGAAGCCGCAGCTTGAGGCGGCCTTCGGAAACTGGCGCGCCCCGACCACGGCCAGGGGAACCAAGGCGTTCGACGCCGCCCTGCCTCAGACCTCGGCGCGCATCGTGCTGATCGACCGGCCGCAGTCGCCCCAGTCGCTGATCTACGGCGGCCAGGTGCTGCCGGTGTCGGGCACGGACGACCTGCTGACCCTGACCACGGCCAACACCGTGCTGGGGACGGACTTCCTGTCGCGGATCAACGCCGACCTGCGCGAGACCAAGGGCTGGTCCTACGGCGTGCGCGGCACCATCAGCCAGTTGGAGAACCGCGCGCCCTATATCGTCAACGCGCCGGTTCAGGCCAACCGCACGGGCGAATCCATCGCCGCCCTGATCAGCCAGTACGACCGTTTCCTGGGCGCTGAAGGCGTGACGGCGGCCGAGCGCGAACGCACCGTCCTGGGCGACACGCGCGCCCTATCGGGCAGCTATGAAACCTCGTTCCAGGTGCTGGGCGCCCTGCGCAGCAACGCACTGTACGGCCGTCCGGACAACTATCAGGAAACGCTGGCGGGCCGTATCAACGGCCTAACGGCGGCCCAGATGGACGCCGCCGCCCGCGCCGCCATCAAGCCGTCCAGCTTCGTCTGGGTGGTGGTCGGCGACGCCTCGGTCGTCAAGCCACAGCTGGACGCCCTGGGCCTGCCGGTCGAGGTGCGCGCCGCCGAGGCGCCGAAGCCGGCTCAGTAAGCCGTTTCGAGCCCGTCTGAAACGACGACGGCCGGCGAGGGCGACCTCGCCGGCCGTTTTCTTTACGGTTGACCCCGAGCGCGGCCGGGGCGAGCCTTCGCGCCTCTCCTCCCCTCGCCGGAGCCTTCATGCCGACGGACGCCTTCAACCCCGCCGCCCGCGCCCCGCGCCTGGCCGTGCTGATCGACGGCGAGAACGCCTCGGCCCGGATCGCGGAGGCGCTGTTCACCGAGATCGCGACCCTGGGCGAAGCCTCGGCGCGGCGCATCTACGGCGACGCGGCCAGCCCGGCGCTGCGGGGATGGATCGACGTGCTGCCGCGCTGGGCGATTCAGTGGCAGCAGAATTTCCAGAACACCAAGGGCAAGAACTCGGGCGACATCGCCCTGGTCATCGACGCCATGGACCTGCTGCACTCGGGACGGTTCGACGGCTTCTGCCTGGTGTCGTCGGACAGCGACTTCACCCGGCTGGCGGCGCGCATTCGTGAACAGGGCGTGCCAGTCTATGGGTTCGGCGAACGCAAGACTCCCGAGAGCTTCCGTCAGGCCTGCACCCGCTTCATCTACACCGAGAACCTGACCGGGCGCGCCGCCGCCGAGCCGGGCGTGGCCGCGGCGCCGCCGGCCGAGCGCAAACCCGCCGAAGCCGTTCCCCTGATCGCCACCGCCATCACCGACATGGACGAGGACGGCGACGGCTGGGTCAACATCGGCGGCGTCGCCAACCGCCTGCGCAACACCTACTCCGACTTCGACCAACGCACCTACGGTCACGCCAAGCTGTCCGAACTGGTCCGCGCCACCGGCCGGTTCGATGTCGAGGTCGGCCCCGGCGGCGTCATGCGGGTGCGGCTGAAACCCCGGTAGGGCGCTTCGCCCTCTTCCCCTCGGCGCGCCATGGGCTATGTGTGGCGCATGGCCGCCGCAGAGACCCCCGTCGAGACCTTCAAGCGCGCATTGGCGCACGCCGCTCGAGCCCTGGCCGAACAGGCCGAGCTGGAGGTGCGCTTCGGCGGCGACGGACCCAAGCTGTCCAGCGGCGTGCTGACCCTGCCCCACCCGCCGCGCGATCCGGCCGCGCCTGAAAGCGCCACCCTGCGTGGTCAGGCCGACCGGATGGCGCTGCGTCTGGCCAATCACGACCCCGCGCTGGACGCGCGGCTGCGCCCCGTCGACATGAACGCGGCCGAGGTGTTCGACGCCGTCGAACAGGCCCGCGTCGAGGCCGTCGGCGCGCGCGAGCTGAAAGGCGTGCGGCGCAACCTCGAGTCCGCCCTGGTCACACGGCTGGAGAAATCAGGCGCCCTGCGCGCCGAGGCGGCCCAGGTGCCGCTCGCCGAGGCGGCCGCCCTGTTGCTACGCGAACGGATGACGGGCGAGCCCGCCCCTGACGGCGCCAAAACCATGCTGGACCGGGTTCGCGCCGAACTGGAGGCCAAGGCGGGCGCCGAGCTGGACGCCCTGGCGGCCTTGGGCGACGACCAGGCGGCTTTCGGCGCGCGCATGAAGGATCTGCTGCGCGCGCTGGACCTGGACCCCGGCGACGCCGACGGCGGCGACTCGCCCGAAGAGGACGGCGAGGACGACGCCGACAAGCCCGATCAGGACCAGGCGGATCAGGACGAGCAGGAAGAACAGGACGGCGGCGAGGGCGGCGACTCCCTGGACGGCACGGCCGACGACCAGTCCGCCGAGGACGAGCGCCAGGCCCGCCCCGACGGCACGCCGGGCGAACCCGACGGCGAGGGCCGGGAAGACGCCCCCGAACTGAGCGAAGGCGACCGCCCCAACCATCAGCAGACCCAGGACGACGGCCGGGCGGTCGAGGTCTATCGCGCCTTCACCACCGCCTATGACGAGGTCATCGACGCCGCCGAACTGTGCGACCCGATGGAGCTGGACCGGCTGCGCGCCCTGCTGGACGCCCAGCTGTCGACCCTGGGCAGCGTGGTCTCGCGCCTCGCCAACAAGCTGCAGCGGCGGCTGCTGGCCCAGCAGAACCGCAGCTGGATGTTCGACCTCGAGGAAGGGATGCTGGACACGGCGCGCCTGACCCGCGTCATCACCGATCCGACCAGCCCCCTGTCGTTCAAGATGGAGAGCGAAAGTCCGTTCCGCGACACGGTCGTGACCCTGCTGATCGACAACTCGGGCTCGATGCGCGGGCGGCCGATCATGGTGGCGGCGGTGTGCGCCGACATCCTGGCGCGGACGCTGGAGCGGTGCGGCGTCAAGGTCGAGATCCTGGGCTTCACCACCCGCGCCTGGAAAGGCGGTCAGTCGCGCGAGGCTTGGATCAGCGCCGGAAAGCCCGCCAACCCCGGCCGTCTGAATGACCTGCGCCACATCATCTACAAGGGCGCCGACGCGCCGTGGCGCCGGGCGAAGAAGAACCTGGGCCTGATGATGCGCGAGGGTCTGCTGAAGGAAAACATCGACGGCGAGGCGCTGGAATGGGCGCATGACCGCCTGCTGGCCCGGCCCGAGGCGCGCCAGATCATGATGGTCATCTCGGACGGCTCGCCCGTCGATGATTCCACCCAGTCGGCCAACGCCGCCCTCTATCTGGACAAGCACCTGCGCCAGGTGATCGAGAAGATCGAGACGCGCAGCCCAGTCGAACTGCTGGCCATCGGCATCGGCCACGACGTGACCCGCTGGTATCGCCGCGCCCTGACCATCGTCGACGTGGAACAGCTGGCGGGCGCCATGACCGAGAAGCTGGCCGAACTGTTCGAGGCCGAACCGAAGGCCGTCAGCAGCAAGGGCGCGCGCGTTCCGCACAAGCGCGCGGCGTGAATCGCCGCCTCTATGTCGCCGCCCTGATCTCCCTCGCCCTGGCCGCCTGCGCCGGGGCGGCGGTCACGTCCCATCCCTGGACGCCGGCGGCGACGGCCGACGGCTGGGCGCCCGCGGGCGGCTCGACGCGGCAGGTCGGCCTGGGCTGGCCGGGCGGCGCCCGGCTGGCCAAGGGCGTGCGCTATGCGGGCGGGGTGCAGTTGATCGCGGCGCCCGTCTCCAGCCTGCACGGACTGTCGGACCTGAAGCTGACGGGCGACGGCGACTTCGTCGCCGTGTCGGATTCCGGCGATCTGGTGCGCGGGCGGCTTGAGCTGGATGCAGACGGGAAGTTGACGGGGCTGCACGATCTGCGGGTGCGGCGGCTGACGACCGCCGACGGTGAACCGATCGCCGATAAGGCCGCGGGCGACGCCGAGGGGCTGGCCCTGACAGACGGCGAGGTGCTGGTCAGCTTCGAGCGCGAGCATCGCATCTGGAGCTATGGCCCACTGGACACGCTGAACGCCCAGCCCGAAGCGCGGCCGCATCCGGCGGTCGACTTCCCGCTGAATGAAGGCCTGGAAGCGCTGGCGACGGCCCCCGGCGGCTGGCGCGTCGGCGGCGAAGGCGGCGGCGTGTGGGACTGTTCAGAGCAAGGCTGCCGCACCGTGGTCGAGCCCACTCGGCCCGCCGACAGCTGGCGGCTGACGGGGCTGGAGCGCGATCCCGGCGGCGACGGCTGGTTCGCGGTGCAGCGGTCGTGGTGCCCGCCCTTCGACGTGCGCGCCCGCGTGCGCCGGATGGACGCCGACGGCGCGCTGGGGCCGGTGCTGGTCGAGCTGAAGCTGCCGGGCCTGACGGATAATTTCGAGGGGATCGCCGCCGAGCGCCGCGCAGATGGCACGCGCCTCTACATCCTGTCCGACGACAACGCCAATCCGGCGCAGAAGACCCTGATGCTGGCGTTTGATGTGGAATGATCCTTCTCCCCTTGAGGGAGAAGGTGGGCGCCGCAAGGCGCTCGGATGAGGGGTGTCAACGCGACCTTCAGACAATGAGGCCGGGGCGTGTCCGACCTTCAAGCCTCCCGCAAACACCCCTCATCCGTCAGGCTGCGCCTGCCACCTTCTCCCTCAAGGAGAGAAGGACCATTCTTGGCGAACCTCTTCGTCCGTTTCCTGCCGTAGCCGCGCCGCGCGCTCGGCCGCGAACCGTTCCGGCGAAAGACGCGACAGCGCCCAGATCGCCCCGCCGCGCACCACGGAGGCGGGGTCGTCCAGCAGGGCCTCGACCGGCGCGATCAGCGCAGCGTCCCCGGAATTGCCCGCCGCATACAGGGCATTGCGAATGAACCGGTCGCGGCCGATGCGCTTGACCGGGCTCTTGGTGAACAGGGCGCGGAAGGCGGGGTCGTCCAGCGCCAGCAGGTCCGCCAGCGGCGGCGACTTCAGCGCGTCGCGCGCCTGCAGCCGCGCCTCCGACGCGCCTTGCGCGAACTTGTTCCACGGACAGGCGGCCAGACAGTCGTCGCAGCCGTAGATGCGGTTGCCCGTCGCGATGCGGAACTCGCGCGGCCAGGCGCCCGCATATTCGATGGTCAGGTAGGAGAGGCAGCGCCGGGCGTCGATCTGGAACGGCGCCGGAAAGGCCTGGGTCGGGCAGGCGTCCAGACAGGCGGTGCAGCGGCCGCAATGCTCGACCTCGGCCTCGTCCGGCTCGATCTCGGCGGCGGTCAGTATAGTCCCCAGGAACAGCCAGTTGCCGTGGGTGCGGCTGAGCAGATTGGTGTGCTTGCCCTGCCAGCCCAGGCCCGCCCGCTGGGCCAGCGGCTTCTCCATCAGGGGGGCGGTGTCGACGAAGACCTTGACCTCCTGACCCAGCCGCGCGGCGATCTGGCCCGCCAGGATCTTCAGTCGCCCCTTGATGACCTCATGATAGTCGTCGCCGCGCGCATAGACGGAGATATAGCCCGCCGAGGCGTCCTCAAGCTCGGGCCGGGGGTCTTCGTCGGGGCCGTAGTTCATGCCCAGCACGATGGCGGTCTTCGCCGCGTCCCACATGGCGGTGGGATGGGCGCGGCGCTCCAGCGTCGTCTCCATCCAGCCCATGTCGCCGTGACGACCCGCATCGACGAAATGGGCCAGCTTCTCGCCCGCGCTCCACGGATCGCTGGCCGAGGCGAAGCGGCACACGCCGAAGCCCAGTTCGGCGGCGCGTTGTCGGATGAAGATGCGGGGATCGGCCGCCATGAGGGCGCTTTAGACCATTATCGGTTTGGATTGAATCAATCCAAACTCAGATCAATGGTCCAAAATAAATGCTTGAGCGAAGATCTGGGTTCACATGCGATCGCATGTGAACCGATTTCGCTTTAGCCCTGTGGAGCCTCAGAAGTCGAGGTCGGCGTACCAGGGCGCCGGATGCACGCCGGGGAAACGGTCGCCCAGCAGAGGGCGGAAACAGGGGCGCGACTTCAGCTTGGAGTACCACAGCTTCAGCGACGGCCAGGACGCCCAGGCGATCTCGCCGAAATAGTCCAGCACTGACAGATGGCCCGCTGCGATCAGGTCGGCCTGGCTGAGACGGCGCCCGGCCAGCCACTCGCGACTCGACGCCAGCGGCTCCAGCACCGTCAGATGGCTTTTCAGCGCCTCGCGGCCTTCGCGCAGCATGCGGGCGTCGGGCGGTCCCAGGCGCAGGAGGGGCTTCTCCATCCGCTCATGCAGCAGGACGGCGTCCACCTCGTCGGTGAAGCGGCGGCTGAACCAGGTCGCCAGACGGCGCGCCTCGGCGCGTTCGGCCGCATCGGCGGGCAGCAGGAAGTCGCCCTTGGAACGGTCTTCCAGCCAGCCCAGGACGGCGTCCAGTTCGCACAGGGTCAGCGGCCGGTTCTTCTCGGTCGTCGTCAGCACCGGCGGCATGCCGGAGGGGTTCAGCTCGAACAGGGGGCAGTCGTCCTCCCACGGACGCACCGCCTCCTCGCCATACTCGACCTTGGCCTCGCCCAGCGCCAGCCGCGCCGTGCGCGAAGCCGGATGAAAGGCGAAATGATAGAGGACGGCGGGCGTGGACATCGTCCGCCTTCATGCGCCCGCGCGCGTTAAGGCTCCGTTTACCGCGCGCGATTGTCGCAGGGGGTCAGGACCAGGGGCCGGTGCGGGCCACAGGCGCGTCGGGCGCGGTCGGTTCCGGCGCCGTCGGGCGAGCGGGGGCGAAGGCGCCGCCGTGCGGTTCGGCCGCGCCGCGCGGGTCGGCGTGGATCAGGATGTCGGCGTGGGGAAAGGCCTTCAGCACCCGCTTCTCGGCGTCCAGGATGATGTCGTGCGCGGCCTTGAGGCTGAGCTCGGGGTCCAGGTCGACGTGCATCTGCACCATCAGGGCCTGACCGGCCATGCGGGTGCGCAGCTGGTGGACGTTGGCGATGCGGGGGTCTTCGGTCACGGCGGCGACGATGGCGGCGCGCTCCTCGTCCGAGGCGGCCTGGTCCAGCAGGTGGCCGGCCGCGCCCTTCAGCAGATTGATCGCGCCCCAGGCCAGCCAGACCGCGACCACCAGGCCCGCCGCCGCGTCCAGCCCCGGCGCCTTGAGGAAGGCGCCCGAGATCACCCCGATCAGCACCACGACGCTGGCGGCCAGGTCGGCGACGTAGTGGGTGCGGTCGCCCGCCACGGCCAGGGAGCCGGTCTTCTTCATCGCCCGCGTCTGCATCCACACCAGGCCCGCCGTGACGGCGATGGACAGGACGACCACGCCGACGGCCCAGCCGCCCGAGGTGACGGGGCGCGGGTCGAAGATGCGCTGCACCGCCTCCCAGCCGATGAAGACGCCGGACGCCAGCACCATGCCCGCCTGCACCAGGGAGGCCAGGCCCTCGGCCTTGCCGTGTCCATAGCGATGGTCGTCGTCGGGCGAGGCGGCGGCCCAGCGCACGGCGAAAAAGGTCGCCAGCGACGCGATCAGGTCCAGCGTCGAATCCGCCAGGCTGGCTAGGATGGAGACCGAGCCGGACGCGCCCAGGGCGAAGGCCTTCATGACGATCAGCAGGACCGCCGTCGCCACCGACAAGGTGGTGATCCGGCGCGTGGTCTCATGGGCGGCGTCGAGGGGGGAGGCGGTCATTTCACTGCCCTTGTCGCTCAAAACAGCGCCCGCGCCAATGGCGGCGGCGGGGCTGGGACGCTAAGGAGAGGAGACGGGACGTCGCAGGGCGCAGCGCGCCCGACGTAAAGATCGAGACGGAGCATTCATGGCGGACTGGCTGACGGCGATCCTTCTGGGTCTGGTCGAAGGGTTGACCGAGTTCATTCCGGTGTCGTCCACCGGCCACCTGCTGCTGCTGGGGCATTTCCTCGGCTTTGAAAGCACCGGCAAGACGTTCGAGATCGTCATCCAGCTGGGCGCCCTGCTGGCCATCATCAGCGTCTATCTGAAGCGGTTGTGGTTCCTTGCGACGCGCTGGCCCTTCGACCCCGAGGCGCGGCGCTTCCTGATCGGCCTGCTGGTCGCCTTCGCCCCCGCCGTGGTGATCGGCTTCCTGGCCTACGGCTTCATCAAGACGGTGCTGTTCGAGACGCCGCTGGTGGTTTGCGTCGCCCTGATCGTCGGCGGGGTGCTGCTGCTGTGGCTGGACCGGATGAACAAGGTTCCGGCCTATCTCGACGCGGACCGCTATCCCTTCCGGGTCTATTTCCTGATCGGCCTGTTCCAGTGCCTGGCCATGATCCCCGGCGTGTCGCGCTCGGGCGCCACCATCGCCGGCGGCCTGCTGCTGGGCACGGACAAGCGGTCGGCGGCCGAGTTCAGCTTCTTCCTGGCCCTGCCGACCATGGGGGCGGCGGTCTTCTATGATCTGTTCAAGAACCGCGACGTGCTGGATTTCAGCGACCTGGGCCTGATCGCCATCGGCTTCATCGCCGCCTTCGTCTCGGCCCTGGCTGTGGTGCGCTTCCTGCTCGACTTCGTGTCCAAGCGCGGCTTCGGCCCCTTCGCCTGGTGGCGCATCGTGGTCGGCGTCGTCGGCATCATCGGCCTGGGCGTGACGGGCGCGCTGTAGAATCGATAACCCTAAGCCGTCATCCTCGGGCTTGACCCGAGGATCGGTCTGACCATCGGCAGGGCGCATGAAGTCGAGAGCGCGCGTCTTCACTCGATCCTAGGGTCAAGCCCGAGGATGACGGAGGCAGGAAGACGCGCCGAAGTCAGGCGGCGGGGCTTTCGGCGTACTGGCCGCCGTCGCGGTAGCGCCACAGATAGCTCGGCGCGATGGCCTCCAGGCCTGAAGGCTCGACGCCCAGGTCGGCCAGGCCCTTGGCGCCCGGCGCCACGACGTTGTCGCTCTCCAGCAGCACCACCTGATCCCTGGTCAGGGCCGGGACCAGGCCGATCATGGCCGGGATCTGGGCCAGCGAGCCGATCAGACGCGCGACCGGGAAGGGCAGCGGCAGAAGGATGTTCCTGCGGTTGGTTTCACGCAGGATGAACTTCAGGATGTCCTCGAAGGTCCAGACCGACGGGCCGCCCAGCTCATAGGTCTCGCCCTCGGCTTCGGGGGCGACGGTCGCGCGGGCGACGGCCTCGGCGGCGTCGGCGACGTAGACGGGCTGGAACCTGGTCTGGCCGCCGCCGATCAGCGGCAGGACCGGCGACCAGGTCGCCATGGCGGCGAAGCGGTTCAGGAACTGGTCGCCCGAGCCGAAGACGATCGACGGGCGCACGATCACTGCGCCGGGGAAGGCGGCGCGCACGGCGGCCTCGGCCTCGCCCTTGGTGCGGGCGTAGTCGGCCTTGCCGTTGGCGTCGGCGCCCAGGGCCGAGATATGGGTCAGACGCTTGGCGCCCGCCGCCCTGGCCGCCTCGGCGACGTTGGTCGCGCCCTCGACGTGCAGGGTCTGGAACTTGCGGCCGCCGGTCTCGAACAGGATGCCGACCAGGTTGATCACGGCGTCGGCGCCGCGGACGGCCTGCGCCACCGCAGCCTTGTCGGTGATGTCGCAGCGCACGACCTGAACCTGGCCGACGTCGCCGGCCATGTGCAGCACGGGCGCGCTCTTGGCGTTGCGCGCGGCGACGCGCACGCGCCAGCCGCGACGGGCCAGGGCGCGCACGACCTGGGTTCCGATGAAGCCCGAGCCTCCGAACACAGTGACCAGACCGGGGGCGAAATCAGCCATCTCAGACGCTCCAACGCCAAGCCCCGGCCGCAGACGTAGCCGGAGGCGAAAATCTCATGGGCGGGGCTTAACCGAAGCGGCCCCGCCCCGCAACGAGAAGGGGCGGGATTCCGCCCTGCCCGCCTGCCCGATCAGTCGGCCCCCTCAGTCCGCCCGGTGGACGATCCGCCCGCCCACGACCGTCAGCACGGCCCGGCCCTTGGGGATGTCGGCGGCGGGGACGGTCATCAGGTCGATGTCGAAGGCGGTGAAGTCACCGCGCTTGCCCACCGCGATGGTGCCCAGTTCATTCTCTCGGAAGCTGGCGTAGGCGGGCCACAGGGTGAACATCTTCAGCGCCGTCGCCCGATCGACCGCTTCGTTCGGGCGCCAATCCGGACCCTGGAAGCCGTTCAGATCGCGCCGCGCCACGGCGGCGTAGAACTCGATCAGCGGATCGCCCCGTTCGACGGGCGCGTCCGAGCCGCCGACCACGATCACCCCGCGATCCACCAGCGTATGCCAGGCGTAGGCCCCGTCCAGCCGCGCGTCGCCCAGGCGGTCGGCGGCGAAATGCAGGTCGCCTATGGCGTGGCTGGGCTGCATGGAGGCGATGATCGGCAGTTCGTCGAAATAGTGATAGTCGCTAGGCCGGATGATCTGGGCGTGCTCGATGCGCCAGCGCGGATCGGCCAGCTTCCACTCGGCCTTCGGCACGGCGCGCAGGGCTTCTTCATACCAGGCGGCGACGTCGTGGTTGCCCTGGTCGCCGATGGCGTGGGTGGCGATCTGGACGCCGGTGCGCAGCGCCTCCTGATACAGGGGCATGACCTCCTCGCGCGAGGTGCGCATCAGGCCGGTGGCGTCCGGGCGATCCGAATAAGGCTCGAACAGCTTGGCCCCGCGCGAGCCCAGGGCGCCGTCGGCGTAGAATTTGATCGCCCGCGTGATGACCAGGCCGTCGCCCGCGTCGCGCGGGCCGCCCGCCATCAGGGCGCGCGCGTCGCCCATGTCGATGTTGTTGTAGACGCGGGCCGTGGCCTCGCCGTCGCGCGCCATCTGCTCCAGCAGAGGCACGTCCTTCCACGGCGCGCTCATGAAGTGGATGCCGGTCCAGCCGTAGCGGGCGTAGACGTCGAAGCCCGCGCGATAGGCCGCGCGCGTGGCCGCCGCATCGGCCTGGGGCGCCAGGCCCGCGATCAGATCGCCCGAAGCGTCGACCAGCAGGCCCGTCGGCCGGCCGTCCGGTCCCTTCAGAATGTCCCCGCCCGAGGGCGAGGGCGTCGAGGCGTCGATCCCCGCCGCCTTCATCGCCGCGCTGGACACGGCCACCGCATGGCCGTCGGCGCGGGTCAGCATCACGATCCGGCCCGGCGCGGCGGCGTCCAGGTCGGCGGCGGTCAGGAAGCGCTTCTCGGGCCAATGGGTCTCGATCCAGCCGCGGCCGACGATGACGCCCTCGGGATGGGCCTCGGCCCAGGCGCGGAGCCTCTGCATGGCCTCGACGACCGAGGCGGAGCCTTCCAGGTTCAGCGTCGTCTCGCGCCAGCCGATGCCGTCCAGGTGGGCGTGGCCGTCGGTGAAGCCGGGGAACAGCGCCGCCCCCTTCAGGTCCACCACCTCCAGCCCCTCGGGCGAGGGCGCGCCGTTCGCCGCGCCGACATAGGCGATGCGTCCGTCGCGCACGACCACCACCTCGGCGGTCGGCCGGGCTTCGTCGCCGGTATGGATCGGCCCGCCCCGGATCAGCAGGTTCTGGGCGTAGGCCGCAGGGGCGGCCGCCAGCATCAGGGCGGCGGCCAGGGACAGGGTCTTCAGGGTTCGGATCATCAGCGCCTCCAGTCGCGGCGCAGGGGAGCCGCAGCCGGGCTTGGCGTCAAGCGATCCTGCGCGCATCATCGCCGCATGAAGCTGTTCACCATCGGCTATGAAGGCGCGACGCAGGCCCAGGTCATCGACCGGCTGAAGGCGGCGGGGGTCGAAATGGTCGCCGATGTGCGGGCGGTCGCCTCGTCACGCATCGCCGGCTTCTCCAAGACCGTGCTGGGCGAAAGCCTGAAGGCCGAGGGGCTCGACTATCTGCAGCTGCGCGCCCTGGGCACGCCCAAGGCCGGGCGCGACGCGGCGCGCAAGGGCGACGCCGCGACCATTCGCGCCGTCTTCAGCGCCCATATGCAGGAGCCGGACGCCGAGGCCGCCTTCCAGCAACTGCGCCATGCGGCGGGCGAACGGCGCGTCGCCCTGCTGTGCTTCGAGGCCGACGCCTGCGGCTGCCACCGCTCCATCCTCGCAGACCAGCTGGCGCGCGAGGACGGGGCGGAGGTGACGAACCTCTAGGCGGTCTTACGGGCGCCCCACCACCTGATCGACCGAGTTGCTGGTGACCGGGTGATACAACGGCCGGGCCTTGGCGTAGATGCGCGTGGCGATCGGGCGGCCCCAGTCGCCTTCGACCCACAGGGTCTGGAACAGCGGCAGGACGAATTTGCGCCGTCCCTGGCTGGTCAGGAAGCGGTCGGCCACAGCTACGGCGGGCTCGTAGCGGTTGGCCAGGGCGGCCTGCAGCCAGGCGAAGACCAGTTCTGCGTTGCCTTCGCGGTCCAGCTTCAGCGTGCTTTCCAGATCAGCCAGCTGAGCCGGGCTCAGCCAGTCGGCGCCCGCCGCCAGCCCCTCGGGCCGCCACGACAGGAAGCGCAGGCGCTGCTGGGTGTTCCAGTCCTTCCACGGCACGGCCGAGGCCGGGCCCTTGGCGACGTAGAAGGCGCGCGCGGCCGCATCGACCGGCTCGAAGGCGTGCGACACCGGCGCCTGGACGTTGGACGGCAGGCCCGGCTCATAGACCCAGGCGTTCAGCTGCAGCCGTTGCTCCAGGCCTGCGTCGCCCTTGATCAGGTGCGTGCGGATGTCCTCCAGAAAACGCTCCGACGTCATCGGCCGCCAGGCGTTGCGCTCGAAATAGCCGCGCAGCCAGGCGTCGAACGCCTCGCGCCCGGCGATCTGTTCGATGGTCCGCAGGAAGGCGGCGCCCTTGTCATAGGCGATGGTGTTCATGCCGTCGTCGGGATCGCGCCCGGTCAGCTCCAGGTGCAGGCGGGTGTCGGCCGGGGCCAACTCCTTCAGCTCGTCCTGCAGCCCGCCCCAGGCCAGAACCTGCTCCTGCACGGCGGCGTCGCGGCCGTAAACGGCCTCCATGATCCGGTTCTCGAAATAGGAGGTGAAGCCTTCGTTCAGCCAGAAGTCGTCCCAGGTGGCGTTGGTCACGAGGTTGCCCGACCAGCTATGCGCCAGCTCATGCGCCACCAGCGAGACCAGCGAGCGGTCTCCGGCGATGATGGTCGGGGTGGCGAAGGTCAGCATGGGGTTCTCCATGCCGCCGAAGGGGAAGCTGGGCGGCAGGACCAGAAGGTCGTAGCGGCCCCAGCGATAGGGGCCGTACAGGGCCTCGGCCGCGTCCACCATCTCGGCGGTCGGCTGAAGCTCGTGCGCCGAGGCCTGAAGCTGGCTCGGCTCGGCCCAGACGCCGGTGCGCTCGTCGAACGGGGCGAAGGCCAGGTCGCCGACGCCGATGGCTATCAGATAGGGCGGGATGGGGTTGTCCAGCTTGAAGCGCCAGGCCTTGGTCCCGGCGCCGGCCGCCTCGCCCTTCGGCGTCAGCTGCTCGGCCGACATGACGACGGTCAGGTCGGCGGGGGCGGTGATGCGGGCGCTGTAGGACTGGCGGATGCCCGGGCTGTCCTGGGTGGGAATCCAGGTGCGGGTCAGGATCGCCTGGCCCTGGCTGAACAGATAGGGCTTCTGGCCGCCCGCCGTCTGCTGCGGGCTGAGCCACTGCAGGGCGGAGGCGTCGGGGCGGGTGGAATAGTCGACGACGATCTTCTGCGTCTCGCCGCCCTGGAAGGCCGGGATGCGCACGGTCAGGGGCTGGCCCTTGATCGGATCAGACGCGCCCAGGCTCCATTGCAGGGCGCGGCCCTGGGCGTCGGTCACGCCCTTGATGTCCAGCATCTTGGCGTCCAGCACCACCTCGGTCGCGCCAGGACGGCCGGTCACGTCCAGCGTCGCCTTGCCCGCCAAGGTCTTGGCGGCGAAGTCGGCGGCCAGGTCCAGGTCGACGTGCGTCACCCGCGCCTCGGCCGGGCGGGCGTAGGAGTGGGCGTCGTTGACGTAGTCGGTCGCGGGGGCCGGCGCCGGCGTGGCGGGGACCAGAGGAGTCATGGGGGTGATCTCTCCGGTCGTGGCGCAGGCGCCCAGGGACGTGGCGAGGGCGGCGGCGAGGGCGAGGGCGGAAACCCGCCCGACCAGCTTCAGGGTCATCGAACGCTCCGTATTCAGATGCGCCCGAAAAGGCCCCCTCGCGCCCGAAAGATCAAGCCTTTGCTGCGGGCGGCGGCAGGTGTTGCGCCTTGAACAGCCGCCCCTTCTCGGCCGCCAGCACCAGCGCCAACGCCGCGACGCCCAGCAGGACGAAGCCCACGGTCATCGGCACGGTCGAACCGTCGAACTGCTGGCCGATGGCGAAGCCCAGCAGCGCCCCGCCGATCGAGGAGATGAAGCCCTGGGCCGAGGAGGCCGTGCCCGCGATATGGCCCATCGGCTCCATGGCCATGGCGCCGAAATTGCCGGCGATGAAGCCGAAGCAGAACATCTTGCAGGCCTGCAGTGCGGCGAACATCCACAGGCTGTCGTGGCCCAGCCAGGCGATCACGGCGTGCAGGGCGCTGAAGCCGATGAAGCCGATCAGGGCCGTATGCGCGATCAGGCGCGAGCCCAGCTTCTCGACCAGGCGGGCGTTCAGGATCGAGGCCACGGCGATGCCCGCCGCCACCAGGGCGAAGACGACCGGGAACAGGCCCGGCGCCTTGAACACGTCGAAGAAGATCTGCTGCGAGGAGTTGATGAAGCCGAACAGCGCCCCGCTGATGACCGTCATGGCCAGGGTGTAGCCCATGCCCTGGCGGCTGGTCAGGGCGAAGCGGAAGGCGCCGGCGATGCGGCCGAGATTGATCGGCATGCGGTCCTCGGCGTGCAGGGTCTCGGGCAGGCGCAGTCCCGCCCAGATCATGAAGGCGCCGCCCGCCAGGGCGAAGACGCCGAAGATCCACGGCCAGGGCGCGACCAGCATGATCATCTGTCCCACGGCGGGCGCCAGGATGGGCACGCCCAGGAAGACCAGGAAGCTCAGCGACATGACGCGCGCCATGGTCCGCCCGGCATAGCGGTCGCGCACGATGGAGACGGCCAGCACCCGCGTCGCCGCGGCCCCGATCCCCATGCCGACCCGCGACAGGATCAGCATGTCGAAGGTGTGGGCGAAGGCGGCCAGCACGCTGAAGGCGACATAGATCCCTATGCCCGCGAACAGCGCCGGGCGGCGACCGTACCGATCCGACAACGGGCCGTAGAGCAGCTGCGCCACGCCGAAGCCCAGCAGATAGGCGGTGATCACCCACTGGCGGCTGTTCTCATTGGTCACGCCCAGGTCTTCGCCGATGTGGGGCAGGGCCGGCAGCATGGCGTCGATCGCCAGGGCGTTCAGCGCCATCATCACGGCGATCAGGCAGACGAATTCGGCGAAGCCCGGCCCCTTGGCGGGAAGCGACGGCTTGGCCTCGATCTCGGCGGGCGGGGTCGGGGCTCGGGTCATGGAGAGCAGATGCAGCCTGCGACAGGCTGACGCAACCCTGCAAAGGTGAAGTTTTTCGCGCTGCAACAATAAGTCAGGCGATGAGCGGGACCAGACCTGGAGCCTAGTCCTTCACCTGAATCCGCGCCGTCACCGACATGCCGGGCGACAGACGCTCGACGCCTTCCTGCCCCGGATCGACGGCGATGCGAACGGGGATGCGCTGGGCCACCTTGGTGAAGTTGCCGGTGGCGTTGTCGGGGCGGATGACGCTGAACTCCGAGCCGGTGGCGGGCGAGATGCGCTCGACCTTGCCGGTCAGGACGCGGCCGCCCAGGGCGTCGACGGTGATCTTGACCGGCTGGCCGACGCGCACGTCGCGCATCTGGTTCTCCTTCATATTGGCCGTGACCCAGACCACGTCGGGGACCAGGGCCGTCATCTGCGTGCCGACCGCCACCTGCTGGCCCTGACGCATGGAGATCTCGCCCAGCCGGCCGTCGCGCGGCGCCTCGATGCGGGTATTGTCCAGGTCGATCTGGGCCAGGCGCACCTGGGCGCGGGCGTTCTCGACAGCGGCCTCCAGCGAGCCGCGGCTGACCACGGCCGAGGTCACGCCGGTCTGGGCCACGTCCTCGGCGGCGCGGGTTTCGGCCAGTTGAGCCTCGGCGGCGCGCAGGGCGTTCTGGGCCACGTCGACCTGGGCCTGGGCGACCCAGCCGCCCTCGAACAGGGTGCGCACGCGCGTCGCATCGGCGCGGGCCTTGGTCACGGCCGACTGGGCGGCGGCGATGGCGGCGCGCGTCTGGGCCACCGATCCGCGCGCCGAGGCCTGGCTCTGGGCCGAGTTGGCCAGGGCCGCCTCGGCCGAGTGCAGCGACGCCTGCGCCTGCTCCAGCCGCTGACGATAGATGCGGTCGTCGATGGTGGCCAGCAGCTGGCCCTGCTTCACCGTCTGGAAGTCCTGCACCTCGACTGAGGTGACATAGCCGCTGACCTGGGGGCTGATGATCGTCACCTGGCCGCGCACATAGGCGTTGTCCGTCGTCTGCGGTCCGCCCGAGAACGGCGGCAGGCCCCAGGCGTGCAGGATCAGCCCGGCCCCGATCAGGGCGATCACGCCCAGGACCACGCCCCACATCATCCGCCGCTCCTTGGAGACGAGAGGCGGGGGCGCGGCGGGCGCGGGCGGCGGCGCCGGAGCCGGCGTTGGGGCTTGGGCGGGAGGCGGCGGGGCGGAGGGGGAGGCGTCGGTCATGGTCGTATCCGGTTCACTCGGCGGAGGGCGCCGGCGCTTGGCTCGCCTGGGCGGCGTCGCGACGGCGGGCGCACAGCGCCTCGATGCGGGGGCGGTAATGGTTGACGGCGACCCAGACGGCGCCGACGGCGGCGACCACGGCGATCATCAGGAAGACGTCGTTGTAGGCCAGCACCTGGGCCTGTTGGCTGACCTGCTGGTGCAGCAGGCGCAGGGCCGCGCTCTGGCGCAGGGCCGGGTCGTCGATGACATGGGCGTAGGCGCCGCCCAGCTGTTGCAGCCGCTGCACCGTCTCGGGATCGCCCAGGCCGATGCTCTCGGCCAGCTGGTTGGAATGGAACTTCTCGCGCAGGGTCTGGACGGTGCCGATCAGGGCCGAGCCCATCAGACCGCCGACGTTCTGACACAGGGAGAAGAAGATGATGAAGCTGATGAAGCTCTTGCCGCCGCCCTGCAGCACCTTGCCGAAGCCGATGATCATCGTCGGCCCGATGAAGAAGGCGGCGGCGAAGGCCAGCAGGGCCTGGCTGACGTACAGCTCGCCCGGCCGCGTCAGCACGGTGGCGTGGCTGTCCAGATAGGCGCCCAGGGCGATGAGGCCCAGCGCGATGGAGATCGGCTTCCACAGCTTGGTCGGGTTCAGGGTGAAGGCGCTGACCAGCGACCCCGCCGCTGTGGCCGCCAGCATGACCCAGAACAGGTCATGCATCTGGTCGTTGCCCAGCCCCATCTGCTGCAGGAAGCCGACCGCGCCGGTCGTCTGTTCCGACAGCACGATCCGCACCAGCAGGATGGCCAGCATCAGCCGCACGATGTCGCGTCCGGCCAGCCAGCGCAGGTCGATCAGGGGGTTGGCGCGGTTGTATTCATGAATGGCGGCGGCCGACAGCAACAGGACGGCGGCGGCCAGGGCCCAGCCGACCCACGGCGCCTCCAGCCACCAGACGATCCGCCCCAGGCCCAGCACGGCGCTGAGCAGCGCCATGCCCGGCGCGAACAGGGCGAAGGTGATGAAGTCCTGCGGCTCGAAGCTCTTGATGCGCTGGGCGGGCGGCATCTTCAGGGCGAAGACGGCGGCCAGCGTCACCAGCACCAGCCCGACCTCGAACATGTAGAAGGCCCGCCACAGGTCGCGGTCCAGCAGGGTGGTCAAACCCAGCCGCGCCATGGGGATGGCCAGGCTGGACAGGCCGACGCCCAGGATGATGCTTTTCAGGCGGTGCTGCGCCGGGAAGGCCTGGATGATGTAGAGGATGCCCAGGGTCGTCATGCCCGCGGCCGCGACCCCGGCGACCGCGCGAACCACCAGGGTGGAGACGAAGTCCTGCAGGAACAGGTGCGCCAGGGCGGCGGCCAGGAAGACGATCAGCACGATCTCGGCGAACAGCCGCAGGCCGTATTGCAGCCGGAACTTGACCAGCAGCAGGTTCATGCTCGCATTGGTCATGACGAAGATGACCGGCAGCCAGGCCGCCTCGGCCAGGGTCACGCCCAGCGATCCCGCCAGTTGCGGCTGACTGGCCGTCACCGCCGCATTGCCCAGACTGCCGGTCAGAGTGACCAGGGCGCCGACCAGGCCATAGGCCAGACGCCAGGGCATGGCGTGGTCCGGCGTGGACGGCGAGCCGGGCATGACCGGCCGCTCGTGCGGCTTCAGCGTGGCGAAGAAATCCTCCCACGGCAGATTCCAGTGATGGCGGCTCATGCGCGGGCCCCGCCTTGCGGGCGCACCATGTCCAGCGCCAGCTCCAGCGAGCGGCGGCTGAGGGCGATGCGGTCCTCGGGCGAGACGACCGCCCGCGACGGCGCCCCCAGCATCAGGGCCAGGACGCGAATGTCCTCGACCGTCAGGTCGGGCCGCACCCGCCCCGCCGCCTGGGACACGGCCAGGGCCTCGGCCCCGGCTTCGCGCACGCCCTGGCGCACCGGCTCCATCGCCTCGACCTTCAGGTCGCGGATGAGCGCGGACAGGCCGGCGC
Source organism: Brevundimonas sp. Soil_N_31 (assembly GCF_057655995.1). Classification (NCBI taxonomy): domain Bacteria; kingdom Pseudomonadati; phylum Pseudomonadota; class Alphaproteobacteria; order Caulobacterales; family Caulobacteraceae; genus Brevundimonas; species Brevundimonas sp. Soil_N_31. The sequence continues at coordinate 31,702 of NZ_JBDGLE010000006.1, forward strand.
TGGTCATCATCAGGGCGACCAGCTGTTCCAGGAACCACAGGAAGGCGTCGGGATCATCCAGCCGCGCGCGCGTGCGGCGGCCCAGATCCTCGATCTGCTCGACGAAGATCGCCAGCACCAGCGCCGACCGATCGGCGAAATTTCGATACAGCGTCGCCCGCCCCACCCCGGCCTTTTCGGCGATCAGGTGCAGGGGCACGTCCAGCCCGTCGCGCGCAAAGGCCTCCTCGGCCGCCTTCAGCAGCCTTTCGCGGCGTTCCGCGGCGTCTTGTCGCAAGGGACGGTTCATGAGACGCTAAGTGGACACTTGTGTCCGGTTGTTCAAGAGGCATTCGTCTCTTGAATGCGCAAGACGCGCGCAAGCTGCGCCGCGACGGCCCGCCGGGCGCATCGCCGTGCTACAAGTCGCGTTGCAGACGAGGGACGAGGAAGGACGATGATGCCCGCACGCCCATGGAAAGCCCTCGCGGTCCTCGGCGGCTGCGTGATGCTGTCGGGCTGCTATTCCTGCTCGCTCAACGGCGGCTGGGAGCGGCAAATGAATCCGTTCTGCGCCGAGGACGGCGCCCTGGTCGGCGCCGCTCCCTTGTCCGTTGAAGCGTCCGCGATCCCGCTAGCGGATCGTCATGCGCGATACGATGCGCCGAGGAGAGCGTCGCTCCAATCCTCAGCGGAGACTTGAAGTCAGCTGGTGCCGGTGGTCGGACTCGAACCGACACTCCTTGCGGAACCGGATTTTGAGTCCGGCGCGTCTACCAATTTCACCACACCGGCACGGCTAGGCTCAAGGCGGCGCAATCTAGCGGCGGCGAAGCCTCCGTCAATCGGTGAAGCGCCGCCGCCGCCAGTTTTTATCGGATGAGGGAGGCCTGAAGGCTCAGGCCGCCGCCACCGTCTGTTCGATGGCGCCGAACAGGGTGTGGTGCTTGTCGTCCAGCATTTCGATGCGGACGGTGTCGCCGTGCTTGAGGAAGGGGGTCTTGGCCGCGCCGGTCTGGATGGTTTCGACCGTGCGGATCTCGGCGATGCAGGAATAGCCCAGGCCGCCTTCGGATACCGGCTTGCCGGGGCCGCCGTCGGCGTCCTTGTTCGACACCGTGCCCGAGCCGATGACCGTCCCGGCGCTTAAGGAGCGGGTCTTGGCCAGATGGGCGATCAGCGTGCCGAAGTCGAAGGTCATGTCGACGCCCGCGTCGGCCTTGCCGAAGTCTTGGCCGTTGATCTGAACCAGCAGCGCGCCCGACAGCTTGCCGTCCTTCCAGCGGTCGCCGAGGGCGTCCGGCGTGACGAAGACCGGCGACAGGGCGCTGGCCGGCTTGGACTGGACGAAGCCGAAGCCCTTGGACAGTTCGGCCGGGATCAGGTTGCGAAGCGAGACGTCGTTGACCAGGCCGACCAGACGGATCGCCGCCAGGGCCTCTTCCCGCGTCGCGCCCAGCGGGACGTCGCCGGTCACAACCACGATCTCGGCCTCCAGGTCGCAGCCCCAGGCCTCGTCCTTCAGCGGGATGGCGTCGCGCGGCGACAGGAAGCCGTCGGAGCCGCCCTGATACATCAGCGGGTCGGTCCAGAAGCTCTGCGGCATCTCGGCGCCGCGCGCCTTACGCACCAGTTCGACGTGGTTCACATAGGCCGAGCCGTCCGCCCACTGATAGGCGCGGGGCAGAGGGGCGGCGGCGTCGCGCTCGTGGAAGCGGCCGCGCGGCACGCCTTCGTGCTCCAGGCTCTCGGCCAGGGCGCGCAGCAGCGGCTCGCACCGCTCCCAGTCGTCCAGCGCCGCCTGCAGCGTCGGGGCGATCAGGAAGGCGTCCGTGAACCAGTTCAGGTCGTTGGAGACGACGACGAGGCGGCCGTCACGGCCGTGCTTGAGCGAGGCGAGTTTCATAGGGCGAGGCTAGTCTTGGCTGAGGCGATTGGGAAGCGGGGAGATGAGCGGGGCGGACGCCGTTCGATCAACTGTTCGGGGGCGAGATGACGGCGCGGGCTTCGGCGCCGGTCTGCTGGGCCGGGTCGCGGACCTCGACCTCGACGATGACGGCGCCCGCGGGTTCGTGCGCCCACAGGTAGCGGCGCTCGATCTCGACCGTGCGGCCGGACGGGGCCATGCCTTCATAGGTGTCGCCCCAGGGGGTGACGGCCTTCAGCTCGACCCAGCGCAGGCCGCAGGCGGCGTCCAATTCCTCGATGGCCATTTCCGACAGTTCGTCAGCGTGGGGCGCGGGGGTTTCAGGGCTCACAGCCATCGACGGACCTTCTGGCGATAGGCGTCGTATTCGGCGCCGAAACGGACGGAAAGATAGCGTTCCTCGCGGGCGATGACGAAGCGGTCGACCACGATCAGGCAGGGGAGCAGCAGACCGAGGGCGATCGGGCTGTCCATGGCGATCGCCAGCCCCAGATAGGTAATGGCGAAGCCCAGATAGATGGGGTTGCGGCTGAAGCGGTAGAGGCCGCCCGTGACCAGGACCGTCGTCGGCTTCCACGGCTCGGGCGGGGTGCCCAGACGACGGAAATAGCCGGCCGCAGCTCCGTCCAGAAACAGGCCGCCCAGGATCAACGCCAGGGCCGCGCCGCGCCGAACCTCGGTCGCCAGACCCAGCGACGGCTCGACCAGCCACTGGCCCAGCCCCCAGCCGCCCAGCAGGAAGGCGAAATAGATCGCGGGCGGCGGAACGACGACGCCGGAATGGTCGCCCTTGCTCATATCGCCTGCCCCATCGGCGCCGTGAAGTCGGAGGTCGGAGCGTCGCCCGTGTTTACGACCTCGGACGGCTCGAAAATCATCACCTCGGCCTCCTCGTCGGCGGCGGTGCGGTGTTCGACGCCGCGCGGGACGACGATGAACTGGCCGGGCTCCAGCGTCTCGATCCGGTCGCGGAACTCGACCCGGAACCGGCCTTTCCAGACCAGGAACATCTCATCCGCCTCGACATGGCTATGCCAGGGGAAGATCCCCTGCACCTTGACCAGTCGCACGTCCTGACCGTTCAGCTGCGCCGCGACGCGCGGCCGCCAGTGATCGGAGAAGGCCGCGAACTTCTGTTCGAGATCGACGACCTGGCCGGTCATCGCGACACTTCGTCGCCGTAGATGGCCACGCGGGCAGGCGCACTTGAGGACACCGATCCACGATACATGCCCGAGGTGTTCATCGAGAAGGCGTGGACGCCGTCCTTGCCCATGACGATGACGCCGCCGTCCCCGCCGATGGTCCCGACCTCGGCGATCTCGGCGTCGGCGGCGGCCTGGACGGTCGCGCCTTCGGCCGTGCGGCGGCAGATGTCGCGCGCGACCGTGGCGCGGATGAAATACTCGCCCGTGCCGGTGGCCGAGACGGCGCAACCGTCGGCGTTGGAGGCGTAGGTGCCCGCGCCGATGATCGGCACGTCGCCGACCCGGCCCCAGCGCTTGGCCGTGGTGCCGCCGGTCGAGGTGCCGGCGGCCAGGCGGCCCTGGCTGTCGACGGCCACGGCGCCGACGGTGCCGAATTTGCGCTCGTCCAGCGGGGCTTCATGCAGGTTGAAGGCCAGCGGCGCGGCCGGGCCCAGGCGGGCCGGTTCGGCGGGCGCGCCTTCCGGGCGCGGCGGCAGGGGCTCGCCCCGGTCGCGCAGCGCCTTCAGCAGGGCCTGCCAGCGGCTTTCGGTGAAGAAGAAGGACGGCGCCACCTCCTCCAGCCCGGCCGTGCGGGCGAAGGTCTCGGCGCCTTCGCCGATCAGCATGACGTGGGGCGACTTCTCCATCACCGCGCGGGCGGCGGCGATGGGGTGGCGCGTGCGGGTCAGGCCCGCGACGGCCCCGGCGTTCAGGTCCGTTCCGTCCATGACGGCGGCGTCCAGTTCGTTCTTACCGGCCGAGGTGAAGACGGCGCCGCGCCCGGCGTTGAACAGGGGATTGTCCTCCATCACCTCGATGGCGGCCTGAACGGCGTCCAGCGACGAGCCGCCCCGCGCCAGCACGGCCGACCCGGCGTCCAGCGCGGCCTGCAGACCCGTGCGATAGGCGGCGTCGCGTTCCGGGCTCAGCTGGGCGCGTTCGATCACGCCCGCGCCGCCGTGGATGGCCAGCGACCATTGCGGCGCATCCTGAGCGACGGCCGGGCAAGCGAGCAAGGCGGCGGCCGCAGCGGCGGCGAAGGCGATGGATTTCATTTCAGGCTCCCCATTATTTTTCTCGTCCCCATGACATGGGGAGGTGGATCGGCGGCGTAGCCAACGAGACGGAGGGGCAGCTTGGTTTTACCGTCGCAAGGCCCCTCCACCACTTCGTGGTCCCCCTCCCCACGCAGTGGGGAGGAAAGCCTCAACGGTGGTGTAGTCGTTTCCAGATGCGGTAGGCCACGATGGGTGCGAAACCGCAGATGAGGGCGATCAAGAGGATTCCCCAGAATCCGCCCTCCGGCCATCGGTTTGAGACCGTGCCTGCCGCCAAGCCCGCGAACGCGGGCCCGAGCCAGGGCAGCCAGTGCGGTGGCCGAAACCGCATTCAGGCGTCGACCTTGATGACGCCGCGACGGATCTGGTCCAGCTCGATCGAGTCGAACAGGGCCTGGAAGTTGCCGTTGCCGAAGCCTTCATTGCCCTTGCGCTGGATGATCTCGAAGAAGATCGGCCCGAAGGTGTCCTGGGTGAAGATCTGCAGCAGCAGGCCTTCCTCGTCCGAACCGTCGATCAGGATGCGGTTCTTGCGCATCCGCTCCACGTCCTCGCCGTGGCCCGGCAGGCGTTTGTCGATCAGCTCGAAATAGGTCTCGATGGTGTCCTGGAAGTCGACGCCGCGTTCGCGCATGGCCTCGACCGTCTCGAAGATGTTCTCGGTCGTCAGGGCGATGTGCTGGATGCCCTCGCCGTTGTAGCGGCGGATGAATTCCTCGATCTGGGAATTCTCGTCCTGGCTCTCGTTCAGCGGGATGCGGATGGCGCGGTCGGGCGCGATCATGGCTTGCGAGAACAGGCCCGTCGCCTTGCCCTTGATATCGAAATACTTCTGCTCTTCGAAGTTGAACACCGAGCTGTAGAAGCCCGACCAGGTGCGCATCTCTCCGCGACGGACGTTGTGGGTCAGGTGGTCCAGGATTTCGAGGCCCATGGAGTTCTTGCGCTCGGCCTCTTCCCAGCCCTCGATCTCATCCCAGGCGTCATACAGGGAGCCGGTCTCGCCGTACTGGTCGACGACATAGAGCAGGCTGCCGCCGATGCCCTGCAGCACATAGGGGTAGTCGCCGGCCAGGGCGCCGCCGCCCGTGCCTTCGGCCTTGCGGGCGCCACGCGCCAGCGCGCCCTCATAGGCGGCCTTGGCGTCGGCGACGCGGAAGGCCATGCCGTTGGCCGAGGGGCCGTGATCCTTGGCGAAGTCCGCCGCTTGGCCGGCGGGCGTGCGGTGGACCAGCATGGTGATGTCGCCCTGCTTCAGGCGCACCACGCCGTTGGCCGGGTTCACATGGGTGGGGGTGAAACCCATCAGCTCCAGGCGCGAGATCATCGCCTCGGGCTCGGGGCCGGTGAATTCGACGAACTCGAAACCGTCGACGCCGAGGGGGTTTTCCTGGTCGAGTTTGGCGGCATCCTGCATGGCGCGTCTCCTCTCTCTTTTGGTTTGACGCGGCTCAGGCCTGCATGGCGCGGCCGCTGATTGGGGCGGAACCTACTGGCGGGGCGGTGTCGGGCGCAAGGCGGCTGTGGACTGAAACGGCACACGTTCCGGTGTCGCAGGCGATCGTTCGCCTCTCGCGCCGTTTCGTCTGGCCTGCTATCGGGCGAGGGACGAGAGGCGGGGGCCTCGATCGGGACGCCTGAATGCTTCGCAAGCTCTACGACTGGGTCTTCTCCCTGGCCCGCCACCGTCACGCCACGCGCTCGCTGGCCGTCGTTTCCTTCGCCGAAAGCTCCTTCTTCCCGATTCCGCCCGACGTCATGCTGGCCCCCATGGTGCTGGCCAAGCCGGAACGCGCCTATTTCTACGCCACGGTCTGCACCATCGCCTCGGTGCTGGGCGGAATCCTGGGCTACGCCATCGGCTACTGGCTGGAGCCCGTCGGCATGTGGATGCTGGCCCTGCTGGGCAAGGCCGACACCTTCGAGGCGTCCAAGGCCCTGTTCCAGCAGCACGGCGCCTGGGTCATCCTGATCAAGGGGCTGACGCCGATCCCCTTCAAGCTGATCACCATCGCCTCGGGCATCTTCCAGTTCAATCTGGCGCTGTTCATCGCTCTGTGCGTCGTGACGCGCGGCGCCCGCTTCTTCCTGGTGGCCTTCGTGCTCAAGCGCTGGGGCCCGCCCATGCTGGCGATCGTCGAGAAGCGGCTGGCCCTGTTCACCGTGCTGTTCCTGGCGCTGCTGGTCGGCGCCTTCTTTATGGTCAAGCTGATCGGTCACTGATCGACGCCGGTCCCCGCTCAGTTTATGAGAGGCGCCTGGTTCCTGTGAGGCGCAGATGAGCGCGATCTACAAATTGCTGACCCGCTGGTGGACGGCCTTCGCCCTGACCGCCGCCCTGGCCATGCTGGGCGCGGCCCACGCGTTCGAGCGGTTCGCGGGCCTGGCGCCCTGCAACCTGTGCCTGAAGCAACGCGAGGTTTACTGGGCCGCCGTCGCCATCGCCGGGGCCGCCACCTTCTGGGCCTTGTTCAGCCGGGCCAGCCGGGGCACGCCGCGCATCGCCTCCTTCCTGCTGGCGGCGATCTTCCTGACCGGGGCGATTACGGCGGGCTATCACGCCGGGGGCGAGCTGCGCTGGTGGGCCTTGCCCGCCACCTGCATGGCCGCGCCGAGCACCACCATCGACCTGTCGGCGCTGACGGCCCTCGTCGACGGCACGGGCGGAAGCACGGGCTTCGTCTCCTGCGGCGACATTCCGTGGAGCTTCGCCGGCCTGTCGATGGCGGGCTGGAACTTTGTGATCTCCCTGGCGCTGGCTATCTTCAGCCTGCTGGCGGCGAAACGTCCCAAGGACGCCCGCGCGCCGAGGAGCTAGGATAGAGGCGTCATGACCCAATCAGCCGAAGCCGTCTCCGCCGCCCGCCGCATCCCCCTGGCTCGCCCCGGCGTGGGTCAGGACAAGGCGCGCCTGGCCGAGATGCTGCGCGTCGATCACGCGGGCGAGTTCGCCGCCGTCCACATCTACCGCGCCCAGCGCGCCGTGCTGGAAGGCCGCAAGGGCAAGGACGCCATCGCCGCCGATCTGACCGAGATGGAGGGACACGAGGCCGTCCACCTGGCCCGCTTCGAGACGCTGCTGAACGAGAACCGGGTGCGCCCCACGGCCATGATCCCGCTGTGGAAGCTGGCGGCCACGGCCCTGGGCGCCGGGACGGCCCTGATCTCGGAAAAGGCCGCCCACGCCTGCACCGAGGCGGTCGAGAGCGTCATCGAGAAACACTACGCCGATCAGATCGAGGAGATCCGCGACCGCGATCCCGAACTGGCCGCCGAACTGACCAAGTTCCGCGAAGAGGAACTGGCCCACCACGACCACGCCATCGAGCACGGCAGCCGCGAGGCGCCCGCCTATCGCCTGCTCAGCAGCGTCATCAAGGTCGGCTGCAAGGCCGCCATCAAGATCAGCGAACGCATTTAAAGCCCTTCTCCCACAAGGGGAGAAGGAAGACGCTTTACCCCATCGCCGAGCCGACGCCGCGCCCGCCGCCGGGGACCGGCGCAACGTCCAGCAGCTTCAGGCGGAACACCAGCACGGCGTTGCCCGGAATCATCGGCGGGCCGCCCATCTCGCCGTAGCCCAGTTCGGGCGGCAGGAAGAGAATCCACTCGTCGCCGGGCTTCATCAGCTGCAGGGCCTCCGTCCAACCGGGCACCACGCCCTCGGGCGAGAAGACCGCCGGGGCGCCGCGCTTGAACGAGCTGTCGAACACCGTGCCGTCGGTCAGCGTGCCTTCATAATCGACCCTGACCAGGTCGTTGCGATCGGGGCTGACGCCGCCCGCCGGACCGGAGGCCACGACCTTGTACTGCAGGCCGGACGGCAGGGTCTGCACCCCCTCTTCCGAGGCGTTCTTCTTCATGTAGACGGCTGATTCCGCCGCATTCTTCGCCAGGTCTTCAGGCGCGGCGGCGGGACGGCCGCAAGCGGCGAGAGCCAGAAGGGCGGTCGCGGCCATAGCGGCGCCGAGGGGGCGCTTAGCCCATGCGAAGTTCATAACCCTGGTCCTTCAAGGCGGCGCCGATTTCCTCGGCATGACGGGCGTCGCGGGTCTCGACCATGATGTCGAACTCGGCGCCCTTGGCGGGCACGTCCAGCGCCAGCCGGTTGTGCACCACGTCGATGATGTTGCCGCCCAGCCCGCCGATCACGGCGGCCATGGCCGACAGCATGCCGGGGCGGTCGTCGCCCAGGATGCGATAGACGATCAGCCGCTTCTCGCGGACCATTTCACGGTTCAGCACCACGGCCAGCATGCGGGCGTCGATGTTGCCGCCGGTCAGCTCGACGCCGATCTTCATGCCCTTAAAGCGTTCCGGGTTGGCCAGGATGGCGGCCAGGCCGCCGGCCCCGGCGCCCTCGGCCACCGTCTTCTCCAGCGTCGCCAGCAGGGCCACGCCCTTTTCGAAGTCAGCCTCTTCGCAGACGAAGACCTCGTCGATCAGGCTGTCGGCCAGGGCGAAGGGAATCTCGCCCACGGCCTTGATGGCGATGCCCTCGGCGATGGTCTGGCCGCTGCATTTGGCCGGTTCGCCGCGACGGCGCGCGGTGAAGGACGGATAGCGGGCGGCCTCGACGCCGAAGATCTTGATGTCCGGCTTGACCGCCTTGGCGGCGATGGCGCTGCCCGCGATCAGGCCGCCGCCGCCGATGGGGATGATCAGGGCGTCGAGGTCCGGCGCGTCCTCCAGAAACTCCAGGCCGCAGACCCCCTGCCCCGCGACGATGCCCTCGTCGTCGAAGGCCGAGACGAAGACATAGCCATGCTCGGCCTGAAGCCGCTTGGCCTCCTCGGTCGAGCCCGAGAAGTCGAGGCCGTGGATGACGACGTTGGCGCCGTGGGCGCGGGTGCCGTCCACCTTCACGAAGGGGGTGCCTTCGGGCATGACGATGGTCACGGGCACGCCCAGACGGCCGCCGTGATAGGCCAGGGCCTGGGCGTGGTTGCCCGCCGAGGCGGCGACGACGCCGCGCTTCATCTCGTCCGGCGTCAGCTGCAACAGCCGGTTCAGGGCGCCGCGCTCCTTGAAGCTGCCGGTGAAATGCAGATTGTCGAACTTGATCCAGATCTCCGCCCCGGTCAGCTGCGACAAGCGGCGGGAATAGCGGACGGGCGTGCGGTCGACCTGGCCGGCGATGCGTTGTTGCGCCGCCCGGATGTCGTCGATGGTGACGGTCATGAAATCCCTGAATTCACTTCGGCCGGCCTCTGTCGTCCGGTCTCCGACGCCTCTTGTGGAGCAGGCCGCGACGCCGGGCAACCTTGACTCGCCCCTGCGACGGGGGTCATGCCGAAACTCGCCTGATCCGAGAAAGCCGGGAGCCGACCCACGATGACCGACCGCCCCTCGAACGCGCGCCGTTCGCGCCTGACCGCCCTGGCCGCCCTGGCCGCCGCAGCGGCCGCCGGCCTGACCCTGGCCGCCTGCGCCACAACGCCGATGGGCGGCGGAACGAGCGGCCCGGCCGAGTTCAGCGCCGACGACTTCACCTGGTCGACGCGCTCCGGCCAAGCCTCGATCAACGGCCGCGTCGCCTTCGCCCAGGACGGCCGCAGCTTCAACTGCGTCGGCAATGTGGGCCTGATCCCCGACACCCCCTACACCCGCGCCCGGATGCAGCGCCTGTACGGCTCGACCGACCGCGCCGCCGTGCCCGCCGCCGTAGTGCGCGCCCGCTCGGCAGGAGAACAGGGCGCCGACTACCGCTCGTTCGAGCGCGCCGAAGCGTGCGCCGACGGCGCCTTCAGCTTCAGCGGTCTGCCGGACGGCAGCTGGTTCCTGATCTCTCCGGTCAAGGCGGGAGACGACATCATGGTGGTGATGCGCCGGGTCCAGACGCGCGGCGGTCGAGCGATCAACGTCAACCTTGGCAGTTGACTTCGCTGTAGTTTTGTAGAAGCCGAGCGCCGTTCGCCATCCTTTGGCCTCATGTGGCCGCTCTCTGAACGGTCCGTCACAGGACAGTCGAGAGCGTATTCTTGTCTCAGCATAACATCGTGGGCTCCGAGGCCTTCAGCAATCAGCCCTATGTGCTGGTCCGCAACGTCAGGCCGGGAGGGTTTCGCCGCCGCCGTTCGCGCGCCGTGACGGCCTATGTCGTCGTAGCGGTTCTGGCCCTGTCGGCCGGCGCCGCCGTGGCGGCCTTCGCCATGGGGCCCTTCATGGTGCAGGAACCGCCTGCGGCGCTGCAGGCCACGCCCGCCGCCTAACCTCTTTTCGATGCCCCCGGGCGTCTTTCGTCAGCTTGTCCGATACACCGCGCTTGCAAGTGCGAGTGATTATTACTACCCACCATCCTCACGATCTGAGGACGGAGCGACCAGCTTGAAGACCGGCGCCGCAAGCATATTGGCCTCGTTCGCGGCCACCCGCGTCCTTGCGACGCATCCCTGCCTCCGTCTGAAAAGCAAGACGCCGCATGCCGTCGATTGCGGCTTCCAAAGCGATGGGCGTCGCTATTGGATGGGCATGAGCTGGGACTTGTGAGGATGGGGCTGATGGCCGATTTCAACCCGGGACGTCGGGCCCTGCTGCTGGGCGCCGCCGCCCTAATGGCGACCGGGGCCGCCGCCTGCACGCGCCGCGACCAGGCCGCACCGACCTCCCTGCTGACCGACCTGCGCGACCGGCCGCTGGCGATCACCCCGCCGGTGACGAAGCTGTCGATCGACGACAGTCGCTTCCTGATCGCCCTGTCGTTGATCCATCCCGATCCGGTCAGCCTGCTGGCCGCATGGGCGGGCGACGTGAACCGCCTCAGCCCGGACATCTACGCCGCCTATCTTGAGAAAACCCCGACGCTGGCGACCCTGCCCAAGACGCCGAGTTCGGCCGCCGCCTTCAATGTCGAGGCGGTGCTAGGCGCCCAGCCGCAGGTCGCCCTGGTGTCGCTGGATTCCGGCCCGACCGACGCCCAGACCGCCCAGTTGGAGCAGGCGGGCGTGCGCGTCGCCTATATCGACTTCTTCCAGCACCCCTTCGAGAACCAGCCGCGCAGCCTGAGCCTGCTGGGCTCCATGATCGGCCGTGAGGAACAGGCCGAGGCCTACAACGCCTTCCGCGCCGCCCGGTTGAAGGTCATCTCCGACCGCGTGGCGGGCCTGGAGGACGAGCAGAAGCCGACCGTCTTCCTGGAGGCTCACGCGGGCAACGGGCCGGACTGCTGCAACTCGGTCGGGGCCGGGAACATCGGCGACTATCTGACCTTCGTCGGCGCCCGCAACATCGGCGCCGAGGTGCTGAAACAGCCGTCGGGCAAGCTGAACCTGGAGTTCGTGGTCGAGCGCGATCCCGACATCTACATCGCCACCGGCGGCCCGCATCTGGAGAAGACCGGCGGCTTCGTCGTCGGCCCGAAATACGACGCCGAGACCTCGCGCGCCTCGCTGCGCCGCGTAGCCGGGCGGCGCGGCCTGTCGACCCTGAAGGCGGTGCGCGAGGGCAAGGTGCACGGCCTGTCGCACCAGCTGATCAACTCGCCCATCGACATCGTCGCCACCGAGGTGCTGGCCAAGTGGATCCAGCCCGAACTGTTCGCCGATCTGGACCCGCGCGCGACGCTGGACACGATCAACAAGGACTTCCTGGCCGTCCCCTATCGCGGGGACTACTGGACCGATCTGGTCCCCACTCCCTGATATTCCGCCGCCTGATTTCATCCCGGAGAACCGTCATGATCACCCTTCGCAACGGCATTCTGACCGCCGCCGCCTTCGCCGCCCTGGCGGTGGCTTCGACCGCCTCGGCCCAGACGATCGAGAAGACCGTCAAGGTCGCCCCCGGCGGCCTGTACGAGATCGTCTTCAACCCGACCGACAACGACCTCTATGTCGCCGCCGTCGGCCCGCGCGGCGCCAACCAGGCCCAGATCGTCCGCCTGCAGGGCCAGACGCTGGCGCCGGAATCCTCGGTCGACGTCTCGGCCAATCCGCTCTACGGCCTGAACCTGAACACCCGCACCCAGGTGCTGTACGGCACCGACACCCGCGCGGGCGTCATTACGGCCATCAACGCCCGCACGGGCGCGGTGATCGCCGCCATCCGCAACGGCGACGAAGAAGGCGCCCACGTCCGCCAGGTCGTCGTCGATGAGGCGAACAACAAGGTCTATGTCAGCGTGGTCGGCGGCGAGGCGGGCGACGCCTCCAAGCCGAACCTGATCTGGGTCATCGACGGCGCGACCAACACGGTCGAACGCACCATCACCGCCACGGTCGGCGGCCTGACGGGCGCGGCGCTCGATCCCGCGACCAACCGCCTCTACGTCACGGGCATGAGCAGCAATGAAGTCGCCGCCATCGACCTGGCCACCGGCGAGACGGTCGGCAAATGGCCGTCGCACGGCGACTCGACCATCAACGTGGCTGTCGATTCCGAAGGCCGCCGCCTGTTCGTCGCCAATCAGAAGTCGGGCGAGCTGACGGTGCTGAACGCCGACACCGGCGCCCTGATCCACAAGGTCGCCACCGGCGCGGGCGCCCTGAGCGTCGCCTACAACGGCGCGGTCAAGCAGATCTACGTCGCCAACCGCCAGGCGGGCACGGTGACGGTGCTGGATTCGGACACCTATGCGGTGAAGGCGAACCTGCAGACGGGCACCTTCCCCCAGACCATCGCCATCGACCGCGCGACCAACGCTGTCTACGTCTCGAATAAGGCTCGCGGCCTGCCGCGCGGCGCCCCGGCCGGCACGCCGGTCCCGGTCGACCCGACCGGCGACGTTGTGACGCTGATCCGCCCCTGATCCCGATCAGGACCGCACAAGGAAAGGCCCGGCCGCAGATGCAGCCGGGCCTTTTTCTTGGCTTGAAGAGATTGGCGGCCGAGGCGCTCAGTCCGTCAGCACGTCGTCGATCATGACCTGCAGCACGCCGCGATCGCAGCGCTGGACGCGGGCCGAGACGCGGTAGACCTCGCCCAGAATTTCGGGCGTGACGGCTTCGTCGGGCGCGCCGAAGGCAACCAGCCGCCCCTTGGCCATGACGGCGATCCGGTCCGAGACGCGCGCCGCCGCCTGCAGGTCATGCAGGACGATCATCACCGTCATGCCCCGCTCGGCCGCCGCCTCGCGCGCCAGGTCCAGCACCCGCAACTGATAGTGCAGGTCCAGCGCGCTGGTCGGCTCGTCCAGCAGCAGCAGGCGCGGCTCGCGCGCCAGGGCCTGGGCCAGGCCCGCCAACTGCTTCTGACCGCCCGACAGTCGGTCCAGACGCTGCCCGGCCAGAGTCTCGGCGCCGATGCGCTGCAGCACCTCATAGGCGCGCTCGACGGCCTGCCTGTCGGTGAAGCTGGCGCCGCCCAGCGGCGTGGCGCGGATCGAGGCGACCACGGTCTCCAGCACCGTCAGGGCCACGCCCTGCGGCAGGGTCTGGGGCATGTAGGTGACGCGCTTGGCCCGGTCGGCCAGCGACAGGCCGGTCAGTTCGGTCTCGTCCAGCCGGATCGCGCCTCTGGCCGGGATCAGACCCGCCAGGGCCCGCAGGAAGGTGCTCTTGCCCGCGCCGTTCGGCCCGACCACGGACACCACCTCGCCGGGACTGAGCGGCGGCAGGCTGAGGCCCTCGACGATGGGGCGACCGCCGTAATCGGCACTGAGGTTCTGGATATCCAGCCCGGTCATGCGCGTCCCCCGTTGCGGAAGATCAGCACCAGGAAGACCGGCACCCCGATCACGGCGGTGACGATGCCGACCGGCATCAGTACGCCCGGCACGATGATCTTGGACGCCGCCGAAGCCAGCGACATGATGACGGCCCCCGACAGGATGCTGGCGGGCAGGAAGAAGCGGTGATCCTCGCCGACCAGCAGGCGGGCGATGTGCGGTCCGACCAGACCGATGAAGCCGATGGCGCCGACGAAGGCCACGGCCGTCGCCGACAGCAGGCTGACCCGCAGCAGGGACAGGAAGCGCAGGCGCTTCACGTCAACGCCGAAGCTCATGGCCCGGTCCTCGCCGAGGCGAAGCGCCGTCAGGCCGCGTGAGGACAGCAGGGAGAAGGGCGCGACCACCGCCAGGACTACGCCCAGAGCCCCGACATTGCCCCAGGTGGCGCGCGACAGCGACCCCATCGTCCAGAACACCAGTTGCTGCAGCGCCTCGGCCGAGGACAGGAACTGCACCAGCGCCGTCAGGGCGTTGAAGGCGAAGACCAGGGCGATGCCGAACAAGACGATGTTCTCGACCCCCGACCCCTTCATCCGCGCCAGGGCCTGAAGCGCCAGCACCGAGCCGAAGGCGAAGACGAAGGCGTTCAGCGGCACCAGCCAGTCGGCGCCGATGAAGCCGGCCCCCACGCCCAGCACGATGGCCAGCGACGCGCCGAACGAGGCGGCAGACGACACCCCAAGGGTGAAGGGGCTGGCCAGGGGATTGTTCAGCACCGTCTGCATCTCAGCGCCCGCCAGGGCCAGGGCCGCGCCGACCATCATCGCCATCAGGGCGTAAGGCAGGCGCACCTGCCAGACGATGGCCTGCTGGGCCGTGGACAGGCTGGCCGGGTCGAACACGCCCTGAAGCACGGCCAGGGGCGAGATCGACGACGGCCCCGTCACCACGTCCAGCAGCAGGCTGCATACGGCCAGAACCGCCAGCCCGCCGATGGCGAGAAACCGCAGCCGCACGTCGCGTCCATAGGCCGCAATCGCGTCGGGCGTTCGGCTGGGCGTCGCGCTAGACGCCGCTTTCGACGCGGCAGGTTCAAGACTCGCCAACAGCACACTCCATTCAGCGACTGCGTCGCAATACATCTCGGGGCCGGGATGGGCTAGGGTGAAGCCATGGATTCCGCCTCTTGCGTCTTTTCGCCCTCCGCGCCGCCCCTGTCCGGCGGGTGCCGCGCCCTGAGTCTGTCCGCCGATGGCGAGGCGCCCGGCCTGACCCTGTGGCTGAGCGCGCCCGAGGGCGAGCCGCCCGCTCAGGGCTGGCCCCTGCTGATCGTGCTGGAGGGCGAGGCCTATTTCACCGCCGCCGCCGAGGCCGCGCATCGCCTGGCCCGCCGCCCGCAAAAGACGCGCGTAGGGCCGATGATGGTGCTGGGCGTCGCCTTGGCGCCCGACGCCGAACGTCTGGGCGCCTTCGCCTTCGTTTCCGGCGCCGACAAGGGCGGGCGAACCATGGAGGCGCGCGGGCCCGACCTGCTGCGCCGACTGGTCGCAGGCGTCCTGCCGCTGGCGATCCGGCATGGAGCCGATCCGGCGCGCGCCGCCCTGATGGGCCACTCGATGTCCGGCCAGTTCGTATTGGAGGCGCGCGCCCGCTCGGCCCCCTTCGCCCGCTTCGTCGCCGTCAGCCCGTCGATCTGGTGGAACCCCGCCGTCATCGAAACCCAGCCGCCACAGCGCCGCAGCGACCTGTTCCTGGCCGTCGGCGCCGAAGAAGAGGCCCCCGGCCTGCCCGGCCCGCATTTGGCGCGACGCATGGTCTCCAACCTGCGCGATCTGGCGGCGACCACCGGCGCGGCCCTGACCATACTGGCCGACGAGGACCACGGGTCGGCTCCGTTCGCCAGCCTGCCCGCCATCCTGCGTTTCGTCGCGCGCCCCTGAAAGAAGCCGCAACGAACTTGCGACCTGACGGCCAAGGGCGCATGAAATCCACCCTCCTCTTCGCCTGATCGAGAAATCGCCGTGTCCGACGACAAGCCCATCGCCACCCTGCCTGAAGGCCAGCCCGTCGGCCGCGTCATCGCCATGCCCGCCGACACCAACCCCGAGGGCGACATCTTCGGCGGCTGGCTGCTGGCGCAGATGGACCTGGCCGGGGCGACCCCGGCGTTCGAGCGCGCGGGCGGCCGCTGCGCCACCGTGGCCCTGGACGGCATGGTCTTCCACCAGCCGGTGTCGGTCGGCGACGAGGTGTCGATCTACGCCAAGATCATCCGCACGGGCCGCACGTCGATCCGCGTCCATGTCGAGGCGTGGAAGCGTGCTCGCGGCCAGGCCGAGGCCCAGTCGGTCCGCGTGACCGAGGGCGTCTTCACCTATGTGGCCATCGACCAGGACCGCAAGCCGCGCGAAGTGCCGTCCGCCTGAAGCCGGCCGAGAAGTCCGAGCGCCACGGTCGGAAATTCTTGACGTTCGGGGGCGGCGGCCCTACCTCCCCCGCATGGCCATTCGTCGTATCCTGACTATCGATAACGCCGCCGATCTGGCGATCCTGAAGACCGTCGCAGCGCCCGTCGAGGGCGGCGTCACCGACGCCGTGCGCGCCCTCATGGATGACATGCTGGAGACGATGTACGACGCGCCGGGCATCGGCCTGGCCGCGCCGCAGGTCGGCGAGCTGACCCGCGTGGTCGTCATGGACCTGGGCGACAAGCCGGTCGAGGGCGCCTCTGATGAGCCGCAGACCGAGGAAGAGGCGCTGGAGCGCCGCAACCCGCGCTTCTTCGTCAACCCGGAAATCCTGTGGTCGTCCGAGGAGATGTTCTCCTATGAGGAAGGCTGCCTGTCGATCCCGACCTATTACGATGCGGTCGAGCGCCCGGCGCGCGTGCGCGTGCGCTACATGAACTATCAGGGCGAGACGATCGAAGAAGAGATCGAGGGCCTGTACGCCGTCTGCTTCCAGCACGAGCTGGATCACCTGAACGGCGTCCTGTTCATCGACCACCTGTCGCGCCTGCGTCGCGACCGGGCGGTCTCCAAGGTCAAGAAGCACGCGAGGATGGCCGCCTGATGGCTCGCAAGACCCGCATCATTGATCAACGCGGTCGCCGCCGCCTGACCCGCAACGAGAAGGTCGGCGTCGCCAGCATCGCGACCCTGCTGGCCGTCGCCGCTGTCGGCGTGGTGGCGGGCGTGGTCATCGACCGCCTGCTCGATTTCGACGACGCCCTGGATGCGGGCGGCGAGTGGGACGAGGGCGGCGGCGTCTATACCCGCTGGATGTAATCGGCCTCACGGTCTAAAGGCCTGCCCATGCGCCTAGCCTTCATGGGAACCCCCGACTTCGCCGTGCCGTCCCTGGCCGAGCTGATCGCCTCGGGGCACGAGATCGTCGCCGTCTATTCGCAACCGCCGCGCCCCAAGGGCCGGGGTCAGAAGCTGACGCCGTCGCCGGTTCACGCCTTCGCCGAGGCCATGGGCCTGCCGGTCTTCACGCCCGAGAGCATGAAGGCGCAGGAGGCTATCGACGTCTTCAAGAGCCTGGACCTCGACGCCGCCTGCATCGTCGCCTACGGCCAGATCCTGAAACCGGAAGTGCTGGAGGCGCCGCGTCTGGGCTGCTTCAATCTGCACGGGTCACTACTGCCGCGCTGGCGCGGGGCCGCCCCGATCCAGCGCGCCATCATGGCCGGGGACCGCCAGACCGGCGCCCAGATCATGCGGATGAGCGAAGGCCTGGACGAAGGCGCCATCATCCTGTCCGAACTGATGGACATCCACGCCGACGACACCGCCGCCTCGCTGGGCGACCGCATGGCTCATGTCGGCGCCGCCCTGTGGCCCCGCGCCCTGGCCGCCATCGAACGCGGCGGCTTCACCGAGACGGAGCAGACGGGCGAGCCGACCTACGCCAGGAAGATCACTTCGGCCGAAGCCCGCATCGACTGGACCTGCCCCGCCGCCGAGGTGGACGCCCACATCCGCGGCCTGTCGCCCTTCCCCGGCGCCTGGTTCGAGGTCCAGGTCGACGGCGAGCCGGTGCGCATCAAGGCCCTGATGTCGGTTCTGGCCGAAGGACAAGGGACGCCCGGTCAGGTGCTGGACGACGCCCTGACGATCGCCTGCGGAACCGGCGCCGTGCGCCTGACCCGCGTGCAGCGTCCCGGCAAGGCGGCGCAACCCGCCGACGAAATGCTGCGTGGCTTTGCGGTCCCAGCCGGCGCCATGCTGGACGGGCCGCGTCGGGTCGAGAAGGCGGAGCCTTCTGATCGCGGCCTCCAAGGCTAATGCCCCGGTATCGTTTCTCTGTCGAATATGACGGCTCGGCCTACAACGGCTTTCAGGCTCAGCCCGGCCAGCCGACCGTGCAGGGCGCCATCGAGACGGCGATCACCGCCTTCAGCGGCCAAACCGTGCGGATCGCCGCCGCCGGACGCACCGACACAGGCGTCCACGCCACGGGCCAAACCTGCCACGTCGATCTGGAACGCGATTGGCCTGCGCGCACCGTGATGAACGCGCTGAACGCCCATCTGATGAATGAGGCGGTGGCGGTGCTGGACTGCACGCCGGTCAGCGACGACTGGCACGCCCGCTTCACCGCCAACGGCCGCAAATACCTGTATCGCATCCTCAACCGGCCCGGCCGCCCGGCGCTGGACCGGGGCCGGGTCTGGCACGTCAAGAAGCCGCTGGACGCCGAGGCCATGCATGCGGCGGCGCAGGCCCTGATCGGTCTGCACGACTTCACCACCTTCCGCGACGCCGCCTGCCAGGCGGCCAGTCCGGTCAAAACACTGGACGTGGCCCGCGTCGCCAGAGTCGGCGAAGAGGTGCATCTGGTGTTCGAGGCGCGCAGCTTCCTGCATCGCCAGGTGCGCTCGATGGCGGGCAGCATCGCCGAGGTCGGCCTGGGCCGCTGGAGTCCCGTCGACCTGGCCGATGCGCTCGAAGCCAGGGACCGCGCGCGTTGCGGCCCGGTGGCGCCGTCAGACGGGCTTTATCTGACGGGCGTCACCTATGAGGCCGAGGCCTAGCGCCAAGCCTTAACGCTTGAACAGACCGCCCAGCGCGCCGCCGAGGCCGCCCGGCAGATTGTCCAGCAGGCCGCCCAGCATGTCGTCCGCGCCATCGGCGTTGCCGCCCGGCGTCAGACGGTCGACGGCTTCCGGCAGCAGGCCCGCCAGGGTCTCGCTGGCCTGTTCCGGCGAAATGCCCAGCTTCTGGGCGAAGTCGGCGATCGGGCCCGAGCCGATGACGGCGGCGATCTGTTCCGGCGAGATCGCGGCGTTGCCGCCCTTGCCGATCCACGAGGCCGCCACGTCGCCCAGGCCGTTCTGGCCGAACTTCTCGGCCAGGCCCGCCACGCCGCCCTGCCCCTTGAGCAGGTCCGCCAGGCCGCCGGCGGCGTCATCGCCGAGGCCGCCCAGGATATTGTCCAGAAGTCCCATCTCAATTCCTCCGATTGCCGCGTCAGAATGACGGACTTCGTCTGTGGATTTGTGGCGAAAACGCAAAACAAGGCAACGCCGCCGCGTCGCCGTCAGTTTCAGCTCTTGGCGCGCTCCGAGCCCGAGGTGACGGCCTGGCCGACCGCCGAGACGTCGCGGCCCACGCCGGCGACCGTGTTGCAGGCGGCGGTGGTCAGGGCGGCGGCGATGACGCCGAGAACGATGAGCTTGCGCATGATGAAATCCCCGTGGATCGATTTGACGCTTCAACGTGAAGCTTGACCATAAGGTTGCATGGCCAATTCATCCTTCAATCTGCTAACGGCGAAAGCATGACGCAAGCTTCCGGAACCGCCGCCCGCCGTTTGGTCGAAACCCTGGTGATGAACGGGGTCGACAAGGTCTTCTGCGTGCCCGGCGAGAGTTATCTCGCCGTGCTCGACGCTCTGGCCGACGTCCAGGACAAGATCGAGGTCATCGTCTGCCGCCACGAGGCCGGCGCCGCCAACATGGCCGAGGCCTACGGCAAGCTGACCGGCCGCCCCGGCGTCTGCATGGTCACGCGCGGACCGGGCGCGACCCATGCCTCGATCGGCGTGCATACGGCGCATCAGGATTCCACGCCGATGATCCTGTTCGTCGGCCAGATCGCCCTGACCGACCGCGGCCGCGGCGCCTTCCAGGAAGTCGACTACCGCGAAGTGTTCGGCGGCCTGGCCAAATGGGCGACCGAGATCGAGAGCCCGGAGCGCACGGTGGAAGTCGTCGAACGCGCCTTCGCCACGGCCCAGCAGGGCCGCATGGGCCCGGTGGTCGTCGCCCTGCCCGAGAACATCCTGCACGAGGACGGCGGCCCCTCGCCGATCCGCCCCGTCGTCCCGGCCAAGGCCACGCTGGACCCGGCCTTCGTCGAACAGGTACGCGAGCGCCTGTCGCGCGCCGAACGCCCCATGCTGATCCTGGGCGGTTCGGGTTGGACCGATGAGGCGACCGACGCGATCTCCGGCTGGGCCGAACGCCTGGGCCTGCCGGTCGCCCTGTCCTTCCGTCGCAAGGATCTGATCCGCAACGACCACCCCGGCTATGCCGGCGACCTCGGCCTGGGGCCAAACCCCAAGCTGGTGGCGCGGGTCAAGGACGCCGATCTGCTGCTGGTGATCGGCGCGCGCATGGGCGAGAATCCGACCCAGGGCTACACCCTGCTGGACCGCACCCGGACGGCCGAAACCCTGATCCACATCCATCCGGGGCCCGAAGAGGTGGGCCGCGTCTGGGCGCCCGCCCTGTCGGCGGCGGCGGACAATTCGCTGGCGGCCCAGGCCCTGTCGACCATCGATCCGGGCCGCGTCTGGACCGAACAGGGCGCGACGGCCCATGCCGACTTCCTCGCCTTCTCCTCGCCCATCGAGGTCAAGAGCGCGGTCAATATGAGCGAAGTCATCGCCCATCTGGCGCAGGCCCTGCCCGAGAACGCCATCCTGACCAACGGCGCAGGGAACTTCGCCGCCTGGCTGCACCGCTTCCACCGTCATCAGGCCCGCCGCACCCAGCTGGCCCCGACCTCGGGCGCCATGGGCTATGGCTATCCGGCGGCGCTGGGGGCCAAGGCGGTCCATCCGTCGCGCGAAGTGGTCTGCATCGCCGGCGACGGCGACTTCATGATGAGCGCCAATGAGATGGCCACCGCCGCCCAGTACGGGCTGGGCGTCATTGTCGTGGTCGTGGACAATGGAACCTTCGGCACCATCCGCATGCACCAGGAGCGGGAATACCCGACCCGCGTCATCGCCACCGAGTTGAAGAACCCCGACTTCGTGAAGTTCGCCGAAGCCTTCGGCGCCTTCGCCGTGCGTTGCGAGACGACCGGCGACTTCCCGGCGGCCCTGGCGGCGGCGCGCGAGGCGGCGGCGAGCGGCCGTCCCGCCCTGGTCCACCTGATCACCGACGCCGAGCAGATCGCGCCGGGCCGCACGATCACCGACCTGCGCGGCGGCTGATCGCAACAGACCCCTGGCCGCCGCAGCTTGCCTGCGGCGGCGCTTCGGGGAAGAGTGCCGCCCTTATTGTACCGAGGGGGTCTTTCTCATGCGTCGTCTTCTGATTTCATCCGCCGCCGTGCTGGCGCTCTGCGCCGCCGCGCCCGCCGTCATGGCCGAGGGGGCCGCGCCGGCCGCAGCAACCGTTCAGGCCCAGAGCGAGGACGCCCGGCTCAACGCCTTCTTCGAACAGGCCTTCGAGGCGCGCGTGGCCCTCAGCCCTCAGCGCATGACCTCGCTGGGCCGCAAGACCGACTATGACAAGCTGGACGACGTCTCCGACGCCGCCGCCGAACGCTCGCTGGCCCTGCAGGAAGCTCAGCTGGCCCAGATGAAGGCCCAGTTCGATCCGACCAAGCTGAGCGAGCAGAGCCGCCTGTCCTGGCGCCTGTTCGAACACGGGGTGCAGCAGGCCCGCCTGTCGAACCAGTGGCGCGACTGGGGCTTCCAGTTCGCCGCCAACGGCAACCCGACCACCAGCCTGCCGGTCTTCCTGATCAACAACCACCGCATCGGCAGCGTCTCGGACGCCGAGGCCTATGTCGCCCGCCTGAACGCCGCCGAACGCTATATGGGTCAGGTGGCTGACACCCTGACGGCGCGCGCCGGCAAGGGCGTGGTCTCGCCGCGCTTCGTCTTCGAGCCCTCGATCGACAACACCCGCGCGGTGGTCGCCGGCGCCCCGTTCGACGGCGGCGCCGACAACCCGGTCTGGGCCGATTTCCAGAAGAAGATCGCCGCCCTGGACGCCGATCAGGCGACCAAGGACCGCCTGCTGGCCTCCGCCCGCACGGCCCTGACCGGCCCCTACAAGCGCGGCTTCGACACGGTTCTGGCGGCGCTCGGCCAGGTGCAGACCCAGGCCGACAGCGACGCGGGCGTGTGGCGCCTGCCGCAGGGCGAGGCCTATTACAACGCGCGCCTGCAGCTCTCGACCACCACCGACCTGACCGCCGACCAGATCCACCAGATCGGCCTGGACGAGGTCGCCCGCATCCAGCGCGACATGGAGACGATCAAGACCCAGGTCGGCTTCACCGGCTCGCTGCAGGACTTCTTCGCCTTCCTGAAGACGGACCCGCAGTTCCAGTATCCGAACACGCCGGAGGGCAAGGAAGCCTATCTGACCGACGCCCGCGCCTTCGTGGCCCAGGTCATGGCCGTGGCGCCGCAGTGGTTCTCCAACCTGCCCAAGGCCCCGCTGGAGGTCCGTGCGGTCGAACCCTTCCGCGAAGCGACCGCCTCGATCGCCTTCTACAACTCGCCCGCGCCCGACGGCTCGCGCCCCGGGATCTACTACGTCAACCTGTCGGACATGACCCAGGTGCTGAAGCCCCAGATCGAGGGCATCAGCTATCACGAGGGCGCGCCGGGCCACCACTTCCAGATCGCCTATGCGCAGGAGATGGAGCACCTGCCCAGCTTCCGCCGCTTCGGCGGCTACGGCGCCTATTCCGAAGGCTGGGGCCTGTATTCCGAACGCCTGGGCAAGGAGATGGGCTTCTATCAGGATCCCTATTCCGACTTCGGCCGCCTCTCGACCGAGCTGTGGCGCGCGGTGCGTCTGGTGACCGACACCGGCCTGCACGCCAAGCGCTGGAGCCGCGAGCAGGCGATGGACTACTTCCGCCACAACTCCCTGCTGTCCGAGCGCGACATCCAGAAGGAGGTCGAGCGCTACATCACCAACCCCGGCCAGGCGACCAGCTACAAGATCGGCGAGCTGAAGATCGAGGAGCTGCGCGCCAAGGCCGAGACAGCGCTGGGCGACCGCTTCGACATCAAGGACTTCCACACCGTGGTCCTGGGTTCGGGCGCCGTGCCGCTGGACGTTCTGGGCGACCTGGTCGACGCCTGGATCGCCAAGGGCGGCGGCGCGCCGGCCTGACCTGCTTCCCTCTCCCAATGGGAGAGGGATTGAGCGCACGAGAGCGTCAGCGATCGTTCTTGCGCGAAAGGGTGAGGGTTCGCGGCGGAAGTCGGCCAAGGGTCGTCGCGTGACGGCTAACGCCGACTGACAGGACAAACCTCTCACCCTTTCGCCTTAGCCAATCGCTTCGCTCTTGGAGGCTCAAGCCCTCTCCCGCCTGGAGAGGGTGGCAGTCTTTTCCGCGTTTCTGGTGTATGAGCCGCCGCCATGCCCTTTACCGCCACCGTCCTGACCATGTTCCCCGAGGCCTTTCCCGGACCGCTGGGGGTGTCGCTGATCGGCACCGCCTGGCGCGAGAAGGGGTTGTGGGACTTGCAGACGCTGGACATTCGCGCGTTTTCCGAAGATAAGCGCGGCTTCCTGGACGACACCCCTGCGGGTGGCGGTCCCGGTCAGGTGCTTAAAGCGGACGTGGTGGCCAGGGCTCTCGACAGCCTGGAAGGTCCATCCCGGCCGCTTTTGTACATGAGCGCACGCGGTCGGCCCCTGACGCAGGCGCGAGTGACGGAATGGGCCAAGGCCGACGGAATCGTCGTCCTGTGCGGCCGTTTCGAGGGGGTGGATCAGCGGGTGCTCGACGCCCGGGGGTTCGAGGAGGTCTCCGTCGGGGACGCGGTGCTCGCCGGCGGCGAGGCGGCGGCCATGGTGGCGATCGAGGCGTGCGTCCGGTTGGTTCCGGGGGTTCTGGGTGCGGCGGAAAGCCTGTCCACCGAGAGCTTCGAGGACGACCTGCTTGAGCATCCGCAGTACACTAGGCCGCGGACGTTCGAGGGCCACGACATCCCGGAAGTCCTGTTGTCAGGCGATCACAAGAAGATCGCCAAATGGCGTCAGGAGCAAAGGGAAAAGACCACGCGGGAGCGGCGCCCGGATCTCTGGGAGCGGCATCTCGCCAACTTACAGCTAAAGAGCAAATAAGCTCCGGAGAGACACTATGAACATCGTCCAGCAGCTCGCTGCCGAAGAAAAAGCCCGCCTGCTCGAAGGCAAGACCATCCCCGACTTCCAGCCGGGCGACACCCTGCGCGTCAACGTGCGCATCAAGGAAGGCGAGCGCGAACGCATCCAGGCGTTCGAAGGCGTCTGCATCGCCCGTGACGGCGGCGGCGTCAACGAGACCTTCACGGTCCGCAAGATTTCGTTCGGTGAAGGCGTGGAGCGTCGCTTCCCGATCCTGTCGCCGAACGTCGAGTCCATCGAAGTGAAGCGCCGCGGCGTCGTTCGTCGCGCCAAGCTGTATTACCTGCGCGACCGTCGCGGCAAGTCGGCCCGTATCGCCGAGCGCCAGACGGCCCGCAAGGTCGCCGTCCCGGCCACCGGCACGGCCGAGAAGGCCGGCGACGAGGCCTGATTTCAGGCTTCGGCTCCGCGCTGAAGATCAAGAGCCCCGGCGGAAACGCCGGGGCTTTTTTGTTGGGAAATCTATAAGTGCGCTATCGCTCGCCGCGCGGCGGCTCGCTGCTTGAGCGCCCTTTCCCTCCCCTTCAAGAGGAGGGAGAGACACGCTAGCTTCCCGCAGCGCCCCCTCGAACATCGAGGCTGTGCTTCAAGGCGCTGAGCTGGTCGTGGCCGGCGCGGACTTCGCCATAGGCGCGGCGGACGGTCTCCTTGGTCGTGGCCGACAGCTCGTTGTCGGCCAACGCCCGCTCGAAACGCGCCTTCAACTGGTCCTCGCCGCCCTCGACCGTGTCGATCACCGAAGCGTCGTTGCGCAGCAAAGCGTGCTTCACGTCCATGAAGGCGCGCTGCGCCTTGGCCAGGATCGAGCCGTCCTCCTCGGGCGATCCGCCGCGTTCACGCACGGCCGCCTTGAACTCCTCGGCCAGCCGGCGGCGCTCGGCCGCTCGCGCTTCGAACCAGGTGCGATAGGCGGCGTCGGCGGTTTCGACCGCCGCTTCATGATAGCCGTCGGCGCTGTCGATCAGCCCCTCGACCAAACCGTTGAGGACCTTGATGTCGTGGCTGTTGCCGGCCATCGGAAACCTCCGTTGCTGCTCAAGAGAGAAACCCCTGCCAGCGGCGAAGGTTTCCAGCGTCACAGCTTGGTGCGCAGAGACCACAGCTCGGGGAAGCAGCGACGCTTCAGCGTCTCGACCAGATAGCCGACGCCGTCGGTGCCGCCCGTGCCCTGACGACGGCCGATGATGCGCTCGACCGTGACCACATGCTTGTGCCGCCACGTCAGCAGGGCGTCTTCCAGATCGACCAGCTTTTCGGCCAGTTGGTACAGGGGCCACCAGCGCTCGGTGTCGCGATAGACCTCCAGCCAGGCGGCCTCGACACCCTCGTTCGCCTCATAGGACTGGCTGACGTCGCGGTTGAGTACGGCCTCTGGCACCGGCAGGCCCGCCTTGGCCAGCTGGCGCAGGGCGTCGTCGTAGAGGCTGGGCGATTCCAGGGCCGCCTGCAGCGCCGCATGGGCGTCCGGGCGTTCGGCGTGGAAGCGCAGGAAGCGCGGATCCTTCAGACCCAGCATGGTCTCCAGACGGCGGAACTGGTCGCTCTGGAAGCCCGAACTGGCGCCCAGGTCGCCGCGGAACTTCAGGTAGTCGGCGGGCGTCATGGTGGCCAGGATGTCCCAGCTCTGGGTCATCACCGACTGGATGCGGCTGACGCGAGCCAGGCTCTTGTAGGCGGGCACCAGATCGCCCGCGCGCACCAGCGTCTGCGCCAGCGCCACCTCGTGCAGGATCTGCTTGAGCCACAGTTCCTTGGTCTGGTGGATGATGACGAACAGCATCTCGTCATGCTGGTCGGAGCGCGGTTTCTGGGCGGACAGGATGTCGTCGAGCGCCAGATAGCCGGCGTAGGTCACGCCCTGCGGCTCATGCTTGGCCGTCTCGATAGCGTGTCCGCGAATGTCGTTTGCTTCGGTCATACGCCAGCTATCGCCCGATCAGCCGGGCGGGGCCAGACCCTTTTTCGACGCGGGAAGCCTAGTTGGCGGCGCGGTCTTCGGCGACGGCGTTGGCGGCCATCTGGCGGCCGTTGGCGAAGGCGTCGCGGGCGCCGTTATAGATGAAGCCGTAGGTCGGATAGACGGTCGTGCCCAGATCGTTGATCGGATTGTACCAGACCTTCACCCGGCTCCAGTCGCCCGAGGACGAGACGTCGACGACGGTGACGTTTTCCTCGACCTTGCCGCGGCTGCCGCCCCAGTTGGCGTGGGTGACGCGGATCACGCGGTCGGTCAGGACGTCGGAAACGACGGCGACGTGGCCGGCGCTCATGCGGCCGTGGGGCTGGAACACCAGCACCGAGCCGGTCTCAGGCGCGTCGCCGGTGCGGAACTTGCTGACGGCCTGACGCCACCAGGTCCAGGCGTCGCCGAAGATCTGAATGCCCGAGAACATGCGCGCGAAGGTCACGCACTGCCAGTAGGGATCGCCGGCCTGGGCCGGGGTCGTGGTGAAGGCGAAAAAGCCTAGGCTTGCCGCAAGGGCGGCGGCTGTGAGCCGTTTCATCATCTGGCGTGCTCCCGACTGAACGCGGACAAGCCTTAGACGATAGGGCCAGAATGTTGAAGAACTGTTTCCGACTGTTTCCCCGGCTGATCCACAGATGATCGCCGCCTCGCCGCCCATCCGCGCAGGAAACGACGGGCTGGGCGCTCGATCAGTTGATGAACAATCGCGGCCGCGACAATCAAGCCTGCGATGATCGCCAGCCACAATACGAGAGGAAGCTGCTTGTCTTCCGCCCCGGTCAGGCGCGCCGCGACATTGACCGCCAGAATCTGCCACGGGGCGCACAGCATATAGACCGCATAGCTGATCTCGCCGAGATAGACTGCGGGCGCGGAGCCCAGCACGCCCGCCTTGTTCGCCGGAATGCTGGCCAGGGCCAGGATCAGCAGCCCCCCGGACAGGACGGTGATCCCGTCCCAGCTCATCAGCGAGGCGCTGAGCGCCGTTACGACCGCCGCCGCCAGAGCCAGCAGGCCCGCGCGCGGCAAGGGCGCCCGGCGATAGACCAGGTAAAGGGCGCAGCCGTAGGCGAAGCAGGGCACGATCCGCAGCGCCCCCCACTTGAACGTCGCCTCGGTCAGGCGATAGCCGGCGACGCGCTCAAACCCGACGTAGAGGGCGACCAGCAGCAGGGCGGCCGCCCCCGTCGCCAGCCACGGTCGGTTCCGCAACTTCCACGCTGCGGCGGCGAAGACGGGGAAGGTCAGATAGGCGAACCACTCGGCCGAGATCGACCAGGACGGGTGGTTCCATCCCGCCTCGCCCGCAAAGCCCCAGGCGTGGACCATCAGCAGGTTGGGCAGCAGCGTCTTCCAGCTGAGGATGCCGGCGTCGATCGCCATGCCCGCCGCCGTCGCCGCCAACCCCAGGGCCATGACGCCGAACAGGGTAAACAGGTGCAGCGGATAGACCCGCGCGATGCGCGCCCACAGGAAGCCCTTGTAGCCGAAGCGCTTCTCGCCGAACGCCTGCAGATAGACGTGGCTGAGGATGAAGCCCGACAGGACGAAGAAGAGCTCGACCCCCAGGTAGCCCTTGGCCGCCAGGGCGGGCATGCCGCCGACCGCCAGATTGGGCCACATCAGATAGACCACGACCCACAGGGCCGCCAGGAACCTGAGCGAAGTCAGGGGACGGATGTCGATCGGCGTCGCTACGGGCGTCATGGGACCATCCTGGCCTGTGAACCGACCGGGGACAGCCCGGCCGCATAACAGCGCTCAATGCAAGCCGGGCGCCAGCTTCGCCTTATTCTACGCGGCCGCTCTCCCCGGCCCTCTCGATGGCGGCCGTGGCGGCGGCGCAACCGGTCAGGGTCTCATCCCCGATCTCGACCTTGGCGGTCAGGGGATAGGTGCGGTCGCTCATGCCGTCCGAGCAGTCCGTCGCCGTCAGGGTGACGGTCAGATCCGTCCCGGCCTCGGTCTTGGCGGTCCAGCTGGCGACCGTGCCCTGCAGGCTCGGGCCGGGGTTGGCGGCCTTCTGCTCGGCCCGGTCGACGCCGGAATAGGTCAGGCCGTCCGGCTTGATCTCCACCGCCCAGAAGGGCTCGGTTCCCAGCACGCGCACCGGTTGGTCCAGATCGACGCCCGCCAGGGCGCGCGGCTCGGCCTTGGCGGGCGCGGGCGTCTTTTCAGCGGGCTGCGAACAGGCGGCCAAGGCCAGGGAGAGGGCGGCGGCGGAGAGGAGGGCGACGCGCATGGCGGTCCTTTCTGAAAATTCGCAGCCAAAGTCCCGGTTTGCCTTCCCCCCGTCAAGACAGGCGCCAAAGCGGCTCGCCTGGGTTAATGTCCCCTCATGCCGATTCGTCCCGACCCCGCAGCAAACGCAGGCGCCCCCTTCACGGCCTGCGAGTTCTTCGCGGGCGGCGGACTAGCGGGATTGGGACTGACAGGCTTCCGCACCATCCTGGCCAATGACATCGACGCGGCCAAGGCCCGCGCCTTTCGCGCCAACCATCCCGAGACCTCGCTTATCCACGCCGACGTCTGGGCGGTGACGCCGGATCAGGTTCCAGGCGCGCCTGACCTGTGCTGGGCCTCGTCGCCGTGTCAGGACGTCAGCCTGGCGGGCGCGCGCGGCGGGCTGAAGGCGCAACGCTCGGGCGCCTTCTGGGGCTTCTGGAAGCTGATGCAGCGGCTGGACGCCGAGGGCCGCGCCCCGCCCGTCATCGTGCTGGAAAACGTCGTCGGCCTGCTGACCTCGGGCGATGGCCAGGATTTCGCCGCTGTCTGCGGGGCCATGGCCGAGGCCGGCTATACGGTCGGCGCCCTGGAGATCGACGCAGAGCTGTGGCTGCCGCAGTCGCGCCCGCGCCTGTTCATCGTCGCCATGCGGGGCGTCGAGGGGCCGCGCCTGCCCGCCCCGGTCCAGCCCTTCCATTCCTCACGCCTGATCGCCGCTTGGGAGCGCCTACCCGAAGCGGCGAAGGCCAACTGGGCCTGGTGGCGGCTGGCCGTTCCGCCGTGCCGCAACCTCGATCTGGCGGCCGTGCTGGAGACTGACGCCCCCTGTTTCGACGCGGCCCAGACGCAGACCCTGTTGGCCATGCTGTCGCCGCTGCACCGGGCGCGGCTGGAAACGATCCGGGCCTCGGGTGAGCGGCGCGTGGGCGCGGCCTTCCGCCGGGTGCGGACCAAGGACGGGAAAAAGCTGCAACGGCTGGAGATGCGCTTCGACGGTCTGGCCGGATGCCTGCGCACGCCGTCGGGCGGTTCGTCGCGCCAGTATGTCGTCATCGTCGAGAGCGGCCGCGTCGCTATGCGCCGTCTGACCGGGCGCGAGGCCGCGCGGCTGATGGGGGTGGCCAACGCCTATCGCCTGCCCGCCAGCGAAAGCGCGGCGCTGAAGCTGATGGGCGACGCCGTGGCCGTGCCGGTGGTGGACGCCCTGGCGCGCGGCCTGTTCCTGCCCGCCCTCTCCGGCCAGGCGGAAGCCGCCGCCTGAAGCCTTAATAGTAGAGGTCGTCGTCCTTGCGGTCCTCGGCGCTCTCGATGCCGGGGTCGAAGCTATTGTCGACCTGATCGTCCCAGCCGTCGCGATCAGAGCGGAAGGCCAGGGCCATCAGCCCCCAGGCCAGGCCGACCGTGCCCAGCACGCCCAGCCCCATGGCGATCCAGCCGTGCAGGCTCATCTCGCCCCCGCCGATCAGACGCCAATAGGCCGCCAGCCCAAGCGTGCTGACGGCCGATATGGCGACGGCGAGAACCAGCGACCGCAGAAGCCGGACAAGTCGCCCGCTCCTGAAGGTCGCCTTCATGGCTCAGCTCAGCGCTGGACCCACTGGCCCTGGGCGTTCTTGTACCACTGGCCCGAGCTGATGCGCGGCAGCAGCTGGGTCTCGAACATCCGGGCGCCGGCCACTTCGGCCGAGGTGCCGGCGTCGGCGGCGCTGCGGGCGTAGGCCTGGCGGCGGCCGGCGTTGGTCGCGCTGATGGCGGCCTGGGTGTCGGCGTTCACCGAGGTGCGCACGCCGACGTAGCCGTCAGCCTGCTCGCCCGCCGCGCCGGCGGCCTTGGCCTGATCGACCAGGGCCTTCTGCGAGGCGGTCTGAGCCACGGCGGCGCCGGCGGCGACGCCCAGAGCAGCGACAGCGGCCACGGCCACGAAGAGTTTGCGGTAAGTCATGTCAAAGCCCCCTTTCACATTCAGAACAGGTTGGGGTTTTCGCGGAGCAGGTTCTGCAGTTCCTGGTCCAGCTTGATGCGGATGTCGGCGTCGAGCTTGGCATAGATCTGCAGCGGCTCGCTGAACTTGATGTTCACCGTAGGCGCGCATGCGGCCAGGCTGACGGCGCCGAGGCCGAGCATGGCGACGATCTGACGCTTGCTGATCATGAGGCCGGTCTCCGAAGGCGGCGTTGGAAGTCACCGCCATTAAACGCAGCGGCGTGTGAATGGGTTCTGAACAAAGCGCGGCTGTGACTCAAGGCGTTTCATCCGTCGTCAGCACGGGCGTCTCCCCGCGACGCGCATATTCCAGCAGATCCGAGATGATCTGGTTGGCGTTCCAGGTCGTGTCCAGCGTCAAGTCGATCGGCGTATCCGACGGCAGGTTCAGCTTCTTGGTCATGAAGTCGCGGCGGATCAGTTCCATGAAGGTCAGGCGAAGCTGCTCGCGCTCGGGCGGATCGTGGCGGCCGTTGATGCGGAACCGGACGCCCAGGCGCCCCTGATCCAAGCTGTTGACCTCGGCGGTCAGGTCGCTGATCGCCAGATCCTGCATGGCCTGATAGGCCAGATCCTGCATGGCGTTGGGCGGCACGCCCGCCTCGCCCCCGCCGCCGGCGGCCAGGTCGTCGAACACCTGGGGCTGGATCGACAGACGGCCGGGCCGCACCCCGTTCAGCACCCCGCCGACAATGCGCCAGCCGTCCTTGGGATCATAGGTGAAGGGCAGCCGCCCCGACACCACGGCGTCGAACTCGGCCTTGTCCTGAAGATTGGCGCTCTTCAGCAATTCGTTCAGCTGCACGCCCTCCACCACGACCACCCCGCCCCAGCCTTCGCCCGACGTCAGCGGCAGGGACAGGGGCTCGACGCTGATGCGCCCGCCCGCCGCCTGGATCTGGCCGCCGCCGATGGTCAGGGCCTTTTCGTCCAGGCCGAAGGACAGCTGAAGATCGGTCAGCGGCGTCACCGTCTGCACCCGATCGGCGGTCAGTTTCTGGTTCGGGGCGGTGATCAGCGGCGTCAGGCTGGTGAATTCCACCCGCCCCTTCAGCCCCTGGACCTTGCCCGCCGGGCTGGTGAAATCCAGCTCCGGCACGGTCAGGACGCCCGAACTGGTCGCGCCCTCGGCCGCCCAGTCGAACCGCCCCTCGAACCCGGCCGAGCCTTCGACCGGCGACTTCACATAGTCGGCCACGAGCGGGCTGAGGTCGTCCGGCTGAAGCCCATGTTCGGTGAAGGCCAGGCTGGGCGCCGAGATCACCGCCCCGCCCGCTTCAGCCTGAACGTCGTGGCGCACCTCGACGCGACCGATGGCGTGGTCCAGTCGGCTGAGATCAAATCCGGCGCTCCAGACGTCGCCCGCAAGCCGCGCCTCGCCCTTGGCCTGAAGCGGCAGGAAGCGGACCGGATCGGCCGTATCCGCGACCTGAGCCTTGCTGACGCCCACCCGCATCGACAGCCCCTTGGCCGCGCCGTCGACGACCAGATCGCCCTCGGCGCCGGAGATTCCGATCTCGAAGACGGGCGCCGTCGCCGCCACATCGGCCAGACGCGCCTGAGCGCGCCAGGCGCCGTTCCGGGCGGCGAACAGGGGCGCCGACGTCGGACACACGCGGCCGGACACGGCCTCGACCGAGTTCTCGCCCAGGTCGAGCTTGTCCAGCGTCACCGGAATGCAATCACTCGCCGTATAGGTCAGGCTCCCGCCCGCCGAGGCCAGTTCGCCCTGGGTGCTGAAGGCGATCCCGCGCGCCGGGCCGAAGTCCAGGGCCGCCTGCCCCTTCAGCTTCGCCGCGAAGCCGCCCGGCGTCAGCCGCCATTCAACGCCGTCAAAGCGCGCCTCGGGCAGGCCGCCGCCGCGCGTGGACGCCACGCTGAAGGCCCCGCGCGTCGCTCCGTCCGCCGTCAGGGACAGAACCGGCCCCGTCGCCGCCGACAGTCTCAGCTCGCCGCCGTTGGCCGGGCGGGCGGTGATCGGCCGCAGCAGGGTCAGCTCGACCCCGGCGTTGTCGCTGACCAGCCGCACCTGGGGCGCATCCAGGGCGAAGGCGCCCAGCGCCCCCTTCAACTCGGCCAGTTCCGGAAGATCGTCGGCCAGCGGCGCGCCCAGCACCGGCGCCGAAACCCGATCGGCCCCCAGCGCGCCGGTCGCGCTGATCCGCGTGATGGAGTCCCGCACCAGATCGAAGTCCAGGCGGCCGCGCGCGCCGCTCAGGGCCACATCGCCGGTCGCCAGCCGCTGCGCGCTCAGGGTCGCCGGACCCCGCACCTCGA
Organism: Brevundimonas sp. Soil_N_31; assembly: GCF_057655995.1. NCBI lineage: Bacteria > Pseudomonadati > Pseudomonadota > Alphaproteobacteria > Caulobacterales > Caulobacteraceae > Brevundimonas > Brevundimonas sp. Soil_N_31. Next base: position 64,290 of record NZ_JBDGLE010000006.1, read on the forward strand.
AGGCGCCGCCCTTACCGCCCGCCTCGATCGCGCTTGAGGCGACGACCGCCTGGGTCAGGCGAGCCTCGCCGAACCGGCCCGACGCCGCCGTCAGCCGCATGGGCGAGGCCGCGCGCCACTTCACGTCCTGACCTTCCGTTCCTCCCGACGTCGACAGGGTCACGCGGTTGAGGTCCAGCGCCGCCTGGCGAACCTCCACCCCCTCGCCCTGAAGCCGGTCCGCCGTCGCCGCCGTCTTGGCCTCGCCCTTGAGGCTATAGGCGTTGAGCCAGCCTTCGACCGCCCCGGCGAATTCCATCGTCGCCGCCGCCTGACGCGCCGTCGTCCCGGCGCCGGCCAGTTCATCCGCCGTCAACCGCGCGGTCAGGCCGACCCGGCCGTCGCCGCGCCGGGTCTTCATGTCCGGGTAGGGCAGATCGCCGCTGAGGCTCAAGGCCGCCCCCTGCCCGCCGACGCCCGCCACGGCGAAGCGCTCGGCCTGGGCGTCCAGCTTCACCGCCGTACGGTCGCCCACGGTCGTCACCTCGATGACGCCGGCCAGGCCGCGCGCCTCGGTCTCGCCGCTCTTGAGCGAGGCGGCGGGCATCCGCCCCGACAGCCGCATCAGCTTGCCGTCGTCGATCCGCGCGTCCGCCAGCAGGCGCAGCGGGCCGTATTCGGTGTCGAGCCGCGCCTGGCCGCCTTCGACGATGACCAGGGGCGCGCGGGAATCCGGCTTGGGCGGCTTGCCCGTGAACTCCTCGACCAAGGGATCGAGGCTGCCCAGCGACAGCTCGCCGTTCTTCCACGCCGCGCGCACGATCGGGCGGACCAGACGGACGCGGCTGGGCGTCACCCCCAGCCCGGCCTTCGACCACGGCAGGCCCACGGCGTAGTCGACCTCGACCCGCTCGACCTTGAAGTCGGGGTTCTTGGGGTCGCCGATGGAGACCTTGCCGACGAAGCCGTTGAGCTCCAGCCGTTCGACCTCGACGTCGGCGTCGATGCCCTTGCGGTCCAGCCAGCCGACCAGCAGTTCGCGCGCCGCCGCCCGCCGGTTCAGATACAATGTCGCCGCCAGGATCAGCAGAACCATCAGCGCCACGCCCGCCCCCTTCAGAAGGGCGATCGAAGCTGTGCGTTTGCGTGTCTGCGCGCACGGCGGGGAAGGATCGGCGTCTTCGGTCAAGGTCGCGGAACGATCTTCGTTTAGTGGTTGAGGGCGACAACGCCACAAAATGCGCCACGATGACAGTCGTTGCAGCACGACAACTATACCGTGTCCATGTCGCCACTACAGGACCACCAGACCTTAAAAATGGCGAAGATTCACATCCGCACCAAAACGAACGCTGAAATACTGCGCCGATCCCCCGCCAAGTTAACTGAATGTAACGTACCCGCTTCCCAATATGGGTCAGGCGGGCTATACGGCTCGCTTCACTGTCGGTCAGGAATGTCCGGCGTGAATCTAATTTCGACTGGTCTGGCGCTTTAAGCGTCGTCGATATGCCGGGGACCCATGGCTCAGTTCGATCCTCGCCGCCAGCCCGTTCGGCTTGCGCCGCACCTGCTGACGACTTGCGCCGCCGTGGGCATCGCCCTGCTGGCCGGTCGTGGATATGAACAGGTGAAGGCCGAGGAAGTTCCGGTCCTGACCGCGGAACAGATCGAATCGCTTGAAGCGCAGGCCTACGCCGCCGCCGCCGCGCCGGCCGGCATGACCGCTCCGGAAGCCATTCCCGTCCAGATTCGTCGCGGCGAAACCTTCGAACAGGCCGTGCGACGCACCGGCGTCGGCGCCGATGAAGCCCGCGCTGTCGCCGACACCGTCGCCAGCGCCTTCGATCTCAAGGATTTGCGCGCGGGTCTCCGCTTCGAGACCGCCGTGTCCAAGCCGCGCGGCGGCCTGGGCGACGCCCGCCTGATCGGCCTGACCATGCGCACCGGCCCGGCCAGCCAGCTGACCGTGTCGCGCAGCTTCGACGGCGCCCTGCGCCTGCGCTCGCTGGACGAGAAGGTCACAGAGGAAACCGTCGTCGCCAACGACAAGGTGCAGCGCTCCCTGTCGGCCAGCGCTCGCGAACTGGGCGCCACCTCGGCCGTGGTGCGCCGCGCCAGCCAGCTGTTCGCCCACAAGTTCGACATGCAGCGCGACGTGCGCGCCTCGGACGAGTTCACCCTGGTCTTCGACCGCATGGTCACGGAATCGGGCCGGACGGTGGAAACCGGCGAACTGCTCTACGCCGAGCTGAAGGGCCACGCCTTCTACCGCTTCCAGCCCGCCGGCTCGAAGACGGCCCAGTATTTCGACGCCACGGGCAAGAATACGCGCACCGCCATGATGCGCACCCCGCTGCAGAACTTCCGCCGCGTCAGCTCGAACTTCGGCGTCCGCACCCACCCCATCTCGGGCTACCGCAAGATGCACCAGGGGATGGACTTCGCCGCCGCCACCGGCACGCCGGTCGTGGCGCCGTCCGACGGCGTGGTGGTCGAGGCCCGTCGCTGGGGCGGTTACGGCAACTGGCTGCGCATCCGCCACGCCAATGGGCTGGAAAGCGGCTACGGCCACCTGTCGCGCTTCGCCTCGGGCATGCGCGCCGGTCAGCGCGTGACCCAGGGCCAGGTGGTGGCCTACGTCGGTTCGACCGGCGCCTCCACCGGCCCGCACCTGCACTATGAAATCTGGCGCAACGGCCAGCGGATCAATCCGGCCGGCATCAAGACCCAGGAAGGCACCGTCCTGGCGGGCGCCGATCTGGCCGCCTTCCGCGCCGAAAAGGCCCGCATCGACCGCGTCATCGCCGCCGGCGGCCAACGTCGTCCGGCCGCGGTGCAGCAAGCCGCCACCGGCCTGCGCCCGACCGAAGGCTGACGTCGAGCGGGGCCGAAGTCGCCGCCCCGCCCCCGCTTCAACCGACCAGTTGCGGCGTCCCGCCCTGGTTGGGGCAGCGCACGCCGTGCACCCATACGTCGGCTTCGCCCACCCCCACGCCCAACAGTTGCAGCAGCGGCTGAACCACCGCATCCAGCGCCGGCCCCAGCGGCGTCAGCACCACGCCCAGCGGCTGGGTGACGATGTGCAGCGGCAACCCCAGGGCCGTCAGTTCCAAATCGCGAAGCAGACTGACCATCAAGCCGTTGATGAAACCGCTCGACTGCGCCGTCTTGGGCTCGCTCGAACCGATATCCGAGCCGGTGAAGCCGAGCTCGCTCCAGGTCATGTCCGCAACCTGGATGTCGGCCTTACCCTCAACCTTGATCAGCAGGACGGAGACCAGAGCGGCCGGCGATACCGTCAACTCGGACTTGAAATCGTGCAGGCGCCTTTCGTTGATCTGCCCTAGCCGCACCCGCGCCACGCCCGGTTTCGCCTCCACCAGAACACGCGGCGAGGCCCCGCAATGGATGGACTTCAACCGCGCCTCCGACCCGGCGACTTCGACCAGGATCGGCGCTTTCACCTGGGCCAGCGCACCTACCAGAGGAACACGGTCTAGCGCCGTCGCCTTCAGGTAAAGCCGCGTCTGCACCGTGCGAATGATCGGTTCGCCCTTGCCGGTGATCGTCAGCCAGGACGAACGGTTCGGGCGCTCGCCGATCGCCAGCATGACGTCCAGATCCGCCAGCCCGGCCCGAGCGCCGACGTCCAGGGCCAACTGACGCTCCTGGTTCGCCGTCTGCAGCGTCGCCATCAGCAGATCCAAGGCCGACACCTGCGCGTTCAAGCGCTCGCGCAGGCCGTGACGCGCCTCGGCTTCCACCCCGATCAGATCACCCAGCTTCAGGCGTGCATCGGCGGGCGCGCCGACCAGCTTGCCCAACACGCCTTTCGCGTCAGAGCCCGCGACTCTTTCAAGCACCCGCAGGACACGGCGCGTCTCCATCTCATGCTTCAACAGGGCGTCATAGTCGCCGGCGGTCACGCCCAGGTCCACGGCCAGAGCGTCCGAAAACTGCAGCAGGCTGACCTGGGCGTCGGCCAGATTGCGATAGTCCATCGCGGTCAGGGACACGCTTGCACCCAACAGCGCCGACAGCAGAGCGTTGGCCAGGCCCCCGTCCAGCGACGCCAGGCGCGATCCGATCGAGAACATGGCCGTAGGCGCCCCGCCCGGCCGCGCCGCCGTCGCCTGCTTGGTGACGCTGACTGTCTCCCGGCCCAGGATCCACCGACCGAAAAACAACGGCGCGGGCGCTGTCGCCACGACCCGCGCCGCATTGACGTCAGGCCCGCCGGCAACGAATCGTTCTGACGGCTGCAAGGCCGGATCAGGCGTATATACTCCCGTTTCCACCTGAACGCCTGACAGATCAGCGATGTTGGCGCGCGCCGTCGTCTCGGCGGCCATCTCGGCGTCGTTCAGAGCGCCGGCGGCGGCGAGGGCCGACAGATCGGCCGCGCCCTGAAGCTCGCGCCCCTTGAGAACGACCACCCCGACATCGACCGCCAGGGCCGCGCTGACGCAGATCAGGCCGCCGAACACCGCGGACATGATCGTCACCCCGCCGCGCCGATCCCGACGCAGGCGCGCGGGCAGGCTTCGTTCCATCAGTCGTCTCAGCATATCACGCCTCGCTGATCTGAATGACGGCGGTGCGGCGGATGACCCTGGGCGGCGGCACGGTCAGCGGCGCCAGCGCCATCAACGGATGCCGTCCAGCGTCATAGGCCACTACGACGCGGAAGAAGCGACCATCCGCATCGATCTCGACCGTTGCGTCGCCGCTCCTCAGCCCCAGATCGCGCAGATGATCGGCGACCACGTCGCGGGCCAGCCCTTCCCGTTCGGCCGCATCCAGTCCGGCGACGGCGGCCCTCGCGCCTTCAGACACTGCCGCCTGTACGGAGTGCGCCATCCACAGCCAGCCGCCATAGACGATCATGCCTATAACCAGCAGCAGGAAAAACGGGCCGACGATGGCGAACTCTATGGCGGCCGCGCCGCGCCGTTCGCGCCGCACGCCCCGCCCTCCAGAACCACACGCCTTCTGCATCGTTGGGCTCCTGATTGAGCCGACAGGATGCTTCAATTCAACTTAAGAGAGAATGTAGGCGCTCAATACCACAGGCCAGGATTGAAATTGACGTCACAAAGTCGCGTCACGCAGCGGAGCGTACGCGCGCCACTCCCACCGACCCAAGACAATGATCAGCGACATCAGCAGGAGTACGCAGTTCACGGACGCCAGGAGGATGTCGCCGTTGGGCGCCGGCTTCAGCGCGTCCTGGAACTCTGCAATCAAGCGCGCGCCAAGGAGCTTCACTTCCATGACTTGAGAGGGACGGCGGCAACGAGATTCTATCGCGCAGAGCTAACGCCTCGCGAAATCGCGGATGTCATGGGCTGGTGCGAGGTCCGCGTGGAGCGACTTATCGACCGGTACGTGAAGCGCGACGAACCCATCCAGCACATCGACCAAGCCGAACGGAGGAAGAAAGCGCAAAACCGGCGACAAAACTCGCCTGTAAAAGACCAGCTAAGTGTTGGAGCGGGTAGCGAGAATCGAACTCGCGACATTCAGCTTGGGAAGCTGACGTTCTACCTCTGAACTATACCCGCGTCGCCGAAGCGAGCGGCGAAGATATAGGGCGCGGGCCAAAAGAAAAGGCCCGGCGAACCGGGCCTTTGGATTTTTTGACAGAGACCGCGATGGGTCAGTCGCGCACTTCCTCGACCGTGACGCCGCGCTTGGCCAGCATGGCCTGGACGCTGTCGGCCCCCGCCAGGTGGCCGGCGCCGACCGAGATGAAGGCCGTGCCCGAGCCTTCCAGCATAGCCACGATCTGATTGGTCCAGTCCGTGTTGCGACGCGTCAGCATGACCTCGTACATCTCGGGCGATTCCGCCTTCATCTCCTGGCCGATCAGGGCGTCCAGGCCATCCACGTCGCCGGTCGACCAGGCGCCGACCATGCGGCCCAGGAACTCCGGCGCCTGATCGAACTCCTTCAGACCCGAACGCAGCATGGCCAGTTGCGCCTCTTCCGACATGTCGGCGATGAAGCCGATCTGCTGGGGCATGGTCTCGAAGCCCTTGATCGGCTTGCCGGTCGCGGCGGCGCGGGCGTGCAGCACCTGGTCCCCGCCGTTCTGCGGCAGGTAGCCGGCCTTGGTGATGCTGGCCATGGCCAGTTGCAGGGCCGCGAACCACGGACGCAGCGGATCCAACTGGGCCGCCGTCGCGCCGATCGAGCGGGCGGCGGCGTCGAGGTCAGCCTGTTCCTCTGCGGTCAGCAGGCTGGACAGGGGACGGTCGGGCGACACGCCCTTGGACTGGATGATCGGCACGGCGCCGGCCGCGTCGTTCAGATCGGCGATCTCGAACCAGTATTCGTCGGCGCCGGCGAAGGCGCGGTCCAGCTTGGCGCTGCCCCACGGCGTCTCGGGCTTCAGCACATGGACGGTGCCGAACAGATAGAGGGTGGAATCCGCATCCTTGACCACCCACAGGCGCGGGCCGGACCCGGCCGGGGCGGCGGTCACGGCCGCCGGATCGGCGGCGGCGGGCGCGGCCTGGGCGAAAGCCGGCGTCGTCGGCGCCAGCAGGACGGCGGTCAGGGCGGCGGCGGAGACGGAGGCGGCGGCGCGGCTCCAGAGTCGGCGGATCATGGTCAGGCTCCTAAGAGTCGCAAAAAAGAAACAGCCGTCAGCCTTCTTCGTCGATGAAGATGGATTCGATCGGCATCTGGAACAGCCGGGCGATCTTGAACGCCAGCGGCAGGGAGGGGTCGTAGCGTCCGGTCTCGAGCGCGTTCACCGTCTGACGCGACACGCCCAGTTCGTCGGCCAGGTGCGCCTGGCTCCAGTCGCGCTCGGCGCGCAGCACCTTGAGGCGGTTCTTCATGCGCGTCTCTCCTTGCCGGGACGCGACAGGTTGAAACGCGCCACCTGGGCCATCGCCTCGCCGAACAGGAAACCGCCCGCAGGCAGGGTCGCCAACATGACAGGGCTGACTCCATCGCCCATCAGGCTCGAGATGACGAACAGGGTCGAGCCGTAGGCCAGGGCCCACCAGCCGCCCTGAGCCTGCGCCATCAAGGCCAAACGCTCTTCCAGCTCATCGATCGCCGCCTGTCGGCGAAGGACGGCGATCCAGACGAAGACAGGCAGAACCACGGCGGCGGCGGCCAGCGCCTTCAAAGGCAGCGCGTCGCCGCCCTTGGACAGGTAGGCGCCGCCCCAGGCGGCGCCGGCGAGCCAGACGACGCCCGCCGCCATCTTCAGCAGGAACAACACACCGGTTCGGGCCAAGGGCCTGTCGCCCAGGAAAGCGCTGTCGCTCACGGCATTCTCCTCAACGACGGCCCAGCCACCACCAGACCCAGGCCAGGCCGTAGCCGATGAGCTGGAAGCCCAAGATCATGATCATGCCGGCGGCGACCAGATCAGCGGGCGTCTCGCCCAGGCTGGCGGGAAGAACGATGTCGCCCGGGCGCGTGGTCAGCATCAGCATGAGGACGAGACCCACCAACATCCCCGTGCTGCCGCCCCAGTACCAGGCCCATTTGTGCGCCTCGCGCGCAGCCTCGTCGAGACGGCTCCACCACCAGTAGGACACGCCCAGGACGGCGGCCATCGTGACGGCGGTGAAGGCGACAGTCGTCCAGAACGCCACCGTACCGGGTTGGTCGGCCAGGAAGCCGCTGCCGAGTCCGCCGAAGAAGCCGATCAGCACCACCAGGCCGAACATGGCCGCGACGCCTTTCAGGCCGAGAGGTTTCATCGATTTCATAGGCTCGCCGCGCGTAAACTGATTTGACAAGCAAGTTTTACAGCCCGGCCGCAGGGCGTCAAGCATGTTTGTCACACGCAGTCGTCACTCCGGGGCGTTCAGCAACTCCGGGCGGCTGAGGACGCGAGGCGATTGTTCGACGGCGTTCAGTTCGGGCAGCTCCTTGCCCTCGTGATCGACCTTCAGATCCTCGAAACGGCGGGCCGAGACCATGACCTGGCTTTCCAGCGAGCCGACGAACTGGTTGTAGCGGGAAACCGCCGCGTCCAGCGCCTTGCCGACCGAAGCGGCGTGGCCGCCCATGACCGACAGCCGCTTGTAGAGCTCCTTGCCCAGCTTGGCGACGTCTTCGGCGTTTCGGGCCTGCTCCTCGGCGCGCCAGCCGTAGGCGACGGCCTTGCACAGGGCGAACAGGGTGGTGGGCGTGACGATGACCACGCGCGAGGCCATGGCCGTGGTCATCAGGTCCGGCTCGTGATCCAGCGCGGCGGCCAGGAAGGCGTCGCCGGGCACGAACATGGCGACGAAGTCGGGGCTGGGCTTGAACTGGTCCTGATAGGCCTTGGACGACAGCTGGCGCACGTGGGTCTTCATGCTGGCGGCGGTGCGCAGGGACATGGCGCGGGCCTGGGCCTCCTCGTCGCCGTCCGCCTCGTCAGGGAAGGCCAGGGACACCTTGGCGTCGATGACGAACATGCCGCCGCCGGGCAGTTTGACGATGAAGTCGGGGCGCTGCTGGCGGCCCTCCTCGGTCGCCGAAGAGTTCTGCTCCTCGAAGTCGAAGCGGCCGGCCATGCCCGCCGCCTCCAGCACATTGCGGCAGGTCTGCTCGCCCCAGCGGCCGCGACGTCCGGTGTTCCCCTTCAGCGCCTCGGTCAGGCGGCGCGCCTCGTCGCGGGTGGCGGTGGAGGCGGCCATCAGCAGATTGAGCTGCTCCTTCAGCCCGCCTGTCTCATCGGCGCGCGCCTTTTCCAGCGCCGTGACGTGCTGCTGAAACTTGGCCAGGGTTTCGGACACCGGCTTGAGCTGGGCCTCCATCCGCTCGCGCGCGACGCGATCCTGGACCTGAAAGGTTTCGGTGGCGCGGGCGACCAGCTTGGTCGCCACCGCCTCGGCCGACTGCGACGCCTGGGCCTTGAGGAACTCGGCCATGGAATCGCGGCTCTCCTCCATCAGCTCCAGCCGGGCGTCGGCGGCGTCCAGCGCGCCCTTCGTCTTCTGCCAGCCCATGAAGGCCCACAGGAAACCGCCGCCCGCCATGAGCGCGACGATCAGCAGGATGAGCTCAAGCGTGTTCATGCTCCGTTCCTAGCGGGAGTCGGAGCCCGTTGGAAGTTACCCTCTCCCATCGGGAGAGGGAAATTTCAGGCCGGGCGTCGCGCGCGCAGGGCCTGAATGATGGTGCCGTCGTCCAGCCAGTCCAGCTCGCCGCCGACGGGCACGCCGCGGGCCAGAGACGTGACCTGCACGCCCGCCGCCGACAGGCGCTCGGCCAGGTAGTGGGCCGTGGTCTGGCCGTCGACGGTGGCGGGCAGGGCCAGGACGACCTCCCTCGCCTCCCCGCCTTTCGCGCGGCCGATCAGTTCGGCGATGCGCAGCTGCTCCGGGCCGACGCCGTCCAGCGCCGACAGCAGGCCGCCCAGCACGTGATACTTGCCGCGAAAGGCGCCCGACCGCTCCATGGCCCACAGGGCGCCCGCCTCTTCGACCACGCAGATCAGGGTGTTGTCGCGCGCCTGATCCGAACAGACCGAGCAGGGATCGCGCGTATCGGGCGAGCCGCAGACCGAGCAGTTGACGACCTTGTCCGCCGTCTCGGCCAGCGAGGCGGCCAGCGGGACCAGCAGTTGCTCGCGCCGCTTCAACAGGGCGAGCGCCGCGCGCCGGGCCGAGCGCGGACCCATGCCCGGCAGCTTGGCCAGCAGGCTGATGAGCCGTTCGATTTCCGGCCCGGCGGAGGCGGCCATCAGAAGAGTTTCGGCATTCCGGGGATGTTCATCCCGGCCATCGGCCCGGCGGCGTCGCGCATCAAGGCGTTGTTGATCTCGTCCAGCTTGCGCTTGGCGTCGGCGTGGGCGGCGACGATCAGGTCGGCCAGGATCTCGCCCTCGCCGGGGGCCATCAGGCTGTCGTCGATCTTCACCGAGGTGATCTCGCCAGGGCCTTTCAGTGCGATGGTGACAAGGCCGCCGCCCGAGGTGCCCTCGGCGGTGGATTCGGCCATTTTCGCCTGGGCGTCCTGCAGCTTCTGCTGCATCGCCTGGGCCTGTTGCATCAGGGCGTTGAGGTCTTTCATAGCCCCTAGATAGGGCGAAGCGCCGCGCGGCTCCAGACCCCGGCGAAGAAAGCGCGCCGCGCCCGGCGACGTCGCATCCGTCACAACTTATGTGGCCGATCCCCTTGACGGCGCAGCGACGCACGCCTAATTAGCCACACTTGAAGTTACTAATCAATTTCTGGAGAAGCTCTGATGGCCTTTGACGCCTTCCCGACCCGTGATATGCCGGTCTCCGAACCGGTCCTGGCCCAGCTGTTTACCGAGGCGCGCACGCGCAACGGCTGGAGCGATCGCCCCGTGCCCGAGGCCCTGATCCGCAAGCTCTACGACCTGACCAAGTTCGGTCCGACGGCGGTCAACATGACCCCGGCTCGCTTCGTCTTCGTCACCTCGCCCGAGGCCAAGGCCCGGCTGTCGACGCACATGGCCGAAGGCAACCGCGCCAAGACCCTGGCCGCGCCGGTCAATCTGATCATCGCCCAGGACGTCGACTTCCACGAGACCCTGCCCAAGCTGTTCCCGCACGCGCCGGGCGCCCGCGACTGGTTCCCGGAAGAAGCGGGCCGCCGCGAGGCCGCCTTCCGCAACGCCTCGCTGCAGGGCGGCTATCTGACCATCGCCGCGCGCGCCCTGGGTCTGGACGTGGGTCCGATGTCGGGCTTCGACGCGGCGGGGGTGAAGGCCGAGTTCTTCCCCGACAGCAATGTCGAGCCGAACTTCATCATGAACCTGGGCTACGGCACGGACGAGAACCTGTTCCCCCGCTCGCCTCGCCTCGACTTCGAAGAAGCCGCCCAGATTCTGTAAGCGGCATCTCCCTCCTCCCCACTTGGCGGGGAGGTGAGACCTCAGTCGTCGTCGCCCGCCTCGCCGTCGTCGGGGATGGCGGGCATCTCGACGGCCGGGGCCAGGGTGACGATCTCCTTGATCTCGGCGCCGGGGAAGGCCTGCATGATCGACACCACGAAGGGGTCGGCCTCGACCGCCGCGCGACGGGCGGCGCGGGCCTTCTTCTCGACCTCGATCAGGGTCTCGCCGCCGCCCTGTCCGTTGGCGGCGATCAGCCAGGTGCGGCCGGTCCACTCCTTGAGCCGCCCGGCCAGACGTCGCGCCAGATCGTGGGGCGAGCCCTCGGCCGGTTCATAGGTGATGGCGCCGGGACGGAAGCTGACGACGCGGACGTAGCGCTCCACGTCCATCTGCAGGGTGATCTCGCGCTTCTCGCCGATCAGGGCGACCACGGCCTCGAAGCTTTGCGGGTCCGGCAGGGCGGGCGCCTGAACCGGGCGGGTCGCCAACATGGCCGAGGCGCCGCCGCCCCCGCTGCCGGAGCCGCCGCCGCGCGGTCCAGCCCCGCCGCCGGGGACGCCGCCCGACTGGATCGCCTTCAGCGCGTCTTCGGGACTGGGCAGGTCGGCGGCGTAGGCCAAGCGGACGATGGCCATCTCCACGGCATCGGCCGGATTGGGCGCGCGCCGCACCTCGTCCAGCGCCTTCAGCAGCATCTGCCAGGTCCGCGACAGCGTCCCGGCCGAGATGGCCGCGCCCAGGGCCGCCAGCTTCTGCGCCTGATCGCCGGGCAGGCGGGTGGCGTTCGGTCCCAGCATCTTGGCGACCGAGGCCGCGTGGCAATGCTCCAGCAGGTCGTTGGCCACCTGCACCGGATCGGCGCCGTAGCCATAGAGCGTGCGGAAGGTCGTCAGCGCTTCGGCCGTCTTGCCCGCCATCGTCTGTTCGAACAGGGCGATGGTCTGGGTGCGGTCGGCCAGACCCAGCATGTCGCGCACCGTGGCCGTCTCGACCACCGCGCCGCGCTCGGCCTGAACCAGCGCCTGATCCAGCAGCGACAGGCCGTCGCGCACCGACCCTTCGGCCGCGCGCGAGATCAGCGCCAGGGCCTCCTGCTCGATCTTCATGCCTTCGCGCTCGGCGACGCGGCCCAGATGGCCGACCAGAATCTCCGGCTCGACCCGGCGCAGATCGAAGCGCTGGCAGCGGCTCAGGATCGTCACCGGAACCTTGCGGATCTCGGTGGTGGCGAAGATGAATTTGGCGTGGGGCGGCGGCTCCTCCAGCGTCTTCAGCAGGGCGTTGAACGCCTGCGTCGACAGCATGTGGACCTCGTCCAGCACATAGACCTTGTAGCGGGCCTCGACCGGCGCGTAGCGGACGCTTTCCAGGATGTCGCGGATGTCATTGACGCCGGTATGCGACGCGGCGTCCATCTCCATCACGTCCATGTGCTGGCCCGCCATGATGGCGGCGTCGTGCCGCCCGGTGGGGCTCAGGGCCAGGGACGGCTTGTCGATGGTCTCGGTTTCGTTGTTCAGCGCGCGGGCCAGCAGGCGGGCCGTCGTCGTCTTGCCGACGCCCCGCACCCCGGTCAGCATGAAGGCGTGGGCGATGCGACCGGTGGCGAAGGCGTTGGTCAGGGTGCGGACCATCGCCTCCTGGCCGATCAGATCCTCGAACGCGCGCGGCCGGTATTTGCGGGCCAGGACGGTGTAGGCCTCGCTTTCGGTTGGAGTTGCTGCTTCTGGCCCCTCCCTTGAAGCAGCGACACCTCCAAGCGCCTCAGCACTTTGAAGCATTGATGCTTGAACCGCAGCGCGCTGAATCTCAACAGCTGCATGTAAATCCGAGACTGCTTGATCAAAGGCCTCGGTTGGTGTCACGGCAGGCGACGGCGCGCCGAACATGTCGTCGGTGTTGGGGTCGCGCTCCTCGACTTCGGGCGCGTCTTCCTCCCACGGAGGACCATCGAGACTCTGATTGGCGTCGCTCATGGTCCTGTCTTAGCGCGAAGGGGCGCCGTCGCGCACCCCCTCGCGCCGCAGAGAGGTTCAGAGATCGGTGGGCAGTTGGCCGCCGTTGTCGCGGATCTTCTGGATCACCTGCTTGTGCAGCCAGATATTCATGCTCGCCGTGTCCGACTTGTCGCCGGTGTAGCCCAGTTCGTCGGCCAGCTCCTTGCGCTCGGCCAGCGAGGATTCCAGGCCGATCAGCTTCATCAGGTCGACGATGGAGGTGCGCCAGTTCAGCTTCTGCGCGCGCTGCTCGTTCATGAAGTCGAGGATGCCGGCGACATCGACCTCGGCCGCGGGCTGGGGCGCGACGGCGGCTGCGGTGGGCGCGGGCGCCGGGGTCGGTGCCGCCGCTTCGGGCGCGGGGGCTGCGGGCGTCGCCGCCGGGGCCTCCTTCTTCCTGAAGACGCCGCCGAGAATCTTGCCGAGAATGCTCATTCGCCTGCTCCTGATGAGGGGATCGAAGCCCTTTCAGCGAATGAGGCGCGGCCCGGTTCCGTGAAGCTTGCACGACGGGCCTTCCACGCCGCCGTTCGCCCCTCCCTCGCCGTCATCCTCGGGCTTGACCCGAGGATCGGGCCATCTGTCTGCGGGGCATCGGCAAGACAGAGCACGCCGTTTAACTCGATCCTCGGGTCAAGCCCGAGGATGACGGCGGAGATGCGGGTGCGGTGGAGATGTAGGGGACGGCGCGCTCAAGCAGCGAGTGACCGCGTCACGAGCGATAGCGCACAAAAAAAGCGCTCAAGCAGTCGATCACCGCGTGATCGACGATAGCGCACTAAAAAATCAGGAAAGGTGGAGACCGCGACCCGAAGGGGAATTCGTTGTGGCTGCTGCCTTCCGGCCCTGACCAGGTTGGCGAAGCCTTCGCCCGCGATCTCCGAGAGGGGATATGACGGCGGACGGCGCGGGAATCAAGCCCTCCCCTGCACGCGCGCTCAAGGCTATGAAGCGTCATGCCCTATCGCAACGTCTTTTCCGGCAATCCGCTCGACCGCTCCGGCGACCTTCGCAACGACGCCGCATGGCTGGCCGAGCAGGAAGCCAATCCCGAAGCCCTGGCCATGATCCTGTGGGAGGGCCGTCCGCTGATCGAAACCCATGAGGGCGCCGAACGGCTGGTCTGGCTGTCGCTGGGCCATGCGCGCGATCTGGCGCGCGACCGGGATGTGTTTCTGGGGCTGTGGAAGGGGGCGTCGGTCTTCGCCGCCGAGTTCGAAGGCTCGATCGACCCGACCAGCGGCCCGGCCGGGGGGCTGGGCCGTTTCGTCGAGATGCGCGAGGCGGCGGTGGTTCTGCCCGAAGCCGACGCCGGCATCGCCGCCACGGCCAAGAGCCTGTTCGACTGGCGCCGCCGTCACGGCTTCTGCGCCGCCTGCGGCAAGGCGACGGATCAGGCGTCCGGCGGCTGGAAGCGCGTCTGCCCGGCCTGCGGGACCGAGCATTTCCCGCGCGTCGATCCGGTCGTCATCATGTTGCCGGTCTATAAGTGCGGGGCCGAACCGCGCTGCCTGCTGGGCCGTCAGGCCGCCTGGCCCGCCGGTCGGATGTCGGCGCTGGCCGGCTTCATGGAGCCAGGCGAGGCGATCGAGGAGGCCTGCGCCCGCGAGGTGATGGAGGAGGCGGGGCTGACGGTGTCGGACGTGCGCTACCACTCCAGCCAACCCTGGCCCTTCCCGGCTCAGTTGATGATCGGCCTGATCGCCGAGGTCACGACCGACGAGGCCGCCCCCGACCAGACCGAGTTGGAGGCCGTCGCCTGGTTGACACGCAGCGAAGCGCGCGCCGTTCTGGATGAGACGCACCCGACCATCCACGCCCCGCCGCCCTACGCCATCGCACGGCGGCTGCTGGAAAGCTGGGCGGCGGAATAAAGCCTTCTCCCCTTGTTGGAGAAGGAAGAGCGTCACGCCAACGCGCGCGCCGCCTCAAGGTCGGCTGGATTGTCCACCGACAGCGGCGCTTCATCGATCACCGAGGCCCAGATCTGAAGGCCCATCTCCAGGGCGCGCAGCTGCTCCAGCTTTTCGCGCTTCTCCAACGGCGACGGCGGGGCGGCGCAGAAGCGGGCCAGGGCTTCACGGCGATAGCCGTAGATGCCGACGTGACGCCACACGGGGCCGTCGCCGTACAGGGTCGAGCGGGTGAAGTAGAGGGCGCGGCCGCTGGTCCCGCCATCCGCCAAGGCCAGCACCGCCTTGACCACATCGGGATTGGTCCGGTCCGACACGTCCGCCTCGGCCGCGACCAGGGTGGCGATGTCGCAGGCTGATTCGCGCGCCAGCAACTCGGCGCAGGCTTTCGCCAGGTCCGGCGAGGCGAACGGCATGTCGCCCTGAATGTTGATGACCACCTCATGCACGCCGTCAGGATCGACCGCCTGGGCCGCCGCCAGAATGCGGTCCGAACCGCTGGGCAGGTCGGGATCGGTCAGCACAACCTCCCCGCCCGCCGCCGTCACCGCCGAGACGATCTCAGGGTCGCCCGCCGCCACGGCGACGCGGAAGCCCGAGGCCATGGCCTGCTCCCACGCCCGCACGATCATCGGCTTGCCGCCGATGTCCGCCAGGGGTTTGCCGGGCAGACGGGTGGCCGCCATGCGAGCGGGTATCATTATCAGAGGATTCATGGTCGCCATGCGTCCTGAAACGCCCGGAAACGTCCGGGCCGGTTGCGAAGGTCGCGCTAGCGTGTAAGAGACGCCCACGCAAGAATACGCCTGAACGCCGCTTCGCGGTCGGGGGGCTCATCTAGAGACGGGATGCGACGACGCGGAATGAGCGGCGATCTGAAGTGGAACAAGATTATGGGCGCGTGCCTGGGCACCGCCTTTGCCATCCTGGTGGTCCAGCAGGTTTCGGGCATGGTCTACCAGACCAAGCAGCCCGAGAAGATGGGCTACTTCGTCGACGCGCCGGACGAAGCGGCTGCGGGCGCGGCCGAAGCCGCCCTGCCGATCGATTGGGGCACGGTCCTGCCGACCGCCGACCTGGCCGCCGGTGAAGCCGCCTTCGCGCGCTGCCAGGCCTGCCACACCGTCAATTCGGGCGGCGCCGACGGCATCGGGCCGAACCTGTTCGCCGTGGTCGGCGGCCCCGCCATGCACCGCGCGGGCTTCGCCTATTCGGACGCCATGGCCAAGCACAAGGCCGAAGCCCCGACCTGGAACTATGACGAGCTGGATCACTTCATCAACGCGCCGGGCCGCTATGTGCCGGGCACCAAGATGTCCTTCGCCGGCATCCGCGACGAGAAGACCCGCATCAACCTGATCGCCTGGCTGCGCTCGCAAGGCTCGGCCGGTTTCGCCATCCCGGCGCCGGACCCCGCCCGTCAGCCGGGCGCCGCCGCTCCGGCCGCTGCTGAAGGCGAAGCTCCGGCTGCTGAAGGCGCCGCCGCGACGGAAGCCGGCGCCGCTCCGGCCGAGGCGCCCGCCGCCGACGCCCCCGCGACCCAGGCGACGCCTCCGGCTCCGAAAGCCTAAGGGCGAGCGGACACGACAGACGACGGAAAGGCGGCCTTCGGGTCGCCTTTCTTCGTTTCAGGATCAGGCTTTAGGGTTTCAGACCCGACGGAAGATCGCGGAGGCGAAGCCGTCGGCGGTCAGGCGGGCCTCGACCTCGGCCAGGGTCTCGACCACCACGCCGCCGCGCGCGCCCGTCGCGTGGATGATGCGCTCGGCGTCGATCATCAGGGCCGAATGGCCGGTCCAGTCGCCCTCGGCCTGCGACAACCAGATCACCAAGTCGCCGCGCTGCGCGTCCTCTCGCGACACGGCGCGGCCGAGACCGGCCTGATCGGCGGCGCGGCGCGGGCCGGGCCGGCCGCAGGCCAGCAGCGCCTGTTGCACCAGGCCCGAGCAGTCCGTCTCCAGCGAGGAGCGGGCGCCCAGGGCGTGCGGGCGGCCCAGCAGGCGCTCGGCCACCGCGACCAGGTCGCGCTCGAACGCGCCGATGGATTGCATGTCGCTGTCGGCCAGGCCCTGAGCATCGTCGCCGATCAGGGCGTTCAGCGGCAGGGCGGCGGAGACGGAGGCGACGCGGCGCGTCGCCAGGGGCGCGCCGGACGCCAGGGCCTCCAGCGAGACCCAGCCCACCACGCCGTCGCGGCGGGCGCGGCCCCAGGCGCGGTCTTGCCGACGCTCCAAAATGTCGAAGGCCTCGCCGAACAGCAGCTGGTCGATGCGCTGACCATCGTCGGCGACGATGTCGGCGACCGGCAGACGACAGTGAGCGGGGTCGGTCCGGCGATAGGCCTCGGCCCGCATCAGGCCTTCCAGCGCCTGCTCGGCCAGCACCACGCGATCCCCGTCCCGCAGGATCAGGGGCGCGCCAGGCGGCAGCAGGGCCAGGACATCGGTCAAGCGGCGGTCTCTAGACGGCTCGGACAATTCGAGCCGCCCACCCTAGGCGCCGATCCCGAAGGGGGCGTTAACAGCCTTGGCTATTTGACGAATTTGTCGCTGAGGTAGCGGAAGCAGGCGCGCAGGGCCTGGGCCTCGCCGCCTTCGGGCCAGCCTGGCCGGGCGCGCGGGTTCCAGGCGAAGACGTCCATGTGCGCCCAACTGCCCGTCGTCGGGGCGAACTTCTGCAGGAACAGGGCCGCCGTCACCGATCCGGCCTGCGCCCAGGCGGCGGAATCGTTGCGCACATCGGCGATCTCGCTGTCCAGCGAAGCGCGATAACCCGCCCACAACGGCATCCGCCACAGGGGGTCGCCCACGGCGCGACCGGCGCTCAAGACGCCCTCGGCCAGGGCGTCGTCGTCGGTGTAGAGCGGCGGCAGTTCGGGCCCCAGAGCGATGCGCGCCGCCCCGGTCAGAGTGGCGAAGTCCAGCGTCAGGTCCGGCTCATGCTCGCCCGCCCGCGTCAGGACATCGGCCAGAATCAGGCGCCCTTCGGCGTCGGTGTTGCCGATCTCTATGGTCAGGCCCTTGCGGCTGTTCAGGATGTCGCCCGGCCGGAAGGCGTCGGCCGACACCGCGTTCTCGACCGCCGCGACCAGCACCACCAGCCGCACCGGCAGATCCGCCTGCATGATCAGCCGACCCAGCGCCAGGACGTGGGCGGCGCCGCCCATGTCCTTCTTCATGTTGCGCATCCCGGCAGCGGGCTTGAGGTCCAGACCGCCGGTGTCGAACACCACCCCCTTGCCGACCAGAGCCACCAACGGCAGGTCCGTCTTGTCCAGATTCCAGCCGATCTCCAGCACGCGCGGCGCGCGATGCGGGGCAGCGGCGCGGCCGACGGCGTGGACGGCCGGATAGTTGTCCTCCAGCAAGGCGTCGCCGGTGGTGACGGTCAGGCTCGCGCCCGCGCCCTCGGCGATCTCACGCGCGATGGTCTCAAGCTGCAGCGGCCCCATGTCGGCGGCGGGTGTATCGACCATCTCGCGCGTCAGGGCGCAGGCCGCGGCGATGTTCAGCGTCGCCGTCAGGTCGAGGCCGTCCGGCGCGACCAGACGGGCGCGGCCGCGCTCGGGCCGGGCCTTGTAGCGGTCGAACAGATAGCCCCCCAGCGCGAAGGCCAGGGCCGCCGAATGCGCCGCCTCGCCCTCGACGCCCTCCAGCCGCCAGTCGCCCGCAGGCAGGCGCGTCGGCAGGCCGCGCGCCGTCATGGGATCGAAGGCCTCGCCCGCGCCGAACAGGGCCTGCTCCGGCGCGCCGTCGGCGCCGGGGACCACCAGCAGCTGACCCGCCTTGCCGGTGAAGCCGTTCGCCTCGGCCCAGGCGGCGATGCGTCCCTCCAGCGCCGCGCCCGCCTTGACGATGCGGACCGGGCGCGCGGTCGCGGAAACGGCGATCAGCAGTTCGGACTGAGGGGACATGGGGCGACCTTTCCGACGCTTAACGCCGATTAACCAAACCTTGACCCGTCGGCGCGACCCTACAGGCTGAACCGCCACGGACCCCTTCCATGTCGCGCAACGCCGCCCTCGCCGCAACCGTCAGCCTGACGCTTCTGGCCCTCGCCGCCCCGGCCCTGAGCCAGACCGCGCCCGCAGCCCGCGCCCCTGCCGACGCCGCGACGCGCGCGGGCTATGACCGGGCCGACGCCCTCAGCCGCTCGGTCTTCTGGACCCAGGAGCAGCAGCTCAATCCGATGGACCCGGTCGCAGGGGTCAAGCTGTCTCAGGCCCTGCGCGAACTGGGCCAGTTCGATCAGGCGGCCGAGACGGCCCAGGGCGTGCTGGTCGTCCAGCCCGCCAATGTCGAGGCCATGCTGGAGGTCGGCCGCGCCCACATCGCGCGCGGCCAGGCCTTCTACGGCATCGCCGCGCTGGAGCAGGCCAAGGCCGCCGCGCCGCGCGACTGGCGGCCCCTGTCGCTGCTGGGCGTGGCCTATCAGCAGGTGCGCCGCCCCGACGACGCCCGCGCCGCCTGGAACGAGGCCCTGCGTCTGTCGCCTGACAACTCCGACGTCCTGACCAACGCCGCCATCGCCCGCATCGGCGAGGGCGACGCCCCGTCCGCCGAAATTCTGCTGCGCCGCGCGGCGGCCCAGCCGGGCGCCAGTCTGCAGGTGCGCCAGAACCTGGCTCTGGCGCTGGGCCTGCAGGGCAAGACCGCCGAGGCTGAGGCCATCCTGCGCCGCGACCTGCCGCCCGAGGCGGCGGACCAGAACCTGCGCTGGCTGGCCGCGCGGATGCAGCCGGGTCAGGCGCCCTCTCCCGCCGTCGCCCCCGCCCTCACTGAGGCGTCGCCGACCGCGCGGACGTGGTCGTCGTTGCAGGACGGGTAGGACGCGACTTCTCCCTCCCCTTCATGGGGAGGGTGGCTGAGCCCATAAGGGCGAAGTCGGGTGGGGGCGGCGAGGCTATTCAAGCGCAGAGCCCAGATCACCAAGCCCTCCCCACCCGGTCGCTGCGCGACCACCCTCCCCATGAAGGGGAGGGAGAAGCCTTGCCTCTCTTCACCTTCAGCCTGCGAAGGCCTATCTTCATCCCGTGATCGACGACCTCTACAGCGCGCGCATTCTGTCGCTGGCGGCCAACCTGCCGCACAGCGGGCGCCTGCCTGCGCCCGAAGGCTCGGCCGAACGGGTCGCCAAGCTGTGCGGGTCGAAGGCCATCGTCGATGTGACGCTGAACGCCGACGGCCGCGTCGGCGACTTCGCCCAGACGGTCAAGACCTGCGCCCTGGGTCAGGCGGCGGCGGGCGTGGTCGGGGAGAACATCCTCGGCGCCTCGGTTCAGGAGATCGAGGCCGCGCGCGACGCCATGTCGGCCATGCTGAAATCCGGCGGCGACGGCCCCGAGGGCCGCTTCGAAGCCCTACGCGTCCTGAAGCAGGTCGCCGACTATCCCGCGCGCCACGCCTCGACCATGGTGGCGCTGGAGGCGACGCTGGAAGCGGTGCAGCAGGCCCAAGAGAATCGAGCATTGGCCAAACACCACACCGATACGCGAACTCGCCTCGCCGGCGCGGCCTGAGCGGCGCGTCGGTTGATCCCCCTGCTGTGAAGAGGGATAAGCGCGACGAACCCGAAACAGAGCCCCCGGCGAAGGGACCGATGTCTCTCTACGAACGCAGCGTCCGCGCGGCCCATCGGGGCTATAAGCTGACGCTGTCCCCCCTGATCGGCCAGCAGTGCCGGTTCCTGCCGACCTGTTCAGATTACGGGCGCGACGCCCTGATCCAGCACGGTCCGGTGCGGGGGGGATGGCTCACCGTGCGGCGCCTCTGTAAATGCCATCCCTTCGGCGGTTCGGGCTATGATCCCGTCCCGCCCGCCAAGACCGAAAAAGAACGACCGTCATGATCGAACTGAAATTCCCCGACGGCGCCGTGCGTCAGTATCCGGCCGGCTCGACGGGCCGCGACGTGGCCGCCGCCATCTCGCCCTCCCTGGCCAAGAAGGCGGCCCTGGTCGTCTGGAACGGCGAGCAGCGCGACCTGGACCGCGTCATCGACGGTAACGGCGACTTCCGCCTGCTGATGCGCGACGATCCCGAGGCGCTGGAGACCATCCGTCACGACGCCGCCCACGTTCTGGCCCAGGCGGTGCAGGAACTGTTCCCCGGCACCCAGGTGACGATCGGCCCGGCGATCGAGGACGGCTTCTATTACGACTTCGCCCGCGACGAGCCCTTCTCGACCGACGACTTCCCGAAGATCGAGAAGAAGATGGCCGAGATCATCGACCGGGGCGCCCAGCTGGAGCGTCAGGTCTGGGATCGCGACACCGCCATCGCCCACTTCGAAAGCGTCGGCGAAACCTACAAGGCCGAGCTGATCCGCGACCTGCCCGAGAGCGAGACGATCACCGTCTACAAACAGGGCGAATGGGCCGACCTGTGCCGGGGGCCGCACTTCCCGACGACCAAGTTCGTGGGCAAGGCCTTCAAGCTGACCAAGCTGGCCGGCGCCTATTGGCGCGGCGATTCCAACCGCGCCCAGCTGCAGCGGATCTACGGCACGGCCTGGGCGACCAAGGAGGATCTGGACGCCTATCTGCTGCGCATCGAGGAGGCCGAGAAGCGCGACCACCGCAAGCTGGGCCGCGCCATGGAGCTCTTCCACATGCAGGAAGAGGGCCGCGGCATGGTCTTCTGGCACCCCAAGGGCTGGGTGCTGTGGCGCGTGCTGGAGGCCTATATGCGCCGCCGTCTGGACGCCGCAGGCTATGTCGAGGTCAAGACGCCGCAGGTGCTGGACCGCAAGTTCTGGGAGGCCTCGGGCCACTGGGACAAGTACCGCGCCAATATGTTCGTCTGCGAGACGGTCGAGGGCGAGACGCTCAGCCTCAAGCCGATGAACTGCCCCGGCCACGTGCAGATCTTCGATCAGGGCCAGCGCTCCTATCGCGAACTGCCGCTGCGCATGGCCGAGTTCGGCGCCTGCCACCGCTATGAGCCGTCGGGCTCGCTGCACGGCCTGATGCGCGTGCGCGGCTTTACGCAGGACGACGCCCACATCTTCTGCCGCGAGGACCAGATCGTCGAGGAGACGGCGGAGTTCATCAAGCTGGCCTATTCGGTCCACGCCGACCTCGGCATGGAGACCAAATACATCAGCCTGGGCACCCGCCCCGAGCTGCGCGCCGGCACCGAGGAATTCTGGGACAAGGCCGAGGCCCAGATGCTGGAGGCCGCCCGCGCCGCCGGGACCGAACCAGTCGTCACCGAAGGCGACGGCGCCTTCTACGCGCCCAAGCTGGACTTCATCGTCAAGGACGCCATCGGCCGCGAATGGACCTGCGGCACGATCCAGCTGGACTATGTCCTGCCCGAGCGTCTGGATGCGACCTACATCGCCGAGGACGGCCAGAAGCACCGCCCGGTCATGCTGCACCGCGCGATCCTGGGCTCGTTCGAGCGCTTCATCGGCATCATGATCGAGAACTACGCCGGGGCCTTCCCGCTGTGGCTGGCGCCGACGCAGGCCGTGGTGGCGACCATCACGTCCGACGCCGACGGCTATGCGCAGGAGGTTCTGGCCAAGTTCCGGGCGGCGGGCCTGCGCACCGAAATCGACCTGCGCAACGAGAAGATCAACTACAAGATCCGCGAGCACTCTGTCGCCAAGGTGCCCGCCATCGCCGTGGTCGGCCGCAAGGAGGCCGAGGAAGGCAAGGTCGCCATCCGTCGCTTCGGCTCACAGGCCCAGACCATCGTCACGGTGGATGAGGCCATCGCCCTGTTGACCGACGAGGCCCTGGCGCCGGATCTGAAGCGCATCCGCGACGGCGTGGCGTAAGATTGAACGCGCGTTTCTCCTCCCCACTGCGTGGGGAGGTGGCGCGGAGCCGTAAGGCGACGTGACGGAGGGGCTGTCGGTCGTGCTGGCCCCTCCACCACTTCGTGGTCCCCCTCCCCATGAAATGGGGAGGAAAAGGCGCCATAAGCCTGTCATGGCCACCACCCTCTACATCGACGCCGACGCCTGCCCCGTGAAGGAGGAGGTCTATCGCGTGGCCCGCCGCTGCGGCCTGAAGGTCTTCGTGGTGTCCAACGCCTGGATCAACACCCCGCGCGAACCGCTGATCGAACAGGTGGTCGTCGACGCCGGGCCGGACGCAGCCGACGACTGGATCGCCGAGCGCGCCCAGCGCGGCGACATCGTCATCACCGCCGACATCCCGCTGGCCGACCGGGTGCTGAAATCCGGCGCTCAGGCGCTGAAGTCGAACGGCCAGCCGTTCACGGCGGACTCCATCGGCTCGGCCCTGGCCGGGCGGATGATCGGCGAGCATCTGCGCTCGATGGGCGTGCCGACCAGCGGACCGCCGCCCTTCTCCGCCGCCGACCGCTCGCGCTTCCTGCAGGCGCTGGACGCCGCCGTCGTGCGGGCGCGCAGAGAGGCGTCATGAGCCGCATTCCTGAAGACGAGCTGGAGTTCCGCTTCTTCCGCGCCGGGGGGCCGGGCGGGCAGAACGTCAACAAGGTCTCGACCGCCGTGCAGATGCGGTTCGACGTGAAGAACTCGCCCAGCCTGACCGAGCCGGTGAAGGCGCGGCTGATGAAGCTGGCGGGCAGCCGCCTGACGCTGGACGGGGTGATCGTCATCAGCGCCGTGCGCTTCCGCACCCAGGAGCGCAACCGGGCCGACGCTATCGAACGGCTGGAGGCCATGGTGACCGAAGCCTCGATCAAGCCGGTCTATCGCGTGCCGACCCGGCCGACGCGCGCGTCGAAGGAGCGTCGGCTGCAGGCCAAGTCCAGCCGATCCTCGATCAAGAGCGGACGCGGCAAGCCGTCGCTGGACTGATCAGTCCTCGGCGGGGCGGAACAGCAGGGCGGCGATGAGGTCTTCGTCATTGAAGCCAATGATCCAGTCCGTGGCCTGCTTGTCGAACACGACGCGGAAGACGTCGGCGCCGTTCTGCTGGTCCAGGTGCGAGATCGACTTCAACGGGCCGAACTGCTGGATCAACGGAGCCACCTGGCCGGACTGGGCGCGGATTTGCTGGGCCAGGTCGGGCGTGAAGACCGCGTAGTCGATCTGACCGGACTGCATGGCGGCGATGACGGCGCGCAGGGCCTCTTCCGAGCGAGCGATGTCCGGAGCTGTAGCCGTCGTGGTTGCAGGCGCGGCGGGCGCGGTCTGCGGACGAGCCGGGGCGGCGTCGCCCTCGAAAGCGCCCGGCAGGGTGGCCGCAGCCGCGCCCGATCCGGTCGCCGGACGGGCGGGCGCCTGTTGAGCCTGTGCCAGGGCCGGAACGGCCAGCAAACTTGCCCCCATCAGGGCGGCGGTCAGCGAAAGGGTCTTCATGCGCAGGCTCCGAAGAAACGTCAGGCGACGATCATCGGCCAAAGCGTCAGCACCAAGGCGGCGGCCGACACACATACGGCGACGGTGACGGCGGCGACCACCCAGGGCCGCGTTCCGGCCTTCTCGATCACCAACGTCTGAGACGGCGGCGGGTTCTGCACCAGACGCGACAGGGCCTTGAGGGCGGCCATCGCCTCCTCGACCGTCTCCTTGATCTGAGCCTGCGGTCCCAGTTCGCGCTTGATCCAGCGCTCGACCACCGGCTTGGCGGCCTCCCACAGATCGTGATCGGGGTTGAGGCGGCGCGCCACCCCCTCGACCGAGACCATGGTCTTCTGCAGCAGCACCAGTTCGGGCCGCATATGCATGTCGAACAGGGCCGTGATCTCGAACAGTTGGCCCAGCAGGCGGCCCATCGACACCTGGCTGGCCTGGCGGCCGATCACCGGTTCGCCGACTGCGCGCAGAGCCTGAGCGAAGGTGTCGACCGAATGGTGCGGTGGCACGTATCCGGCCTCGAAATGGACGCGGCTGATACGGTCGTAGTCGCGGCTGATGAAGCCCCACAGGATCTCGGCCAGGTAGCGGCGCTCGGCCGGGCCCAGCCGCCCGACGATGCCGAAGTCGATGGCCGTCAGTTGCGCGGGCGCGTCGGCGAACAGATTGCCCTCGTGCAGATCGGCGTGGAAGACGCCGTGGTCCAGCGCCTGAACCAGGAAGGCGCGCACCACCTTGTCAGCCAGGGCGTCCTTGTCGAGGCCCGGCAGGTCGACCAGCGCCGGGTCGGTCATCGGCAGGCCCGGCGCCCATTCCAGGGTCAGCACCCGCTTGCCCACCCCGTCCCAGACGACGGCGGGGGCGGACATATAGCCGTCCTTGGCCATGACCTCGGCCAGTTCGGAGGCGGCGGCCGCCTCCAGCCGCATGTCCAGCTCAAGCTGCAGCGACTGGGCGATGATCTCGACGAAGGCGCGCGGCTCCAGCCGCCGCGCGGGCTCGACGAAGCGGTCGACCAGCTTGGCCCCCAGACGCATGGCGTCCAGTCCCTGGGCTACGCGGCGCTCGACGCCGGGGCGCAGCACCTTGACCGCCACCTTGCGCCCGTCCGCCAGCCAGGCCGGGTGCGCCTGGGCCAGCGAAGCGGCGCCCATCGGTTCGGTCAGATCGATGAACAGACTCTCGGCCGGGCGGCCCAGCGAACGCTCGATCTCGCGCTTGGCCTCCTCCAGCGGGAAGGGCGGCAGCTTGTCCTTCAGACGCCCCAGATCCTGAGCGAACTGCAGGCCGAAGATGTCGGCGCGGGTGGCCAGCACCTGGCCCAGCTTGATGGCGACGGGGCCGAGATGCTCGAAGGCCTGGCCGACGCGCTGGCCGGGCCGCCCGGCGCGATGTTTGCGGCTGGCGAACATCTGGATCAGGCGGGCGAACGGGCGGCCCCAGGCGGGCAACAGGGGGTTGGCCTCGCGCGGGATCAGGGCGTCGTGGCGCGCCAGCACCCAGCCCCAGCGGACCATGCGGAAGGCCGCGCCCACCGGATGGCGGACCGGCTGGGCCTGAGGCGTCGGCGGCGGGGCGTTGAAGGTCAACCGGCTCAGATCGCCCACCCGTGGTGGATGGCGGCGATCCCGCCCGAAAGATTGGTGACGCTGACGCGGCTGAAGCCCGCCTCCTCGATCATCCGCTTGAACGTCTGCTGATCGGGGAAGCGGCGGATGCTCTCGACCAGATACTGATAGGAATCGCGGTCCTTGGCGACCAGCTGGCCGATGCGCGGAATGGCGTGGAAGGACCAGGCGTCATAGGCCTTCCTCAGCGCGCCCGTCGTGGGCCGCGAGAACTCCAGGCAGATGAAGCGGCCGCCCGGCTTCAGCGCGCGACGCGCCTCGCGCAGGGCCTGCGGAATGTCGGCCACGTTGCGGATGCCGAAGCTGATCGAATAGGCGTCGATCGAGGCGTCCGGCAGCGGCAGGTGCATGGCGTCGCCGACGCCCCAGGCCATCTCGGGCTCGCCGCCCTTGGCCACGCCGTTCAGGATCATCTCCGCGTTGTAGTCCATGACGATGACGGTGGCGTCCTCGCCCCCGCGCCGGTCCTGGGCCGCGCGGGCCATCTTGGAATAGCGGCGGGCCATGTCGCCGGTGCCCCCGGCCATGTCCAGCACCACCTCGCCCGGCCGGACGTTCAGCTTGGCCGCCGTGGCGTCCTTCCAGATGCGGTGCACGCCCGCGCTCATCAGGTCGTTCATCAGGTCGTAGTTGGAGGCGACGGAGTTGAACACGCCGCGCACCATCTGCACCTTTTCCTTGGCGTCCACGTCGCGGAAGCCGAAGGAGGAGGTCTTGCCGGAAGCGTCGGAGGAGGGATCGGCCTGGGTCATGGATGGGGGTGTAACGCCTCCCGTCGCCGCCGTCATCCGGGGAAGCGTCGCATCTGACGCAGGCTTGCGGCTTGTCGCGTCACGGAGCGCGCGATACGCCTGAACAAAATCCAAGGAGACGCCCATGACCGCCGCCCTCGACGTGACCGAAGTTCTGGCGGGCCTGCCCGACTGGCGCCGCGCCGACGACCCGCGCCCGGCCATCGCGCGCACCCTGCGCTTCGCCGATTTCAACGCCGCCTTCGGCTTCATGACCCGCGTCGCCCTCTTGGCCGACAAGGTCGACCATCATCCTGAATGGTCCAACGTCTACAACCGCGTCGAGGTGCTGCTGACCACTCATGACGCCGACGGGGTGACGGAGCGCGACGTGGCGATGGCCCGCTTCATCGACGCGGCGGTCAAGGGCCAGGTCGAGTGACGGCCCCCCGACCGGGCCGCGTCGCGGGCAAGTCGGCGCTGATCACCGGCGCGGCCGGGGGTCTGGGCCAGGCGATGGCGCGGATGCTGGTCCGCGAGGGCGCGAAGGTGGCCCTCAGCGACGTCGACCTGAACGGCGCGCGGGCCCTGGCCGAAACGATCAACGCCGACCACCCCGGCATGGCCTTCGCCTATGAGCACGACGTCACGCGCGAGGACGACTGGGTCCGCGTCGTCGGCGCGGCGGTTCAGGACATGGGCGGGCTCAGCATCCTGGTGAACAACGCCGGGATCGGCGGCCAGCTTTTGTGGGCCGAGCAGGACACGCTGGAGAACTGGCGCAAGGTCCAGGCGATCAATCTGGAATCAGTCATGCTGGGCTGCAAGCACGCCATGGCGCCGCTCAGAGCCTCGGGCGCGGGGTCGATCGTCAACATCTCATCCATCGCGGGACTGGCGGCGGCGCCGGGCATGGGCGCCTACAACGCCACCAAGGCGGCGGTCTGGCTCTACACCAAGACCGTGGCGCTGGAAGCGGCCAAGGCGGGCTGGAACGTACGCGCCAACTCGGTGCACCCAGTCTTCATCAAGACGCCGATCCTCGATCCCTTCGTCGCCATGGCGGGCGGGGACGAGGCCAGCGCGCACGAAAAGCTGGCGCGGGGCATCCCGCTGAAGCGCATCGGCGAGCCGGACGACGTGGCCTATTGCGTGCTTTACCTGGCCTCGGACGAGTCCAAGTTCGTGACCGGCGCCGAGTTCAAGATCGACGGCGGGCTGACGGCGCAGTAGGCGGCGCGGGCCCAGCCCACATTCTCCGTCATCCTCCGACTTGATCGGAGGATCGGGCCATCCTCCCATTCGACGCCCGACTGTCAGAGTCGCGCCGCCACACTCGATCCTCGGGTCAAGCCCGAGGATGACGAAAGGGCAATGGAAGGGGAATGGAAAAGGGCGCCGCGGTCTCCCGCAGCGCCCTTCCGTCTTCAGGCCGTGAAGCCTCAGTCGCCGTAGGCAGGCGGCATGGCCCCTTCTCCGCCGGTGCGGTAGCGGTCGCGCAGCAGCAGATTGCGCGCCTGCAGCGGCTGATCCACCCCGTCGATCAGCACGGCCGAGGGCTGGCTCAGCGGCTCCAGCGGATCGCCCGACCAGACCACGACGTCGCCCGCCGCCCCGGCCTTCAGTTCGCCGAACTGGCCGTCGAAGCCGAAGATGCGGGCCGGGTTGACCGTGATCGCCTGGATGGCCGCCGCGAACGGCAGGCCGTGCGACACGGCGTTGCCGGCGTTGTAGCGGATGTCGCGGGCGCGGTGGGCCGAACCCTCATTGCCCTTGATGGCGATGACCACGCCGGCCGCGTTCAGCGCCGCCGCGTTCTGCATCCGCGCCGCCCGGCTTTCGAAATTGCCCGGCAGGTTGGTCAGAGGGTGCAGCAGGACCGGCACATTGGCTGCCGCGATCTCATCGGCCACCAGCCAGCCTTCGGCGGCGCCGTCGAGGATGATCTTGATCCCCTCCTCGCGCGCCAGCCGCAGCACCTGCTGGATATCCGAGGCGCGGTTGACGGTGACGATCAGCGGCATCGAACCATTGGCCACCGGGATCAGGGCCTCCAGGTCGGCGCGCGACAGAGACAGATCGCGCAGCGCCGCCCGGTCATAGGCCGCCTTGTTGCGCGCATAGAGGCGCGTCTCGGCCATGGTCTCCTTGAACAGGACGAACTCGGCGCCGCGCGCGCCGCCCGCCACGCCCTTCCCGGCCTCGCCGAAGGGCGCGACCATGGCCACGCGCGGCTTCACCAGGATGTCGGCGCCGCCCAGCTTGATGACCGCCGCCTGGCCCGCGAACAGGCCCGGCGACTGATAGCCGCCGTGACCAGCCCCGGCGAAATCGCTGTCGTCATGGCTGTGACCGCCGCCCGAGCCCGCGTGCTGCGGCGTGACCACCGCGCGGGTGACGCCGCCCAGACGGGCCGTCGGCAGGGTGAAGGACCAGGGGTCCAGGCCGTAGGACAGGTCGAAAGCCGCGGTCAGGGTGTTGGCGTTGTTCGACAGATCGTTTGAGCCCCGCACCGAGCCGACCTCGGTCCCGGCCAGGCCGGAATCCACGGCGACGAAGCCGGGCGTGACGATCTTGCCGCGCGCGTCGATGACCCGCAGACCGGCCGGCGCGCCGCCGGTTCCGACCGAGACGATCTTGCCGTTACGGATGACGACGGTGCCGTTCTCGATCATCGAGGTTCCGGTCAGCACCTGGCCGCCGGTGATGGCGACGTCCTGGGCCAGGGCGGGTCCAGCGAGGGCGAGCGCCGCGACAGCACCCGCGAGGAGAGTTTTGATACGCATGGTTCAGCGAGCTCCCTGGGCGACGCCGGCGGCGGCCTGGCCGAAGCCGGGCTGGCCCAGTTCGAAATCGGACACGGGCTGGAAGGCGGGGTTCTGGCGATCGAAGGCCAGGCCGCCGTCGATGAAGACCTGATCGGCGCGGGCGTAGATCGAGAAGGGGTCGGCGCTCCAGATCACCACGTCGGCGCGCTTGCCGCTCTCCAGCGAGCCGGTCTCCTTGTCGATCCCGATGGAGCGGGCCGCGTTCAGCGTGATCCAGCTGATGGCGTGCTCTTCGGAAATGTTCATCCCGGCGCGGCGACCGGCCGATAGGGCGGCGGCGGCTTCCTGGTTCAGGCGCTGGATCAGTTCGGCGTCGTCCGAGTGGATGACGGCGCACGAGCCCTCGGGCGCGTCGGTCAGGGCGGCGTTCTCCTCGATGCCGTCCAGGGCCTCCATCTTGAAGCCCCACCAGCCGGTCCACATGGCGGCGCAGACGCCTTCACGCGCCAGCAGCGGCGCGATCTTGTAGGCCTCGACCGCGTGGTGGAAGGTGGTGATCTTGTAGCCGAACTCCTTGGCCACATCGAGCATCACCGCCATCTCGTCGGCGCGATAGCAGTGGTTCTGGATCAGGATCGACCCGTCCAGAACGCCCGCCAGGGTCTCAAGCTGCAGGTTGCGGGTCGGGGGCGTGCCCTCGCCCGTCTCGCGCCACTTGTCCCACTTGGCCTTGTAGTCGCGCGCGGCGATGAAGCCGGCGCGATAGCCCGCGACATTGCCCATGCCGGTGGCCGGCGAGGTGTTGCGCGAACCATAGACCCGTGACGGGTTCTCGCCGCAGGCCATCTTCAGGCCGTAGGGGGCGTTGGGGAACTTCATTCCCTGCATGGTGACCGACGGCACATTGCGCAGGGTCACGCCGCGACCGCCGAACAGATTGGCCGAACCGGGCAGGATCTGCATCGTCGTCACCCCGCCCGCGCGGGCGGTGTTGAAACCGGGATCCTGAGGCCAGATCGAGTGCTCGGACCAAACCTGGGCGGTGTTGGGGTTGGTGGCTTCGTTGCCGTCGCTCATGCCCATGACGCCCGGCGAAGGATAGACGCCCAGGTGGCTGTGAATGTCGATGATGCCCGGCGTGACGAAGCGGCCGCGCGCATCGACCACCTGGTGGCCCGCCGGAACCGGAGTGTTCGCCCCGCCGACGGCGGCGATGCGGCCGTCGGTGACGACGACGACGCCGCCCTCGATCTTCTGGCCCGCGCCGGTCAGCACCGTCGCGCCGACGATGGCCATGTTCTGGCGCGGCAGGCCGCGATAGGTCGAGGGATAGGGGTCCGTATTGGCCCAGCCGTCCAGACCCGGCGCCATCGTCCGGTCCTTGGAGGACGACGCGGCGGAGGCCGTCTCGGTCTTGGGCGCGGCGTCGCCGGTCGTGGCGCAGGCCGACAGGCTGAGCGCGCCGAGCGCGCAGGTGAGAACGGCGAGGCTTGGACCCCGCAGGCGACTGAACAACATGGGCGAGCCCCCTCGCGCCCGCGAACTGCGGGCAGACAACGGCGCGTATACAATCGCCAGTTTCCGTCAGGGTAAAGCTTTAAAAGCCGCCGCTCGCGGCAAAGTCAGGCGCTGGATAGGCGGGCGCGGACCTCGGCGTCGGTCAGGCCCTCGATCTCGATCATCTTCAGCCGCGACTGGCCGCCGCGCGCCAGCGCCACATCGCGCTTGGGCACGCCCAGAGCCTTGGCGAGGAAGGCGGTCAGGGCGGCGTTGGCCTCGCCCTCCACCGGCTGTGCGCGGACGCGGACCTTCAGCACCGGGCGGCCGTCCGGGTCGACGTCCCAGCCGTCGATGCGGTCAGCAGAAGCGCGCGGGGTCAGTTTGATGGCGAGGCGGGCGGTCATGGCCCCCTATCCGTCATCCCGGTCAAACGGCGCAAGCCACGCAGAGAAAAGGGGGCGTTCCATCCCTCTCCCGCTCATCCCGGCGGACGCCGGGATCCAGTAAGAGCCACGCGCTCCACCGTGGAATTTGCGCCTATGCCGAGCGCTGCATCTAAAGCCAAAGCACTGGATCCCGGCGTCCGCCGGGATGAGCGGATAGAGAGGGCGCAAAAAGAAAACGCGCCGGACGATCCCTCGCCCGGCGCGCTTCATGTTCAGCGTGTGAAACCGATCAGCCCAGGGCGGCCATCAGTTCCGGCACGGCGGTCTTGTAGTCGGCGACCAGGCCGTAGTCGGCGACCTGGAAGATCGGGGCGTCGGCGTCCTTGTTGATCGCGACGATCACCTTGGAGTCCTTCATCCCGGCCAGGTGCTGGATAGCGCCCGAGATGCCGATGGCGATGTAGAGAGCCGGAGCCACGACCTTGCCGGTCTGACCGACCTGATAGTCATTGGGGGCGTAGCCCGCATCGACCGCCGCGCGCGAGGCGCCGACGGCGGCGCCCAGCTTGTCGGCCAGAGGGTCCATGACGGCGTGGAACTCTTCAGCCGAGCCCAGGGCGCGGCCGCCCGAGACGACGATCTTGGCGGCGCCCAGTTCGGGGCGATCCGACTTGACCATTTCTTCCGACACGAAGGCGGTCTTGGGCGCTTCGCCGGCGGCGACGCTCTCGACCGAGGCCGAGCCGCCTTCGGCGGCGGCGGCGAAGGCCGTCGGGCGCACGGTGATGACCTTCTTGGCGTCGGCCGATTGCACCGTCTCCAGCGCATTGCCCGCATAGATCGGGCGCACGAAGGTGTCGGCCGAGACGACTTCCACGATGTCCGAGATCGGCGCCGTGTCCAGCTTGGCGGCGATGCGCGGGGCGAAATTCTTACCGTCGGTGTTGGCCGGCGTCAGGATGGCGTCGTAGTTCCCGGCCAGCGGCAGGACGGTGGCCTCTACGGCCTCGGCCAGACCGTGGGCGACGGCGCCGCCCTCGGCCAGCAGCACCTTGCGCACGCCCGCGATCTTGGCGGCGGCGTCAGCCACGGCCTGAGCGCCCTTGCCCAGCACCAGAACGTCCACGTCCGACGACAGGGCCAGGGCGGCCGTCACGGTCTTGTGGGTGGTGTCGCGAACGACCGAGCCGTCGTGGTCGGCGATGACGAGAACGGCCATTACAGAACCCCTGCGTCTTTGAGCTTGGAAACCAGTTCGGCCGCATCGGCGACCTTGACGCCCGCCGAACGCTTCGGCGGCTCCGTCACCTTCAGCACCTTGAGGCGGTCGGCCGTGTCGACGCCGTAGTCGGCGACCGCCTTCACGGCGATCTCCTTCTTCTTGGCCTTCATGATGTTCGGCAGCGACGCATAGCGCGGCGTGTTCAGGCGCAGGTCGACCGACACCACGGCGGGCAGTTCGGCCGAAACGGTCTGCAGACCGCCGTCGACTTCACGGGTGACGACAGCCTTGCCGCCTTCGATCGCCAGCTTGCCGGCGAAGGTGGCCTGCGGCCAGTCCAGCAGGGCCGCCAGCATCTGGCCCACGGCGTTGTTGTCGCCGTCGATCGACTGCTTGCCCAGCAGCACCAGGTCGGGCTTCTCTTCGTCCACCACGGCCTTCAGCACCTTGGCGACGGCCAGCGGCTCCAGGTCCGTGTCCGACTGCACCAGGACGCCGCGATCCGCGCCCATGGCCAGGGCCGTGCGGATGGTTTCCTGCGCCTGGGTCACGCCGATGGAGACGACGACGATCTCCGTCGCCGTGCCCGCGGCATGGTGTTCCTTGCCTTCCTTCAGACGCACGGCCTCTTCGACGGCGATCTCGTCGAAGGGGTTCATGCTCATCTTGACGTTGGCCAGGTCGACGCCGGTCTGGTCCGCCTTCACGCGGGCCTTAACGTTGCTGTCGATCACCCGTTTCACCGGGACGAGTACCTTCATGAGCCTATCCACTTGGTCATCGAAATGTCGGTCGAGGGATTGGACCGATGAAACCGGCCTGTCAACGTAACGCTACGTGAACTGCGTTCGTGTTCAGCGGTCAATTTTCGGCTATGTAGCCTGCATGAAACGCTTCCTGACCTTTCGTCGTCTCAGCATCCTGTTCTTCGGCGTGTTCGCCCTGATGCTGGTCGGCCTGTTCGTCCTGCAGCGCGTCTGGGTTGATCCGGGCGAGCGCTGTTCGGCCAAGGGCCACTGGTACGATATGGAGTCGCGTATCTGCGCCCAACCCATCTACATCCCCGACATCACCGGCCGCCCGGCCGGGACGACGCGCGCCGAAGCGTCGAACAAGGCCAATCAGGAACTGCTTAGCCTGGAGGATCAGGTCAATGCCGAGAAACGCGCCCGCGCCGCCGCCACTGAGGCGGAACGCGAGCGGGTGAAAGCGCTGCAGGCTCAGTAACGCGACGCCTCAGCGCGTCGCGCCGGGACGCCACAGGACGTCGCCGGCGCCATTGGCGTTGGCGCGACGGGCGGCGACGAACAGCAGGTCCGACAGACGGTTGAGGTAACGCACCGCCTCCGGGTTCACGACCTCGCCCGATCCGACCAGGCGCACGGCCTCGCGCTCGGCCCGACGGCACACGGTGCGCGCCAGGTGCAGATGCGCCGACAACGGCGAACCGCCCGACAGGATGAAGCTGTCCAGCGGCTTGAGGCTCTCATTCATCCAGTCGATCTCTGATTCCAGCCGCTCGACCTGGGAGGCGATGATGCGCAGGGCCTCCCACTTGGGCGCCGGCTCCATCGGCGTCGCCAGATCGGCGCCGAGGTCGAACAGCTCGTTCTGGATGCGGCCCAGCATGGCGTCGATGCGGTCGTTCTGGCCGCTGTTCAGGCGCGCCACGCCGATGACGGCGTTCAGTTCGTCCACCGCGCCATAGGCCTCGACCCGCTGATCCGTCTTGGACACCGGAGCGCCCGAAGCCAGCCGCGTCTGCCCGGCGTCGCCGGTGCGGGTGTAGATCTTGTTCAGCGTCACCATGACGCGCCCTCCCCTGTTCCTATTGGCGCGCGCCTCAGCCCGCGTGCGTCCGCTTCAGCCACATGCCGATCATCAGCAGCAGCACCGCCACCGCCTGAAGGATGATGCGCAGCCGCATCAGCTTGTTCGAGCGGACGCTCGCGCCTTCCCCGCCCTTGTTCAGATTGTAGAGGCCGAAGCCCAAGGTGACGACGACGCCGGCCACGGCGATCAGGATTAGAATGTCGATGAGGTCCATGCCCGCTTCTTAGGCCCGCCCGCCATCCCGCGCCAGACGTGTCGAAACGGGGCGCAATTGCGACCTATTCGCACACCCCCATTGCACTGAGAATGCGAACGCTGTTGAGAGGCGTTCTCATTTTTAAAGGCTCCCTCTCCAAATGTCCTGCTTCCGCTCGTCACGCCGCTCGTCCCTGCTGGCCGCCACCGCCCTGATGACCGTCGGCGCCGGCGCGCCCGCCCTGGCTGACGAAGCCGCGGCGACGATGGAACAGACGCACAAGGTCGCCGACGTCGTGGTCACGGCCTCGGGCTTCGAGCAGAAGATCACCCAGGCGCCCGCTTCGATCAGTGTCCTGCCGCGCGAAGAGATCGAGGAGATCCGCGCCACCTCGATCGCCGAGATCCTGAACAACATCGAGGGCGTCGACACGGGTTCGGGCGTCGGCAAGACCGGCGGCCAGACCATCAACATCCGCGGCATGGGCTCGGACTATACCCTGATCCTGATCGACGGCCGCCGCCAGAACACGGCGGGCAGCGTCACGCCGAACGGCTTCGGCGAAACGTCCAACAGCTTCCTGCCGCCGGTCTCGGCCATCGAGCGGGTCGAGGTCGTGCGCGGCCCGGTCGCCACCCTCTACGGCTCGGACGCGATGGGCGGGGTGGTCAACATCATCACCCGCAAGGTCGGCGACGCCTGGACCGGCTCGGCCTCGGCCAACTACACCCTGCAAGGCGATGACGAGTTTGGCGACTTCTGGGGGATCAACGGCTACGCCTCGGGCCCGCTGATCGCCGACCGCCTGGGCCTGGCCCTGCGCGGCTCGTGGTCCGAACGCGAGCAGTCGGACCTGAAATACCGCGACGTGAACGGCAATGAGGTCGACGTCACCGGCTTCGGCCGCAGCGCCACCGCCTATGAGATCTGGACCCTGGGCGCCCGCCTCAGCCTGACGCCGAACGCCGACCATGACCTATGGCTGGACGTCGATGCCGCCAGCCAGTGGTACGACAACGCCAAGGGCCAGATGGGCACCAACACCGTCGCCGGCGGCTACAAGGACTTCCTGGAGTTCAACCGCGAGCAGTACCTGCTGGCCCATAACTGGCGTCTTGGCTTCGGCACGCTGGAATCGACCCTGTCGCACAACAAGACCGAGACGCTGGGCCGTCTGATCCCGCGCGGCGTTCCCGGCGCCGGCGATGACCGCACCCTAGAGACCACCACCACCCTGTTCGACACCAAGCTGAACAGCCAGTGGCGCAACCACACCTTCACCGTCGGCGGCCAGTATATGGACGCTGAAATGACCGACGGCGTGGCGGCCGGCAACTTCACTTTCGAGCAGTGGGCCCTGTTCGCCGAGGACGAATGGCGGCTGCGCGACGACCTGGCCCTGACCGTCGGCCTCCGCTACGACGACCACTCCAGCTTCGGCGACCACGTCAGCCCGCGCGCCTATCTAGTCTGGAACGCCAACGAGCAATGGACCCTGAAGGGCGGCGTCAGCGGCGGCTACAAGACCCCGCGCCTGGAACAGCTGACCCCCGGCATCAACGGCTTCGGCCGCCAGGGCGCCCTACCGCTGATCGGCAGCCCCGGCCTGACCCCGGAAACCAGCGTAGCCTATGAGTTCGGCGTCTATTTCGACAACGGCTCGACCTTCCGCGCCAACGCCACCGTCTTCCGCAACGACTTCGAGGACAAGATCGCCTCGGGCCAGCCGATCGCCAACTGCACCTTCGGCCTGACCCAGGCCCAGTATGACGCTGGCGACTATTCCAAGACCGGTTGCGCCGATGTCGGCTTCTGGTCGGCGATCAAGGAATTCGGCCAGAGCGTGAACATCGACGAGGCCACGACGCAGGGCCTGGAAGTCGCCGCCCGCTGGCGCTTCGCCGACGCCTGGAGCCTGCACGGCAACTACACCTACACCGACAGTGAACAGAAGACCGGATCGCAGGCCGGCCAGCCCCTGACCGACACGCCCGAGCACATGGTCAACGCCCAGCTGCGCTGGCAGGCGACCGACCGCCTGTCGACCTGGGTGCGCGGCGAGTACCGCTCGGAGCGCTGGCGCGGCGAGGGCGCCGCCCGCGACGCCTTGGGCGACTTCAAGGCCTATGAGCTGTTCCACATCGGCGGCTCGTACGAGGTCAATGATCGCGTGACGGTCAACGCGGCGATCTACAACCTGTTCGACAAGGACTTCGTTCGCCTGGCCCCTTACGGGACGCCCGTCGCCTATTCGCCGGAATACGCCAACAACCAGGAGCCGCGTCGTCTGTGGATGTCGGTGACGACGACCTTCTAAACCCCTCTTCAGTTTCCTCCCCGACTGACCGGGCCGCCTCTCTTGGGATGCGGCCCGTTTTTTTTTGAGCCGCGCCAAACTAAGCCGTTGGTCACCTTTGACTGGCAGGGTGGCCGCCATGACTGATCGCGCCATCCGCAATCTCGAACACCTGCGCCGTACCGCCTCGACGGCGCGCGTGCTGAACTTGCTCAAGGTCTATGACGAGCACGGCGACACAGACGACTGGTCCGAGCGTCCGATGTTCTGCACGCCTGCGCTCAATCGCTCCCTCATCGTCAAGCATCGCCTGCGGCGTAACGAGACCGACGCCTTTCCTGGTCGTCGCCAGGTGGCGACCAAGATCATCGTGCCGATCGACAGCACCGACCTGAAGACCGGCGGCCGGTTCATCTTCGTCAACCAGATCGGCTTCGAGCGCGCCATGCACGAAGCCTTCGGCGTCGACGCCGACCATGCCGATCTGAAGACCCTGCGGTTGATGGATCGCCTGCCGTCGCTGGATCCGTTCCTGCTGCGCGAACAATTGCGGCGCGGAAACGTGGACGCCGCCCCCTGCTACTTCGCCCTCAGCGAGGCGGACCTGGAGCGGATGCTGGAGTTCGTTCAGAAGGAGATAGAGCCCCTGGTCACGCTCAGCGTCGGCGACGGGGTGGCGGCGGTCGCCTCGTCCGCGCGCATGGCGGCGAAGATACTGTCCAACGCGCCGGGCGACCGATTGGAAGCCCTGCGCCTGACTCTGAAGCTGGAACCGGAGCAGTATCAGGAGGGCGTCTTCTGCTGGAAGGGTTTCCTCTATTACAAATGGGCGCTGAACAGCCTGATGGGCGATATCGTCAACGTGGCTGACGAGGTGGTGACGGTCCAGCCGGTCGGCCCCAGCGACCGCGCCGCCGCGGAATACATTCAGCGCGGGCGCGGGGTTTTGCGCGGACGGATCATGAAGACCTGCGACGAGGTGGGTCGCACCCTACGCTACTACGACGACGCCTATGCCGGGCTGACGCGCGAGGGCAATCCCGTGGCGTTCCGCGACTTCCTGTTGGAAGCGCCGGCCCTGTTCACCCGCCTTGGCGACCAGCTGGGAGCGGTCCAGCACATCGTCAGCTTCTGGAGCTTCCGCTTCAATCCCAAGGCGCCGCCGGTGGGGGTAGAGGAGCTGATCGACATCTTCATGGACTTTGAAACCGGCCTGATGGGCCGCGAAGCCGACGCCTACGATCCGCGCGACGCGGCCTAGGCACAAAGAAAAAACCCCGCGCCGTCGCCGGCGCGGAGTTCTGACTTTCAGACCCGAGACAGGTCTCAGTAGCGGTAGTGCTCCGGCTTGAACGGGCCTTCCACAGGCACCGAGATGTAGTCGGCCTGGTCCTTGCTGAGCGTCGTCAGCTTGGCGCCCAGCTTGGCCAGGTGCAGGAAGGCGACCTTCTCGTCCAGGTGCTTGGGCAGGGTGTAGACCTGGTTCTCATAGGCCTTGGCGTTGGTCCACAGCTCGATCTGGGCCAGCGTCTGGTTGGTGAAGGAGGCCGACATCACGAAGGACGGGTGGCCGGTCGCGTTGCCCAGGTTCACCAGACGGCCTTCCGACAGCAGGATGATCTTCTTGCCGTCCGGGAACTCGACGTGGTGGACCTGATCCTTGATCTTGTCCCACTTGAAGTTCTTCAGGCCCGCGACCTGAATTTCGCTGTCGAAGTGGCCGATGTTGCAGACGATGGCGTTGTTGCGCATGGCGCGCATGTGCTCGACGCGGATGACGTCCTTGTTGCCCGTGGTGGTGACGAAGATATCGGCCTTGTCGGCGACGTCCTCCAGGGTCTGGACCTCATAGCCTTCCATCGCCGCCTGCAGGGCGCAGATCGGGTCGATCTCGGTGACGATGACGCGGGCGCCGCCGTTGCGCAAGCTGGCAGCCGAGCCCTTGCCCACGTCGCCGTAGCCGCAGACCACCGCCACCTTGCCCGACAGCATGACGTCGGTGCCGCGACGGATGGCGTCGACCAGGGATTCACGGCAGCCGTACAGGTTGTCGAACTTCGACTTGGTGACGCTGTCGTTGACGTTGATCGCCGGGAACGGCAGCTCGCCGCGCTCGGCCATCTGATACAGGCGGTGGACGCCCGTGGTCGTCTCTTCCGACACGCCGCCGATGGCGTCGCGGATGGCCGAATAGAAGCCCGGCTTCTCCTTCAGATAGCGCTTCATGACCGAGAAGAGGGCTTCCTCTTCCTCGTTCTGCGGGTTGTCGAGGACGCTGGCGTCCTTCTCGGCCTTCGGCCCCAGCACGCACAGCAGGGTGGCGTCGCCGCCGTCGTCCAGGATCAGGTTCGGATAGCCGCCATCCGCCCATTCGAAGATCTTGTGGGCGTAGTCCCAGTACTCGACCAGGGTCTCGCCCTTGAAGGCGAAGACCGGCGTGCCCGACGCGGCGATGGCGGCGGCGGCGTGGTCCTGGGTCGAGAAGATGTTGCACGAGGCCCAGCGCACTTCGGCGCCCAGGGCTTCCAGCGTCTGAATCAGCACGGCCGTCTGAATGGTCATGTGCAGGCTGCCGGCGATGCGGGCGCCCTTCAGCGGCTGGGACGCCCCGTATTCCGCGCGCAGCGCCATCAGGCCCGGCATCTCGGTTTCGGCGATGGCGATTTCCTTGTTGCCGAAGTCGGCCAGGGAGATGTCGCGGACGATGTAGTCGGTCATGCTGAAATGTCTTTCGGCCACTGTCGGGGGATTGTCGCCGCTATAGCGCGGCGCGGCCACGGGAGCAATCAAGACATAAGGATGTCTTTATATGAGCGGCGGCTCGTCTGAATCGGGGACGTCTCAAGACGGTTAAGGGAATCTACGCAATCCGGGCTTAACCCGGCCAATACCCTCTTGGTGACAAGGGGTATTAGGGCTCTCCCCCGCCCTGCCGTTGAAACGAGTTTGCGTCATGGCTTCCCACGAGATCGACCGTCGCATGAATTTCATGGGGCTGGGTCGGCCGTCCGCCGGTTACAGCGCCATCTCCCCCCTTCTGCGCCGCAACGCGCCCCTGGCCCTGGCCGCCTTCTACGACAAGGTGCGCGCCGAGCCCGAGACCCGCCGCTTCTTCCGTGACGAAGGCCATATCACCGCGGCCAGCAACGCCCAGCAGCGACACTGGGACGCCATCATCGACGGCCGCGCCGACGAAGACTACGCCGCCTCGGTGCGCGCCATCGGCCGCGTCCACGCCCGCATCGGCCTGGAGCCGCGCTGGTACATCGGCGGCTACAGCGTCATCCTGGCCCATCTGACCCGCGCCATCATCGAGCGGCCGAGAAAGCTGTTCGCCAATCGCCGCGAACACGACCGCATCACCGCCGAGGCCGTG
Source organism: Brevundimonas sp. Soil_N_31 (assembly GCF_057655995.1). Lineage (NCBI taxonomy): Bacteria > Pseudomonadati > Pseudomonadota > Alphaproteobacteria > Caulobacterales > Caulobacteraceae > Brevundimonas > Brevundimonas sp. Soil_N_31. The sequence goes on from NZ_JBDGLE010000006.1 coordinate 104,238, forward strand.
GCCGAGCTGAACCAGCGGGTCATGCTGGACATGGACCTGGCCATCTCCATCTACCTGGACGCCCTGCAGGAAGAGCGCGATCGCGTGCAGGCCGAGCACGCCGCCGCCGAGGCCCGCCAGGCCGAGGTCGTGCGCGCCCTGGGCGCCGCCCTGCACAGCCTGGCCGACAACGACCTGTCCGTGACCATCCCGGACGTCTTCCCCGAGGAATACCGCTCGCTTCAGAACGACTTCCACGCCGCGACCCGCGCCCTGCGCACCGCCGTGCGCGCCGTGGCCGACAGCGTCGAGAGCCTGAGCGCCGGCTCCAGCCAGTTGGCCGTCGCCTCCGAGGATCTGGCCAGCCGCACCGAGCGTCAGGCCGCCAATCTGGAGCGCACCGTCAACGAGGCCGACGCCATCGCCCGCCAGGTCGCCTCGACCGCCGACGGCGCGCGCCAGACCGCCGAGGCCCTGGCCGCCGCCCGCGCCGATGTCGAACACACGACCCGGGTGGTCGGCGACGCCGTATCCGCCATCCACGCCATCGCCGAATCCTCGACCGAGATCGGCCGCTTCACCAGCCTGATCGACGAGATCGCCTTCCAGACCAACCTGCTGGCCCTGAACGCCGGGGTCGAGGCCGCCCGCGCCGGCGACGCCGGTCGCGGCTTCGCCGTGGTGGCCCAGGAAGTGCGCGCCCTGGCCCAGCGCTCGTCCGAGGCCTCGGGCGAGATCCGCACCCTGATCTCCACCTCCTCGGCCCAGGTGGCGCGCGGCGTCGATCTGGTCGAACGCACCGGCGCGGCGCTGGAGCGCATCGGCGCCAAGGTCTCGGCCGTCGACGGCCTGGCGGGCGGCATCGCCGGCTCCGCCCAGGAACAGTCCGACGGCCTGGCCCGCGTCCGCCGCGCCATGGGCGAGATGGACGACATCACCCAGCAGAACGCCGCCATGACCGAAGAGGCCACCGCCGCCGCCCGCCAGTTGGCCAATGAAGCCGTCAGCCTGAACCAGCAGGTCGCCCGCTTCCGCCTGGATCGCTCGGTCGCCGCCGGCGCCGCCGCGACGGGACCGCGCCTGGTCGCCTGATCCGACGCGCGTTCAAAGACTTCTCAGAGCAGTATGACGCAGCCCGCGTCGCCGAGATCACACAGTGGCGCAACGCCGTGCGATCAACACAGGCTTGGCGGATCGGGAGCAAGTCGTCTAAGCCGTCGTCCCATGGCTGACGACGCATCGATCCGACCCGCCCGCGATTTCTCGATCCCCCGTCATGACTGGACCCTGGAGGAGGTCGAGGCCCTGTTCGCCCGCCCCTTCATGGAGCTGGTGTTCGAGGCGGCGACGGTGCACCGGCGCACCTTCGACCCGAATGAGGTGCAGAAGTCGCAACTTCTGTCGATCAAGACCGGCGGCTGCGCCGAGAACTGCGGCTACTGCTCGCAGTCGGCCAGCTTCAAGACCGGGCTCAAGGCCGAGAAGCTGATGGAGCCCACCGCCGTCATCGCCGAGGCCATGGCGGCCAAGGCGGGCGGCGCCAGCCGCTTCTGCATGGGCGCCGCCTGGCGCGAGCTGAAGGACCGCGACACGCCCAAGCTGGCGGCCATGATCTCCGGCGTGAAGGCGCTGGGTCTGGAGACCTGCGCCACCCTGGGGATGCTGAACGCCGATCAGGCGAAACAGCTGAAGGACGCGGGCCTCGACTACTACAACCACAACCTCGACACCGGGCCTGAGTATTACGCCGAGGTGGTGACGACCCGTTCCTATCAAGATCGGCTGGAGACGCTGCAGCACGTCCGCGACGCAGGGATGAACACCTGCTGCGGCGGCATCGTCGGCATGGGCGAGAAGAGGCGCGACCGCGCGGGCCTGTTGCATGCGCTCGCCACCCTGCCCGTCCACCCCGACAGCCTTCCGGTCAACGCCCTGGTCCCCGTCGGCGGCACGCCGCTGGGCGAGCGGGTGCTGAAGGAAGGCGAGATCGATCCGATCGAGTTCGTCCGCACCGTCGCCGTCGCCCGTCTGGTCTGCCCCCAGTCGATGGTCCGCCTGTCAGCCGGACGCGAGGGCATGACGCCGGAGATGCAGGCCCTGTGCTTCCTGGCCGGCGCCAACTCCATCTTCGTCGGCGGCAAGCTGCTGACGACACCGAACCCGGAAGAGGACGACGACGCCAAGCTGTTCGCCCTGTTGGACCTGAAGCCCATGCCCGCCAAGGGCTGCGACGCCCATTGATTCCAGTCCGGCCGACGCGCGAACCGGACATCAACCGCCTGGAGGCGGTGGAGCGATCGGCCGGGACGCTGTTTCGCGCCCTGCCCGATCTGGCCTGGATCGCCGACGACCGCACCGCCGGACCTGACGCTCATGCGCGCGCCGTAGCGCAGGGCCTGTCCTGAGTCGCCGTCGACGCAGAGGACCAGCCGGTCGGCTTCCTGATCGCCGCCGAGGCGGACGCGGACCTGCATATCCTTGAGTTGTCAGTCTCTGCTGACCATCAAGGGCGCGGCGCCGGACGGGCGCTGATGGCGACCGCGCGCCACGCAGCCGAGGCCTGCGCCAAACAGGCCCTGACGCTGACCGCCTTCAGCTCCGTTCCGTGGAATGCGCCCTTCTATGCGCGCCTGGGCTATGCGGCGCTGACGTTTGCAGAAACACCCGCCTATCTGCGCGAGACCCTGGCCGCAGAGGCCGCCCGCGGCCTGACCGACCGCGCCGCCATGCGGCTGACGCTTTAGCCCTGCCGGGCGAGCCAGCCTCGCACCAGCCTGAGGTGCAGAGCGTGAGCGCCGATCCAGACCAGCCCCATGACGATCAGGACGCCGAAGTAACGCCGCGCGTCCGCGCTCTCCAGCGGCCCCAACAAGCTGGCCATCGCCGTGGGAAGCAGAGTCAAGGCCGCCAGAACAGGCGTGAAACTCAGGGCGACGTCACGCGGCGCACGCCATATGGGCCGCCCGTCAAAGCCCCACTGCATCGGCAGCCGCGTCTCGCGCGGCAGGCCTCTCGCGGCGCGCCAGGACATGGCCGCCAACACGGCCACGGAAGTCAGAGCCAGGAACAGGGCGAACACCGTCATATCGACAGACGATCACGTCTATCCGAGCTGATCAAGCCAAAGGCCCCGCCGGACTACTTACTCATCCAGGGGCGCGACGCCCCGCTCTTGATGCGAGCCGCCTGTTCGCGCTGGAAGCGGCCGCCGCGCGGCGGCTTGGGCCGGGCGTCGATCGCCGCCTTCTTGAGCCGCAGCGCCCGCTGCACGGGCGTTTCACCGGGAAGGGAGTCCGCAGGTTCGGCGGCGGGGGCGTGATCGTCGTCAATGGTCATGCCGACGACAGTAGCACGTTCGCGCCTCTGAGGGACGACAGACCCGTTCCCTAGGATCCGCCTCGCGGAGCACGCAGATCACGGGCCATGACATCCGCCACCGCTCCCGCCTGCGCCCGGACCGACGCCCAGTCCGGGCGTGGCCCGTAAAGGGCGACGAGATAGGCGCGATCCCACTCGGTAAGACCCTGCTGCGCATCTCCCGAAAAGAGATTCAGGATCGTGTCGAACCCTTGCGTTTCCGCCCGCGGGTCAAGCTGGGCCAGACTCACAAGAGCGATGTAGTCGCCCAACTGGGTCGTGTTGACGTCGCCGGTCATGTCCGTGTCGACGATCACCATGGTCTTAAACAGCGCGTCAACGACTTGGGTGCTCAAACGGCCCGGCCCCTTTCGACGCACAATAGGAGAGGCGGCTGCGACGCAGTCGTTGGGATTGCACCCCAAGATCGCCGCCAGCTGGCTATCGACTATCCCGCCGACCGCATCCCCTGGCATCCTTACGACCGCCCGACCGGTCTCGCTATCGACGGGAAGGCTCAGCGACCACCAGCGGACGGGACGCTCTGCGTCCAGAAAATCCTGGAACGCCGTCGTGTCGCGATGCATGCCCGTCACGTTCTGACGAAAAAGCCGGGGGTTGTCGGCGTTCATCGTTCTCGCCAGCCCGCGGCCGTCATTCGTGAAGATCACGACCACATTGGGATGGCAGCCCGGCTCGCCAGTCCGCAGGTCCAAGCTTGCGGCGGTCTGGGTGATCCGATCTATGACGGCCTGGGCGGCCTCACGCTCAAGATTGACGACACCAGGGCAAATCTCGCGACGCCACAGCGCCAGGCCTCGCCCGCGCGCAGGCGCGCCGACCCGCCCGACGAAATCGCGGGCCGCTTCCTGCACCGGTCGGCCTCGCACCATCAGATCCGGCAAGACGGTGGCGTCCGGGCTCGGCGCGTCCTGTGCATGCGCAGTCCCAAACAGGCTCAGAACGACAGCCGCGACAATTCCCATGTTCCGCATAAGGGTCTCCATGTCGCGGCCATCTCACATAACCACGCTACCCGTCCACATAGGCCGCCAACATGAAGAGAAAGGCAAGCAGCACGGGCTTCTTTGACGGCCGCAGGACGGCGCCGGATGAAGGGCTGGCGGGTTCGAAGCACCGATGGCGCTGACCGCCATCAGGCGGGCGTCTTCCCGACTTACCGTCCTGGCCGTCGGGTCATCGCCGAAGCGGGCGCCAACTGGAGGCCGCGAGCCTCCAGACCCGCCGTCCAGCGGGCGGCGGCCTCGACGGTGACGGGGTAGGAGAAGCCGGTCCCCAGCGCCGCGCCGTTGGTCTTGGCGGCGGCCTCCAAGGCGTTGAACTGACGCAGGATGGCGGCGGGGGTCTGTTCCTCGTCGACGACACGGTCGGCGCTGGCGCGGGCGAAGGCGCCGGGGCGGCGGCGCATGGAGCCGTCGTCGAGGAAGGCCAGGCCGCGCTGGCGCAGGTTGGTCATCAGGGCCGTCACGCCTTCGTCCGAGGTCGCGAACCGGTCGCCCAGATAGTTGGTCACGCCGAAATAGCCGGTGGCGCGCGCCAGCAACCAGTCCAGCTTGACCGCCACATCGTCGGCGCCGCCGGACGACAGCAGGGTGTAGGGGCCGGGGTCGTTGTCGGGATAACCGGTCGGCTCCATCGGCAGTTCGATCATCACCTCATGGCCGTGGGCGCGGGCCAGGTCGATCCACGTCTGAAGGCCCTCGGCGTAGGGCACGAAGGAGAGCGTCACCTCGGCGGGCAGGCGCTCGATCGCCGCGCGCGTCGTGGCGCTGTTCAGGCCCAGCCCGCCGACCACCAGGGCCACCATCGGCTTGCCGTTCGAGCGGAAGGGCCGAGCGTAGGCCTGGGCCGGGACGCGGCCGTCGGCGGCGATACGCGGCAGGGGACCGTTGGGGCCGGGCTGGAACAGGCCCGCGATCGGCGCCTTGGGCAGGGGGCTGGAGGGCGCGCGCACCGGGGCGCTGAAGCCCTGGCCCGAGGCCACGCTGGCGCCGTCCGGCAGGGTGATGAGGGCCTCGCCCCCGGCGGCTCCGCCCTCGCCCATCAGGGCCGGGTCGATGGGGCCAAGGTCTTGATAGATGTCCAGACCGCTGAAGCCGAAGGCCTCGGCGCCGGTCGGGGCCGTGTCGGCGGCGGCGGGCCGCTCCAGTACGGCGCTGGCCGTCGGCGCGCCCGCGCGCGGGTCGCCCAGCACGGCGACGAACAGGGCGGCGGCGCCGATGACGAAGACCCCGGCCGCGCCCGCTGCGACGGGCGGCTTCTTCAGGGCGTTCAGGACCGGCTCCATAGCGACGCGCGACCGGGGCTCCGGCGGCGCGCCTGCGGCGGCGGCGAGGGCGGACTGGCGCTTGGCGAACATGGTCAGGGCGTCGGCTCGGGCTGGCAGGCGCCGCACAGACGCGGCGCCCCTCAGCCTCAGTTAAGCCCTGCGTCGGTTAAGAAAGCCTAACGGCGCGTTCACCACGTTCGAGCGCCGCGCCTCAGTCGCTCTTCGGCTCGTTCCCCGGCGTGATTTCCGGCGCGCGCTGCGGCGCCGGGGGGTCTTTCGGCTCGACCGTGACCTTGGGCGTGTCAGCCTCGGCGGTCTCGACCTTGTCCTGCCCCGGTTCGGTGATGACCACGCCTTCCGGCGCAGCGGCCAGTTTGGTCAGGTCGCCGCCGGCCCGCAGCACGTCCAGCGCCCGCTGCAACTGATAGTCCTTGTCCTTGGCGTAGTCGGCGCCCGGCGCCTCACGCGGGGTGTGCGGTCCCTTCCGCTCGGCCCCGATGGAGGAGTCCAGCGCCGTCGAATAGGCCGCCTCGGAATAGATGAAGCTGGAGCGCGAGACGATGCGCGCCTCGGCCTCGGAACGAGCGACCTCCAGGTCCGGCTCGATGCCGATCTTCTGGATCGAGCGGCCCGACGGCGTGTAGTAGCGCGCCGTGGTGATCGACAGGGCGCCGTCCTGGCCGCCGCGCAGCGGGATCACCGTCTGCACCGAGCCCTTGCCGAAGCTGGTCAGGCCGACGACGGTGGCCCGCTCCTGGTCCTTCAGGGCGCCCGCCACGATCTCGGACGCCGAGGCCGAGCCGTAGTTGATCAGCACCACCACCGGCAGGCCGCCGGTCAGGTCGCCCGGCTTGGCGGCGTAGCGTTCGATGTCCTCGGGCTTGCGCCCGCGCTGGCTGACGATCTCGCCGCGCTCCAGGAAGGCGTCCGACACGTCGATGGCCGCCGTCAGCAGGCCGCCGCCGTTGTTGCGCAGGTCCAGCACATAGCCCTTCAGGCCCGGCTTCTCGGTCTTCAGCCGCTCGATGGTCTCGGTCAGCTCGCGGCCGGTGTTCTCGTTGAAGGTCGAGATGCGCAGGTAGCCGAAGTCGCCTTCCAGACGGCCGGTGACGGATTCGACCTTGATGACCTCGCGCGTCAGCACGACCTCGCGCGGCTCCTCGCCGTCGCGCAGGAAGGTGACGGTGACGCTGGTGCCCGTGGCGCCGCGCAGCTTGTCCGACACCTCGGACACGGTCAGCCCGGCCGCATTCTGCCCGTCAATGGCGCTGATGACGTCGCCCGCCTGAACGCCGGCGCGACCGGCCGGGCTGTCGTCCATCGGCGAGATGATCTTCACCAGCCCGCCCTCGGAGGTGATGGTCAGGCCGACGCCCGAATATTCGCCAGAGGTCCGCTCGCGCAGGTCGCCGAAGGCCCTAGCGGGCAGGTAGTTGGAGTGGGGATCGAGCGCCGTCATCATCCCCTGCAGGGCGGCCTCGATCAGCTTCTTGTTGTCGACAGGAACGACATAGGCCTGCTCGACGATGCCCAGAACATCGCCGAACAGCTCCAGCATGCGGAAGGTCTCGTTACGCGGCGTCTGGCCGGCCACAGCGGCAGCCGATCCGCCCAGAACCAGGGCGGCCGCCCCGACGAGAAGCAGTTTACGCATTCGATCTCTTTCCATCGGATCCGCTTTCGGCTCCGGTCGTCCAGGGCGGCGCGAGCGCCACGACGGCGCGCACGACAGTTGCGCCGATACAAACAGCGTCCGCGCCGATTTGAAAGGAATTTCGCGCGGTTGGGCGGGAGAGAGCTTGCCGGATGACGTCGCCTGCCGCCTGCACCTGCGCCTCTCCCGCTGGCCGTCATCCTCGGGCTTGACCCGAGGATCGAGTGCAGGACGCGCCCGACCTGTCCTGGGCCGCGCAGACGGAAGGCCCGATCCTCGGGTCAAGCCCGAGGAGGACGGCAGGAAGGCGGATAGCGGCGAGAAGGCGGATGACGGCGGGAGACAGAGCCCCCGCTACTGCAACCAGGGCGCGGGATCGATGGGCCGTTCCTGGCGGCGCAGTTCGAAATAGGCTTCGCCGTCCTCGCCGGTGCGGCCCAAGGTCTGGCCGTCCCCGACACGCTGGCCGGTCTCGACCTCCAGCCTGTCCAGGCCCGCGATCACGGCCCGCCAGCCGGGGCCGAGGTCGAGGATCACCACCTCGCCCCATTCCTTCAGCGGCCCGGCGTAGGCGACGCGGCCCGCCGCCGGCGCGCCGACCGCCTCATGGCTGGAGCGCCAGCTCCACCCGGCCGAGCGGCCGCCGAAGCGTTGCGAGGGCGTCCCCGCGATGGGCGGGGTCAGGCGGCTGCGGCCCGCAGGCAGGCGGGCGGCCGGAGCCTCTTCCGGCGCCTCGGCGACCCGAGGCGTCTGCCCGCCCAGTTCGCGGATGCGCGCCTCCAGCGCCTTGGTCGCGCGCTCGGCCCGCGCCGCCTCGGCCCGCAGAACAGACCGCAGGGCGGTCTTGCGCGCCGTCAGCCCCTCGATCTCGGCGCGACGGTCGTTCTGGGCGCTCTCAACGGTGAACAGCCGCTCGCTGGACAGGGCGGCCAGACGGCGGATGCGGCCGATCTCGGCCTGACGCTCGACCAGGGTTTCGGCCCGGTCCTGAAGCTCAGGCGTGATGGCGCGGATCAGGATGGAGGCCCGCACCGTGTCCACCGCCTTGTCCGCCGGGATCAGCAGCGGCGGCGGCGGCTCGCGGCTCATCATCTGCAGGGCGGACAGCAGCCGTCCCTGCGCCGCGCGCTCGCGCGACAGGGCGGCCAGCAGGGCCGCTTCACGATCGCCCAGCTCCTTCAGCCGGGCGCGCTGGGCGTCCAGTTGCACGTCGTCCTCGGCCTCGGCGCGGCGCAGCTCGCGCAACTGGCGGTCCAGGTCGACGATCTCCTCGGCGGCGGCGGCGGCCTCGGCCCTCAGGCGGCGGGCGCGGGCCGTCTCGTCGCGATACTCGGCCTGAAGCCGGGTCAGTTCGGCGTTCGGCTGGGCCGTGCGCTGGCTGGCCGCTGGCCCGGCCAGGGCCAGCAGCAGGCTGGAAGACGTCAGAAGAAGAACGGCCCCGGATCGCATCAGTCGCGATGATAGGGCGAACCGGCCAGGATGGTCACGGCCCGATAGATTTGTTCGGCCAGCATGGCGCGGGCCAGGGCGTGCGGCCAGGTCTGCGGCCCGAAGGCCAGGGTCGAGCGCGCGGCGCGGCGCACGCTTTCGTCCAGACCGTCGGCGCCGCCGATGACGAAGACCAGCCGCCGCTCGCCCTGATCGCGCAGGGCCGCCACATGGTCGGCGAAGGCGCGCGAGGCGTAGGTCTTGCCCCGCTCGTCGCAGGCGATCAAGTGCGCACCCTCGGCGGCGGCGAGCAGCAGCTCGGCCTCCGGCGCCTTGCCGGGCTTCTTCGGTTCAAGGTCGATGAGTTCGAGGGGGCCCAGACCCAGGGGCCGCCCCGACAGGGTGGCCCGCCGGGCGTAGTCGTCGGCCAGGGCGGCCTCGGGACCGCGGCCCGGCTTGCCGATGGCCGCGATCGCCAGCTTCATGAGGTCAGTCCCGGGCGGGGCCGCCGCGGTGGGCGCTATCGACCGCCCAGATCTTTTCGATGTTGTAGAAGGTGCGCACTTCCGGGCGGAACAGGTGGACGACGACGTCGCCCGCATCCAGCAGCACCCAGTCGCAGTGCGGCAGGCCCTCGACCTTCACCTTGCCCAGGCCCAATTCCTTGAACAGGCGCAGCAGGTGGTCGGCGATGGCGCCGACGTGGCGGTGCGAGCGCCCCGAAGCCACGATCATGGCGTCGGTCATCGGGCTCTTGCCGCGCAGGTCGATCAGGACGATGTCCTGCGCCTTGTCGTCGTCGAGTTTGGCGAGGATGGCCTGCTCCAACGCGGTCGCGCCGACCGGCAGAGGCTGGCGCTCGTCGCTACTGGGGCCATCCTCGGCCTGACCGTCTTCGGAATGGACGGAATCCATCAGGTCCATTTCGTGCGCCGCGTTCGAAACGGCGTCTTGCGCATCGTGCGCGGTCGAGGGGGTCAGCGGAGGGCTCCGAGGCGATTACTAAAAGCCGATGATAGCACGCCTCGTGCAAAACGTCACCCACGCCAGGGACGAGCGCCCCCCGCGCCTCCCTTCCGGTCGGCCTCCGGCGAGGGGTACGCCGTAAAACTGCGTAGACGGATCATGAGCCAGGCTCGTGGAGGGGCGCTGCCGTGATCAGGAATGAAGCCGTCGCCAGGCCTGCGCCTGCGCGCGAAAGCAAGGCGGCCGGGGCGTCAGACCGTGCGCCGCCCCACCCCTTTCCCCCGGTGATGGAGCCGCTGACCAGCGTCCGCTTCCTGCTGGCGCTGGGGGTGGTGCTTTTTCACTATCAGCTGATGTGGACCCTGCCGCCCGAGGCCGCCGGCCTGCTGAACCGGGCGCGTCTGGGGGTCGATGTCTTCTTCATCCTGTCGGGCTTCATCCTCGCCCACGTCTATCTGCAGGGCGATGGACCGCCGGACTACAGGCGCTTCATCGTCGCGCGGTTCGCCCGCATCTATCCGGCCCACGCCGCCATCATGCTGGGGATGCTGGTCATGGTGCTGGGCGCGGGCCTGGTCGGCGTCGGCCTGGAGCCTGGCCGTTTCAACGCGCCCGACTTCATCCAGTCCATGCTGCTGAGCCAGGCCTGGTTCCCGCGCTCCACCATGGTGCTGTGGAACGGCCCCGCCTGGTCCCTGTCCGCCGAGTGGTTCGCCTATCTGATCTTCCCCGTCTACGCCTGGATCGCCTTGCGCCTGAGGGATCGGCCCGTCGTCCTGATCGCCCTGGCTGTCACGCTGTTCGCTGTGCTGGACGCCGGCTACCGCATGGCCTTCGGCGTCATCCTGCCGCGCGCCGAAGACAATCTGGGCGTTCTGAGAATTCTGCCTGAATTCCTGTTCGGCATCGGTCTCTACTTCCTGGGCCAGCGCCTGCGCCTCAGCCCCAGGGCCGCGATCGCCGCCGCGATCCTCGCCAGCCTGGCCATGCTGGCCGCCATGCAGGCCGCGCTGGACGACCGGCTGATCGTGGCCTTGGCCGGGCCGCTGATCCTCAGCCTGGCCCTGCTGGCCAAGTCCGGGGCGCGCACCGTCCTGTCGAACCCCGTCTGGCTGTTCGCGGGCGAGGCCTCCTATGCCCTCTACCTGGTCCACATTCCGCTGGTGATGGTCTGGCGCAATGCGATGCAGGCGCTGCTGGGCCTGGCCGGCGACTACCGCATGAGCCCCCTCGAACTGGCCGCGTTGCTGGCCCTCACCCTCGCCGCCGCCGCCGTGATCCACATCGCCGTCGAACAGCCTGGCCGCAGGCTCCTGCGTCGCTGGCTCAACCGTCCCGGCGTGCGCGCCGGCGCCCCGCTCACCCAAGGAGAAACCGGATGAACCCTCTGCCCGCCGCTGTCCTGGCCCCCGTCCTGGCCGGCTTCATGATCGCCCATGCCCCCGTCGCATCCGCCCACGAGCCCGCCCCTCAGGCCGCACAGTCGGCCAGCGCCGCGCGCTCGGCGCCGCAGACCGAGGTGCTGGCCGTGCTGCAAGGCTATCGCGCCAGCCTCAGCGCCCTGGACGCTCCGGCCGCCGCCCGCTTCTTCTGGCCGGACTCCCAGGTGTTCGAACAGGGCGGCGTCGAGGGCGACTTCGCCCGCTATCTGGAGCATCATCTGGGGCCGGAGCTGCTGGTCTTCTCGGCCTTCGAGATGATCGACCCGGTCGTGCGCGCCGTCGTCGCGGGCGACACGGCCTATGCGACCGAGACCTATCGCTTCCGCATCGCCTTCAAGGATGCCGCCCGCGCCCCGGTCGAGCGGCAAGGCGTCGCCACCAGCGTGCTGGAGCGGCGCAACGGCGAATGGCGCATCCTCAGCTACCACTCGTCGTCGCGGGCGCCGCGCACGGCGCACTGACGGATCGGGCCCGCGCCTTCACCCCGCCGCGCGCGTCGCGCGGATGGCGGTGGAGGAGCGGTGATTCAGCGGCGCCGTCAGATAGGTCCAGGCCGGCGCTTCCAGATTGGGCAGCAGTCCGGCCTGGGCGGCGGGAATGCGATAGCGGGCGAACCGCGCCGCCGCCGGGGCCGTGCGGCTGTCCAACAGGCTGCCCGGCCGGGCTATGACCGCCACCGGCATCAACCGCATGATGTCGGTCCAGCCCCGCCAGCGATGGAAGCCCGCCAGATTGTCCGATCCCATCAGCCAGACGAAGTGCACGCCCGGATGGCGGGCGACGATGGCGCGCAGGGTGTCGACGGTCCAGCCCGTGCCCGCCCGCGTCTCGAAATCCGAAACGATCATGGCTGGACCGACGCTCGCCGCCACGGCGCGCGCCGAGGCCATGCGCTCGGCCAGCGGCGCGGTCTCGTGGTTGGATTTCAGCGGGTTCTGCGGCGAGACCAGCCAGACCACCCGGTCCAGGTCCAGCCGCTGCATGGCGGTGGCCGCCACATGGGCGTGGCCGTCGTGGGCCGGATTGAACGAGCCGCCGAACAGGCCGACCTTCATCCCCGGCGCCAGGTCCAGCCCGTCGCGCAGGGCGCCTCGGCGAAGACCGGAGCCTTTCGGCGCGGGACCGGCGTGGAAGAAGGACAAGGGCGTCTCTTGCGGCGGCGGCGAACAGATGAGCGCGGCCAACGCCTTATGCTCACCTGCGCCCTAACACGGTCCGAAGCGGCTGTCTCGCTCCGCGAACGGAGCGAGAGGCCTGACCATTTTCGGTTCAGTCGGAATCAACTGAACCCAGAACAATGGTCCAAATATTCGCGCTAGAATTCCTTCCAGCTCGAGCCCGGATCACGCTCGCCCGGCTGGGCCAGCTGCTGGCCCCAGGTGATCATCATGAAGGCCTTGTGGCTGCGGATCTTGTACTGGCCGATCATCGGCGTGACGGCGCCCAGCGGCATCCCCGTGCGCGCGTCGTAGAGGAAGCCCGAAAACTCGGCCACGCCCATGCGGTCGCGGTTGGAGTAGAGCGACAGCTCCGGCAGGGAGACGACGTTCAGGCTCTCGTTGATGGGCACCCGCATGTCGGGAATGCCCACCACCCGGCGCAGTTGGTCCAGCGACAGCGCCCCGGCGCGCACCTCGAAGATGGCGTCGGCCTCGCCGCGCTCGCGCACGATGGCGTAGCCCGCTTCCGACAGGGCGGCGCGGATGGCGCTCAGCGCATAGCGGGCGTTCTCGGCCTGGAAATAGGTCTCATCGACGAAGACGCGCGCGCCCTGGGGGATCGGCAGGGTCAGACCCTCGACCGCGCGATCGGCGGCCCGGTTGACCAGCAGCATGTCGGTGGCCGTCCGCGCCGGATTGGTCTCCGTCACCGAGGCGCAGGCGCCCAGGCTCAGGACCGCCAGACCCAGGATCAGCCGCGCCGAAACGCTCACCAGGCGCCCACGTTCGGCATGGAGGCCCAGGGCTCGGCCGGCGCCAGGCGCTCGCCCGCCTGCAGCAGCTCGATCGAAATCCCATCCGGCGAGCGGACGAAGGCCATGTGGCCGTCGCGGGGCGGACGGTTGACGACGACGCCGCCGTCCATCAGCCGCTGGCAGGCGGCGTAGATGTCGTCGACCTGAAACGCCAGATGGCCGAAGTTGCGGCCGCCGTCGTAGTCCTGATCGTCCCAGTTATAGGTCAGCTCGACCTCGGGCGACTTCTCGGCCTCGGCGCGGGCCTTGTCGGCGGGCGCGGCCAGATAGACCAGGGTGAAGCGCCCGGCCTCGTAATCCGCGCGGCGAGTCTCCTCCAGACCCAGCAGGTCGCGGTAGAAGCGCATCGAGGCGTCCAGATCCTTCACCCGGACCATGGCGTGCAGATAACGCACGGCCGGCCTCAGTGCGCCTCGGGCGGACGAGCCGCCGGATCGAGATATTCGCTCTCGGGGTGCGGATGGTCGGACAGCACGAAACGGCGGTCGCAATAGCCGCACTCGATGAAGTCGTCCTCGCCCATGTCCATATAGACCAGCGGGTGGCCCAGGGCCCCGCCGCCGCCGTCGCAGGCGACGCGCTTGGTCGAGACCACGACTTCTTCGGGCGGAGGAATGACGGCGTCGAGATGGCGGGGAGGCATGATCCGGTCCGGTCTGGAAAGGCTTTGCGCCGTTCCTAGGCGGACCGGACCGTCAGGTCAAACGTCAGAGGGCGCGGCCTTGCGGCCCATCACCTTGTCGAACAGGGCCTTGCGCTTCTTGAACAGGGTCAAGCCCAGGCAGCCCGCCCCGACCCACAGGCCGATCTCGCCGATCACGGCGGCGACCGCGGCGATGATCGCCGCCTGGGCCATCGGCAGATAGTCCAGCTTGCCCGCCAGCAGGGCCAGGGCGAAACCGGCGTAGCCGACGGCGCAGACGGCCATGGCGGCGAAGCCGATGATGCGGGTGCGGGTCAGGGGTTTGCGGGCGGCGACGGCGGTGGTCATGGCGTGTCCTCGTCTATGAAAGTTGTCTTTATGACAAGTAGCCTAGACACATCATTCATGAGCGTCAAGCACCATTTACATATCGTCTCGCAACCTTGTCCCCATACGCGCCCGCGGCTTGGCGAACGGCCTTGCGCGCCCTACCTATGCCGTCCGCCCCGCCCTGCCCGAGTTGAAGTCCGCCTCATGACCCAAGCGCTCCGTCTGCCCGTCAACGCCATCGAGGTCAGGGGGCTGAAGAAGACCTACAAGGGCTCGCGCAAGTCGCCGCCGAAGACGGCCCTGCGCGGGGTCGATCTGACGGTGCAGCGCGGCTCGATGTTCGGCCTGCTGGGTCCGAACGGCGCGGGCAAGTCGACCCTGATCAACATCATCGCGGGCGTGGTGAACAAGTCCGAGGGCACGGTCCGCATCTGGGATCGCGACATCGATCATGAGGCGCGCGACGCCCGCTCGGCGCTGGGCGTGGTGCCGCAGGAGATCGTCGCCGACGTCTTCTTCACTCCGCGCGAGGCGCTGGAGGTCCAGGCCGGCTTCTACGGCGTGCCGGCGAACGAGCGGCGCTCGGACGAACTGCTGGCGGCGCTGGGCCTGTCGGACAAGGCCAACGCCTATGTCCGCGCCCTGTCCGGCGGCATGAAGCGGCGCCTGATGGTGGCCAAGGCCCTGGTGCATAATCCGCCCGTGCTGATCCTGGACGAGCCGACGGCGGGCGTGGACGTCGAACTGCGCCGCCAGCTGTGGGAATACGTCCGCAAGATCAATGAGGAGGGGGTGACGGTGATCCTGACCACCCACTACCTCGAAGAGGCGCAGGAGCTGTGCGACACCATCGCCATCATCAACCGCGGCGAGGTCGTGGCCTGCGAGCCGACCGAACAGTTGCTGAAGCGACTGGACACCCGCAACGTCGTGGTGACGCCCGAGACGGCGCCCGAGACCCTGCCCGCCCTGAACGGATTCGCGGTCGCCCCGCGCGCCAACGGCGCCTTCGTCGTCACCTATCGGACGGGCGAATCCAGCGTCGAACAGGTGCTGGCCGCCGTGCGCGCGGCGGGCGTGACCATCAAGGACATCGCCACCGAAGACCCGGATCTGGAAGACGTCTTCCTGGCCATGACCTACGGCGACACCAGCCGCCCCGACCCGACGCAGGACTGAGGGCGCGGGCGTCGCGACGCCCCCCTTCTTCGCTTCGCACGTCGCTCCCTCTCCCCGCCGTCATCCTCGGGCTTGACCCGAGGATCCAGTCATCCGCCCACGCGACGTAAGCTAGGTTGAGCGCGCCCTGTGCTGGATCCTCGGGTCAAGCCCGAGGATGACGGCATATGCGGCGGATGAGGGCGTGTGTGGAAGATGTGCGTGTATGTAAGCGTCGCCTCGCCTCAAACCACCATCACCGTGCCCAGCAACAGCTTGGCCCCCGGCTTGCCCAGAATGGCGTCGGTGGCGTGCTGCAAGGCGACGACCAGCCATTCGACATTGGGCGGCGCGTCTGGCAACAGCCGCTCGGCGGCGATGCGGACCACTTCATTATAGGCGGCGCTGAGGCGCGGCTGGGACTGCTGCGCCCGCTCCATCAGGGCGCCGTCGGCGATATCGAGGCCCGTCTCGACCGTCATCACCCCGCGTCGCCCGTCGCGGCGCAGCACGGTGGCCGTGGCGGTCGGCAGAGACAGATAGCCGCCCTTGCCGCCCCCGCTCTTCTCGGGCGAAGCGTGCGCCGCGCCCGCCAACGCGAGGCCGCCCAGCGCCACACCGCTCAGAGTCAGGCCGATCAGATGACGTCTGTCCATGACGCCACCCTAGACGCGCTCCCTTTCCCGGACGTTGACGCCTAGCCCCCGAGAGGACGGGGGCGTATGCGGGAAGGCATGAACGCTGTCGATCTGTCCCTCTATCGCCCCAACGTCGGGGTCGTCCTGTTCAATCCGGCCGGTCAGGTCTGGTTCGGCCGCCGCGCCGACACGCCCGAGCCGTGGAACTGGCAGTTCCCGCAAGGCGGCGTCGACGACGGCGAAGACCTGGAAGCCGCCGCCCGCCGCGAACTGCACGAGGAGACGGGCGTGCGATCCATCGCCCTGCTGGGCCGCACGACCGAGTGGATTCCCTATGACTTCCCCGAGGGCCTGCCGAGCCCCAAGAGCTGGAAGGGGCTGAAGGGCCAGCGCCAGCAATGGTTCGCCTTCCGCCTGACCGGCGCCGAGGACGAGATCGACCTGAACGCCCACGGCGAGCCGGAATTCGACGCCTGGCGCTGGGGGCGGCTCGAAGAGGCGCCCGGCCTGATCGTGCCGTTCAAACGCCCGGTCTATGAGCAGGTGGCGCGGGTGTTCGGGGAATGGGCGCTGTAGGGCTAGCCAGCCCCCTCTTCCCCCGCCTTCTTCCCACGCCGTCATCCTCGGGCTTGACCCGAGGATCCAGTGCAGGGCGCGCTCCACCTGGCCAAGGTTCCGCAGGCGGACGGCTGGATCCTCGGGTCAAGCCCGAGGATGACGGTGGAGTAGTGAGCAATGGCGGAATAGAGGAAGGCAGCGCATCACATCGCGCACGAAAAAGGCCCCCCGCCGGAGCGAGGGGCCTTTGATCGTTTCAGCGTCGCGAAAGCTTAGTTCGCGACGAGCTCCGAAGCCTCTTCGGCCAGGATGGTCAGGCCTTCGCCGTTGACGTCGGCGAAGCCGCCCTTGACCTCGAAGCGGCGGCGCTGGGCGCCGTCATAGACCGTCACCACGCCTTCGCGCAGGGTGGTCATGAAGGGCGCGTGGCCCGGCAGGACGCCGAAGTCGCCCTCGACGCCCGGCGCATCGACCTGATCGACCGAACCGGCGAAGACTTCGCGTTCCGGGGCGACGAGGGAGAAGTTCAGCTTACCGGCCATGGCTTAGGCTTCCGCAGCCATCTTGGCGGCCTTCTCGACAGCCTCTTCGATGGCGCCGACCATGTAGAAGGCGGCTTCCGGCAGGTGGTCGTATTCGCCGTCGCAGATCGCCTTGAACGAGCGGATGGTGTCGGCCAGTTCGACGAACTTGCCCGGCGAGCCGGTGAACTGCTCAGCCACGAAGAAGGGCTGCGACAGGAAGCGCTGAATCTTGCGGGCGCGCGACACGATCAGCTTGTCGTCTTCCGACAGCTCGTCCATGCCCAGGATGGCGATGATGTCCTTCAGCGCCTTGTACTGCTGCAGGGTTTCCTGCACGCGGCGGGCGACGCGGTAGTGCTCTTCGCCGATGACCAGCGGGTCCATGATCCGCGAGGTGGAGTCCAGCGGGTCCACGGCCGGGAAGATGGCCTGGGCGGCGATGTCGCGGTTCAGAACCGTGGTCGCGTCCAAGTGGGCGAACGAGGCGGCGGGCGCCGGGTCGGTCAGGTCGTCGGCGGGAACGTAGATGGCCTGGATCGAGGTGATCGAGCCCTTCTGCGTCGAGGTGATGCGCTCCTGCAGGTTGCCCATCTCGGTGGCCAGCGTCGGCTGATAGCCCACGGCCGACGGGATACGGCCCAGCAGAGCCGACATTTCCGAACCGGCTTGCGTGAAGCGGAAGATGTTGTCGATGAACAGCAGGACGTCCTTGCCCTCTTCATCGCGGAAGTATTCGGCCTGGGCCAGGCCGGTCAGGGCCACGCGGGCGCGGGCGCCGGGGGGCTCGTTCATCTGGCCGTAGACCAGGGCGCACTTGGAGCCTTCGCCGCCGCCGGCGACGTTCACGTTCGACTCGATCATCTCGTGATACAGGTCGTTGCCTTCGCGGGTGCGTTCGCCCACGCCGGCCAGAACCGAATAACCGCCGTAAGCCTTGGCGATGTTGTTGATCAGCTCCTGCATGGTCACGGTCTTGCCGACGCCGGCGCCGCCGAACAGGCCGGTCTTGCCGCCCTTGGTGTAGGGGCAGATCAGGTCGATGACCTTGATGCCCGTGACCAGGATTTCCGACGAGGTCGACTGCTCTTCGAACGAAGGCGCCTCGCGGTGGATCGGGCGGAACTCGGTGGTCTTGATCGGACCGGCTTCGTCGATCGGCTGGCCGACGACGTTCATGATGCGGCCCAGCGTGCCCGGACCGACCGGGGCCATGATCGACTTGCCGGTGTCGACGACGGCCTGGCCGCGCGTCAGACCTTCGGTCGTGTCCATGGCGATGGTGCGGACCATGTTCTCACCCAGGTGCTGGGCGACTTCCAGGACCAGGGTGAAGGGCTCGCCCGTCTTCTGGTCGACGTTCTGGGTTTCCAGAGCGTTCAGGATGCCCGGCAGGTGGCCGTCGAACTCAACGTCGACGACGGCGCCGATGACCTGGGCGATCTTGCCCTGGCCGGTAACGGCGGCGGCGGCCTTCGGAGCGGCGGCCTTCTTGGGAGCGGCCGGCTTCTTGGCGGCGGGTTTCTTCGGGGCGGTGGTGTCGGTCATCGGTGCTTGTCCGTGTCGAATGTCAGCTGTGTCGGGATCAGAGCGCTTCAGCGCCGGCGATGATCTCGATCAGCTCGGTGGTGATCTGAGCCTGGCGGGAACGGTTGTACTGCAACGTCAGGGCGCTGATGAGGTCGCCCGCGTTGCGCGTGGCGTTGTCCATCGCAGCCATCTGGGCGCCGAAGAAGCCGGCCTGGTTTTCCAGCAGGGCGGCCAGGATCTGCGTCGTCAGGTTGCGCGGCAGCAGGGTCTCGAGGATGTCCTCTTCCGACGGCTCATACTCATAGAGCGCGCCGGCCTCGGCCGAGGCGTCCGCGTCGACTTCGGCCGGGGCCAGCTGACGCAGCGACGGAACCTGGGAGATCACCGACTTGAACTGGCTGTAGAAGAGGGTGACCTTGTCGGCCTCGCCCGCTTCGAACTTCTCGGCCAGCAGCTCGGCGATCGGCTGGGCCGAATGCAGGCCCACCGTCTTGTGCTCGCTCAGTTCGAAGGTCTTGACGACCTTGTCGCCGAACAGGCGGGTCAGCTGGTCGCGCGACTTGCGGCCGACGGCCACGATCTCGACCGTCTTGCCGTTGGCGATCAGGCTGTTGATGTGGTCCCGCGCGGCGCGGATGACGTTGGTCGAGAACCCGCCCGCCAGGCCTTTGTCGGCCGTGGCGACGACGACCAGATGCTTCTGGTCGGCGCCGGTTCCGGTCATCAGGCGCGGGCCGTCGTCGCCGACGCCGGCCGCCAGGTTGGCGATGACCGAGGCCATCCGCGACGCATAGGGGCGGGCGTTCTCCGCCTGCTCCTGGGCGCGCTTCAGCTTGGCCGCCGCGACCATCTGCATGGCTTTCGTGATCTTCTGCGTCGCTTTGACGCTTCCGATCCGATCGCGCATTTCCTTGAGGCTAGCCATCCGGCTCTGCTCTTCCTTTGACTACAGGGCCGAACGGTTAGGCGAAGGTCTTGGCGAAGGCCGCCAGGATGTCCTTCAGCTCGGCTTCCAGCTCGGGCGTCAGGGCCTTCTTGGTGCGGATGCCGTCCAGCAGCGAGGCGTGGTTGGCGTGAACGCGGGCCAGCAGTTCGCTCTCGAAACGGCCGACGTCCGAAACGGCGATGCCGTCCAGGTAGCCGCGCGTACCGGCGTAGATCGAGACGACCTGCTCTTCGACGGCCAGCGGCGAATACTGCGGCTGCTTCAGCAGCTCGGTCAGGCGGGCGCCGCGCGCCAGCAGCTTCTGGGTCGAGATGTCCAGGTCCGAGCCGAACTTCGCGAAGGCGGCCATTTCACGATACTGGGCCAGCTCGCCCTTAATCGAACCGGCGACCTGCTTCATGGCCTTGATCTGGGCCGAGGAGCCGACGCGCGACACCGAGATGCCGACGTTCACGGCCGGACGGATGCCCTGATAGAACAGGTCCGATTCCAGGAAGATCTGGCCGTCGGTGATCGAGATCACGTTGGTCGGGATGTAGGCCGACACGTCGTTGGCCTGGGTTTCGATGATCGGCAGGGCGGTCAGCGAGCCCGAGCCGTAGTCCTCGTTCAGCTTGGCCGAACGCTCCAGCAGGCGGCTATGCAGGTAGAAGACGTCGCCCGGATAGGCTTCACGGCCCGGCGGACGGCGCAGCAGCAGCGACATCTGGCGGTAGGCCACGGCTTGCTTCGACAGATCGTCATAGATGATCAGGCCGTGCATGCCGTTGTCGCGGAAATACTCGCCCATGGCGGTGCCGGCGAACGGAGCCAGGAACTGCAGCGGGGCCGGTTCCGAGGCCGTGGCGGCCACGACGATGGTGTATTCCAGCGCGCCCGACTCTTCGAGGGTCTTGACGATCTGGGCCACGGTCGAGCGCTTCTGACCGATGGCGACGTAGATGCAGTACAGCTTGGCCGACTCGTCGTCCGACTTGTTGACCGTCTTCTGGTTCAGGATGGTGTCGATGGCGACGGCGGTCTTGCCGACCTGACGGTCGCCGATGATCAGCTCGCGCTGGCCGCGGCCGACGGGGATCAGGGTGTCGATCGCCTTCATGCCCGTCTGCATCGGCTCGTGAACCGACTTGCGCGGGATGATGCCGGGGGCCTTCACGTCGACGCGGCGACGCTCGGTGAACTGGATCGGGCCCTTGCCGTCGATCGGCTCGCCCAGCGGGTTGACGACGCGGCCCAGCAGGCCCTTGCCGACCGGCACGTCCACGATTTCGCCCAGGCGGCGCACGTCGTCGCCCTCGGCGATGGCGGCGTCCGCACCGAAGATCACGGCGCCGACGTTGTCGCGCTCCAGGTTCAGGGCCATGCCCTTCACGCCGGCCTTGGTGAACTCGACCATTTCACCGGCCTGGACGTTGTCCAGACCGTGAATGCGCGCGATGCCGTCGCCGACCGACAGCACCTGGCCGACGTCCGAGACGTCGGCTTCCACGCCGAAGTTGGCGATCTGCGACTTGAGGATGGCCGAGATTTCGGCGGCGCGGATATCCATGATTGGCTCTTTCGGCTTTCGTCTTCGGTGCGGGCCCGCTGGCCCGGCTTGATCTGGAATTCGGGGCTTAGGCGCGCTTCAGCGCAAAGGTCATCTGGTCGAGCTTGGTCTTCAGCGAGGCGTCGAACAGCTTCGAGCCCACCTTGACCTTCAGGCCGCCCAGGATCGTCGGATCGACGCGGGCGGTCAGTTCGGGGTCGCGACCCAGGGCGGCGCGCAGCTCGGCCTGGATCTTCTTGGTCTGGGCGGCGCTCAGCGCCACGGCCGAGACCACCTCGGCGGCCACGACGCCCGTCTTCTTGGCGTAGAGCGCCTCGAAGCCGGCGATCACGCCCGGCAGGTCCGACGCGCGACCGTTCTGGCCCAGCAGGCCCAGGAAGTTGCGCGTCGTCACATTGAACTTGGCCTTGTCGGCGATGGCGGCCAGGCCCTTGGCCTGATCCGCCGACGCCACGACGGGCGAGGTGGCGAGACGGCGCAGGTCCGCGCTGTCCAGCCAGGCCGCCTTTAGCGCAGCCAGATCGGCGCGCACGGCGTCGAGCGCCCCCGTCTCGTCCGCGAGGTCGAACAGCGCTTGTGCATACCGTCCGCCGACTTCCGTCGTCCTGAAATCGTCCGCCACTTATATTTGGTCCGCGTCTGAAGCGTTTGGATCAAGACCGGCCGCAGTCGCCTGCGCCAGTCAAGGGCCTGAAATGCTTGTAGAAAGCACGCTGAGGACGCATCTTTCGATACGCCCTTCGCTAAAGCCGCGCGGCTGATACCATGCAAGGCCTCGCCTCGCAACCGAGGGGCGCGGAACGATAACGCCGCACCCGCGCTCTCTTTGGTCGAATAGGACCGGTCAAGCTGGGTTCGACAGGAGGGCCTGCGACGACGACGACGCCATCCGACGCTTGATGCGCGCTCACGCTCCCGTTACCGAAAACCTTCCAACACCCTTCAGGAACCCCGATGCTCGAAAGCATAACCCCGCTGTTGACCGATCCCGCCGCCTGGGCGGCCCTTGTGACCCTCGTGGTCATGGAGGTGGTGCTGGGGATCGACAACCTGATCTTCATCTCGATCCTCTCGAACAAGCTCCCGCCCGAGCACCGCCAGCGCACGCGCCGTATCGGCATCGGCCTGGCCCTGGTCATGCGCCTGGGCCTTCTGGCCACCATCGGCTGGATCGTCGGCCTGACCCAGCCCGTCTTCGACCTGGGCTTCCACGGCGAAACCTTCGACACCGCCTTCTCCTGGCGCGATCTGATCCTGATCGCCGGCGGCCTCTTCCTGGTCTGGAAGGCCACCAAGGAGATCCACCACGCCGTCGACGTCACCCCGTCGAACGACATGCTGGAGAAGGACAAGAAGGACGTCGTCATCAACAACGTCGGTTCGGCCATCTTCCAGATCATCCTGCTGGACCTGGTGTTCTCGGTCGACTCCATCCTGACCGCCGTGGGCATGACCGATCACATCCCGATCATGATGATCGCGGTCATCATCGCCGTGACCGTCATGCTGCTGGCCGCCGATCCGCTGGCCAACTTCATCGACAAGAACCCGACCGTGGTCATGCTGGCCCTGGGCTTCCTGCTGATGATCGGCGCCGTGCTGATCGCCGACGGCTTCGGCGTCCACGTGCCCAAGGGCTACATCTACGCCGCCATGGCCTTCTCGGCCCTGGTCGAGGGCCTGAACATGTGGTCGCGCAACGCCCAGATCAGAAAGAACCAGGCCGAGGAAGCCGCTCAGGCCGCCCTCAACAAGGCCGAAACCGCCGAGCCCGGCGTCTAAACGTGCGTATCGGGCCGGTCCTGGCGATGCTTCTGCTGGCGCTTCCCGCGTCAGCGGCGGCGCAAGCGCCGGGGCCGGCCCCTTCTTCTTCCTCTCAGCCCGCACCGGCTCGCGTTCCGGTCTACGGCTATGAGGTGGTGCGAACCTTCCCCCACGACCCGACCGCCTTCACCCAGGGGCTGGTCATTCGCGACGGCGTGCTGATCGAGAGCACCGGCCGCAACCCTTCCAGCGTGCGCCGCGTGCGGCTGGAGGACGGCGTCGTGCTGCAGAAGCGCGATCTCGACCCCGAATATTTCGGCGAAGGGCTGACCGAGAAGGACGGCCGCGTCTTCTCCCTGTCGTGGATCAACGGCGTCGGCTTCATCTGGAGCGCGGACGACCTGAAGCCCGTCTCCCGCTTCGCCTATGCGGGCGAAGGCTGGGGGCTGACGCACGACGGAACGCGCCTGATCCTGTCGGACGGATCGGCGGCCCTGCGCTTCCTCGATCCCGACACCCAGGCCGAGACCGGCCGCGTCTCCGTCACCCTGAACGGCCGCCCGGTGCGCCAGTTGAACGAGCTGGAATGGATCGACGGCGAGGTCTGGGCCAACGTCTGGCAGACCGACTACATCCTCCGCATCGATCCTGCGACCGGCCGGGTAGTCGGCGTCATCGACCTCAGCGGCCTGTTGCCCAGGGATCAGGTGAAGGATCCGGTCGACGACGTGCTGAACGGCATCGCCTGGGACGCACAGAACCGCCGCCTGTTCGTCACCGGCAAGAACTGGCCCAGCCTGTTCGAGATCAGGCTGACCGGGCCGCGATAAGCCCCGTCTTCCCGCTCATCCCGGCGGACGCCGGGATCCAGTCCTTTGGCCCCAGACGCGCGCTTGCAGCTCTCACTGGGCCCCGGCGCCCGCCGGGTGAGCGGATGAAAGGAACGCGCTCAAGCAGCGAGCCGCCGCGCGGCGAGCGATAGCGCCTCATAAAAAGCGCCCTACAAAAAGCTGTACGGATCCACATCGACCGTCAGCCGCACCGAGGCCGGAACCTTCACCCGCGCCAGCCAGGCGCGCAGGAAGGCCTGCAGGTTCACGTCGCGGTCGGCCCGCACCAGCAGCCGCTTCCTCCGCCGCCCTCGCACCAGGGCCAGCGGCGCGTCGGCGGGGCCGTAGACCTCCAACCGCTCGGCGTTGGGGATGGCCTCGGCCAGATCGCGGGCGACCTTCTCGACCGCCATGGCGTTCTCGCTGGACAGGATCAGCGCCGCCAGACGGCCGTGCGGCGGCAGGGAGGCCGCCTCGCGCTCGGCCATCTCCGCCTCGACGAAGGCGTCGCGGTCGCCCGCCGCCAGCGCCTGCAACACCGGATGCTCGGGCGTCCACGTCTGCAGCAGGGCCCGGCCCGGCTTATCCGCCCGCCCCGCCCGGCCCGTGGCCTGGGCCAGCAGCTGATAGGTGCGCTCGGCCGCACGCAGATCGCCGCCGCGTAAGCCCAGGTCCGCATCCACCACGCCCACCAGCGTCAGGCGCGGGAAGTTGTGGCCTTTCGCCGCAGCCTGGGTGGCGACCAGAATGTCGATCTCGCCGTCGGCCATGCTCTGTATCAGGGCGCGGGCCGACTTGCCGTCCGGCACGGTGTCCGAGCTGAAGACGGCCGTGCGCGCCTGAGGGAAGAGTTGGCGCACCTCCTCCTCAACCCGCTCGACCCCCGGCCCGACCGGGACCAGCGAATCCTCTGCCCCGCACGAAGGACAGGCCTTGGGCTTGGGCATGGAAAAGCCGGTCAGGTGGCAGACCAGCCGCCCGGTGTAGCGATGCTCGACCAGCCAGGAATCCGTATCCGGCGCCGTCAGCCGATGCCCGCAGGCGCGGCACAACACCACCGGCGCATAGCCGCGTCGGTTGAGGAACAGCAGGCTCTGTTCGCCCCGCGCCAGCGTCTCGCCGATGGCTTCGCGCAAGGGCTGGGACAGCCAGGTCTGGGGATCGGGAGGACATTCGCGCAGGTCGATCAGGCCGATCTCCGGCAGCACCGCCGCCCCGTGCCGCGCCGCCAGCTTCAGCCAGCGATACCGCCCCTGATGGGCGTTCCACAGCGTCTCCAGCGACGGGGTGGCAGAGGCCAGCACCACCGCCGCCCCTTCGATCCGCGCCCGCGCCACGGCCAGGTCGCGGCCGTGATAGACCAGCCCCTCCTCCTGTTTGAACGAGCCGTCGTGCTCCTCGTCCACCACGATCAGGCGCAGGTTGGCGTAGGGCAGGAACAGGGCCGAACGCGCGCCGACCACGATGTTGCAGCGCCCGGCGACCACCGCCTCCCACGCCTGTCGACGGCGCGGCGGGGCGACGCCGGAATGCCACTCGGCCGGGGCGACGCCGAAACGGGCGGTGATGCGCTCGATCACCGCCTGGGTCAGGGCGATCTCGGGCAGGAGGATCAGCACCTGCGCCGTCGGATCGGCCCGCAACGCCCGCGCCGCCGCCTCCAGATAGGCCTCGGTCTTGCCCGAGCCCGTCACCCCGTCCAGCAGGAAGGGGGCGAAACCGCGCATCGCCACGGCATCCGCAATGGCCGCAGCAGAGACCGCCTGATCCGGATTCAGGGTCGCGGGCGCATGGTCGGGATCGGGCGGATCGAAGGCGGCGACCGCCTCGACCTCGAACGCCTCCAGCACCCCTTCGTCGACCAGTCCCTTGACCACGCCGGACGAGACGCCCGCCTCCCGCGCCAGATCGGGGCCGGGCATGGACCGCGCGCCCAGCGCCTCCAGCACCGCCGCGCGCGCCGCCGTCGGGCGGGCGGGACTGCGTCCCTCGACGCGCCGCACCCGCCGCTCGGGCCGGGGCCGGGGCGCGCGCAGACCCTTCAACGCCGTCGCCGCCATCTCGCCGGGCGGGCTGAGGGTCCAGCGCGCCGCCCATTCGACGAAGTCCAGCGTGCGCTCCGGCAGGCGCGGATCGTCCAGCACCTGCTCGACCGCCTTCAGCTTGCGATTGGAGCCGGTCGTCTCGAACACCTCGGCCACCACGCCCCGGATCAGGCGCGGGCCCAGCGGCACGGCGACCTGATCGCCGCGCATGACGGTCAGATCCTCCGGAACCGCATAGTCGAAGGCTTCCGGCACCGGCAGGGGAATGAGGACGGAAGCGACCTTCACCGCGCGCCCTCGCACGTCCGCAACGCCGACGTCCGATACCGACGTCGCGCCCTGCCATGATCGCCGCCTTCCGCCACGCCCGGCGAAGCGATTTCAGACGATTCAGACGAATTGGACTCTGTTTTTTCGATCACGGAGTCTGAAACTTCCCTGGCCGCGAAAGACGGTCGCTTCCGTCACAACTCGGCGCTAAAACTGGTCCCATGAAACTCTTTCTCGACACCGCCGACGTCGCCGTCATCAAGGACTTGCTGCCCACCGGGATGGTGGACGGCGTCACCACCAATCCTAGCCTGATCGCCAAGTCGGGTCGCAACATCGCCGAGGTCATCGCCGAAATCTGCGCCCTGGTCGAGGGGCCGATCTCGGCCGAGGCCGTGGCGACCGATTTCGAGACCATGGTCAAGGAGGGCGACAAGCTGGCCTCCATCGCCCCCAACGTCGTGGTCAAGCTGCCGCTGACCTGGGACGGCCTGCGCGCCACCCGCGCCTTCGCCGACAAGGGGATCAAGACCAACGTCACCCTGTGCTTCTCGGCGGCCCAGGCCATGCTGGCGGCCAAGGCGGGCGCGACCTTCATCTCGCCTTTCGTCGGCCGTCTGGACGATGTCGGCGCCGACGGCGTGGGCCTGCTGGAAGACATCCGCACCCTGTACGACATCCACGACTTCAGCACGGAAATCCTGGCCGCCTCGGTGCGCAATGCGGACCATGTGACCGCCGCCGCCCTGGCCGGCGCCGACGCCTCGACCATTCCGGCCGACGTTTTCAAGGCCCTGGTAAAGCACCCGTTAACCGACAAGGGTTTGGATGCCTTCCTGGCGGACTGGGGCAAGACCGGTCAGTCGATTCTGTAGTTTCTGACCCGACGAGAGGTCCGCTTGAGCACTTCCCTGGACCTCTCCACCAACCCGGCGGCGGGCCTGCACTGGCCGCAGGTGCGCGCCTGGCTGGGCGATCACGCCGAACACCTGCTGGACGACCGCGCCCTGCTGGAAGAGCTGGGCCTGACCGCCACGGGCCGCAACGTCGTCGACTTCGGCCGCGCCGCCCTGGCGCGGCTGGAGGCCGTCGCCCAGCGCGAGGCCGGGGCGCGCAGGCTCATCGAAGAGATCGCCCGCGCCAACTTCGCCGCCCAGACCCAGACCCACGTCGCCGCCCTCGACCTGATGGAGGCCCAGACCCACGCCGAACTGGCGCGTCATCTCGACGCGGTGGCCCAGGGCCGGTTCGGCCTGGCCGGCGCCGCCGTGGCGATCGAAAAGCCGGGCGCCGTCCCCTTCGGCTGGAAGGCGCTGGAGCCGGGCCGCGTCGACGCCCTGCTGGGCGAGGACGGCCTGCACTGGCTCGGTCCCAACTTCACCGGCCTCAGCCTGTTCGGCCCGGCCGAGGGCGACGTCGCCTCGGTCGCCCTGGTGCGGATGAACCTGCGCCTGCCGGGCGCCGCCGCGCCGCGCGCCGCCCTGTGCGCCTTCGGCTCGGGCGAGGACGACGGCTTCACCCCCGCCATGGGCTGCGAACTGGTGGCCTTCGTCGCCCGCGTCGTCGAACGCATGGCCGAGCGATGGCCGCTGGAAGCCTGACCGCGCAGGAGGCTCTGGCCGCCTGGCTGGAGCATCTGGCCCACGAGCGCCGCCTGTCGCCGCGCACGCTGGAGGCCTATGGCCACATCGGGCGGCTGTACCTGGCCTTTCTGGAGCGCCATCGCGGCGGGCCGCAGAGCGCGGCCGATCTGGGCTCGGTCACGGCGGCCGAGGCCCGCGCCCATCTGGCCGAGCGCCGCAGCGGGGATCGCCCGCTGAACGCCCGCTCGCTCAGCCAGACCCTGGCCGCCATCCGGGGCTTTCACGCCTTCCTCGACCGGCGCTTGGGCGTGGCGACGCCGCAACTGGCCCTGGTGCACGGCCCCAAGGTCAAGCCGTCCCTGCCCCGTCCGGTCAGCGAGGATCAGGCCAAGGGCCTGCTGCACGAACCCGAAGCCGACCCCGACATGGAGCCGTGGGAGGCCGCACGCGACCGCGCCGTACTGACCCTGCTCTACGGTTGCGGCCTGCGGATTTCGGAGGCCCTGTCGCTGAAGCGGTCTGACGCCCCCCTGCCCGACAGCCTTCGCATCACCGGCAAGGGCGACAAGACGCGGATGGTCCCCGTCCTGCCGCAGGTGCGCGAGGCGACGAACGCCTATCTGGCGCTGCAGCCCTTCATCATCGACGCCGACCAGGCCCTGTTCCGAGCGAAGCGCGGCGGCCCCCTGAGCGCTCGCCATGTGCAGGCGACGGTGCAGCGGCTGCGGGGGCGCCTCGGCCTGCCCGCCTCGGCCACGCCCCATGTGCTGAGGCACAGCTTCGCCACCCACCTGCTGGGCGCCGGCGCCGACCTGCGCTCGATCCAGGAGCTGCTGGGCCACGCCAGCCTATCGACGACGCAGAAATACACCCAGGTCGACGCCGCCCGCCTGCTGGCCGCCTACGCCCAGGCCCACCCGCGCGGCTGACTATTCAGCGCATGGAAAAGGCGCCAGATTTCGGGCCGGGATGATCGCGGGACGGGAGTTCGCGCGTGTGGACAGCCAACGCCCCTGAACCGCCTCTCGGCGCTGATCGGCGCACCCTGCTGACTCGATTGCTGTCGGTGGGCGGGCTGACCCTGGCGTCGCCTGTCATCGCCGCGCCCCAGGCTGGCGCCCCTGCGCCTCCGCCGGATGGAGAGGCCCGGCTGCTGACCAATCTGCTGACGCGAATGGCGATCGAGGTCGATCTGGGGGCGCGCCGCAGCGTCTTCGTCATCGACACGGGGGCGGAACGCACCTCGATCTCGGACCAGTTGGCGCAAAGGCTTCAACTCGAACCAGGGCCGCTGATCCGCGTGCACGGGATCACATCGTCAGAGCTCGTGCCGACCGTTCGCCTGCCGCGCCTGGGCTTTTCACGCCGACGTTTCCTGGACCTGATCGCGCCGGTCTTCCCTTACGCCCTGCTGGGAGCGGACGGATTGCTGGGGCTGGACGCCTTGGCCCCGTTTCGCCTGACCCTAGACTTCAGGAACCGGCGCGTGCTGCTGGCGCCGTCTTTCGGGCCGGGATCGGCGGGCCTGTTCGGCGAGGGACGAGCCAGCCGTCTTCCGTCCGTCGAGAGTCTGTCGCACGAAGACCTGTTCCGCCGCCTGCTGATCACCCGCATCGTTGCAGACGGCGTCGATGCCGCGGCCTTCATCGACACGGGCGCGCAGTACTCCATCGGCAACCGCGCCCTGCTCCGAGCGCTGGACGCGCGCCTGGGCGGCTCCAGCCGCCCGCAGGTGCGCGTCTATGGCGTCACCGGCCAGTCACTGACGGCCGAGGCGGGCCAGGTCGCGAACCTGCAATTTCACCGACGCGATCTGGGGTCCACGCCCCTGCTGTTCGCCGACCTGCACGTCTTTCATGTGCTGAACCTGATCGAGAGCCCGACCCTGCTGCTGGGCGCAGACGTGCTGACGCGCTTCAACCGGATCATTCTGGACTATGGCGCCAAACGCATCCGCTTCGGCGGGGTGATGCGGCGCCCGCCGCCGCTTCCTGCGCCCGCGCCTGGCGTCAGATCGCCCTGACAGCCCCCCCGTCGATGCGGATCAGGGAGCCGGTGACATAGCCCGCCAGCGGACTGGCCAGGAAGGCGGCCACCGCGCCGAATTCCTCGGTCGTGCCGATGCGCCCAGCGGGGATGGACTTGACCGACTCGGCGCGCGCGTCCTGCGGCGTCGCGCCCGTGGCGGCGGCGCGGGCGGCGTCCAGCCGCTCGATGCGCGGGGTGTCGATCCGGCCCGGCAGCAGGGTATTGACCGTCACCCCATTGGCCGCGACTTCACCCGCCAAGGTCTTGGCCCAGGCCGCCACCGAGGCGCGCAGGGTGTTGGATACGCCCAGCGTCCCGATCGGCTCGATCACGCTGGTCGAGGCGACGTTCAGGACGCGCCCCCAACCCATGGCCCGCATCCCCGGCATGACCCGGTCGGTCAGCCGGAAAACCGACAGCACCATGGCCTCGAACTGATCGCGCCAGACCGTCGGGTCGAGACCCGCCACGCCCGACGGCGACGGCCCGCCGGTGTTGTTCAGCAAGATCTGGATCGGCCCGCCCAGCGCCGTCTCGGCGACGTCGACCGCCTTCAGTAGGGCGTCGTGGTCGGCCAGATCGGCCGGAGCGATGACCGCCTTGCCCGGCCCCATGGCGTTCAGTTCGTCAGCCACGGCCTGCAGCTTGGCCGCATCGCGCGACAGCAGGGCCACATGCGCCCCCTCGGCCACCAGGGCCGTCGCCACCGCCCGCCCCAGGCCGCTGGAGCCGCCGCAGATCAAGGCGCGCTTGCCGGTGAGTTGAAGGTCCATGCCGATTTCCCGTTGCGATAGGCGATAGACTTCACATGTACGAAGCCCGACCGCCCAAACAAGGCTCCTATGTCGCTTCCGCCCCTACCGATCGAAACCCGACGCCTGTCGCTTCGCCCCTTCCGTGCGGACGATTTTGAGGCCTATCGCGACTACCACGCTCGCCCCGAGGTCTATCGTTTTCTCTACGCCGCGCCGCCCGGCGCCGAGGAGGCGCGCGCCGCCTTCACCGCCGCAACCCTTCCCGCATTCGCCAAGGACGGCGATGTCATGCGGTTGGCGGTCTCGCGCCGAACGGACAACGCCTTGTTGGGCGAGGTCTTGCTCAAACTCGCCAGCCTGAGCGCGCTCCAGGCCGAAGTCGGCTACATCTTCAATCCCGACTTCAACGGGCAGGGTTACGCAACCGAGGCCGTCGGCGCCTTGGTCGCCGCCGGTTTCGCCACGCTTGGCATGCACCGCATATTCGCTCGACTAGACGCCGATAATCGCGGCTCCATCGGCGTGGTCGAACGGCTGCGCTTTCGGCGCGAGGCGCACCTGATCCAGAACGACCGGTTCAACGGCGTCTGGGGCGACGAATTCATCTACGCCGTGCTGGCTGCGGAGTGGGCCGCCGCTAACGCAGCACCTCGTCCGAACTGACCAGCCGCACGTCGTGCATCTGGTCCAGATAGGCCTCGTAGTAGCCCTTGTGCGAGGCGCCCACGATGGTCAGCATCCGCGTGCCCGGATAGCGCCCCAGCACGTCGCGCATATTGGCGACCATGCGCAGGTTGCGGGTCTCCCAATAGCCCAGGTAGCGTCGTCCGAACGCCTCGGGCGACGGCTCGACGTGGGTCGCGCCGAAGTCAGAACGATAGGCGAGCATCTGCGCCTCCGGCGTGTTGTAGGCGCGGTAGATGTTCAACAGACCGTCAGCCTGAGCCAGGTTTTCAAACAGGGGCTGATCCATGTCCTTGCGCGCCTGGACATAGGGATTGTCCCAGGCCGCCATGATCGCCTTGGCCTGCGCCGCCTCTTCTTCGGGACGGGTGGCGGAGTCCGCCGTGTGGTCATCCACCGCCCACAGACGCTCCTGGCCCAGCCGCGCCGCCAGGACGGCGGCCAGCAGATCGGACTCGTTCTTGCGCGTCATGCGCCGGTTCAGCTTGGCCGCCATATCCGCCGTCAGGCCGTCCTGAGCCTGGCGCTCGCCCTCAGGCAGCCGCAGCCACTGCACCAGGGCCGAGGACGGCTCGCCCGCCGCGAGGAAGAGGCTCGCCAGCCGTCGCCGCTGGGCCGCCGTCGGAGCAGCGGGCCAGTCCGCCAGCAGGCGTTCGGCCTCGGCGTTGGCCGCAGGCACGTCCAGGCCCAGGGCCTGCCCCTCGGCGCTCGGATCATAGCAGTAGGTTGCGACCGACTCGGCGTAGCGCGAGGGATAGCGCCGCATGGCGTCGCACTGCAGGCCGGACAGGTTTTCGATGGCGACTGCGGTCGGACGCCAGGCTTCCAGCCGCGCCAGCAAGGGCTCCAGCTGCTCGGGACGGAAGCTGTCCGGCAGGCTGGACAGGTGCGGCGAACCCAGCACCAGCACCTCATTGAGGGCGCCTGCCGGCGGTCCCTTCAGCTGGTCGGGGTGAAACGAGGGCCGATACGCCTGCGCCGAGGCGGCCGAACCGATCGCCACCCACGCCGCCGCCAGCCAGATTCCCAGACGCATCGCCTCACCCTCGTTCTCGCGAAACCGTAGCGAAGCTGCGGGCGGGGCCGCGTCCCGACAAGTTAAGTTTCCGCAATCCGCCCCAGACGAAAACGGCGCGCCCCGTGCGGAGCGCGCCGTTCTGATCGCGGTCTGGAAGCCGGTGAGGCTTAGGCCTGCATGGTCCAGCCTTCGACGCCCATGGCCGCCTGGCGTACGGCTTCAGCGCGGGTCGGGTGCGGGTGGCAGGTGCGGGCGATGTCTTCGGACGAGCCGCCGAACGCCATGGTCATGGTCGCTTCGCTGATCAGTTCGCCGGCCTGCGGACCATAGATGTGGACGCCCAGCAGCTTGTCGGTCGTCGCATCGGCCAGCACCTTCACGAAGCCGTCGGTCTCGTGGTTGATCTTGGCGCGGCTGTTGGCGGCGAAGGGGAACTTGCCCTTCTTGTAGTTGACGCCCGCGGCCTTCAGCTGCTCCTCGGTCTTGCCGACCCAGGCCACTTCCGGCGTGGTGTAGATGACCGACGGAACCAGGTCGTAGTCGACGTGGCCCGGCTTGCCGGCGATCAGCTCGACCGTGGCGACGGCGTCTTCCTCGGCCTTGTGGGCCAGCATCGGGCCGTGGGTCACGTCGCCGATGACCCAGACGCCCGGCGCCGAGGTCTTGAAGTGGTCGTGGCCGACGAAGCCGCGCTGGTCCGGCGTGACGCCGACCGTCTCCAGGCCCAGGCCCTCGGTGTAGGGACGACGGCCGATGGCGACCAGGACGACGTCGCCCTTGATCGTTTCAGCGGCGCCGCCAGCGGCGGGCTCGACCGTCAGCTCGACGCCGTCCTTGACCGACTTGGCGCCGGTGACCTTGGTCCCCATACGGAAGGTCATGCCCTGTTTGGCCATGCCGCGCTGGAAGGCGGTGGCGACCTCGGCGTCCATGCCGGCGCCGACCTTGTCCAGATATTCGACGACAGTGACTTCGGCGCCCAGGCGGCGCCAGACCGAGCCCAGCTCCAGGCCGATCACGCCCGCGCCGATGACGATCATGTGCTTGGGCACCTTGGGCAGGAACAGGGCGCCGGTCGAGTCGATGACCTTGCCCTCTTCGAAGGCGACGCCCGGCAGCGGGGTCGGCTCGGAGCCGGTGGCGATGATGATGTTCTTGGCGTCATAGGTCGCCTTCGAGCCGTCGGCGGCCTCGACCTCGACCTTGCCCAAAGTCCCGTCATGGCCGGCGATGCGGCCGCGGCCCTTCAGCCAGTCGACCTTGTTCTTCTTGAACAGGAATTCGATGCCCTTGGTCAGGGCCTCGACGCTGTCGTCCTTGGCCTTGTGCATCTGGCCCAGGTTCAGCTTGGGTTTCACCTCGATGCCGATGCCGGCGAAGTCCTTGCCCGCGGCCTCATACAGTTCCGAAGCGTGCAGCAGGGCCTTGGAGGGCATGCAGCCGACGTTCAGGCAGGT
The DNA here is from genome assembly GCF_057655995.1 of Brevundimonas sp. Soil_N_31. Taxonomy (NCBI): domain Bacteria; kingdom Pseudomonadati; phylum Pseudomonadota; class Alphaproteobacteria; order Caulobacterales; family Caulobacteraceae; genus Brevundimonas; species Brevundimonas sp. Soil_N_31. The sequence continues at coordinate 137,636 of NZ_JBDGLE010000006.1, forward strand.
GCCGCCCAGGGTCGAGCGCATCTCGACGCAGGCGACCTTGAGGCCCAGTTGGCCGGCGCGAATGGCGGCGTTGTAGCCGCCCGGCCCGCCCCCGATGATCACCACGTCGTAGGTCTGGGAAGCGTCGGCCATGGAAGTCCTCTGATCGGTCTGGCGCAGGGTTCGGGAAACGGCGCGGACACTAGCGCCGACCCCGGCGGGGTCAACCGCCAGGCTCCATATAGGCCCGGTTTGCGCCCGGGGCCATGCCGACCAAAGGCAAAGCGGCCCAAAGCCGCAAGGCAAAAGGGCCAGGCGTCGCCGCCCGGCCCTCCGTGTCGCCTCAGCGGCCGATCAGTATTTGAAGCGGACGCCCATGAAGACGTTGTAGCCGAACTTCTCGTACTCATAGGTCCGCTCGCGCGAGCCGTAGTAGCGGACGCCCGCCGAGTCGGTCAGGTTCTTGGCCTCGCCGAACACCTCGACCCCGTTGCCGAAGTCGTAGGAGGCGGTGAAGTCCAGCTGCTCGCGGCCCTCGACGAACAGGTCGAAGTCGGGATCGTCGGCGTTGATCTCTTCCAGATAGTCGCTGCGCTTGGTGTAGCTGAGGCGGGCGCTGAAGCCGGCCATCTCATAGAAGAGCGCCAGGTTGTAGTTGTTCTCCGACTGGCCCGGCAGCGAGAACTTGTTGCGGCCGCCATAGGCCTGGGCCGTTTCGATCTCGGCGTCGGTCCAGGTGTAGTTGGCGAAGACGCCGAAGCCCGAGGCCCAGCCCGGCAGGAAGCTGAACTTCTGCTGCCAGTTCAGCTCCAGCCCCATCAGATGGCCGTTCGGGGCGTTGATGGGAGTCTCATAGGCCGCGAACTCGTCGCCAAAGTTCAGGATATAACGATAGTCGGTCAGATCCTTGTAGAAGGCGTTGGCCGACACCACGCCCAGGGAGGCGAAGTAGTATTCCAGGCCGAAGTCGACGTTGTTCGACAGAGTCGGTTGCAGGTCCGGATTGCCGATCTCATAAGACACCTTGGAGCCGTCGGTCTGCTCGATGCGGCGCGGGACGATCTGGTTGAACTCGGGGCGCGAGATCGAGCGCGTCATGGCGAAACGGCCGATCAGATTGTCCGAGAAGCTGTGGCGGACCGTCAGGTTGGGGAAGAACTCGGTGTCGTCGCGATCGACCCGCGCCATGTCATAGGGCTTGGTGCCGTCGTTATCGATCAGGCTGGCGGCCTCGCCCTCGAACTTGGTGTTCTCGACGCGCAGGCCGAAGATGATGTTGGTCGCGCCGACGTCGAGGCGACCCTGGGCGTAGGCCGACAGAATGTCTTCCTTGGCGGTGTAGTCCGCCGCGATGGAATCCGCCGGACGGATCGGCGACAGCGGGCGCATCTGGCCGAAGTAGTCGTCCACCAGGCCGTTGTTGAACTTCTTGCCCAGCAGATAGTCGTAGTTGCGCGAGTCCGAGCCCGTCAGTAGGTCGGCGTAGGACTGCGACGGCGCATGGGCGGCGTCACGGCTGCGGAAGCGGTCCTCGTCGGCCGAGACGTCGCGGGTGCGGTATTTGCCGCCGAACTTCCAGGTGACTTCCCGGCCGCCGATGACCGAGGGCAGCTCGAAATTGGTCTGGAAGGTCAGCTCTTCCTGCTCGGTCGTGCTGGAACGGAAGGCGTTCTCGCGGAAGCGGTATTGCGCCGCATCCATGTGTTCGCCGGTCGTGAAGATCGAATAGGTCGGCTGATAGTGATCGCCGGTGAAGTCATAGGTGACCGACGGCTTGGCCCGCGACCGGAACAGCAGCTCGTTGCGGTTCGGATAGGTCTGCTCGCTGCTGGCCCAGGAGATGTTGGCGTCCCACACGGCGCCGTTGCCGAAGATGCGCTCGGCCCCGGTCGTCAGGGTCAGGATCTCGTTCTTCTGGGTGCGGTGGCGCAGCTGGCGCTCGACCGTCACCTCGTCGAAGGTCGCCTTGCGGTCGGTCGCACCGGCCTGAAGATTGTCCTCGTCATAGGTCAGCAGCAGTTGGTTGCGGTATTCGTCGTCCTCGAACTGGGCGAACGAGCCGCGGACCCAGGCGCGATAGGCGTCCGACGGGCGGAACTCCAGCGAGCCGTTGATCGACTGACGCGTGCGCTCGGTGTCGTAGTCCTTGAACAGGCTTTCCTCGAGGGCGAACACTTCGCCGCCTTCGGGGGTCTCCATCTTGGTCCAGCCTGACTCGACGTTGTCGGGGCGGCGGTTGGTCTTGGAGTAGGAGTAGGACAGCAGGCCGCCGAAGGTCTGGTCCGCGCCGAAGACGTTCGACGCCGTGGCGCCCGCACGGATGTCCTCGCCGCCGTAGTCGTTGTAGCTGCCGCCGGCATAGCCGCTGACGGCCAGGCGACGCTGGTCGAAGGGCGAGCGGGTCTTGATGTTGACGGCGCCGGCGATGGAGTCGGCGTCCTGGCTCGGCAGCAGGGTCTTGGAGATCTCGATGTTGGAGACGATGTCGCTGGGCAGGGTGTCCAGGTCGACCGCGCGCGTGCCCGGATCGACGGCCGGAACCGTCACCCCGTCCACCGACACGGCGGTGAAGGCCGACGGCGCGCCGCGCACGTTGATGTAGCGGCCCTCGCCCTGGTCGCGCTGGATGGCGATGCCCGGCACGCGCTGCAGCGATTCCGCCACGTTCGGGTCGGGGTAGCGGCCGATGGCGTCGGCCGACAGGACGTTGATCACGCCATCGGCGTTCTTCTGCTGGTTCAGCGAGCGGGCCACGCCCTCGGTGATGACGCCGTTGACGATGACGTCGGCCACGGCGACCGCATCGCCCGAGCCCATCATGACCGTGACCGAGGTCAGGCGGCCCGGCGCGGCGGCGACCGTCTGGGTCGCGGTCGGCAGGCCGATGTAGCGCGCTTCCAGCGTGAGCTGGCCCGAGACGCCGCCCAGGTTGAACTCGCCCTGGCTGTTGCTGACGGCGCGGCGGCCGCTGACGCGGTCGATGATCTCGGCGCCCGGCAGGGGCGAACCGTCGGCGTTGACGACACGGCCGATCAGGCCGTCGCCCGCCGGGGCGGCCGCGACGGCCGGAGCGGCGTCAACCGCAACGTCGGCAGCTTGGGCGGCGACAGCGAAAACCAGCGGCAGGCTCGCCGCGCTGAGAAGAAGTCTAAGCTTCATGTCCATATCCCCGAAGGCCGGCGCCGCTTCTGGCGGCCCGGATCTGGCGGGATGGCTAATGCGCCGCGACGACGCGGCCGCGACGGTTTCACGAAAAGGAATCTGCGAGCGGAACACGGGATGACGACAGTTCGTCCCGACCCGGATCATCCGTTGTCGAACCATCGCCGAACCGTCGCGGCGGCGCCGTTGACCGCTCGGTCGCGCGCGTGTTTCGGGCGGACATTCCTCATTCGGACGGAAAGCCCCGCTCATGCTCGCCTCCCTGCCCCTGCGTTCGCTCGCCGGCCTTCTGGCCCCCGCCCTGCTTCTGGCCGCCTGCGCCGGGCATGAGGTGGACTATCAGGGCGAGGGCGGCGGCTTCGTCGGCCAGGGCGCGCCCGTGCGCGCCGTGCTGGAGACGCCCTCGGTCGGCACGGTCGGCGACGACGCGGCCGACGATCCCGCCGTCTGGGCTTTCAAGACCCCCGTTACCATCGGCGGCGTCCAGACCCCCGGCTTCGTCGTCGGCACCGACAAGAAGGCGGGCCTCTACGTCTATGGCTTCGACGGGGCCATCCTGCAGTTCATGCCCGAGGGGCTGTTGAACAACGTCGACGTGGTCGAGGGCCTGAGCCTCGACGGCCGCCCGCAGTTGCTGATCGGGGCCAGCGACCGCACGCCGGGCCGCACCGGCGTCGCCCTCTACCTGTTCGACCCGGCCGGGACCGGCGACAACAAGGTGCGCTACTGGGGCTCCATCGCCACCGACGTGGTCGAGCCCTACGGCTTCTGCTTCGCCCGGCGCGGCGAAGAGGTTCACGCCGTCCTGGTCGGCCATGAGGGCGAGCTGCGTCAGTTCATCGTCGCCGCCGGACCCGACGGCCGCCCCGCCGCACAGTTGGTCCGCCGCGCCGAGATCGGCTCCATCTCCGAAGGCTGCGCCGCCGATCCGGCGACCGACGCCCTGTACGTCAACGAGGAGAACGTCGGCCTGTGGCGCTACGGCCTCGACCCGGCCTCGGGCGGGACGCGCACCCTGGTCCAGCCGGTCGCGCCGGGGCTGCTGGTCGCCGACGCCGAAGGGCTGACGACGCTGACCGACGGCGCCGCACGTTATCTGATCGCCTCCAGCCAGGGCGACTCGACCTTCCCCGTCTGGCGCATCGACGGCGCTGCGCCGCAATACGAGGGCCGCTTCGTGGTCGTGGACGGGACGGTCGACGGGGTGACGGGCACCGACGGCCTGGCCGCTCTGGGCGGTCCGGTCGGCCCCTTCCCCGAGGGCCTGGTGGTGATCCAGGACGACGTCAACGACACCGGAACCCAGAACTTCAAATACGTCGACTGGCGGGACATCCGCGCCGCGCTGGGGCTGTAGGGTTGAACCCCACTCGTCACCCTCGGGCTTGTCCCGAGGGGCTAGGCCAGATTGCAGACGCACCTGAAAGATCGTTCAAGAGCTCTCGCTCGAACCCCCTTCATCGAAGCCTGGAGCAACCCTGGCCCCTCGGGACAAGCCCGAGGGTGACGATACTTGAGTATCGAAGGACGTCACAGGTCTGAGCGCAAAAGGAAACGGGGCCCGACCTTGCGGCCGGACCCCGTTTTCCCTTTCGACTGGAGCGGGCGAGGCGATTCGAACGCCCGACCCTCACCTTGGCAAGGTGATGCTCTACCCCTGAGCTACGCCCGCACTCCGTTGGGAGCGATGTGCTGCTCCCCGTCGAGGAAGGGGCGTATAGCGGACCGACTTCGGATCGCGCAAGCCCCTTTTTCGATTTTCGTCCAATCCGTCGATTTTTTTCGAATAGCCCTGAAACTTCACACGAAAACGGCCCCCGAAACGCCCGCGCGGACGCCTCGGAGGCCGCTTCAAAGCGCAGCTGCTGCCGCCGCTACGCGCCCCGCCCGCTCAAGCAGCGAGCCGCCGCGCGGCGAGCGTTAGCGGCCTTCCGCTCCTCGCCTTAGCGAGGCGCCAGGCGGATCGCCCCGTCCAGACGGATGCACTCGCCGTTGATGTAGGTGTTCTCCGCCAGATGCAGGGCCAGGGCGGCGTAGTCGGCCGGCGTGCCCAGGCGCTTGGGGAAGGGGATCATGGCGGCCAGGGCGTCCTGCACCTTCTGGTCCATGCCCGCCATCATCGGCGTCCACATGATGCCCGGCAGGATGGTGTTGACCCGCACGCCCTCGTTCATCAGGTCGCGCGCGACGGGCAGGGTCATGGCGTAGACGCCGCCCTTGGACGCCGAATAGGCCGCCTGGCCGATCTGGCCGTCCTGGGCCGCCACCGAGGCGGTGTTGACGATCAGGCCGCGCTCGCCGTCGTCCATCGGCTCCAGCGTGACCATGCCCGCCGCCGACTGCGACAGGACGCGGAAGGTGCCGAACAGGTTGATCGAGACGGTACGCTCGAACTGCGCCATGTCATGGGCGCGGATCTCGCCGGTCTCACGCTTGCGGCTGACGGTCTTCTGGCCGGTGGCGATGCCGGCGCAGTTGACGGTCAGGCGTTCCTGGCCGTGGGCGGCGCGGGCCTTGGCGAAGCCGGCGGCGACGCTGTCGTCCGAGGTCACGTCCACCTTGCAGAAGACGCCGCCGATCTCCTGGGCGATGACCTCGCCGCGCTCTTCGTTCAGGTCGAACAGGGCGACCTTGACGCCCTTGGCCGCCAGGGCGCGCGCCGTGCCTTCGCCGAGGCCCGAAGCCCCGCCCGTCACCACTGCTGCGATCGAAGCGTCGAGTTTCATGAAAGTCGTCCTATATTCGATTGAACCGAGTGCTCGTGCGAGGATTTAGCGGCCATGACCGCAAAGACCAACGGGGTGTCGCCCGATGACGCCATCAATCCTGAAAAGGCTCTGGTTCCCGCCGTGCAGAAGGTGAACGAGATGCGCGTGCGCAAGGGCTTCTGGCCCAAGATGCGGCGCACCGCCGCCCGCATCCCCTTCGCCGGACAGGCGATGGCCGCCTGGTACGCCGCCCAGGATCCCAAGACGCCGCTGGCGGCCAAGGGGCTGATCCTGGGGGCGCTGGCCTATTTCGTCATGCCGGTGGACGCCATTCCCGACATCTTCGCCGGCATCGGCTTCACCGACGACGCGGCGGTGATCGCGGCGGTGCTGGCCACCCTGGGCGCCCACCTCAAGCCCCGCCACCACGATCAGGCGGCGCAGGCGTTGAAGCGGCTGCGGGAAGACGAGGGCTAGACCTAGTCCTCCACCTTCACCACGATCTTGCCGACGGCCGAGCGGTCGCTGAGGGCCTGAATGGCCTCATGGGCGCGTTCCAGCGGGAAGGTGCGGCTGACGCGCGGCTTGATCTTGCCCTCGGCGTAGAGCTGCATCAGCTCGGCCATGTTGGCGGCGTGGGCCTTGGGATCGCGGGCGACGGCGGCGCCCCAGAAGACGCCGACCACCGCCACCGACTTCAGCAGGGTCAGGTTCAGCGGCAGGGACGGAATCCCCGCCGGGAAGCCCACCACCAGATAGCGGCCGTTCCAGTCCATCGCGCGCAGGGCCGGCTCGGCGTAATCGCCGCCCACCCCGTCGAACACCACATCGGCGCCGTCGCGGCCGGTCGACAGCTTGAACTCGCCCGACAGCTCCTTCTGGGCCGCCTTGTCCATCGGACCGGAGGGGTAGATCAGGCCATTGTCCGCGCCCAGCTCCAGCGCGAACTCGACCTTGTCGTTGGTCGAGGCGGCGGCGACCACGCGCGCGCCCATCGCCTTGCCCAGCTCGACGGCGGCGGCGCCGACGCCCCCCGCCGCGCCCAGCACCAGCAGGGTCTCGCCCGGCTGCAACTGCGCCCGGTCCTTCAGGGCGTAATAGCTGGTGCCGTAGGTCATGATGAAGGCGGCGGCGGTCTCATAGTCCATGCCGTCGGGGATGGGGATCAGGGTCTCGGCCTTGACCTTCAGCCGTTCGACCATGCCGCCCCAGCCGGGCACGGCGACGACGCGGTCGCCCCGGAACACGCCCTTCACCCCCTCGCCGACGGCGTCGACCACGCCCGCGACCTCGGCCCCCGGCGCGAAGGGGCGCTCGGGCTTGAACTGGTATTTGTCGGCGATGATCAGGGCGTCGGGATAGTTGACGCCCACAGCCTTGACCTCGATCACCACCTCGCCCGGACCGGGCGTGGGGTCCATGACCTCCTCGACGACGAGCGATTCCGGGCCGCCGGGGGCCTTGGACAGGACTGCACGCATAGGAACTCTTTTCAGCTATCCCCCATCGGCCTTGGCGCCGACACGATCACGACGCTAATCAGCGCACGGCCGGATGCAAAGAGGCCAAACGAGGCAAGGAGACGATCATGGCGAAAACCGCCCTCATCCTTCACGGCGGCGCCGGCGCCCGGCGCGAGCGCAACTATGACGCGGAGGTGGTGCACATGCGCGAAGTCGTCGAGGCGATGAAGGCGCGGCTGGACGCCGGGGCCTCGGCGCTGGATGTAGCGGTCGAGGCGGTCGTCATGCTGGAGGATTCGGGCCTCTATGTCGCCGGGCGCGGCGCCTCGCCCAATCTGGCGGGCGACTATGAGCTGGACGCCAGCCTGATGGACGGCGTCACCGGCAAGGCCGGGGCCGTCGCCGCCCTGCAAGGATTCCGCAACCCAGTCGTCGCCGCCCGCGCGGTGATGGACCGCACCCCCCACGTCATGCTGGCCGGGAACGGCGCCGCCCGCTTCGCCGCCGAACAGGGTCTGGCGCGCGTCGAAGACCCCGAGGCCTGGTACACCCGCGCCGGTCAGGGCGAGGACAACCATCCGCCCAGTGGCCTGAGCCACGGCACCGTCGGCTGCTGCGTGCTGGACAGCCAGGGCCGCCTGGCCGCCGCCACCTCGACGGCGGGCGTGTTCGGCAAGATGCCGGGCCGCGTCGGCGACACCCCCATCCCCGCCGCCGGAACCTGGGCCGACGAGCACGCCGCCATCTCCTGCACCGGCCAGGGCGAGTATTTCATCCGCGTCGCCGCCGCCGCGCGCACCGCCATCGGCGTGGCCGCCGGTCAGTCGCTGGCCGAGGCGTCGCAAGCCGTCATCGACCGCATCGGCGCCCTGGGCGGCGACGGCGGCCTGATCGCCCTGGACCGCGAAGGGAACATCGCCCAGCCCTACAACAGCCAGGGCATGAAGCGCGCCTGGCTGGCGACCGACGGCGGCATCGGCGTCGAGGTATTCGGGCGGTAACGGCTCCCCGTTTCATTACATCTCCGTAAGGTGCGCGGCGGCTCTTCGCCCTGCTAGGCTTTCAGCGCCCGTTTCTTCGACTGCGGGCGTTGGAAAGCCGCCCCTCATGAAGAAACGCCTGATCCTGACCGCCTGCGCCTCGGCGCTGCTGCTCGGCCTGCCCGCCGCCGCCCCGGCCTGGGCCAAGGCGCCGCCCGCCGCCGCGTCTGCCGCCCAGGGCGGGGTCGAGGTGCCGCCGCTGGGCTTCGCCAAGCGGGTGCTGGCCAACGGCATGGAGGTCTATACGGCGCGCGACGCCTCGACCTCCAACGTCACGGTCCAGGTCTGGTATCGCGTGGGGTCCAAGGACGATCCGGCGGGCCGTTCGGGCTTCGCCCACCTGTTCGAGCACCTGTTGTTCAAGGCGACGAAGAACATGCCGTCCGAGACGTTCGACCGTCTGACCGAGGACGTCGGCGGCTTCAACAACGCCTTCACCGCCGACGACGTGACCGCCTATTACGAGGTCGTCCCGGCCAACCACCTTCAGCGCATCCTGTTCGCCGAGGCCGACCGCATGGGCTCGCTGGTCGTCGATGAGGCCAATTTCGCCTCCGAGCGCGACGTGGTGAAGGAGGAATACCGCCAGCGCATCCTGGCCAGCCCCTACGGCCGTCTGTTCGGCCTGTTCACGCCCGAGACCATCTACCAGGACCACCCCTATCGCCGCCCCGGCATCGGCTCGATCGAGGAGCTGGACGCCGCGACCCTGGACGACGTGCTGCGTTTCCACGCCACCTACTACCGGCCGGACAACGCCATGCTGATCGTGGCGGGCAATTTCGATCAGGCGCAACTGGACGGCTGGGTCGACGAATACTTCGCCCCGCTGAAGCGTCCGGCGACGCCCATGCCCGCCAATGATGTGAAGGAGCCCGAGCCGACCGGCCCGCGCACCGCCACCTATTATGCGCCGAACGTGCCCCTGCCCGCCGTCGCCCTGGCCTGGAACACCGTGGCCTACAAGGACGCCGACCGCGCGGCCCTGACGGTGCTGGACGGCATCCTGTCGACCGGCGAGAGCAGCCGCCTGTACCGCTCGCTGGTTTATGACAAGCAGATCGCCGCCTCGATCGGCTCCAGCCCCGACTTCGCCCAGCAGGCGGGCAATCTGGCCGCCTACGCCATCATGGCGGGCGGCGAGACGGTCGAGACCGGCAAGGCCGCGCTGGAGGCCGAGATCGCGCGCCTGCGCGACGAGCCCGTCACCGCCGCCGAACTGGCCGAGGCCAAGAACGAGCTGGTCGCCGACGCCCTGCGCGGGCGTGAAAGCATCGACGACCGCGCCACCACCCTGGGCATGGCCCTGATCATGACCGGCGACGCCACCGCCGCCGACCGCGAGATCGCCGAGATCCAGGCCGTCACCGCCGCCGACGTGCAGCGCGTGGCCCGCCGCTATCTGACGCCGCAGCGCCAGATCACCATCAACTACCTGCCCGCCGACGACGCCAACGCGCCCAGCGAGCAGAAGAAGAACGTCGACGCCCCCGTCACGGTCGCCGCCCTGGCCCCGGCCGGCCCGGTCGCGGTCCTGCTGCCGGAAGCCGAGCGCGCCCGCCTGCCCCAGCCGGGGGCGGAAGTGTCGCCCGCCACCCCGGCCATCGCCGACTTCCGTCTGGACAACGGCCTGCGCGTGCTGGTCGCCCCGACGCAGGGGCTGCCGCTGGTTTCGGCGCGGCTGAACCTCAACGCCGGTTCGGCCCATGATCCGGCGGGCAAGCCGGGGGTGGCCTCCATGACCGCCGCCCTGCTGACCCAGGGCACGACGACCAAGGCGGCGCCGGAAATCGCCACCGCCATCGAGCAGCTGGGCGCCAGCATCGGCGCGGGCGCGGGCGCCGACTTCACCAATATCTACGCCAATGCGCCCAAGGACGTGTTCGGCCGGACCCTGACCCTGATGGCCGATCTGGTGCGCAACCCGACCTTCGCCGCCGAGGAGCTGGAGCGTCAGCAGTCCCAGACCCTGGACGGCCTGCGCGTGGCGCTGAGCCAGCCGGGCTCCATCGCCTCCCAGTCGGTGGGCCGCGTGATCTACGGCGACGCCCCCTACGGCGCGCCGGGCTCGGGCACGGTGAACAGCATCCCCGCCCTGACGCGCGATGACGTGGCGGTGTTCCACTCCGACCGCTTCCGCCCGTCGCAGGCGACCCTGGTCTTCTCGGGCGACGTGACCCCGGCCGAGGCCCGCGCCCTGGCGGACGAGGCCTTCGGCGACTGGCGCGACGCCGGTCCGGCGCCGGCCGCCATCGACAAGGCGGGTCAGGCCCTGGCCCCGCGCGTCGTCGTCATCGACCAGCCGGGCGCCGGCCAGGCGGCGGTCGTCGCCGCCATTCGCGGCGTCAGCCGCACCGACGCCGACTTCTTCCCGCTGACGGTCGGCAACACCCTGCTGGGCGGCGGCTATTCCTCGCGGCTGAACCAGAAGATCCGCATCGAGAAGGGCCTGTCCTACGGCGCCGGATCGTCTCTCGGCGCGCGGGCGGACGCGGGCGTCTTCACCGCCTCGACCCAGACCAAGAACGAGTCGGCGACCGAAGTGGTCGAGCTGATGCTGGCCGAGATCGGCAAGCTGGGCGACGCCCCGGCGACCGAGACCGAACTGGCTCCGCGCCGCGCCACCCTGATCGGCGCCTTCGGCCGCTCGCTGGAGACGGTCGACGGCCTGGGCGGCCTGGTCGCCAACCTGGCCCTCTACGACCTGCCGATGAGCGACCTGGCCGACTACGCCGGACGCGTCCGCGCGGTCACGCCGCAGCAGGTCGAGGCCGCCTTCGCCGAGCACCTGCCGACCGACCGAGCCAGCCTGGTCGTGGTCGGCGACGCCTCGAAGTTCATCGACGGCCTGCGGGCCAAGTATCCGAACGTCGAGGTCATCCCGCTGACCGAACTCAATCTGGACAGCGCGACGCTGAAGTAGGGCGCGGGGCGATCTTTTCCTCCCCATGCAAATGGGGAGGGGGACCGCGAAAGCGGTGGAGGGGCTAGGACGGCGGAACCAAGCGGCCCCTCCGTCTCGCCGGCTACGCCGCCGATCCACCTCCCCGTCCGCTTCGCGAACAGGGAGGAAAATCATTCGCTCACGTCGTCAGGCAGACCACCTGGGCGACGCGCAGATCCTGACGCAGGCGATCGGAGACGGCGCCGTAGTTCTGGGTCGTCACCGCCTGGCCCAGGGCGGCCTCATCGGCGCGCTGCTGGGCGCCAACCGTGGGGACGAAGGTGTCGGGCGCCGTGGTGTAGATACGGCCGCGCCGCGGCGACTCGGCGATGGTCACGCCCAGCACCCGCCCGCGACGATCCAGCACCGGCGCCCCGGACAGTCCCGACAAGGTGCCCTTCAGCCCGCGCGTGCGGCCGGCTTCGGCCCAGGCCAGCACCGGCTCGTCATAGGAGCGGTGACCGCGTATCTTCAGCGTCTCGCGGCCGATCAGGCGCGAGGCCACCTCGCCCGGCCGCCCCTGGGGGAAGCCGGGGTGGAAGGCGCGCTGGCCCTTGTAGAGCGGCGCCTGGGGCGCGATCGGCAGGGCGGGCGGCCCGCCGTCGGTCAGTAGCAGGGCCACGTCCGCCCGCGCGGCCAGGCGCACGTCGGCGGCCAGGGCGCGGGTCTTGTCGATCACCAGGGCCGGCTTGCGGCAGCCCTCGACCACGTGGCGCGCAGTGATCCAGCGCCCGTCCCCGGCGATGGAGAAGGCCGTGCCCGACACCGGCTCATGCTCGTCCGAGGTGTCGACCGTGACGGACGGATCAAAGGGGGTGATCGGCCCCAGCAACGGCCCTGTCGGTTCTTCGGCATGGAAGTCGTGCGGCGCATCAGCCCGCTCGCCCCGGTTCAGGGACGCAATCAGGATCACCCCGATGACGGCGGCGTAGATGGTCCAGTCGGGAAGGTGGGGAAAGCGCAAGGCCGCCCCCTCAACCCGTCAGGGCGGCCGCCAGGATCAAGGCGGTCGACAGCTTGGCCCCGGCCAGGACCACGGCGGCGGAGGTCTCGCCCTTCTCTATCCGTTGCGGCAAGCCGTGCAGCAGGAAGTCGACGACGCGGAAAGCCAGCAGTTGCAGCACCACCGTCGCCACGCCCCAGATGGCGATGTCGCGGATCGAGGTCGACACCGACAGGGACACCGCCAGCGGAATGGCCAGGCCCACCAGCACCCCGGAAAAGGCCACGGCGGCGGCCGGATTGCCCTGGCGGATCAGGGCGATCTCGCGCCACGGCGTCAGCAGCGCATAGACCGCCGCCCCCGCCGCCAGCAGGCCGAAGGTCACGGCCAGGTGCAGCATCAGGATCGGAAAGCCCGTCGCAAACGCCTGGAGTTCAGGCGTCGACAGCACGCCCGGCAACGACGAGGTCTCCATGACGACGAACCCTAGCCTCCCAGCCTGAAGGGGAACGAAACCAAAACACCCTTGCCCGAAAGCTTGGCCCTTCCGCTAGGGCGCCCGCGCCACAGTCGGCGGACAAAGCGTCCAGCCGGACGGTGGGCGTCTCAGGCCGCGTCAGCCTCTTCGCGTTCCGCCTTGATCCGCGCGCTGGCCCGCAGCTTCTCGCTCTCGGACTTCAGCTGGCCGCAGGCGGCCAGGATGTCGCGGCCGCGCGGGGTGCGGATCGGCGAGGCGTAGCCGGCCTTGTTGAGGATGGCGGCGAAGGTCTCGATCGTCTTCCAGTCCGAGCACTGATAGTCCGTGCCCGGCCAGGGGTTGAACGGGATCAGGTTCACCTTGGACGGAATGCCCTCGATCAGCTTGATCAGAGCGCGCGCCTCGGCCGGGCTGTCGTTGACGCCCTTCAGCATGACGTATTCGAACGTCACCCGGCGCGCGTTGGACAGGCCGGGATAGGCGCGGATGGCCGCCATCAGCTGATCCAGCGGATACTTCTTGTTCAACGGCACCAGCTGGTCGCGCAAGGGGTCGTTGGTGGCGTGCAGGCTGATGGCCAGCATGGACGCCGTGCGCTCGCCCAGGGCGTTCAACTGCGGCACGACGCCTGAGGTCGACACGGTGATCCGGCGCCGCGACAGGGCGATGCCCTCATTGTCCGAGATGATGTCGATGGCGTTGGCGACGTGGTCCAGATTGTAGAGCGGCTCGCCCATGCCCATGAAGACGATGTTCGACAGGCGGCGGTCTTCCTTGGGCGAGGGCCACTCGTCCAGGTCGTCGCGGGCCACCTGGACCTGGGCCACGATCTCGGCCGTGGTCAGGTTGCGGACCAGTTTCTGCGTGCCGGTGTGGCAGAAGGTGCAGTTCAGGGTGCAGCCGACCTGGGACGAGACGCACAGGGCGCCCGCCCGACCCACGTCGGGAATGTAGACGGTCTCGATCTCGATGCCCGGCGCCGTGCGGATCAGCCATTTGCGCGTGCCGTCCTTCGACACCTGACGCTCGACGATCTCGGGACGGGCCAGGGTGAAGGCCTCGGCCAGCTTGGCGCGCGTGTCCTTGCCCACGTCGCTCATCAGGTCGAAGTCAGTGACGCCGTAGTGGTGAATCCAGCGCCAAACCTGGGAGGCGCGCATCTTGGCCTTTTCAGGCGGACAGATTTCGGCGTCGATCAGGGCCTGGCGCAGCTCGTCGCGCGTCAGACCGCTGAGGTTGACGGGCGCTTTTACCGGGGCGCTGGCGCGCGAGAGATCGAGCGAAATGCTCAAGGGCGGATGTCCTGCGGCGAAGAATGAAGCGGCGGCGTCTAGCACAGATGGGGCGTCTTGTCGCCTTTGGCCATGCGCGGGTTGATAGACTCGGAACGAGGCGTTAGAGGGGCGGCCGTTGGGGAGTAGCTTCCGGCATATCCCAGCCGGGGTCGCGTCAACACACTTGCCTCCTGTCATTCAGGGGCATGGCGCGACCAGCGGATCACCTCCGCCTAGCGAGACCAGCATGCTGCACCTGCGGGGCCGGCCCGCGCGTGGAGCGTGCTGTCATGCGTCCGGCCGAGTGTGTTTTCCCATGATGTCCCCCGTCGCCATCGCCGTCCTGTCCGTCAGCATGTCCGCCGACGCCTTCGCCGCCGCCATCGGGCGCGGCGCCCAGCACCGGCCGACGGTGTCCCAGGCCCTGCGCTCGGGCCTGGTGTTCGGCGTGATCGAGGCCATCACCCCCCTGATCGGCTTCGCCCTGGGCGTGGCGGCCGCCGGCTTCGTCGCGGCGATCGATCACTGGATCGCCTTCGGCCTGCTGGGCGCGGTCGGGGCCAAGATGATCTGGGAGGCGCTGAAGCGCGACGAAGAAACCGTCGAGGCGGCTGACGCCGGCGGCAAGGCCGCGTCGCGCGGGTTGCTGGCCCTGGTCGCCACCGCCGTCGGCACCTCGATCGACGCCGGCGCCGTGGGGGTCGGCCTGGCCCTGCTGGACGCCAACATCTGGCTGATCGCCGCCTGCATCGGCTTCACCACCTTCGCCCTGGCGACCCTGGGCCTGCTGGTCGGCAAGGCGGCGGGCGCGCGGCTGGGCAAGATCGTCGAACTGATCGGCGGCGTGGCCCTGATCGCGCTGGGCCTGAAGATCCTGCTGGAGCATCTGGGCGTTCTGGCGGGCTGAACCGCTTGCTCGGCGGAACGTTCGGAGAGATCATCGCGCCTCGTCGCTCGTTTCACCTGTCGAAGGAGATTGTCATGCGCGCACCCCTGTTCGCCGCCGCCGCCATCCTCGCCCCGCTGGCGCTCGCCGCCTGCGCCTCGGGCCGACCCTTGCCGACCTATCAGCAGGAAATGGACAAGCTGGAAACCGAATGCCGCGACCGCGGCGGCATCCTGTCGCCCACCGGCGGTCAGACAGGTCGCCCTCAGACGGATTATGCCTGCAAGATCACGGGCGTAGCAACTCGAATCCCGCAAGGCTGAGACCTCCTCGCAGGCCAAGAACCTGCCTGGCCAAGAACAGCGACAATCTCCATCTTCCCGGCGCCGCCTGGAGCCGCTCTCCGGCACGGCTAGAACGCCCGCGCTCGACCGAAGTCGTGCGCCTCGCCACGGATATCATCCTGAACGACTCAATACAGCTTCGCCGCCGCAAGACCCATCGCTGTATGAGCCCTCTTGCGATAGCAGCCCCCAAGCATTGCGGACATTGACTGTCAGATAGCGTCGAATTGCCACAGCGGCAACGACATCGCCCTGTGTAGAGTTTTCACGCTCACACTGGGTGAGCAGTAGAGGGAGGCTACTATGAAGAAGAAACTGATCGCCGGCGCCTGTGCTGCCTTGATGTTCTCGTCTGTCGCGAGCGCCGCTCACGCCAGCTCTCGCTACTCCCCGCGCGGAGAGGCAGGCTATGAACTCGGATGCGCCATCATGTGGATGCTTGGCTATGGAGCCTGCGCCGAACTTCCGAACTACCCTAAGAGATTCAAACAGCTGTAATTAAATTCAAGACTGAATTTCTGGCCCGCCGCCTCTCAGGAGCGGCGGGCCCTCCTATGCTCCGCCCCGCCGTCAATCAACCGTCAGATTTCGTGAGAGTCTCGTCCATGAGCGGCGCAACGACGAGGAGCAACGGACTTTGCTGTCGCAAGCCGATCTGCGAGCAGAGTCAGTCATTCAGGCTGACGCGGCCATGATCTGCGCGATAGCGCCGAAGCGGCGATCGGCCTTCGATCAGTTGATGCGAGTTCAATTTCGACTGAACCACTGAAGCCGCCAAATTCGGAAGCGACATTTGCTGCCGGCCAAAGACCAACGAAGCTGAAAACGACGTCAGGCTATAACAATGCTTGGAAAATCCGTGGTGGTTGGAGGCGGGATCGAACCGCCGACCTGTGGGTTATGAATCCACCGCTCTAACCATCTGAGCTACCCAACCCCTTACGGAGCATCGCGCCGGATCGAGAACGACCCCTGAGCGCGAGAGGGGTGCGTATATCGCCGCCTTCTCTCCGGTTCAAGCCGCTTCGATGCGGATTTCGTGCGGGACTATCGGTCGCGGCGCGTTTCGGCTCGCGCAAAGCGCGGTCTGGCGGCAGACTGCCCCTCAAAGCCACGCCGTTTAGGAGCCGTCATGCTGCGCCCCGCCCTCTTCGCCGCTTCCGTCGCCGCCCTGGCTCTCGCCGCCTGCGGGGCCAATGGTCAGGATGAGGCGCCGTCCTCCGCCCCCACCGGCGCGCCGGTCGAGACTCGTCCGCCCAACAACCCGGATCAGAAGCCGGCCGTCGAAGGCCAGACCCGCGCGCCGTCGGTCAGCACCACGATCGCCATGCAACACGCCGTCGTGGCCGAGAGTCTGGAGCACCCCTGGGGCCTGGCCCTGCTGCCGGACGGCCAGTGGCTGGTGACGGAGAAGCCCGGCCGGATGCGCGTGGTCAGCGCCCAGGGCCGGATCGGCGCGCCGATCAGCGGCCTGCCCGCCGTGGCGGCGCGCGGCCAGGGCGGCCTGCTGGACGTGATCCTGAGCCCGACCTTCGCCCAGGACCGGATGATCTACTGGTCCTACGCCCAGCCGCGCAACGGCGGCAACGGCACGGCGGTGGCCCGCGGCCGCCTGTCGGACGATCTGAGCCGCGTCGAGAACGTGCAGGTCGTCTTCCAGGTCAAGGACACCTATGACGGGGACAAGCATTTCGGCTCCTCCCTGGTCTTCGGCCCGGACGGCAAGCTGTACATCACCATCGGCGAACGGTCGGACAAGCCGATGCGGCCGACGGCCCAGAGCCTGGCCTCGCACCACGGCAAGGTCATCCGCATCAACGCCGACGGCTCGGTCCCGTCCGACAACCCCTTCGTCGGCCGCGAGGGCGCCCTGCCCGAGATCTGGTCCTACGGCCACCGCAACCCGCAGGGCATCGCCGTCCAGCCAGGAACCGGGGCGGTCTGGAGCATCGAGCACGGCACGCGCGGCGGCGACGAACTGAACCTGGAGAAGGCGGGCGCCAACTACGGCTGGCCCGGCGCGGCCTACGGCATCGAGTACAGCGGCGACGCCATCCCCGGCGCCACGACGACGCAGGAAGGCACGGTCCAGCCCGTCTACTACTGGGATCCGGTGATCGCGCCGGGCGGCATGATCTTCTACGACGGCGCCATGTTCCCCGACTGGAAGGGGAACGCCCTGATCGGCGGCCTGGGCGGCAAGCATCTGGTCCGCCTGGTGCTGCAGGACGGCCGCGTGGTCGGCGAAGAGCGTCTGCTGACCGGCCTGGGCGAGCGCATCCGCGACGTGGCGGTCGGGCCTGACGGCGCCGTCTGGGTCGTCACCGACGAGGAGAACGGCAAGCTGGTGCGGTTGGCGCGCCGCTGAGGCTAAGAAGACAGGGCGGGCCGCGCACAACGGCCCGCCCTTTTCATATCCCGCGACCTCACGCGCCTTGTTACTTGACGTTGACGTAAACGTCGGCTTTCTAACGACCTGAGTTTCAATTCCAGACGCGATGATCGGATCCATCCGCCCACCGCCTCCCAACCAAGACGACAACCGTCCCTCATGCAGCGAGGCGTCGCGCGCCGAGCGATAGGGACACCAGAAAACCGTCCCTCATGCAGTTCGCCGCCGCGCAGCGAACGGTAGGGACACAAAAGAAGAGAGACGCCCCATGGCCGACGCCTACATCTACGACGCCGTGCGCACCCCGCGCGGCAAGGGCAAGAAGGACGGCAGCCTGCACGAGATCACGGCCCTGAGCCTGGCGACCCAGGTTCTGGAAGCCCTGCGCGACCGCAACGGCCTGGACACCTCCAAGGTCGACGACGTGATCCTGGGCGTGGTGTCGCCGGTGGGCGAGCAGGGCTCGGACATCGCCCGCACCGCCGTGCTGTCGGCCGGCTGGGGCCAGGAGACGGCGGGCGTGCAGATCAACCGCTTCTGCGCCTCGGGTCTGGAAGCCGTGAACATGGCCGCCGCCAAGGTGAAGTCCGGCGAGGCCGACATGGCCGTCGGCGGCGGCGTCGAGGCCATGAGCCGCGTGCCCATGGGCTCCGACGGCGGCGCCTGGCCGACCGATCCCTCGGCGGCCTTCCCGACCTATTTCGTGCCGCAGGGCGTCTCGGCCGACATGATCGCCACTAAATACGGCTTCAGCCGCGACGACGTGGACGCCTATTCGGTCGAAAGCCACAAGCGCGCCGCCCAGTCCTGGGCCGAGCGCCGCTTCGACAGGTCGGTGATCGCGGTCAAGAACCAGCTCGGCCTGACCCAGCTGGACCGTGACGAGACCATTCGTCCGAAGACGGACATGCAGACCCTGGGCGGGCTGAACCCCTCCTTCGTCATGATGGGCGGCATGGGCTTCGACGCCGTGATCAACCAGCGCTACCCCGAGGCGGCCGGCGTCAACCACGTCCACACCCCGGGCAATTCGTCCGGCATCGTCGACGGCGCGGCGGGCATCCTGGTCGGCTCCAAGGAGATGGGCGAGGCCCTGGGCCTGAAGCCGCGCGCGAAGATCCTGGGCGGCGCCTCGATCGGCTCCGAGCCGTCGATCATGCTGACCGGCCCCGAGCCCGTCACCCGCAAGCTGCTGGGCAAGCTCGGCATGCAGCCGGGCGACATCGACCTGTATGAACTGAACGAGGCCTTCGCGGCCGTGGTGCTGCGCTACATGCAGGCGCTCGACATCCCGCACGACAAGATCAACGTCTGCGGCGGCGCCATCGCCATGGGCCACCCCCTGGGCGCCACCGGCGCCATGATCCTGGGCACGGTGCTGGACGAGCTGGAACGCTCGAACAAGTCGACGGCCCTGGCCACCCTGTGCATCGGCGGCGGCATGGGCACCGCCACCGTCATCGAACGCGTCTGATCCGGGAGCGACTGACTATGGAAAACTTCAAGATCGACATCGACGCCGACGGCATCGCCACGGTCGCCTTCGACGTGCCGGGCCGTTCGATGAACACCCTGACCTCGGCCGTGATCGCCGAGATCCCGGCCCTGGTCGAAAAGATCAAGACCGACGACGCCATCAAGGGCGTGGTCCTGACCTCGGGCAAGACGACCGGCTTCTGCGCCGGGGCGGACCTGGGCGACATGGCCTCGGGCATGCTGGCCGGCGGCGGCGACCTGCAGAAGGCGTTCGACACCGGCTGGGCGCTGAACGGCGCCTTCCGCGCGCTGGAAACCTCGGGCAAGCCGGTGGCGGCGGCCATCAACGGTCTGGCGCTGGGCGGCGGGCTGGAGTTCACCCTGGCCTGCCACTATCGCGTCGTCGAGAACGACCCGAAGATCCAGCTGGGCCTGCCCGAGATCAAGGTCGGCCTCTTCCCCGGCGGCGGCGGCACCCAGCGCCTGACGCGCCTGATCGGGGTGCAGACCGCCCTGATGCAGATGGCCGAGGGCAAATCCTGGCGCCCGAACGACGCCAAGGGCGCCGGCGTCGTCCATGAGGTCGTCGAGAAGGGCCAGTCGGTCGCGGCCGCCAAGGCCTGGATCAAGAACGGCGGCAAGGCCGTCCAACCGTGGGACGATCCCAAGTTCAAGATCCCCGGCGGCGGCCCCTACCACCCGGCGGGCGCCCAGGTCTTCATCATGGGCAACGCCATCCTGCGCAAGCAGTCCTACGGCAACTACCCGGCCGTGCTGAACATGATGAAGGCCGTCTATGAAGGCGTGCAGGTGCCGATCGAGGCCGGCCTGCGCATCGAGACGCGCTACTTCATCAAGACCCTGATGACGCCGCAGGCCCAGGCGATGATCCGCAGCCTGTTCCTGTCCAAGCAGGAACTGGACAAGGGCGCCGTGCGCCCGGCGGGCGCGCCCAAGTCCGACCCGAAGAAGGTCACCGTCCTGGGCGCCGGCATGATGGGCGCGGGCGTGGCCTATGTTCAGGTCATGGCCGGCATCGAGACCGTGCTGATCGACCAGACGCAGGAAGCCGCCGACAAGGGCAAGGCCCACGTCGAGGAACTGCTGAAGAAGCGCCTGTCGCGCGGTCAGATGACGCAGGAGAAGTTCGACGCCACCCTGGCCCTGGTCACGGCGACGACGGACTATGACCTGATCAAGGGCTCGGATCTGGTCATCGAGGCCGTGTTCGAAAACCGCGAGATCAAGGCCGACGTCACCAAGCGCGCCGAGGCTCAACTGGCTGAAGGCGCCGTGTTCGGCTCCAACACCTCGACCCTGCCGATCACCGGCCTGGCCGAGGCCAGCGTCCGGCCCGAGGACTTCATCGGCATCCACTTCTTCTCGCCCGTCGACAAGATGATGCTGGTCGAGATCATCATGGGCGAGAAGACCGGCGACGCGGCCCTGGCCAAGGCGCTGGACTATGTCCTGAAGATCAAGAAGACGCCGATTGTCGTCAACGACAGCCGCGGCTTCTACACCTCGCGCTGCTTCTCGACCTTCCTGATGGAAGGCATGGCCATGCTGGAAGAGGGCTATTCGCCCGTGCTGATCGACAACGTCGGCCGCATGACCGGCATGCCGCGCGGCCCGCTGGAGATGCACGACGACGTGGCGCTCGACCTGTCGTACAAGATCGCCAAACAGACCCGCGAGGATCTGGGCGCTGAATACGTCCCGACCGAGGGCGAGCAGATCGTCGCCACCATGGTCGAGCAGGGCCGCTATGGCCGCAAGAACGGCAAGGGCTTCTACGACTACGACCAGAAGCCCAAGGTCATCTGGCCGGGCCTGGCCGAACTGGCCCCGACCACCAAGGGCGACGCCTTCGGCGAAAGCCCCGAGGCCCTGGCCGCCATCGACGAGTTGAAGACCCGCCTGCTGTATCGCCAGGCGGTGGAAGTGGCCCGTTGCTGGGAAGAGGGCGTCATCGACGACCCGCGCGAGGGCGACCTGGGCGCCATCCTGGGCTGGGGCTTCGCGCCCTGGACCGGCGGCCCCATCACCTTCATGGACCAGACCGGCCTGAAGGCCTTCGTGGCCAAGGCCGACGAACTGGCCGCCAAATACGGCGACCGCTTCAAAGTTCCGCAGCTTCTGCGCGACATGGCCGCCAAGGACGAAACCTTCTACGGCCGCTTCGCGCCGCAGACCAAGGCCGCCTGAGGCTCAGGTACAGGCTGAAACGGAAAGGGCGGCCTTCGCGGGCCGCCCTTTCTTTTTTGCGCTATCGCTCGCAACGCGGTCGCTCGCTGCTTGAGCGCAGCCCCAACCTCCGCTCGTCCCGGCGGACGCCGGGATCCAGTCCTTTGGCTGCATCCGCGCGCGTGGAAGCCTTGGCCTTCTTCAAAGGCGGAGCGCGTGGCTCTCACTGGATCCCGGCGTCCGCCGGGACGAGCGGGTGGGTATTATCTGCTCCGGAACACCCGCGACGCCGCATAGCCCGTCATCGCCGCCAGCAGCACGCACAGCACGCCGTAGCTCCAAGGGCGGTTGTGGGCGAACTCATAGATGTCGCGCTCCAGCCCCACCTTCTCGACGGTCAGGGTCATGTTGGACACCGACACCGGCGTCCCTTCCTGGAACAGCCAGACCTCGGCGTAGTACTTCCCCGTCGGCGCCACGGCGGGCAGCTTGACCTCGGCGCGGAACAGGCCTCGATCGACGAACTCCACCCCCTTGGGGTCGGTGTCATAGAGGGCCGCCGCCTCCTTCAGCCGGATGACGGCGCGGCGCCAGTCCAGATAGTCCTCGCCCAGGCGGCTGATGACCACGTCGCGCACGCCGTAGCGGGTGACGGTGCGGGCCTCTTCCGGCGCGTCGATGCGCAGGTGATCGACGCCCACGCCCAAACGGCGCAACTGGCCGAAGTCGGCGATGTCGCTCAGCGGCCGCGTCGAGGCGGTCATGTAGAAACCGGGCGCCCCTTCGAACAGCACCGGGCGGCTGTTCAGCCAGACCCCCATGTTGCGCGTCTTCTTGACTAGGCGGACCGGGGCGTCGGGACCGCGCACCACCACCACCACATCGGCGGGCGTGTCGGTCGGATTGAACACGGCGCCGTAGAGGACGATCGACGCGCCCTTGAAGCCTGAGTCCACGTCCACCCGCGCGTCCGTCAGGGCGGCGGCGACCCGCACCTCCTCGGTCGTGGCGGCGGAGCGTTCGATGATGATCTCAGGCGCCGCGACCTGGGGCGGCGGCTCCGGTGGCAGGATCTGGAACATCAGTCCGCCACCCCCGGCGCCAGCAGGAACAGGTCGCTGGGCCGCACGAACAGCTCCAGCCCCATCTGGATGCCGACCAGCAGGACGATCAGCCCCAGCGCCGCGCGCATTTCCTCGGCGCGGAAGCGGCCCGACAGCTTGGCGCCGTACTGGGCCCCCACCACCCCGCCCAGCAGCAGGATGGTGGACAGGACGATGTCCACCGTCTGGTTGCGTCCGGCCTGAAGCACGGTGGTGATGGCCGTGGTGATGATGATCTGGAACAGGCTGGTGCCGACCACCACGCTGGCCTTCATCCGCAGCACATAGAGCATGGCCGGCACCAGGATGAAGCCGCCGCCCACCCCCATGATGGCCGACAGAATGCCCGCGAACACGCCCAGGCCGAACGGCGGAATGGCGCTGATGTAGAGGCCCGAGCGCGGGAAGCGCATCTTGAACGGCAGGCCGTACAGCCACATGGGGCGGCGGCGTTCCTTGCGCGGCGGCGTCTCGCCCCTGACGCGGTGCAGGATCTGCGTCAGGCTTTCGTACAGCATCATGCTGCCGATGGAGCCGAGGAACAGCAGATAGGACAGGGCCACCACCAGGTCGGCCTGACCCAGCAGGCGCAGATAGCGGAACAGCTCAACGCCTAGCACGGCGCCCAGCGCCCCGCCGACAGCCATGATGCCGCCGATGCGATAATCGACCGCCTTCATGCCGGAATAGCGGATGACGCCCGAGGTCGAGGAGGCGACGACGTGGCTGGCCTGGCTGGCCACCGCCACCGTCGGCGGAATGCCGAGGAAGACCAGAACCGGCGCCATCAGGAAGCCGCCGCCGATGCCGAACAGACCGGACACGAATCCGACCAGCGCCCCCAGCAGAACCAGGAGCGGCCAGTTCACCGAGACTTCGGCGATCGGCAGGTAAATATCCACGGCACGCGCCTTCGGCTGGAAGGACAGGCAATCGGCGCCGGAAAGGCGACTAGGCTTCCGGTCTTAGCGGCCCCTGCGGCGAACCGCCACCCCCGCGCCGCGCCTGTTTGCGCTGAACGTCAGCTCAGCGGCGGCGCGGTGAAGGCGTCGGCGGCCTCGCGCGCCTTGCGACGCTCCACAGCCGACAGGGCGGGCGTCAGGCGCTGCACCGAGGCCAAGGCCTGCTGGTCGCCGCGACGAGCCGCGATCATGTACCACTTGAAGGCTTCGGACCGGTTGGCCGCAACGCCCTCGTCGCCCTGCTCCAGCATCTTGGCGACGTTGTACTGGCTGTCGACGCGACCGGCGGCGGCGGCCCTCTTCAGCCAGGCCAGGGCCTCGGGTCCGCTCTTGGCCCCGCCGACGCCGTCGTACAACTGCATGGCGTAATGATGCATGGCCTTGGCCTCGCCGCCCTCGGCCGCGCGACGCGCCCAGGCGCGCGCCTCGACCGGATCGGCGGTCAGGCCCGCCTGACCGTCCTGATACAGCATGGCCAGGCGCAACTGCGCCGGCGCATAGCCCAGGTTGGCCGCACGGATCAGGGGCTCGACGCCCGCTTCGTCGCCGTTGTCCAGGATCAGGCCAGCGCGGGCGAACAGGGCCGCACCCTCGGTCGCCGCCGCCTCGGGGGAAGGCACGGCGTCGGTCGGGGTCGCGTCCAGGGCCAGAGCCGCAATCGGAGCAGCAGCCTCCGCGGCCGCCCCCGTCTCGCCAGCCACGACGCCCGGCGGGGTCACGCCAGGAAAGCGCAGGCCTGCGCCCTCGGCCACCTGCAGGCTGGCGTAGCCGCCGCCGACGACCAGAGCTGCTACGGCCGAAGCGCCCAGCGCCTTGCGCACGGTCGAGCCCTGACGGCCCGCCTGCTTGTCCAACCGCTCCTGCAGCTTGGACTTGCCGCCGCGCTTCTTCAGGCCGAAGCCCGAACGGGCGCCGTCGTCAGCGCTTTCGGGCGTCATGGCGGCGCGAGCCGCGTCCAGAATGTCGCGTGTCGAGGCGCGCTCGTCATCAAACGTCGCGCGCGGCGCAGGATCTACAAATTCCAGTTCGGCGGCGAAGCCGTCCTCGTCGTCGCCCAGCGTCAGCGGACGATCGTCCGTCGTCGCAGAGACGGCGTCAGGGCGCTCAAAAACGTCCGCGGCCGGATCCTCGAAAGCCGCCAGAATATCGCTGATGTCGGCGCCGCCAAAGGCCTCGGGCGCGCTGATTGAGGGCGCAGGCGCGACAGCCTCAGCTGCAACACGACCGAACGGCGCAGCGCCCTGGCCAGGCTCCAGGAAATCAGCCTCGAAGGGGTCAGCAAAGCCCCCCTCGTCCGGATGTCGGTCCGTATCGCCCGGGAAGGGCGCGGCCTCGACCGCCCCCGCTAGAGGATCCTGCGACCAAGGCTCTACAGGATCGGCGAAGGCCGCAGCGCGCCAGTCGCCGCTCGCGCTCTCGGCCGGGGTCCAGGGCGCGGGCTCGGGACTTTCCAGCGGCGTCTCGCGACGCTCGGCGCGGCCGGCGCGTTGTTCGATGCTGTCGCGCGCGTCAGCCACCAGACGAGCCGTGCGCTCCTCGCTCTGCCGCATGCGTTCGGCCAGATCGCCCGAGGCGCGGTCATGTCGCTGGACCAGCTTGTCCGAGCTTTCCGCCAAGCGGCGGCCGATGTCGTCAAGGGCCTGAGCCGAGCGACGCTCGGACTGGGCGATGCGTTCGCTGAGACGGTCCGAGATACGCGTGATCTCGCCGCCCAGCCGCTCCAGCGCCAAGGCGTGCTGATCGTCAGAACGAGTGATGCGTTGATCAACGGCCTCGGCGTGACGCGCCATATCGCGTTGCAGCTTCTGCTCCAGCGCCCGCCCCATGGCCTCGACCTTGGCGTCGACGCCAGACTCCGATACGCCTGCGCCGCCCGTTTCGATCTTCTCGACCTTCTCGACGCGACCGTTCAGGTTCTGGGCGATCCGCAGGATTTCACGCCCCATGCCCTCGACGGCGGCGACCGAGCGCTGCTCGGCGGCGCGCGCCTGTTCGCCGATGGCGGCCAGGGCGCGCTCGATGCGGTCGACCCGGCCTTCGGTCTCGGCCGCGTCGAGGCGACGGATCATCTCGGTGCGGCTGGACTCGACTTGGCGCGTCAGGCTCTCGGCCAGTTTCTCGAAGCGCGAGGCTTCGCGCGCGTGATCCGGTTCGATGCGGCGCTCGGCGTCGCGCATCCGCAGGTCCAAGGCGGCGAACGACCGCTCCAACCCCTTTAGCGCGTCAGAGGTGCGCGACTGGGCGTCGTCCAGACGCACGCCGACCTGTGACAGCAGGGAGGTTCCGGCGCCCGGCCCGGCCGTCTTCTCGATCGCCTCGATGCGGTCGCGCAGCTCGCTGACGCCCGCGCGCTGGCGCTCGTCCATGTCGTAAAGGCGCGTGGAGACGGCGGTCAGCGCCGCGTCCAGCTTGTCCAGCCCTTCGCGCGCCTCGGCCCCGGCGTCCTGCTCCAGACGGCGCAGGCGGCGATGGCCCTCGCGCAGTTCTTCAGCGATGTCATCGATGCGGCGGGCCTTGGCGGTCTCGGCCTCATCCTGTTTCTCGAGGCGGCGCACCAGACCGGCAACCGCCTGGTCGATGCCCTGAATGGCCAAGGTCGAGCGACGCTCGGCCGCCTCCAGACGCTCGGCGATCACTTCCAGCGAGGCGCCCATGCGACCGATGCCCGGCTGCTGATACGCGTCCTCGCCATAGACGTCGTCCAGGCGGCGCGAACGGCTGCGACGGTCATAAGGATCAGGAATGGGCGAGCGGCGCGGCAGGGTGGCGACGCCGTCGTCCTCGTCCGGCTCGTCCATGATCATGGAGTTCAGCCACTCGCCCAGGGTCATGCCCGAACGTCGCGCCAGATCCTTGGCGATCTCGCGCGCCTTGGGATCGATGCCCTTCACGCTCCACGGCGCCGCTGCGGTCACTGATTCGCCTCCCGACCCATGGCGCGAACGGTATCCTTCCAGATAAAGCGTGTAAACGTGTCGTTAACCGCTAGATGTAGCGCCTCGTCGCGAGTCGCCGACGGCAGCCGACAGGCCGCTGATGCGCCCGACATGGTTAATGCCGCGTTTAGATTAACCGCGCATCAAGAAATACGGCCACGCTGGAGATTAGGCGGCCGACGGCGCTTGCATCGCGGCCTTGGGCGCCCCAACTGCCGCCGTCATGGACGCCACGCTCACCCTGATCCTGCTGGTCGCCTCGATCGCCATCGCCGTCTTCGCCGGATGGCGCGGGTCGCGCCCGACGGACATCATGCGCGGCCCGCGCATGATGCCGTGGCGTTTCATCATGCTGCTGGCGGCCGCCTTGGTCTTCTTCCTGCTGATCCACCTGATGGCGGAGCTGAGCGGGCGGCCTCTGCCGTCCGCGGCGCCGTTCTAGGCGGGAACGCTCCGGCGCCGGGTCGGTTGTCCTGTCTCCCCGAACGACGAGACAGGAGACGATCTTGACCGACAAGCACCTGACGCCCGCCGAGGCCGAAGCGGCCTTCTGGAAAAGCCTGAAGTCCAGCAACACCGGGATGCTGGGACTGGATCGCCCCGGCTATCACAGCCAGCCGATGACCGCCTTTCGCGAGGCCGAGACCGGAACCATCTGGTTCTTCACCCGCGACGACACCGACCTGGCGCGCGACGCGACGACGCCGGGTCAGACGGCCATGTTCAGCTATGGCTCCAAGGACCAGAAGGTCTGGGCTTGCATCCACGGCTCCCTTTCCGTGCATGGCCACGACCGGGCCGTCATCGAACGCTACTGGAACCCGGTGCTGTCGGCCTGGTATCCGGACGGCAAGGACGATCCGCGCCTGACCCTGTTGCGCTTCGACGCCGACGACGGCCGGGTCTGGGTCAGCGATGGCGGGCTGATGAAGTTCGCCTTCGAGATCGCCCGCGCCAACCTGACCGGCAAGGAGCCGGACGCCGGCGACGTGGTCGACGTCAACCTGCGTTAGGGCTACTTAAAAAGCCTCGAAGCACCAGGCTAGGACCGCCTTCTGGGCGTGCAGGCGGTTCTCGGCCTCGTCCCAGATCAGCGACTGCGGGCCGTCGATGACGGCGTCCGTCACCTCTTCGCCGCGGTGGGCGGGCAGGCAGTGCAGGAAGACGGCGTCGTCAGCCGCCTCGGCCATCAGGGCCTCGTCGACGCTGTAGGGCTCGAAGGCCGCTAGGCGGGCCTCATAATCTTGATCGCCCATCGACACCCAGGTGTCGGTGACAACGACGTCGACGCCCTTGACCGCCTCGCGCGGATCGCTGGTCAGGTGGACGTGAGCGCCGCCCTTTTCCAGATCACGCAGGTCGGGGTGATATTCCGCCGGACAGGCGACGTGCAGGTGGAAGCCGAACTTTGGCGCAGCGTGCATGAAGCTGTGGCAGACGTTGTTGCCGTCGCCGATCCAGGCGATCGTCTTGCCCTCGATCGGGCCGCGATGCTCCTCGATGGTCATCAGGTCGGCCAGGATCTGGCAGGGGTGGCTGCGGTCGGTCAGGCCGTTGACGACCGGCACGGTCGAGACGCGAGCGAAGCGCTCGACGTCTTCATGGTCGTTGGCGCGGATCATCACGGCGTCGACCATGCGCGACAGGACGCGAGCCGTGTCCTCGACCGGCTCGCCCCGGCCCAGCTGCATGTCCGAGGCGGTGGCGATGATGGAGTCGCCGCCCAGCTGTCGGATGGCCGCGTCGAAGCTGAAGCGGGTGCGCGTCGAGTTCTTCTCGAAGATCATGGCCAGGACGCGGTCCTTGCCCGGCGCATCGGCGTCGGCGCGGCCCCGGGGCCAGCCTTTTCGGGCGCGTTTTCGGGCGTGGGCGTCGTCCAGAATGGCGCGCAGGTCAGCTGCGTCCAGGCGGTGGATGTCGAGGAAGTGACGAACCATGACCAAGCCTTCTCCCTCCCCTTCATGGGGAGGGTGGTCCCGCAGGGACCGGGTGGGGGCGGCCCTGCGAAAGTCTGGAGGTAGAAGAAAGCGTCCCCACCCGGCCTCGCCTCACGGCACGGCCGCCCTCCCCATGAGAGGGAGGGAGAAACAGCGTCAGCTCGCGATCTTGGTGCGAGCGAACTCGCAGGCCTTCTCGAACTTCTCGATGGCCTCGCGGGCCTCGTCGAGAGTGATGTTCAGCGGCGGCAGAACGCGGACCAGGTTGTCGCCGCCGCCGGCGACCAGCAGCTTGGCCTCGTCACGGGCCCAGCCCATGAACTCGCGGTTGTTCGGAACCAGCTTGACGCCCAGCAGCAGACCCTTGCCGCGCACCTCGACGATCACGTCGGGGAAGCGTTCGGCCAGGCCGTGCAGTTGCTGGGTCAGGTAGCCGGCGACCTCATTGACGTTGTCCAGGATGGCGTCCGACGACACTTCGTCAAAGGCGGCCTGACCGACGGCCATGGCCAGCGGGTTGCCGCCGAAGGTCGAGCCGTGCACGCCGACCGTCATGCCCTTGGCCGCCTCGGCGGTGGCCAGGCAGGCGCCGATGGGGAAGCCGCCGCCCAGGGCCTTGGCGACAGCCATGATGTCCGGCGTCATGTCGGCCCATTCGTGGGCCCATAGCTTGCCGGTCCGGCCCATGCCGCACTGGACTTCGTCGAAGATGATCAGGACGCCGTACTTGTCGGCCATCTCGCGCATCCAGCGCAGATCGGCGTCCGGCGTGGCGCGGCAACCGCCCTCGCCCTGGACCGGCTCCAGGATGATGGCGGCCGTGTTCGGGTTCTCGAAGGCGGCGGTCAGGGCGGCCTTGTCGCCCCACTTCAACTGATGGAAGCCTTCCATCTTGGGCCCGAAGCCCTCGGTGTAGCTGGGGTTGGCGGCGGCGTTGATGGCGCCGTAGGTGCGGCCGTGGAACGAGCCGTCGAAGCCGTAGATGTCGATACGCTCAGGCTGGCCGTTGGCGACGTGGAATTTGCGCGCCGTCTTCAGGGCGCACTCGATCGCCTCGGTGCCCGAGTTGGTGAAGAAGACGACGTCGGCGAACGACTTCTCGCACAGGGAGTCGGCCAGGGCGTCCTGCCCCGGAATCTTGAAGATGTTGGAGACGTGCCACAGCTTCTCGGCCTGATCCTTGACCGCCTGCACCAGCTTGGGATGGGCGTGGCCCAGCGCATTGGTCGAGATGCCCGAGACGCAGTCCAGATACTCGGTCCCGTCAGTGGACCAGAGGCGGACGCCCTGGCCGCGCTCCACTTCCAGCGGCGCGCGATTGTAGACACCCATCAGATGACCGGACACTTGGCAGACTCCATAAAGCGAGACGGTCCCGGCGCGTCTGCGACGGGACCGCTTTGGAAAAGGGCGACGAACTTGTCGGGCGCTATTTCCGCTTAGTCAACACCGCGCGGGGCGCGAATTCAGCGCAGTTGCGCATCCAGCTTCTGGATCAGGGCCGCATAGGTCCGACCGGCCAGATCGATGGTGTGGCCTTCGACCGCCGCGATGACGTCGTCCTTGGAGTGAATGACGCGGAAGACCTGGGGGACGAAGCCCTCGGCCAGGCCGTTGGTCTGGCCGCCGTTGAAGGCCAGCCACATCTGGTGGGCGCCGACCTCGTCCTGAAAACCGAGAGAGACCACCGGCGCGCCCGCCGCCGAGAAGGCCCGGTCGTCGGACGGCGGATATTCGGGGAAGCCGACGCACTGCTGGGCGCGCTCGGCGCACAGCTCCTGCACCGCGCGGGTGACGAAGGCCGACTGCGCCCCGTTGTTCTGGCCGTACATCATGGTGTCGCCATAAGCGGCGACGTCCGAGTTCACCACGGCCGCGACATTGGCGATCCCATGCGCCTCGATCCACTTCCGTGCGCCGATCAGGCCCAGCTCCTCCTGGTCGAAGAAGATGATGCGGATACGGTGCGACAGCGACGCTTCGCGCAGGATCTTGGCCGCCTCGATCAGGGCGACCACCGAACCGGCGTTGTCGACCAGGCCGTCGGCCATCGTTCCGTCGCGCAGCTTCACCGCGTCATAGTGGGCGGTCAGCAGGATCTCCTTCTCGCCCTCGCCGATGACGACGACGACGTTTGAGCCCTGCATCGGACCGGCGCGGCCGCCGCCCTCGAAGGTCTCGACCGTCGGCGTGAAGCCCTCGGCCCGAAGCTGGCCCAGCAGCACCTCCAGGCGCTCGGCGTTGGACGGCTTGGCGTAGGCCCCGACCTGTTCACGCAGATCGGCGGCGCGATCCTGAGCGAGCGACGGCGCGGCCGTCAGGCAGACGGCGACCAGGCAGGCGCCGCTGACAGCGGCCTTCAGGCGAAGATGAAACGACATGGCGAGGCCCCTTTCGCGAGGCCCCTCGCCCCGCGCTCGACGCCTTGCTTAAAGCGAAATCAGTTCAGATGCGACCGCATCTGAACTCAGCTCTTCAGCCGCCAGCCCGAACGGAACACCAGCCAGCAGGCGGCGCCCATGACCACGGTCAGCACCGCGCTCATGACCACGCCGACCATCAGACTGCCCTCGGCATGACCGATGAAGCCTGCCCGGAACCCGTCGATCAGATAGAAGAAGGGATTGAACCTGCTGATGCTGGCGAAGGGCTCGGGCAGGCTGTCGATCAGGTAGAAGGCGCCCGACAGGAAGGTCATCGGCATGACCACGAAATTCTGCACCGCCGACAGATGGTCGAACTTCTCGGACCACAGACCCGCCAGCACGCCGACCATACCCATCAGCAGGGAGGCGATCAGGCCGAACCAGACGATCAGGGCGATGTTGGCCAGGCCCAGCTTGGCGAAGGGCATGACGCAGATCGCCGTCACCAGGCCCACCGCCACCCCGCGCGTCGCCGCGCCCATGGTAAAGCCGACAGTTAGTTCCAACGGGCTGAGGGGCGGGGTCAGGAAGTCGGTCGCCGTGCCCATGATCTTGGCCTGGATCAGGCTGGACGAGGCGTTGGCGAAGGCGTTCTGCAGGATCGCCATCATGATCAGACCCGGCGCCACGAATTCGGCGAAGGGCGTGCCGTGCAGCGGCGGCCGCGCCCCCTTCAGCGCCACCACGAAGACCATCATGTAGAGCAGGGTCGTCACCACCGGCGCCGCCACCGTCTGTGCGCCCACCTTCCAGAAGCGGCGGACCTCCTTCAGGTAGAGGGTGCGCAGCCCCACCCAGTTGATCCCGTCATAGCGACGGGGTTGTGGCAGGCCGTGAGGCGCGGCGGAAGAGGCGTCGGAACCGGCGGTCAGGTGCGTCATGCCGCCTCAGATGCGACAGCCAGGCCGGTTTCGCAAGGCGCAGCCCCTGTGGATGACATCCAGGAAGTTGAGTCAAATCGGGACATTAACCATACTAGATGTAGTTTCTGTGGACAGGTGAATTCCCACATATTGCGTGTTTTAAGGGGTGATTTACGATTAGAGGCGTGATGAGGGGCCGAAATTCGGACTCCGGCACAAGATATTGAATCCGACTTCTCCGCAGGAGGGCGACATGAACCCAGGCTGGACCGAAGACCGCGTCGGCGCGCTCAAGAAGCTGTGGCTGGAAGGCCAGTCAGCGAGCCAGATCGCCAAGGCCCTTGGCGGCGGCGTGACCCGCAACGCCGTGATCGGCAAGGTGCACCGCCTGGGCCTGTCAGGCCGGGCCGCTCCGTCGCAACCCGCGCGCACCACCTTCCGCCCGGCCCGTCCGCGCGCCGCCGCCCCGGCCGCGCCGGTGCAGGCGCCGTCGGCACCGCGCCGCATCGAGGCCGCAGCCCCGCGCCCGGTCGCCATCGCCGCCGCGTCCCAGGCTCCGACGCCCGCGCCGGAACTGGCCGGCACCGCCACGGTGCTGACGCTGGGCGCGCACATGTGCAAATGGCCGATCGGCGACCCCTCGACCAGCGAGTTCAGCTTCTGCGGCCGCCGCGCCTCGGAAGGCGTCTACTGCGTCGAACACGCCCGCGTCGCCTACCAGCCCCAGGTCCGCAAGAGCGCCGGCAAGGACGCCTCGTCCGACCTGGCCCGCAGCCTGCGCCGGTACATTTAAGGCTGCTATCGCTCGCGACGCGGTCGCTCGCTGCTTGAGCAGACGTGACCGCTATCGTTCGCCGCGCGGCGGCTCCCTGCTTAAGCAGAAGAGCCGCCGCGTCGTCGACTTTCGGCCCCACAGCCGACACGAACGCCCCCTAGAGGGGCCGCCGTCCGCCCCGTCGG
Organism: Brevundimonas sp. Soil_N_31; assembly: GCF_057655995.1. NCBI lineage: Bacteria > Pseudomonadati > Pseudomonadota > Alphaproteobacteria > Caulobacterales > Caulobacteraceae > Brevundimonas > Brevundimonas sp. Soil_N_31. Next base: position 170,099 of record NZ_JBDGLE010000006.1, read on the forward strand.
CTTCCGATGGGCTCCGGGGCGGGACTGCGGTTCATCCGGGTTGACGCAGTCCCCTCCAGGCCCTCGCTCTCGGCGAGGGTTTTTTCGTTGGCCCTGCAGCGCTTCGCGCTGCTTGCGTGCCAACCCTGCCGCCCTCCCCCTCCCCTCCGTCATCCTCGGGCTTGACCCGAGGATCGAGCGTCGGGCGCGCTCCGCCCTGCCTATGTCACGCAGGCGGATCGTCCGATCCTCGGGTCAAGCCCGAGGATGACGGCGTGTGGGAAGAAGGCGCGGGACAAAAACGGCAGACGTCAGCCGCCATCACTGCCCCTGCCGCGCCCCTCGCCCTAGTTCAGAACCCTTCGCGCGTCCGGCACGTCCAGGCTGAAGGCCGGGATGGCGGCTTCGAACATGCGGCCTTCGGCGTCCTGCATGAAATAGGCGCCGACCATCGAGCCGGACGGCGTCGTCAGCGGGCAGCCCGAGGCGTAGGCGTAGCTGTCGCCCGCCTCGATCACCGGCTGTTCGCCGACCACGCCGGGACCGCGCACCTCTTCGACCCGGCCCATGGCGTCGGTGATGGTCCAGCGCCGGGCCACCAGTTGCACCGGGCCGCCGCTCAGATTGACGATCTCGACCTGATAGGCCCAGACCCAGCGCCCCTCGGCCGGGTCCGACTGGCCCGCCAGATAGGAGGGGCGGACGCGAACCACGACGCCTTCGGTCTCGGCGGAGTAGGCAAGAGCGGAGTGCATGCGCTATATGCAGCCCGCCGTACGCGGGGTTCAAGCGTCTGTCGTCGCCGACAAGCTACACAGACGAGAAAATCCGTGTGAGAACAGGACGGCATGACCAGCTTTCAGATTCCCGCCCGCTCCGGCATCCTTCCCTTCCAGGGCATTGAGACCCTGATCGCGGCGGGCGCCATCGCCTCCGACACCCCGTTCGACGTCGACCAGGTCCAGCCCGCCAGCCTGGACCTGCGCCTGTCGGACCAGGCCTGGCGCGTGCGCGCCTCCTTCCTGCCTGGCCAGCGTAAGGTCGAGGCGCGCATCGCCGACGTCGCCATGCACGCCATCGACCTGTCGGGCGGCTATGTGATGGAGAAGGGCTGCGTCTACATCGCCCGCCTGCAGGAGCGCCTCAGCCTGCCCAAGGGGCTGAACGCCCGCGCCAATCCGAAGAGCTCGACGGGCCGCGTCGACGTCTTCGTGCGCCTGCTGACCGATCAGGGCGGCAGCTTCGACGACGTGGACGAGGGCTATGACGGTCCCCTCTATCTCGAGATCGCGCCCCAGACCTTCTCCATCCTGGTCAAACCGGGCACGCGGCTGAACCAACTGCGCCTCAAGGCGGGCGAGCCGCCCAAGCTGGAGACCCGCAGCGTCGGCGTCGACCTGCGCGCAGGCGACAACGGCGTCGTCGGCTATCGCGGCCGCCGCCACGCGGGCGTGGTCAACATGGACCACATCGACGGCCACGACCCGCGCGACTTCTGGGAACCGCTGACCCTGCGCCGGGGCGAACTGCTGCTGGATCCGGGCGAGTTCTACATCCTGGCCTCGTCGGACGATGTGGAGATCCCGGTCGACCAGGCCGCCGAAATGACCCCGATCGACCCGTCGGTCGGCGAGTTCCGCGTCCACTACGCCGGCTTCTTCGACCCCGGATTCGGCACGGACGAGGCGCATGGCGCAGGCTCCAAGGGCGTGCTGGAAGTCCGCACCCACGACACCCCCTTCCTGCTGGAACACGGCCAGATCGTCGCCCGACTGGTCTATGAGCCGCTGACGGAACGCCCGTCGCGTCTCTACGGCGAGGGCGGCAGCCACTACCAGAGCCAAGGGCTCAAGCTGTCGAAACACTTCCGTCCCTGGGGCTAGGTTTTCCTTCTCCCCTTGAGGGAGAAGGTGGGCGCCGTAGGCGCTCGGATGAGGGGTGTGAGCGCCGCGGTCAGCCGATCGCGGCGCTTTTCTTTCATCAGGGTCGTGCGCTAACGCCTGCGGCTTGAGCGCATCAGGTCAGCCTGTTCGCCTTCCTCAGGCTGGGGAAGGTCTTGGCCCAGATGCCCGTCGCGGCCAGGGCGCCGAAGCCGCCGAACACCGCCGCGCCGATCGGCCCCAGAAGGCGCACCATGACGCCGGAATAGGCCTCGCCCAGCTCGTTCGAGGCGCCGATGAACAGCATGGACACCGACGACACACGCCCGCGCATGTGATCGGGCGTGGCCAGTTGGATCAGGGTCTGGCGGATGTTGACGCTGATCATGTCCGCCGCCCCGCCCAGGAACAGCACCGCCCCCGACAGCCAGACGCTCTTGGACAGGCCGAAGATCAGGGTGCAGACGCCGAACACCGCCACCGCGCCGAACATCCAGCGCCCGCCGTGGCGCACAATGGGGAAGCGGCTCAGGTAAAGCGCCATCAGCAAGGCCCCCACCCCGAACGAGGCCCGCAGCAGGCCGAAGCCGATGGCCCCGACGTGCAGGATGTCGCGCGCGAAGATCGGCGTCAGCAACGCCACGCCCGCCAGCAGGACGACGACCAGATCCAGCGAGATGGCGCCCAGGACGATCTTGGTCTTCCACACATAGGCCAGGCCTTCCTTGACCTGCTGCACCGGGCCCAGCTTGGACGGGTCGACCTGCGGCTTGCCCTTGGTGCGGATCAGCACGAAGCAGGCGATCGCCACCAGGAAGAGCGCCACGGCCGAGGCGTAGGCCAGCGGCACGTTGAAGCCGACGATGACCCCGCCCAGGGCCGGACCGGCGATGGCCCCGGTCTGGAAGGCGATGGACTGGGCGGCGATAGCGGGCGGCAGGGCCTTGCGCCCCACCACCATCGGCAGGAAGGCCTGGCTGGCCGGGGCCAGGAAGGCGCGCGCCGCGCCAAAGACGGCGGCCACCGCCAGCAGGCCCCACAACGGCGGCGAACCGTGCAGCGCCATCAGCAGGAAGGCGCCTGCGCACAGGCCCTCGACGATGATCGACAGGGTGACGGTGTGCTTGCGGTCGCGTCGGTCGGCCATGGCCCCGGCGGGCAGGGTGAAGGCCAGCAGCGGCAGGAACTGGCACAGGCCGACCAGGCCCAGATAGAGGCTGGCCTCCTCGATCGGATGGTCGCGCCGGGCGATCTCATAGACCTGCCACAACAGGGCCGAGGACTGGATCTGGATGCCCAGGACCGCCACCATCCGCCCCAGCCACAGCAGGCGGAAATCGCGAATGCCCCACGGGCTGGACGGACCGTCGTCAGGCGGCGAACCGGGCGGCGGTCCGGGCGGCAGCGGTGGCTGGGGCGGAACGGTCGGGGCGGAATCGATACTTTCGGTCGTCACGGTCGTGGTGCGTCTTCAAACAAGGGGCGCTGTCGCGGCCGTCGGGCCTTCTCGCGGATGCGGGATATGCCTAAAGCAATAGCCTCATGAACGCCGCATCACATTCCGTCATCGATCCTGTCGAACTGACCCGCGACCTGATCCGCATCCCTTCCGTCACCCCCGCCGACGAAGGGGCCATGGACGTGCTGGAGCGCGCGCTGACCGGCCTGGGCTTCGCCTGCCGCCGCATGGTGTTCGAGGGGCCGAGCGGCGTGGGCCACGACGCGCGCATCGAGAACCTCTACGCCCGGCGCGGAACGGCCTCGCCCAACCTTTGTTTCGCGGGCCATACCGACGTGGTGCCGATCGGCGACCTGAAGGCCTGGAGCGCCGGACCGTTCGAGGGCGAAACCCGCGACGGCGTCCTCTACGGACGCGGAGCCGTGGACATGAAGGGCGGCATCGCCGCCTGGGTCGCCGCCGTGTCGCGCGTGCTCGCCCAAGGCGAAATCGAAGGCTCCCTGTCCTTCCTGATCACCGGCGACGAGGAGGGCCCGGCCCTGCACGGCACCAAGCGCGTGGTCCAGACCCTGGCCGCCGAGGGCGAGGTCATCGACGCCTGCGTGGTCGGCGAACCCTCCTCCGCCCACCACCTGGGCGACATGATCAAGGTCGGACGACGCGGCTCGCTGAACACCTGGATCACCGTCTTCGGCAAGCAGGGCCACGTCGCCTATCCCGACCGCGCCGCCAATCCGGCCCCGGTCATCGCCCGGCTGCTGGCCCGCCTCGACGCCCACGTCCTCGACGAGGGCTACCCCGAGTTCCCGCCGTCGAACCTGGAGATCACCACCATAGACGTGGGCAATCCGGCGAGCAACATCATCCCGGCCGAGGCCAAGGCGCGGCTGAACATCCGCTTCAACCCGACCCACACCGGCGACGGCCTGATCGACTGGCTGAACCGCGAGGCGGGCGCGCTTCAGGCCGAGACGGGCTTGCGGATCGAGCTGGAGCACATGTGCTCGGGCGAAGCCTTCCTGACGGAACCCGGCGTCTTCGTCAGCGCCGTGCAGGACGCGGTGGAAGCCGTGTTGGGCCGCCGTCCCGAAGCCTCGACCACCGGCGGCACCTCGGACGCCCGCTTCATTCGCGCCCTGTGCCCGGTGCTGGAGCTGGGCCTGGTCGGCCAGACCATGCACCAGGTCGACGAGCGCGTGCCGGAGGCCGAACTGCGCGCCCTGACCGACGCTTATGAGCGTGTCATCGCCACGGTGCTGGAGCGGTTGGCCGGCTGAAAAGCAAGCGCCTCGCCATCGGAACCGCTCCTCACCGCGCCGCAGGCCGCTGACCGGCCTCAAGGATCGGCATGCCCGCCTCGGTCGGGATGTAGATGGTCTGGCGGCCTTCCTTGCCTGCGGTTTCCTGCAGCATGTTGATGTAGGACCAACGCAGATAGGCTTCGGGACCACCGAGAGCTTCCGCCATGATGCGGTTGGCCTCATTGGCGCCCTTGGCGCGCTCAATCTCGGCGGCGGCGGTCAGCTTGGCCGAATCCAGGGCGGCCTGGGCTTCCAGCACGCGGATACGACGGTTCTGCACCGCCTCCTCATAGGCCGCCTTGCCCGCCATCTGCTTGGAATAGACGTTGTAGGTCGGAAAGCCGATCAGCACGACCGCCAGGACAACAGCGATAGCGATGATAGATCCGAGCGTGAGGCCGACGCCGCGCATGGGCTTGTCCTGATGTTGAAAGAGAGGGAGCCGCAAGGTGGCGGCTCCCGTCGTCTCCGGTCAAGCCGGGTCGATCAAGTTCCCATCGCTCAACGACGGCGGGCTGACGCCGGGGCCGGGACCAACTCCAGTATGTCGAGGTTGGATTCATTGGCGGGCCAGGGCGTGACCAGGCGCCAACGGTTTTCACCGATGCGCTCCAGCACCGAGACCATGTCACGCTCCGGACGCTGACCATAGGCGCGCGCGCCCGGTTCGGAGGCCAGAGCCATGGAGCCGAGGAAGACCATCTCGCGATCGCTCTCCGGGAAGAGCAGGCCCGCCTGACGCTGGGAGCCGCTGAGCTTGGTCAGCTTGAGGCCTTGGGCGGTGTTCTCGATCCGACAGGCGAACCAGCCATAGACGACATACCCCAGCCCCGCCTCGCCGCCCTGCGAGCCCAGCTTGACGGTGCGGCAGCGATAATTTCCGCCCGGCGGGATCACCGAGGGACGAGCCGCCTCCGGGTCGATCAATTCGCCCAGCGCCGCCAGGTCGCCCGAGCCAGGCTGTCGTTTGGCCTGCTCCAGAGCCAGAGACCAAGCGGCGGCGCGGCGCTGATAACGGTCACGATCGGCCGCCGTGATGACCCCGCGCCAATCGTCCAGCACCGCGCCCACAGGAGCTTCGGGCGCGACGGGGATCGGCGGCGGCGGCGGCGGTGGGGGCGTCGTGGCGCAGGCGGCGACCAAGACTGAAAGCGCAAACGCCGACAGGCTGCTTCGCAATAGAGTCGGCCGGAAAGAACGGATCGGCGCGCGCTGCATATCGGTTTCCCTCGCGACAGGGATCGAAAGCCCCATTTCTCTAGGAAGCCGCCATGGCCCGCCGCGTCAACCCTGCGCACCGACTTATGACGTCGTACGCGCCACCCTCGCGTCGCAAAACTCCGTTGCGGACTGATTCAGCAACCTGGCCAGGGTCGCGGTCAGGTCTGCCAAGGAAACCGGCCGTCGAAGCAGCTCCGCGACGCCGTCGGCGCACAAAACCTGCGCGTCCGAAGTCAGGGCAAGGACCGGCGTCGGGCGTCGCGTCGGATCCGTGCGCAGGGTCTTCAGAAAGGCCGCGCCCCCGTCCTCCGCCAGATCCAGATCAAGGATGAGAGCGTCCGGTCGCAGGTCGCGCGCCAGCGCCGCGCCCTCGTCCACGGACGCCGCGACATGGAGCTGAAGCCCGTCGAAGTCCTGCGTCAGGCGTCGCATCAAAGCCACCGCCGCCGCGTCGCGGGCGATGTACAGAAGCACGCCCGACGGCATGCGCGGCAGATCCGCCAACAGCCCCTCGGAACGGCCGGCGGCGTCGGATGGCGCGGCGAGTGCGGCGGCCAGGCTGACGGTGAAGGCCGCGCCCTGCCCTTCAACGCTCTCGGCTTCGACACGCCCCTGCATAGCCTCGGCCAACCCTCTGGCGGCGGCCAGGCCCGCACCTGAAACCCGCCCCGCTGCGATCGCCGGAAGGGTGAAAGGCTCGAACAGCGTTTCAAGCTGCGCCGATGATAGACCGGGGCCGCTATCGCGCACCGTCACCTGTATTTCGGCTCCGACGCGGCGCCCCTCGATCGTCACCGTTCCGCCTGGACGGTTGTGGCGCACGGCGTTGGCGATCAGGGCGGAGAGGATGCGCGTCAGCCGTTCAGGGTCCGCTAGGGCGGTCAGACCCGGTTTCGGCTCGGGCAGGGTCAGTAACACTCCGGCCGCCGTCGCCTCTATCTCGAAAGCCAGGCAGACCTTGTGCGCCAGCAGCAGGGGATCGACGGCTTGAAGCACGGCTGAGACGGGTCGCTCGGCGCCTGCCAGTGTGTTCATGCCCTCGACCAGGATCAGCAGCCGGGCGGCGGCTTCGCGGATCCGCTCGACCGCCTGCCGCTGACGGTGACTGAGCGGCTCCCCCGCCGCGTTCAGGCGCAGAAGGTCGGAAAAGCCGAGAACCCCCTCCAGCGGGGAGCGCATCTGGCGGCTGACGGCGGCCATCAGATCAGCATGGCGCCGACGTCCCTGCAAAGCGCTATCCTGCGCCCGCATTCGAATCGCGTCCGCATCGACAAGGGCCGCTTCAAGTTGGACGATCCGACGTCGCGCGCCGTCCATCTGGCGATCATGCAGACGTTGCGCCGCGCGAATGCGGCCATGGGCCCCGAACGAAAGCCTGAGCCCGGCGACGCCCGTCGCGAGGCCGAGAGCCAGAATCAGCACAACGAATTCCATCGGCCATCCTCCCGTCAAGAGAAGGATGGCCGATCAAAGGTTGTATTTTTCTGTAGGCGCTCGCTTTAGTAGAATAGAGCGCGCTCAGCCTTCGTCGTCGGTGACGGCCGGCTCGGCCTTGCGACGCGTACGGCGCTTGGGTGCGGGCGGGGCGTCTTGTTCAACCGAGGCGCCGTCTTCAGCGGTGATGGGACGTGTCAGGAAGCCCGGCAAGGCGGCGGCGTCGTCGGTCGACTGTACGGCCTCATCCTCAGCTCCCCCGCGCGGACGGCGCGGCGCACGAGGAGCGCGCGGCGCACGCTCAACCGTCGTCTCATCGCTCGATGCGACGACCTCGGTCGGACGATCTTCGCCCTGCGCGGCGTTTTCGTCATCGGCGGCGACGCCAGGCTCGCCCTCGGTGTTTTCGAAGCGGCGATTGCGTTCGTCGCGACGACGCTCCCAGCGTTCGCGGCGACTTTCGCGACGGCCGCCTTCTCGGCCCTCGCTGTCGGCGCCGCCATGGTCGGAGCCGTCACGATCCCGGTCGCGATCACGATCGCGGTCACGATTGGCCTCGCGCTCGGCGCGTTCGGCCTGACGGCGAGCTTCATCCTCGACGCGGCGTTCTTCAGCCTGCTGGGCGGCGATGATGGCTGCCGCCTGTGCGCCGGACTCGTCCTCGAAGTCGATATCGAAACCTTGGCCCGCTTGCTCGCGTTGAGCGATTTCGCTCACTGAACGCTGCGGCTGAAGCGCGCGCAGGACGCGGAAATAATGTTCGGCGTGCTGGGTGTAGTTCTCAGCCAGAACGCGGTCGCCGGCGGCCGCGGCGTCACGCGCCAGCTGCATGTAGCGTTCATAGACGGTCTGGGCGTTGCCGCGGACCTTGATATTCTCTGGACCTTGCGAGTCCCACGAGCGGTTCGGATTGGTCGCGTTGGCGTTATTGCCGCCGCCGGGCTTACGGTTGCGTCCGCGTTGACGCTTCATGCCCTTGAAATCTCTCATCGGAGCTTACCGTGCTGGTGCGGGCCGCCGTCGTGGAGACGGTCGGGGCCCTGTTCGTCGTTCCGTTCGTTCGGGGCCAATCCCCGGTGCGAGCTGTTCGGAAAACCGTGCGCTCCCCGTGGTCCGCCGCGTCCGTCCTAGGGGCGCGACCGTCACTGAACTCCGATGCGCTTAAGCGAGCGAACCTGCTCGAAAAGAATGCGTCTGAGTGGGGAACACCACGGACTTAGCGCGCACAGAGACGCTTTGCCAAGGGTTTTTATTGCATCGGCGCTTCAGCTTCAGGGATAGGCTCCACGCGCGGATCCGGGCCGTTGGTGACCACGCGGTCGCGGTCGCCCAGATCCTTGACCACCTTCACGTCGATGAAGCCCGCCGCCTCGAACAAGGCCTTGACCGCCTCGCCCTGATCCCAGCCGATTTCGACTGCGAAGATGCCGTTCGGGCGCAGGATGCGCGCAATCTCGGGCGCCAGGTCGCGATAGGGCTGCAACCCGTCCGGGCCGCCGTCCAGCGCCAGATGCGGGTCATGATCGCGCACCTCGGGATCCAGGCCGGCGATATCGCCGCTCGGGATGTAGGGCGGATTGGACACCACCAGGTCGAAGCTGTCGTCAGCGAAGCCCGTCGCCCAGTCCGTGCGCAGGAAGGTGCAGCGGCTGTTCAAATCCAGGTTGGCGGCGTTCTCGCGCGCCACGGCGATGGCCTCGGACGAGATATCGGTGCCGACGCCGCGCGCGCCGAATCGCTCGGCCAGCGTCGCCAGCAGGATGGCGCCTGAGCCGGTGCCCAGATCGATCATGTCGAACGCCTTGTGCGGCGGAAAGGCGCGGACGATGACATCCAGCAGGGTCTCGGTGTCCGGCCGCGGGCTGAGCACGTCGGGCGTGACGTTCAGCATGATCTTCCAGAACCCCTTGCGGCCCAGGATACGCGACACGGGCTCGCGCCGCAGACGTCGCTCGACCAGGGTTTCCAGCGCCTGCGCCTGTTCCGGCGTGACCAGTCGATAGGGATCGTTCAGAATATCCACGCGCCCCGCTCCGGTCGCCGTCTCCAGCAGAATGCGGGCGTCGATGGAGGGGCTGTCGATACCAGCGGCCTTCAGGCGCGCCTGGGCGCCTTTCCAGGCGGTCAGCAGAGTCGGTTGGGTGTTCTGATCAGACATCCCCGGTGATTGGGGTCTGTGACGCATGATTTCAAGACGGAACGGCCAGGCAGCGTGGCCGTTGAAGGGCGAATGGGGATGAAACCACGGTCGAATCATCGCGCGCCGCGCGTCGGAAAACGTCGGGCTGCGCGGGGATCACACGGCGCGACGGGCGGACTGCTGCGCTATCTGGCCGCTGCGGCGGGCGGACTGGCGACGGGGGCGACGGCGGCGCATCTGCTCTATACTCAAGGCCATCGCTTCGGCCTGGAGCTGCGCCCCGAGCGGCCCGAGCCCCTGCCCCCGCGCGATCCGACGCCCGAAGACTATGACGACAAGGAGCCGGGTCGCGGCCGTCTGGCCCAGCGGCCGAGGCAGATTCCGCACAAGGGCTGGGTCGACATTCTGTGGCGCACCGTCATGGGCTATTTCGGCGACCGCGTCGGCTTCGTCGCAGGAGGCGTGACCTTCTTCATGCTGCTGGCCCTGTTTCCGACGCTGGGCGCCTTCGTCACCATCTACGGTCTGTTCGCCGATCCGGCCGACGCCTGGGGGCAGTTGAGCTTCCTTTATGAGGTGCTGCCGGCGAACGTGGCGCAGTTTCTGGGGACGGAGATGACGCGGTTGGCGGGCAATTCGACCGGCCAACTGACCTTCACCCTGGCCTGGACCCTGCTGTTGACGCTGTGGGCGGCCAACGGCGGCGTAAAAACCCTCTTCTACGGCCTGAACCTCGCCTATCATGAGGTCGAGCGGCGCAACATCGTCGTTTACAATCTGATGTGCATGGGCTTCACCGTCTCAGCGATGGCGGCGGTGCTGCTGAGCTCGACACTGGTGGTCGGGGTGCCGGTAGTGCTGGCGGTGTTCGGCCTTGAGGACGAATGGGCCTATCTGGCTCCGCTGCGCTGGCCGCTGCTGTTTTTCGGCTATGCAGGGGCGCTGGCCCTGATCTATCGACTGGGGCCCAGCCGGGCGCGGGCGCGCTGGCGCTGGCTGACGCCGGGGGCGCTGTTCGCAGCGACGATGAGCCTGCTGGTCTCCTTCCTGTTCAGCTGGTTCCTGACCACCTTCGTGCGCACAGATTCCTATGGCCCGCTGGCGGCCGCCATGGGTTTCCTGCTGTGGACCTGGATCTCGGTGCAGGTGATCCTGATGGGCGCTCGGCTGAACGCCGAGATCGAGCACCAGACGGCCATCGACACCACCATCGGCGCGCCCCGGCCCATCGGCGAGCGCGGGGCGGTGATGGCCGATTCCGTGGGCGCACGGCGCGGCAATCCGGCCGCCCTGGCCTATACGCTGAAGTACGCCGAAAGCCTGGGCGATCGGGTGCTGCGACGTCGCACCAGGAAGAAGCGGCCCTGAAGCGACGCCCTAGGCGAACTCGGCCTCCAGGTCGGCCAGGCGCGCGGCCTGGTCCTCGGCGATCAGAGCGTTCAGCAGAGGATCGATCTCGCCTTCCAGAATCTGCGGCAGACTGTGCAGGGTCAGGCCGATGCGGTGATCGGTCACGCGCCCCTGCGGGAAGTTGTAGGTGCGAATGCGCTCGGACCGGTCGCCCGAACCGACCTGCGACTTGCGCGCATCCGAGCGAGCCGCGTCCTTGGCCTGCCGCTGCATGTCGTAGAGGCGCACGCGCAGATTCTTCATCGCCTTGTCGCGGTTCACGTGCTGCGACTTCTCGGACGAGGTGACGACGATCCCGGTCGGCAGGTGGGTGATGCGCACAGCCGAGTCGGTCTTGTTGACGTGCTGGCCGCCCGCGCCGGACGAACGATAAGTGTCGATGCGGATGTCCTGGTCGCGGATCTCGATCTCGACGTCCTCGACCTCGGGCAGGACGGCGACTGTGGCCGCCGAGGTGTGAATGCGTCCGCCCGCCTCGGTCGTCGGTACGCGCTGGACCCGGTGCACGCCGCTCTCGAACTTCAGGCGGCCGAACACGCCGTCGCCCGTCACCGTGGCGATGATCTCCTTGTAGCCGCCGGCGTCGCCTTCGGTGGCGCTGTCGATCTCGACCCGCCAGCCGCGCATGGAGGCGTAGCGCGAATACATGCGGAACAGATCGCCCGCGAACAGGGCCGCCTCGTCGCCGCCGGTGCCCGCGCGCACTTCCAGCACGGCCGAGGCGTTTTCATCGGCGTCGCGCGGGGCCAGCAGCAGGGCGACCTCGCGCTCCAGGCCCGGCAGGCGCTCGGTCAGGGCGTCCAGTTCGTCGGCGGCCAGGGCGGCCATTTCCGGGTCGGCCGCCATGACTTTCAGGTCGTCCGCCTCGGCGCGGGCGCGGGCCAGGGCCTGCACCGCGTCGGCCACCGGCTTCAGCTCGGCGTGCTCCTTGGACAGGCGCACGATCTCGGCGCCGTCCGAGGCCGCGCCCATGCGCGCCTCCACCTGATGGAAGCGGTCGAGCACCTGATCGAGCCGGGCCTGAGGCAGTCGCAACGGCGTGTCCTTGCTGAGAAAATCGAGCGCGGAGCCTTACCCGCGACGCGGCGCCGTGTCGATAAAAACGCCTCTACACGCGCTCATGGAGCAATCGTGAACAGCCGTCACAAGCCCGTCAGGCCGGTTCCTTCGCATCTGCAAAACCCCTAGCTCCACGGGGCTGAAACAAAATTGGAGACAGGGCATGACCCATGAAAAGCCCCTGGATGGGGCCTCGACGGGCCCTGCGCCGGGCGCCGACGTCGCGCGCCTGTGCGCGCTCTATGACGGCCTGCTGACTGCGGGCGGCGCCCCCGTGAGCCCGGACGCCGAGAAGGACTTGAAGGCCCTGGCCAATATCTTCGATCTGGACGCTGAACGGCCCGCCGCCGAACTGTGGCCCTATGTCCGCGCCGTTCTGGTGCGCCAAACCCCCGCCCTCGACAGCATGCCCGTCGAACCTGCGGCGACGACCGAGGCCGATCCCCTGACCGTCCTGCTGGTCGAGGACGACGCCGAAGCGGCAATCGACCTGACCGAGGCCCTGGACGCCGCCGGCCATCGGGTCATAGGCCCCTTCCACAGCGCCGAAGCAGCCGAGGCGGCCACCGCTCTTCATCCCATTGACGTGGCCCTGCTGGACATCAACCTGTCGGGCGCGGCGACAGGCGTCGATCTGGCGCGTCGTCTGAAGGCGCGCTGGGGCGTGCCCGTCGTCTTCCTTTCCGGCGACGTGACAGCCGCGGCCCAGAACGCCGAACTGGCGGCGGCCATGGTCATCAAGCCCTATCGCGGCCGCGACGTGCTGAACGCCCTCGCGCGCCTGGATCAGGCCTGACCCGATCACGACAACCATTGCCAGCCGGGCCGCGACCTGCGCCTGATGGCCTTCAACAACAGCCGACCGAGGCGTGAATGGATACCTTCTTCCTGTTCCTGCTGGTCGGTGTCCTGGCGCAGGCTGTCGACGGGGCTCTGGGCATGGCCTACGGCGTCATATCCTCTTCCGTACTCCTAGCGCTGGGCGTGCCCCCGGCTACGGCATCGGCCAGCGTCCACGCTGCTGAGATCTTCACCACCGCCGCGTCCGCAGGCAGCCACGCCTGGCACAAGAACGTGGAGTGGCGGCTGTTGCTGCCCCTGGCTGTCGCCGGCGTGATCGGCGGGGTGCTGGGGGCCTATGTGCTGACAGGACTGGAGGCGGCGGTGATCAAACCCTTCATCGTCGGCTATCTGGCCCTGGTCGGGGCGTGGATTCTGTGGCGGGCCGGGCATGACATCCCGACGCGCCACCTGCCCGCCTGGGTCACCGGCCCGCTGGGCCTGATCGGGGGCTTTCTGGACGCGGTCGGCGGCGGCGGTTGGGGACCGACGGTCTCATCAACCATGGTCGGCGCCGGACAGGAGCCGCGCAAGGCCATCGGTACGGTGAATACGGCCGAGTTCTTCCTGACCGTCGCCATATCAGCCACCTTTGTCTGGGCGCTGATCACCGGCCACTGGGAAGAGGCGGGCGCCTTGCAGAACCACGCCGCCGCAGTGGGCGGACTGGTGGTCGGCGGGTTGATCGCCGCCCCCTTCGCCGGGCTGATCGTCAAGATGGCGCCGCGCAAGGCTCTGACCTATGCAGTGGGAGGCCTGCTGATCGTGCTGGCGGCCTTCCAAGGCTACCAACTCCTCACCTAACGCTGATCATTGACAGAGACGCGGATCGCTGGCCGACTGTCGCATGCAACAGGTCGGGGCGACGGGATGCGTACATGGATGATCGACCTCACGGCCTGCGTCATGGCTGGAGGATTGCTGTCCGGCTGCGCCTCGACGCAGATAGTCGCGCCGCAGATCGAGACCGTCGACCGTCCCGCCTTGAACACGGTCACGGAAGTCGATGTCGGCGAGGCGGCCGTCGAGGCAGGACGGCGGCGCAGCCTGCCGGGCCTGGCCCTGGCCAATGAGCTGACCTGGGGCGACGGCTTACTGAGGAAGCGCTTCACCATCTCGCCCGGCCAATTGACGGCGCGACTGAGCGACGAACGCCACACCTACTACGTCTCCGACCGGATGACGGCCCGCGATCCCCTGCTGGGGACCGCGCCCCATACCTCGGGCGGGCTATGCCGGGCCAATGACGGGTCAGGCCCGGTGCGCGGCTTCATCACGCCAGGCCTGTGCGTCCTGACCTGGAACACGACGCCCCAGGTGCGCGACATCCGCATCCAGGAGGTCGACGACGGATCGCGACGGCGCGAACTGATCTATCATGGCCGTGCCGACGGCAAGGTCCGCTTCCTCTATCGCGAGACGACGCACGATGGACCGGCTCAGACCCAGACGGTCGAATACGACCTGGATGAAGACGCGGTCATCGGCTTTCGCGGCGCGCGGCTAGAGGTGATGGATGCGGACAACACCCGCCTGCGTTATCGTCTTCTGTCCCCGTTCGAGGCGACGGCCGACTGAGCCTCAGACAGGATAGGTCTCGATAAAGCTGGGACGTTGCTCCAGCGCCGCCTGCAAGGCGACCAGGTTCGGGCGGCCCGTCTTCCAGTCGTAGTCCGGGTGGCGGAAGCTGATCCAGGTGACGGCGATCCCCGCCGTCAGCACGCCCATGTCCAGCGCCTCGGCGTCCGGGGCGGCGGCCTCCAGCGCGTCCAGGGCGCGGCCCATGTTGACGGTCCAGCGCTCAACCCACGACGGCGAGCGTTCCCGCTCGGGCCGACGCTTCTCCAGCACCAGTTTGACGCCCATCTCCAGCGCAGCGTTGGCCAGGGTCTCAAGCCGCTTGACCCGCAGACGCTCCGGCCCCTCGGTCGGCAGCAAACGCGGCCCGGCGCCGAACGCATCCAGATACTCGGCGATGACCGGGCTGTCGGTCAGCGGCAGGCCGTCCTCGGCGATCAGGGTCGGAACCTGCACCACAGGATTGTTCGACAGCAGTTCCGGCGCATTGCCGTAGGGATCGACGGCGATCTCCTCGATCCGGTCGGCCAGGCCCTTTTCACGGGCGACAATGCGAACCTTGCGCGCGAAAGGCGAGGGGGTGGTGATGTAGAGTTTCATTGTCCAGTCGTCTTCACTCGGCCGCCTTGCGGGCGGCGTCCAGCTCGGCGGCCTTGGCTTCGACCTGGGCGACGATCTCGTCGATCATGCCGTCGTTGGCCTGTTTGTGAGCGATCTTGCCGTTCAGATAGACCATGCCCGCCCCCTTGCCGCCGCCGGTGAAGCCGATGTCGGTATAGAGGGCCTCGCCCGGCCCGTTGACCACGCAGCCGATGATCGACAGCGACATGGCTGTCGAGACATGGGCCAAGCGCTCTTCCAGAATCGCCACCGTCTCGATGACGTTGAAGCCCTGACGCGCGCAGGACGGGCAGGCGATGATGTTCACCCCCCGGTGACGCAGGCCCAGGGACTTCAGGATGTCGAAGCCGACCTTGATCTCTTCGACCGGATCGGCGGCCAGCGAGACGCGGATGGTGTCGCCGATGCCGGACCACAGCATATTGCCCATGCCGATGGCCGACTTGATGGTGCCGGTGCGCAGCGGCCCCGCCTCGGTCACGCCCAGGTGCAGGGGGCAGTCGATGGCGTCGGCCAGCTGCTGATAGGCGGCCACCGTCAGGAAGGGGTCCGACGCCTTCACCGAGATCTTGAACTCGTGGAAGTCGAGATCCTGAAGGATGCGGGCGTGGTTCAGGGCGCTTTCGACCATCGCGTCGGGGCAAGGCTCGCCGTACTTCTCCAGCAGCTCCTTCTCCAGCGAGCCGGCGTTGACGCCGATGCGCATGGAACAGCCGTGGTCGCGGGCGGCCTGGACGACTTCCTTGACCCGGTCGATCGAGCCGATGTTGCCGGGGTTGATGCGCAGGCAGGCGGCGCCCGCCTGGGCCGCCTCGATGCCGCGCTTGTAGTGGAAGTGGATGTCGGCCACGAGCGGCACGCGGGCCTCGCGCGCGATGGTTTTAAAGGCCTCCGTCGATTCCACATCCGGGCAGGAGACGCGGACGATGTCGGCCCCGGCCTCCTCCAGCTGACGGATCTGGGCCAGGGTCGCCGCCGCGTCGGTCGTCGGCGTATTGGTCATCGACTGGACGCTGATCGGGGCGTCGCCGCCGACGGGAACGGAGCCGACCATGATCTGGCGGCTCTTGCGGCGCTCGATGTGGCGCCAGGGACGGATATGGCCGAGTTCGGAATGGTCGCTCATGACGCCGGGAACATAGGACAGGAAGAACGGCAAAACCACGACAGGCGGCGAAAGATCGCGCCTTCGCCCGCCAAAAGGTCAGCCGGCCGGGGGCGGGGCGGCGGACGGCGTCTGAGCGGCGGCGGGGGCCGTGACCGTCGGCGCCGCCGCAGCCGCCGCCGCGGCGGCCGCCTGGGCCGCGCGGGCGCGGGCCTCGACGGCGGCGGCGGCGCGGGCCTCGGACTCGCGCGCGGCGGCCTGTGCGCGGTTGTTCAGCGAGCCGAGCGGCGATTGCGGCGCGGGCAGCACGCCGCCGTGCTCGCCGTTCAGATAGACGTCGAAGGCCGCCGGATCGGGCGTGTCGATGGTGGCCGCCAGACCCGGCGGCGCGCGCCAGGCCTCGCCCGCCGCCAGTTGGCGCGCGAACAGGATGCGGCCGTCGCCCTGACGAATGACCAGGATGGCGGGCTTGCGCGCCTGCAGAATGACCTGGGAGGCCGTGGCCGAGGCACCGTAGATGGCGCCGCGCGGGTTGAAGGCGGCCTGCACCGGCGGCGCGGGCGGCGGGACGGCGTTGGGGTCGTCCGGGTCGATCCCCGTCAGCTGCGCCTCCAGCCCCGGCGTGATGTACATGGCCGGCGTCGTCTGGTCCGGCGGCGCCGCCTTGGGGGAGCCGAGGTAGAGGGCGCGGTCCCGTTGATGATCGGCCTGCTCGGCCCAGTCCTTGGGCACGGCGACCAGGTCGGAGGGGTGCGGCGCCTCGATGCGGTTGATGCGCTGGAAGACGTTCCAGCCGATCACCACCGCCAGAAAGACGCCGATGACGCCCAGGATCTTGGGCGAGTTCTGGCGCATCTGCTGCAAGGCGGCGCCCGTCGGCGGCTGCAGCGGCACGGCCGCATCGGGATATTCCTGCTTGAACCGCTCGACCGCGTTCAACTCGTCCAGGCCCAGGGCGCCGGCGTAGGCGCGCACATAGCCCATGGAGAAGATCCGCGACGGCAGGACGGCGTACTCGCCCTGCTCCAGCGCGGTCAGGAAACGCGGATGCACCCGCGTCTTGGTCGACAGTTCGGCCATGGACAGGCCCGACGCCAGGCGCGCGGCGCGCAAAGAGGCGCCCAGGGAATCGTCCAAGGGCTCCTCAGGCGCCGCTTCGGGCGTCGCCTCCGGGGTCTGATCCAGCGTCGCGTCGGCGTCGAAGTCGAACGCGGCTTGCCGATCCTGGTCCATAGGGTCGGGGTTCCGTCACGTCAGGCGCCCGTGCGCCCGTCATCCCCGCTTAGACGAGGCGAGAAGCGCGGGCAACGCGGGAAAGCGGCCCCGCTTGTTCAGACTTCGACGTTGAGCTTGCGCGCCAGGGACTCGATCTCGCCGCGCACCGACCCGGCCGACGAGCCCAGCAGGACGTTCATCCCCCGCCGCGCCGCGTTCAGATCGGCGGACAGGATCATGCGCTTGACCGGCCCCACCCCGCCCGCAGGCGCGGACAGGCGGTTGTAGCCCAAGGTGATCAGGGCGAAGGCTTCCAGCGGACGCCCCGCCAGCTCGCCGCAGACCGAGACCGGCGTGGCGCTGTCGGCGCACTTCTGCTGGATCTCGGCCAGGGCGCGCAGGAAGGGCGGCGACAGGGGGTCATAGCGATCCGACACGCGCGGGTTCGTCCGGTCGGCGGCGAACATATACTGCAGCAAGTCGTTGGTGCCGATCGAGACGAAATCGGTCAGCGGCAGCAGGGCGTCCAGGTGCCACAGCAGGCTAGGGCATTCGATCATGGCCCCGACGCGCAGCAGGGACGGCAGGGGCCGCCCTCGGCGCCGCGCCCAGTCGCATTCGACGTCGACCAGTTCGCGGGCGGCGCGGAACTCGTCCACCGTGGCGATCATGGGGAACATGACGCGCAGCTCGCGCCCGGCGGCGGCGCTGAGCAGGGCGCGCAACTGCATCCGCAGCAGGGCCGGACGATCCAGACCCAGGCGGATGGCCCGGCGGCCCAGCGCCGGATTCTCTTCGCGCTCATTGTCGAGATAGGGCAGCACCTTGTCGCCGCCGATATCGAGCGTGCGGAAGGTGACGGGCCGGTCGCCCGCCGCGTCCAGCACCAGCTTGTAGAGCGCCGCCTGGGCGTCCAGGCGCGGCAGCTCGTCCGAGACCATGAACTGGAACTCGGTGCGGAACAGGCCGATGCCCTCCGCCCCCGTGGCGTCCAGATTCTCCAGGTCCACCGCCAGGCCGGCGTTGGCCAGCAGCATGATGCGCTTGCCGTCCTTGGTGACGGCGGGGGTGTCGCGCAGCTGGTCGAACTCGGCGCGGCGCTGCTCGCGTACGGCCATGCGGCTCTCGACCGCCGCCAGCATGTCGGGACGGGGCCGCAAGTAGGCCTCGCCCGTCTCGCCGTCGACGATGACCTGATCGCCCTCGGTCAGGCGATCGCGCAGGCCCTGCAGGCGGCCGACGCAGGGAATCTGCAAGGCGCGGGCGACGATGGCCGCGTGGGCGGCGGCCGAGCCTTCCTCCAGCAGCAAGCCGCGCAGCTTGTGGCGCGGATATTCCAGCAGGTCCGCCGGTCCCAGGTTCTTGGCCACCAGGATGGCGTCGTCGGGCAGGTCGCGCTGGCCCGGATGATCGCCCGCCATCAGCCGCAGCAGGCGGTTGGCCAGATCCTCGAAGTCGTGCAGCCGTTCGCGGATATAGGGGTCGCGGGCGTTGGCGAAGCGGGCGCGGTGCTCGTTGCGGACGCGATCCACGGCGGCTTCTGCCGTCAGGCCGGAACGCACCGCCTCCTCCAGCGACCGGTTCCAGCCCCGGTCGTCGGCGAACATGCGATAGGTCTCCAGCACCTCATAGGGGGTGCCGCCCAGCTTGCCCTGGCTGCCTTCCAGCAAGGCGTCGATGCTGGTGCGCAGACGCTCCAGCGCCTCCTTGAGGCGCATCTCCTCGGCGGCGGGGTCGTCGGCCAGCAGCTGTTCCGGCGCGATCGGCGCCTCGTGCAGCACGGCCTGCCCGAACGACAGGCCCTCGGCGAACTTCTGCCCCTTCAGCCGCTCGGGCCGGTGGGGCGCGACCTCGACGTCGCGAAGCTCCTCCAGCGCCAGCAGCTCGCCCGAGGCCACCGTCTCGGCCAGGACCATGGCGATGGTCTGGATGTCCTCGACCTCTTCCTCGTCATAGCGACGGGCGGCGCGGTTCTGGACGACCAGGACGCCGATGGCCCGGCCGCCGCGCAGCAGGGGCGCGCCGAGGAAGGCGTGATAAGGATCTTCGCCCGTTTCCGGCCGATAGGAGAAGCTAGGGTGCGACTGGGCGTCCGACAGGCTGATCGGCGCGGCCGTGCGCGCCACCTCGCCGACCAGGCCCTCGCCGGGTCGCAGGCGGGTGTTGTGAACGGCCTCGGGGTTCAGACCCTCAGTGGCGAACAGCTCCAGCTCGCCCGAGGCGCGCCGCAGATAGATGGAGCAGACCTCGGCCACCATGGAGCGGGCGATGATCCGCACCACCATGTTCAGCCGGTCCTGCGCGGGCGCGCCGCCCCCGGCCCCGGCCAAAGCCTCGCGGATCTGGCGCAGCAGAAGGCGGGGCCCCCTCGCCGTCACTGCCACGCCCTTGACCATGCCTGCTCCCGCCTTGCCGCCCTGATCCGTTCCAGATAGGGCGGCGCTTCCGTTATCCTAGTCTTCCGCGTCCAGACCGTAGGCCGCGTGCAACGCCCGAACCGCCAGCTCGGCGTAATCCGAGTCGATCAGAACGCTGATCTTGATCTCGGAGGTCGAGATGGCCTGGAACTTCACGCCCTTGTCAGCCAGGGCGCGGAACATGGTCTGGGCCACGCCCGCGTGACTGCGCATGCCCACGCCGATCACCGAAACCTTAGCCACGTCGTCGTCAACCCGCAGCTCCTCGAAGCCGATGTCGGCCTTGGCGGCGGTCATCAGGTCGGCGGCGCGGCGCGCGTCGCGGCGGCCGGTCGTGAAGGTCAGGTTGACCGCGCCTTCGGTGCGGGCCTGGCTCTGCACGATCATGTCGACGTTGACCTCGGCCTCGGCCAGGCGGGTGAAGACGTCGGCCGGAGCATCCGTCCGGTCCGACAGGCCCAGCAGCGTGATCCGGGCTTCGTCCCGGCTCATGGTCACGCCGGAAACGATGCGCTTTTCCACGATCTCATCCTCGTCGCAAATCAGGGTGCCGGCGTGTTGCGGCAGGTTTCCGTTCTCATCCGGTTCGATGAAGCTGGACAGGACGCGCACCGGCACGCGCTTGTGCATGGCCAGCTCGACCGAGCGGGTCTGCAGCACCTTGGCGCCCAGCGACGCCATCTCCAGCATTTCTTCGTAGGACACCTTCTCCAGACGCCGGGCGCGGCTCTGGATGCGCGGGTCGGTCGTATAGACGCCGTCCACGTCGGTATAGATGTCGCAGGGCGCGCCCAGGGCCGCCGCCACCGCCACGGCCGAGGTGTCCGAACCGCCCCGGCCCAGGGTGGTGATGCGCCCGTCGCGGGTCACGCCCTGGAAGCCCGGCACGATGGCGATCTCACCCGCGTCGAGCGCGGCCCCCAGCGCGTCGCCGGGCACTTCTTCGATGCGGGCGCGGCCGTGGGCGTCGTCGGTCAGGATCGGAATCTGCCAGCCCATCCAACTGCGCGCCTTCAGGCCCATGTTGCGCAGGGTCAGGGCCAGCAGGCCCGACGTCACCTGCTCGCCCGAGGCGACCACCACGTCGTATTCGTCGTCCGACAGGACGCCGTCGCCGTACAGGCCCGGCGCCGCGCCGCCCACGCCGTCGGTCCAGGCGACCAGCTCATTGGTCTTGCCCGCCATGGCCGAGACGACCACGGCCACCTTCTTGCCCCTGGCGGCTTCGGCGGCGACGATGCGCGCCGCGCGACGGATGCGTTCCAGGTCGGCCATGGAGGTGCCGCCGAACTTCATCACCAACCGGTTCGTGTCGGCCCGCGTCATCCTGGCGTCTGATCCCCTGCTTGCATGGCGGGCGAAGGCGGTCCATGCCTCTGCCCATGCCCGCTTCTAACGACAGCCTCGATCCGCGCAAACCCCAAAGCGAAGAGGGTTTTTCACCCTTTGCTACCGATCGTGCCGAAGGGCCGAGCATCGACCCGGCCGACGTAGCGCGCTTTTCGGCCCAGGCGGCCGAGTGGTGGGATCCCAAAGGCCCCTTCGCCCCCCTGCACCGCTTCAATCCGGCGCGGCTGAAATTCGTGCGCGATCGGGTGGCCGAGCACTTTGATCGCGACGTGAAAGCGCGCGCGCCCTTCAACGGACTCAGCCTGATCGACATCGGCTGCGGCGGCGGCCTGATCGCCGAGCCGATGCGGCGCATGGGCTTTGAGGTCACGGCCATCGACGCCTCGTCCGAGAACATCGGCACCGCCCGCGCCCACGCCGATCAGGTCGGTCTGGACATCGCCTATCGCGCCGCCACGGTGGAGCAGATGGTCGAAGCGGGCGCCGGGCCGTTCGACGTGGTGCTGACGATGGAGGTCATCGAACACGTCGCCGATCCGGAAGCCTTCATCCGCGCCTGCTCGAAACTGATTAAGCCGGGCGGCCTGATGATCGTCGCTACCCTGAACCGCACGCTGAAGGGGCTGCTACTGGGCAAGGTGGCGGCGGAATATGTGCTGCGCTGGGTGCCCGCGGGCACCCACGACTGGCGCCAGTTCCTCAAGCCCGACGAACTGCGCGCCATGCTGGACGGCGAGCCCCTGACCGTCACCGGCCCCTATGGTCTGGCCTACGACCCGCTGAACGACCGCTGGAGCGAGGGCGACGACGTGGGCATCAACTACATGATGATGGCGACCCGCGACGCATGATCGGCCCGCGCCGCGTCGTCCTGACCGGCGGTCCCGGCTCGGGCAAGACGACGCTGCTGGAGGCGCTGGCGGCGGCGGGTCATGCGACCTCGCCTGAGGCCGGGCGCGCCATCATTCGCCGCCAGCAGGCGATCGACGGCGAGGCCCTGCCGTGGAAGGACCGGACCCTGTTCGCCGAACTGATGCTGGATCGCGAGCTTGAGGCCCACGCCCGCACAGAAGGCGCCGACGGGCCGGTCTTCTTCGATCGCGGCGTGCCGGACGTGGTCGGCTATCTGACGCTGTGCGGCCTGCCGGTCCCAGCCCATATGGAGCGCGCGGCGCAGGACATCCGCTATGACCGGCGCGTCTTCATCGCCCCGGTCTGGCCCGAGATTTTCGGTCAGGACGCCGAGCGCAAACAGGATCTGGACGAGGCCCGCCGCACCTTCGACGCCATGGCCGAGACCTATTCGCGCTTCGGCTATGAACTGATTGAACTTCCTAAGGCGCCCGTCGCCGAGCGCCTGGCCTTCGTGCTGAAGTCGCTTACAGCGGCCTGACCATATAGCGGGCGTCGTCGCCGTAGCTGGCCAGCTTCTCGGCCATGCCCGGCGGGTTCTGAACCTCAAAGCCGTTGCGCGCCCAGAAGCTTGATGCGTCATTGACCGCCACCAGGGCGACCGCCGGCCAGCCCGCCGCCTTGGCCTGCTCGGCCAGGCGCTCGACCACCGGCCGGGTGTGGCCGCCGCCGCGCGTGTCGGGGTGCAGGGCCAGGTCGTGCAGATAGACCACCTCGGCCTCGGCCGGGATGGCGTCGATCAGCACGTTCAGCGCCGGGGCGGCGTTCAGCACCCACGGATAGGCCACCAGATAGCCCATGACCGGCCCGTCCTCGGCGGCCAGCACGAAGCAGCCTTGGGGGTGCAGCTCCAGACGGTTGGCGAAGCAGGCGCGCTCTTCCGGATGATCGGGGAAGGACAGCTGGGCCACCGCGACCACGCCGTCGAGGTCGTCCGGCGTCATGGCCCGCCAGCTCAGTTCGGACAGCGGGCGTTCAGCTCCGCCCTGTTGAATCGCCATTGCACGCTCCGGTTCTCATCGTCGTCCGCCCCTTCGATCCGGGCGGTCAGCACATCCCCCGCGCGGTCATAGATGATGCGGTGCGGAAAGTCGTTGTCGGGATTGGCGAAAACCGCCCGCTGCGGGCCGCTGTCGATCAGGCGGAAGGGGGTGGCGGGCGCCCCGTCGGGCTGGGCGAAATAGGCCAGGCCGCCGTCCTTCAGGGGGGCGATGCGGGCGCTCTCGAAACCGCTGCGGCCATTGCGCACAGTCACCGAATGGCCCACGATCAACCCCGCGCGCGGGTCGCTCCAGGTCTCGGACGCCTCGCGCCCGTCGGAGCAGTCTAGCCAGTAGCCCGCCAGCCACGACAGGTCGGGCGCAGGCGCGGCGGTCTGCAACAGGGCGGCGGCCAGCAGGCTGGAAACGGACATGGGCTCTTCCTCTCCTCAAGGACGGAAGGAAGGTTACGCCGCCCTCAGGGCGCGGGCTTGTAGGAATGCGACGCCAGCCGCCGCGCCAGCTCCACCTGTTCACGCGCCCAGGCGGTGGCCGTGCAGCCCAGGAAACGGCGGAAGTCGCGCGCCATCTGCGGCTGGTCGAAATAACCGGCGGCCAGACCGGCCTCGAGCCAGGAGGCGGCGTCGGCGTCCTGGCCCATCGCGTGATCGAAGATGCGGCGGAAGCGGAAGACGGAGCGCAGAATGCGCGGCGCCACGCCGACGCGATCGCGGAACCGGCGCTGCAGGGCGCGGCGTTCGGCCGGGCTCAAAGGCGGCCCCTCAAGATCGCTCTCGGCGGCGGCGACCTGGGCGCGGACGGCGGGGTCGATGCGCCAGTCGCCCGCCCGGCGCTGTTCCTCCAGCCAGGCGCCCAGGGCGGCGGCCTGCCCCGCCGGGTCGCCCGGCGGCGCCGTGAAGCCGTCCAGCCGGGCCACGAGGTCCAGCCGCCGATCCGTCGCCTCGATCAGCGGGCGGCCGAGAAACGCCCGCGCGCCGTCCGGCTCGAACTTGGCGGCGACGATCTCAACCGGACCGACCGGACGGATGGCCATCGGCCGGGTCATCTGACCGGCGAAGATCACCGGCGGCTGCGGGCGGAAGACGCCGTCGGCGTCCTGTTCCTCATAGGGGGCCGCCAGATCGACCACCAGCTCGGGACAGCCGTCCGGAGCGATGCGCTGCACCCCGCCGCTGGGGCGGGGCGCGGCGTAGGTCCACAGCAGGCGCACGAAGGGGCGCAAGGCGTCGGGCGGGGCGAATTCCTCGTACCGCTCCCCCTCCCCCATCTGCGATCAGTTCGCCTTCTTGGGGTCGGGCGGCAGGCTGGGCAGGGGCGCGCAAGGCACGCCGTCGTCCTTCAGCTTCTTGACCTCGGCGGGGGTGGCTTCGCCGTAGATCTCGCGCTTCTCGCTGCGGCCTTCGTGGATGTCGCGGGCCTCGCGGGCGAAGGCGTCGCCGACGTAGTCGAAATTCTGTTCGACGTGGTCGCGCACCTCGCGCGCGGCCTGCATCATCATCGACTGCATCTGCTGCAGAGCTTCAGGTTTCAGGGCGTCGGGCGAGGTCTTCTTCGTGCCCGAAACGGCCGGGGCCATCACCTGCTTCCTCACCGCCGTCGAGCCGCAGAAAGGGCATTCCACCAGGCCGCGCGCCGCCTGGTCGTCATAGTCGGACGAAGAGCCGAACCAGGCCTCGAAGCCGTGGTCGCGGTCGCAGGAGAGGGCGTAACGGATCATAGGGGCAGGTCAAAATCGCGGTCGTGGCGCAGGGCGGGGACGCTGGCGCGCGCCTTCTCCACGGCCGAAAGGTCCAGCCGCGCGTGCAGCACGCCCGGTTCGTCGTGGTCGAGCCGGGCGATCACCTCGCCCCACGGCCCGACGACCAGGGAGCGGCCCCAGGTCTGACGGCCGTCCTCATGCGTCCCGCCCTGGGCCGGGGCCAGAATGAAGGCGCCCGTCTCGATGGCGCGGGCGCGCAGCAGGGTCTCCCAGTGCGCCTCGCCGGTCGGGCGGGTGAAGGCGGCGGGGACGGCGATCAGCGTCACGCCCGCCTGGGCCAGGGCGCGATGCAGATGCGGGAAACGCAGGTCGTAGCAGATGGTCAGGCCCAGGCCGCCCCAGGGGCTGTCGGCGACCACCGCCGCCTCGCCAGGCCGCACCGAGGCGCTTTCGCGATAGGTCTCGCCATTCGGCAGGTCGACGTCGAAGACGTGCAGCTTGTCATAGCGGGCCGTGATCGCCCCGCCGGGGTCGATCAGCAGGGACCGGTTGGCGGCGCGCGGGTCATCCGCCACGCCCGAGCGGACGATGGCCGAGCCGACCAACAGCCAGACGCCCAGTTCGGCGGCCAGGGCCTTGAGCCCGGCGACGGCGGCGTCGGCGCCTTCGTCCGACAGGGCGGCGTCGCGCAAGGCTCGGCGCTGTTCGAGGAAGTTGGTTCCCTCGGGCGTCAGGATCAGCTGCGCGCCCCCGGCCGCCGCCTGACGGATCAGGGGCGCGACATGCGCCAGCCCCGCGGCCGCCGTCGCCGGCGTCCGCGTCTGGATCAGCGCGATGTCGAGCGTGTCGGTCACTTAGGCCGCCAGCAGCGCGTCCAGCTCGCCCTTGCGGTCCAGGGCGTGGATGTCGTCCGAACCGCCGACGTGCTTTCCGTCGATGAATATCTGCGGGAAGGTGGCGGCGCCGCCCGAGCGTTCGACCATCTCGGCCTTCTTGGCCGGATCGTTGGAGGCGACGATCTCCGTATAGGCCGCGCCCTTGCGGTCCAGCAGGGCCATGGCGCGGATGCAGTAGGGGCAGCCGGGTTTGGTGTAGAGGACGACTTCGGCCAAGGGGGACTCCTGAAGGCGGATGGGAAGGTTCTCCGTTACTTAAGCGGTTCGCGCGCGTTTTTCACCCTCGCGATGACGGCCAGGTCCACGGCGCGGGCTCCAGCCTCGATCAAGACCCGCGCGCAAGCCTCGGCCGTGGCCCCCGTGGTCAGCACGTCGTCGATCAACAGCAACCGCCGCCCCTTGATCCGTCGCCGCCCCGCCTCGGTCACGGCGAAGGCCGTCTTGACGTTCAGCCGCCGCCCCCGCGCGGATTTTCCGCCCTGGCTGGCGGTCGGCAGCGGGCGGACCAGGGCGTCGGGCAGATAGTCGAGCCGCGCCGCGCGGGCCAGCGGTCGGGCGATCTCGGCCGCCTGATTGAACCGCCGCGACAGCAGGCGGGCGCGGTGCAGGGGCACGGGAACCACGGCGTCGGCCGTCTCGATCAGGGGGGCGGCCGAACGGCTGATCCAGCGCGCGAACAAGGGGGCGAACTGCTGCTGGTCGCCGTGCTTGAACTTGAGGATGATCCCGCGCGACGCCTCGTCATAGACGCAGGCCGCCCGCGCCCGGCCGAAGGCGTAAGGGCTGGCCGTGCAGGCCGCGCACCACTCGGCCGCGAAGTCGCCGCCGTCATACTCGAACGCCGCGCCGCAGCCGTCGCAGACCGGCGCCTCCAGAAAGACCACCCGGCTCCAGGCGTCGGGCGACAGGCCCGCGGACGCCGCCGCCTCGCGGCTGTCGTGAGCCACGGGCGGCAGCAGAATATCCAGCAGGCCCCGGCCCGCATCGCGCGCGCCGGATGCTAAAGGCCTCCCGACGCCTTTCAATCGACCTCTCCAGCCCCCATCCTGAACCGACATGAGCGCCCCCTCTCCCTCCTCCGGTCCCCCGATCATCTTCGACGCCGCGCGACGCGCCGCACGCCTGAGCCGCGCCGAGCGACGTTTCCCCGACGCCGACTTCCTGCACCTGCGCGCCGCAGACAATGCGGTGAACAGCCTCGAAGTGATCCTGCGCGAGTTTCAGGCGCCCGTCGACCTGTCGCCGCACCCCGGCGTCTTCGCTCGCGCCCTGGCCGACAGTCCGGCGCGCGAACGGGTGGCGCAGGTCCGCGCCGTCGGCTCGACCGCCGAGCGCGCCGCGCCGGGCGCGGGGCCGCTGGGGCTAGAAGACGGGTCGGCCGATCTGATCGTCAACCTGCTGGGCCTGCACTGGGCCAACGACCTGCCGGGCGCGCTGAGCCAGATCCGCCGCGCGCTGAAGCCCGACGGCCTGTTCGTCGCCAGCCTGTTCGGGGCGGCGACGCTGAAGGAACTGCGCGGGGTGCTGACCGAGGCCGAGTTGGAGGTCAACGGCGGAGCCCAGGCGCGCGTCTCGCCCTTCGCCGACGGCTTCGACGGGGCGGCCCTGCTGCAACGAGCCGGGTTCGCCCTGCCGGTGACGGACGTGGACCGCGTGACGGTGCGCTATGGCGATCCCTTCGCCCTGATGCGCGACCTGCGGGCGATGGGCGAGACCAATGTGCCGGCCGGGCCGATCCGACCGCTCAGCCGCGCCGTGCTGGCCCGCGCGGCCCAGCTCTACGCCGAGCGCCACGCCGAGGCGGATGGGCGCATCCCCGCCACCTTCGAGATGGTGCATCTGGCCGGATGGGCGCCGCACGACAGCCAGCAGAAACCCGCCAAGCGCGGCTCGGCCAAGACGCGTCTCGCCGATGCGCTGGGCGTCAGAGAGCAGACCGGCGAGGAAGACTGACCATCAACCTCCGGCAGCGAGCACGAACTGGCTGACCTTGCCGTAAACCGCCTCCATCCGACCGGAGAAGGCGCCAAGGGCGGCCAGGACGACCATGCCGATCAGACCGCAGATCAGGCCGTATTCGATGGCGGTGGCGCCGCCTTCGTCGCGGAGCAGCCGGTGGATGATACCCTTCACGCCCGGCCTCCCCTGTCGTCGGCTCGTCAGAGCAGATCGCGCAGCCAGGCGATCAGCGGTTCGTCGGCCGGAGGCATGGGATAAGCCGACAGCTTGTCCGGCTTCACCCAGGCCAGACCCGCGTGCTCGCGCGCCTCGACCACGCCGGACCAGCGCCGGCACAGGTAGAGTGGCATCAACAGGTGAAAGGATTCGTAAGCGTGACTGGTAAACACGAAGGGGGCCAGGCAGGCCTCCTTGACGTCGATGCCCAGTTCTTCCTTCAGCTCGCGGATCAGGGCGGCCTCGGGCCGCTCGCCCGGCTCGACCTTGCCGCCAGGGAATTCCCACAGGCCCGCCAACTGCTTGCCCTCGGGACGTTTGGCGATCAGCACGCGGCCGTCCGGGTCGATCAGGGCGACGGCGACGACCAGGACGGTGGGAACGGCGGGCGTCTCGCTCACGAACGGTAGTCCCCGTTGATCTCGATGTAGCGTTTGGTCAGATCGCAGGTCCAGACCGTGGCCGAGGCCCGGCCCGAGGCGACATGGACGGTGATGTCGATCTCGGCGTTCTTCATATAGGCGCTCATCACCGCCTCGTCGTAGGTCGGCGAGGGGGTACCGTCGACGGCGGCGACATGGGGGCCGAAGCGGATGGCCAGACGGTCGCGGTCGACCGCCTCCTCCGTCTTGCCCACGGCCATGACGATACGGCCCCAGTTGGCGTCCTCGCCCGCGATAGCGGTCTTGACCAGGGGGCTGTCGGCGATCGACTTGGCCAGCTTGCGGGCCGAGGCGGGGCTGGCGGCGCCGTCGACCGTCACCTTGACGAACTTGGTCGCGCCCTCGCCGTCCTTCACCAGCTGGTGGGCCAGGTCGAGCATGACGGCGTCCAGCGCCGCCGAGAATTCCTTCAGGCGACGGTCACCGACGCGGCCGATGCGCGGCGCGTCGGACGCGCCCGTGGCGAACAGCAGCGCCGTGTCGTTGGTCGAGGTGTCGCCGTCCACCGTCACGCTGTTGAAGGTGGTGCGGACGTGCAGGTTCAGCAGGGCCTTCAGCACCGGCGGGGCGATGTCGGCGTCGGTGACGATGAAGGCCAGCATGGTCGCCATGTCCGGCGCGATCATGCCCGAGCCCTTGGCGATGCCGGCGATGCGGACCTTGACGCCCTCGATCTCGCACTCGGCGTAGGAACCCTTGGGGAAGGTGTCCGTGGTCATGATGCCTAGACCAGCCTGCGCCCAGGCGTCGACCTTCAGACCGGCTTCGACCTCGGGCAGGCGGGCGGTGATCTTCTTGTCGTCCAGCACCACGCCGATGACGCCGGTCGAGGCCAGCATGACGTCGCGCTGGCGACAGTCGAAGCGCTTGGCGACCTCGGAGGCCGTGCGGCGCGCAGCGTCGGCGCCGGCCTTGCCGGTGAAGGCGTTGGCGCAGCCGGCGTTGACGACCAGGGCCTTGACCCCCTCGCCGCCCTTGTCCGCGTCCAGATGACGCTTACACCAGTCAACCGGCGCCGAGCCGACCTTGTGCCGGGTGAAGACGCCCGCGCAGGACGCGCCCTCGGGGAAGCGGAAGACCACAAGGTCGTCGCGCTCATGCTTGTAGAAGCCCGCGCGCGCCGTCGCGATCTCGACCCCGCCGATGGGCGGAATGGCCGGGAAAGGCACGGCCAGGGGCGAGATCATCAGACCAGGCTTGCCCGGTGCGGCGGCGACCGCCTGGGTGGCGGATTGCGTCGCCCGTTTCAGCGCCGAGGCCAGCGGGTCCAGCGCCTTCTCGATGGCGGTTTCGATCTTCTTGCCTGTCGAAGCGGACTTGGAGGGCGGCTGGCTCATGAGGCGTTTCCGGCGGGAGAAGCGGAGGTTTTCTGGGCCGCAGACGGAGCTGCTGACTCAACGGGGGCTGAAGGCGGAGCCGTCTTGGCCCCGTCCAGGGAGATTTCGACCTCGGCCTGGCCGCGTAGCTGTTCGAGCAGCTGGCGCACGCCTTCGTAGGTCAGGTAGCGCACGATCTGCGGCCGCGCCTGCTCCAGCGTCGGCGGGGTTTCGACGCGGCGGTCCTCGACCTTGAGCACGGCCCAGCCGGTCTCGGTCTGGATCGGACCGACGACCGCGCCCGGCGTCTGGCCTTGCAGGGCGGCGGCGTAGGGACCGGGCAGGACGTCCAGCGTCGAATAGCCCAGGTCGCCGCCGGAATAGCGGGTGGCGTCGTCGATCGAGCGTTGAGCGGCGACGGCCTCGAAGGCCGCCCCCTGGCCCAGGACGCCCAGGACGGCGTCGGCCTGTTCCTTGGTCGGCGCCAGAATCAGGCGCACCCGCACCTCTTCGGTCGCACGGGCCAGCCGCTGCTGCTCGGCGTAAAGACGTTCAACCGCCTGTTCGGACACGGCGCCGGACACCACCTTCTCGACCAGCATGTCGCCCAGGATGCGTTCGCGCACGGCCTGCAGGCGGCGCTGGGCGGCGGGACTGGAATCGAGGCCGCGGCGTTCAGCCTCGGCCGCCAGCAGCTTCTGGTCGACCACCTCGTCCATCACCCGACGAAACAGTTCGGACGAGGCGTCCAGGGGATCGTCCTCGCCGATCAACCCCTGCGCCACCGCCTCGCGGCGCACGTCCGAGGCCCAGACGGCGCGATCGTTGACCCTGGCCACCACCCGGTCGTTCTTTTCCGGGGCGGCTTCGTCGCCGCCGCGCCCGCAGGCGGCCACGCCCAGCGCCAAACCGGCGACGGCGACCAGAAACAGGCTGTGGAGGGGACGTCGCGCTCGCATCGGACGCTCCGGGCAAGGGTCTGTGGACAGGCCGTCGAAACGGACATTCGCGCCTGAAACACGCCGCCTTAAAAAGGCCCTCGCGTTGACAGGGATAAGGGCGGTGCTTAAGTCCCGCCTGCGCCCAAGTCGAGGGGTTTTCGATCGTCTGCGCGGCCCTTCGCGCGCCCTCATCTGCAGGGAAGGCCCGGGGCCGGCGTGATCGCGGCCCTCCGACCGGGTGAAACTGTCTTTCTCAGAGCCTTCAGCCGCTCGACCGCCTGACCCGGATCGCCCATGCTCGGCTTCGCCAAGAAATTTCTCGGTTCCTCCAACGACCGCAAGGTCAAGGCCTTCATGGGCCAGGTCCAGAAGATCAACGCTCTGGAATCCAAGTTCGAGGCCTTCTCGGACGACGAACTGCGCATGATGACGCAGACGTTCAAAGACCGCATCGAAGCCGGCGAAAGCCTGGACAAGCTGCAGAACGAGGCCTTCGCCGTGGTGCGCGAAGCCGCCAAGCGCGTGTTGGGCCAGCGTCAGTATGACGTGCAGATGGCCGGCGGCATGATCCTGCATGAAGGCGGCATCGCCGAGATGCGAACCGGCGAAGGCAAGACCCTGGTGGCCGTGGCCCCGGTCTATCTGAACGCCCTGGCGGGCAAGGGCGTCCACGTCGTCACCGTCAACGACTATCTGGCCCGCCGCGACGCGGAACAGATGGGCAAGGTCTATCGCTTCCTGGGCCTGGAGGTCGGCGTCATCGTCAACGGCCTGTCGCAGGGCCAGCGCCAGATGGCCTATCAGGCCGACATCACCTACGGCACCAACAACGAATTCGGCTTCGACTATCTGCGTGACAATCTGGTCTATGACCGTCGCGAGATGGTGCAGCGCAGCCACCACTTCGCCATCGTCGACGAAGTCGACTCCATCCTGATCGACGAAGCACGCACGCCTCTGATCATCTCGGGCCCGACAGAGGACCGCTCGGACCTCTACAAGATCGTCGACGCCCTGGTGAAGGAACTGGTCAAGGACAAGGACACCTACGATCTCGACGAGAAACAGCGCCAGGCCCTTCTGACCGAGCTGGGCTCGGAACGCATGGAGCAGATGCTTGAGCAGGGCGGCCATTTCGCCGAGGACACCGTCGACCTGTACGATCCGGCCAACGTCAGCCTGGTCCACCACGTCAATCAGGCCCTGCGCGCCAATACCCTGTATCAGCGCGACAAGGATTACATCATCAAGGACGGCGAGATCGTCCTGATCGACGAATTCACCGGCCGCATGATGACCGGCCGACGCCTGTCCGAAGGTCTTCACCAGGCCATCGAGGCCAAGGAAGACGTCAAGATCATGCCCGAGAACCAGACCCTGGCCTCGGTGACGATCCAGAACTATTTCCGTCTCTACGAAAAACTATCCGGCATGACCGGCACGGCCGCCACCGAAGCGCAGGAATTCCTCGACATCTACAAGATGGACGTCATGGAAGTGCCGACCAACCGTCCGATCCAGCGCAAGGATTACGACGACGAGGTCTATCGCACCTTCGCCGAGAAGAACCGCGCCATCGCCGGCGAAATCGCCGACTGCTACGTCCGCGGCCAGCCGATCCTGGTCGGCACGGTGTCGATCGAAAAGTCCGAAGAGCTGTCCGACGTGCTGAAGGACTACGACTATCAGGTCGAAGTTTCCCGCAAGGTGAAGCCCGAGTACGAGGGTCGTGAGAAGGAAGCCCAGAAGGTCGGCGACCTGGCCTATGACATCGAATACGTCACGGGACGCGGCATTCCACACAACGTCCTGAACGCACGCCAACACGAACAGGAAGCCTACATCGTCGCCGAGGCCGGCCTGCCTCACGCTGTGACCATCGCCACCAACATGGCCGGTCGCGGCACCGACATTCAGCTGGGCGGCAACCTGGACATGCGCGTCCAGCGCTGGATCCAGGAACAGCGCAACATGGCGATGGAAGTCCCGCCCGAGGCCCTGGCCGCCAAGGAAGAGGAATTCAAGGCCGAGATCGCCGTCGCCAAGGAAAAGGCCCTGGCCGCAGGCGGTTTGTTCGTTCTGGGCACGGAGCGCCACGAAAGCCGCCGTATCGACAACCAGTTGCGCGGCCGCACCGGCCGCCAGGGCGATCCCGGCACCTCGAAATTCTACCTGTCGTGTGAAGACGACCTGCTGCGCATCTTCGCCGGCGACCGTCTGGACGCCATCATGCGTCAGTTCGGCGTGGCCGAAGGCGAGGCCATCAGCCACCCGTGGCTGAACCGCGCCGTCGAAACCGCCCAGAAGCGCGTCGAAGCCCGCAACTATGATATGCGCAAGAACGTGCTGAAGTACGACGACGTCGTGAACGATCAGCGCAAGGCCGTGTTCGAACAACGCCAGGAGTTCATGGACTCCACGGACCTGTCGGACCTGGTCAACGACTTCCGCGCCGACGTGATCAACGACCTGGTCGAACGTTACATGCCGCCCAAGGCCTACGCCGAGCAGTGGGACATCGACGGCCTGGACGAGAAGGTCCGCTCGACCCTGGGCCTGGAACTGCCCCTGCATGACTGGGCCGCCGAGGAAGGCGTCTCCAACGAGGAGATCGAGGAGCGTATCACCACCGCCGCCGACGCCCGCGCCGCCGAGCGTCTGGAAATGATCGGCGCAGACCAGACCCGCGGCCTCGAAAAGCAGTTCATGCTGCAGATGATCGACATGCAGTGGCGCGAGCACCTGGTCCACCTGGACCACCTGCGCGGCGTCATCGGCCTGCGCGGCTACGGCCAGCGCGACCCGCTGAACGAATACAAGACCGAAGCCTTCAACCTGTTCGAGACGCTGCTGCACGACCTGCGCCACAACGTCACGCGCTGGTTGATGACCGTCGAGTTCCGCTTCGAGGCCCCGCCGGCGATGGAAATGCCCGAGTTCCAGGAAATCCACCTGAACCCCGGCACCGGCGAGAACGAGATGGCCAACCCGATGGCCCAGAACCCGGAAGGCATGCTGACCGGCGACGATCGTTCCAAGCTGCCGGTCGAAGCCCTGCCGCTCGGCTGGGAACGCACCAGCCGCAACGCCGACTGCCCCTGCGGCTCGGGCCGCAAGTTCAAGCACTGCCACGGTAGTCTTATTTGAGGCGCGCTGACGCGCGCGGCGCTACGCTCGCGACGCGGTCGCTCGCTGCTTGAGCCCCACAGTCTGAGTTGAGAGAGGCGGGTTCGCGAAAGCGACCCGCCTTTTTCTTTGGGCCGTCTCGCGCCATGGCGCCGCACCAGACACGCCGCTGCTCCACCCACGCCGTCATCCTCGAGCTTGACCCGAGGATCCAGCGCCGGGCGCCTCAACCTTGCTCAAGTCGTGCAGGCGGAAGCCCCGATCCTCGGGTCAAGCCCGAGGATGACGACATAAGAAGCAAGCGCGTGACGGCGCGGCGCAGGCCCGCTAGCCTGCCCTCATGAACTACAAGCCCCTGTTCTCGCGCGCTCTGGGCCTCGATCCGGAACGCCTGCATTTCGCCGCTCACAGCCACCACCTGTGGCCCGACGTCAGCTTCGACGGCCAGGTCCAGGCCTGGGCCGAGGCCAACCGCTTCGCCGACCGCAAATGGGATCTGGTGTTCGGCGAGGTCATCCCCGAGGCGCAAGCGCATGTCGCCAAGGAACTGGGCCTGCCCTCGCCCGACAGCCTGATCTTCGCGCCCAACACCCACGAGATTCTGCTGCGCATCGTCTCGGCGGTCGACAAGGCGCCCGTGCGCATCCTGGCTACCGACGGCGAGTTCCACTCCTTCCGCCGCCAGTCGGAACGCTGGGAGGAGGCCGGGCAGGCCGTCGTCACCCGCGTGCCCCTGGCCCCGTTCGAGACCTTCGCTGACCGCTTCATCGCGGCGGCCAAAGCGGGCGGGCACGACCTGATCTTCGTCAGCCAGGTCTTCTTCCGCACCGGCGGCCTGTTCGAGCGCATCGCCGAACTGGCGGAACTGGCCGATCCGGCCGGTCCGTGGGTGGTGGTCGACGGCTATCACGGCTTCATGGCCACGCCGACCGATCTGTCGGCCGTGGCGGACAGGGTCTTCTATCTCGCGGGCGGCTACAAATACGCCATGGCGGGCGAAGGCGCATGCTTCCTGCACGCCCCGCCCGGCTTCGGCCCGCGCCCGGTCGTGACCGGCTGGTTCGCCGAGTTCGGCCATCTGGAAGGCCCGCCCGGCGGCGTTCAATACCGCACCGACGGCGGCCGCTTCTGGGGCGCCACCTTCGACGCCAGCGCCCTGTACCGCTTCAACGCCGTGCGCCGGATGCTGGACCAGCACGGCCTGACCACGGCGATGATCGCCGATCACGCGCGCGGCCTTCAGGCCCGGTTCCAGACGGCGATCCAGTCGAACGAAGCCGGAGCGCTGGCCGAGGCCCAGATCCTGAACCCGGTCGAGGGGGCGGCGCCGCGCGCCCGCTTCCTGGCCCTGCGCCACGCCGACGCGCCGCGCTGGAAGGCGGCCCTGCAAGAGATGAACGTCATCGCCGATGTGCGCGACGACGTGATCCGCTTCGGCTTCAGCCTGTATCAGAGCGAGGAAGACGTGGAGAAGCTGATCCACGCCTGCGCCCGCCTGAAGTAGATCAGAAGAACAGGCTCTCGGCGTCGCGCCGGGCTTCGGGCGGGTCGGTGCGACGCGGCTGTCGTTCGCGGCGAGGCGCGGGGGCGGGCGCAGGCGACGCCGGGCGTGCCGCGGGAGGCCGCGCGGCGGGCGCCGGATCGCCGGGCAGACGAGGCGCGGGCTGGATCGCGCGCGACGCTGGAGCCGCGTCTTGCAGCGAGGGCGCGGCCGTCTCGGACTTCGGCGGCGGGCCGAGCGTCGGATACGACGGCCCGGTCTGCGGGCGAGGGCGACGCGAGGGCGGGGGAACAGACGGCGCGGCCTCGGCCGCCTCAGCTTCAGTCGTGGGGGCTTCCAACACCTGGCGCGCCTGGGTTCGGGCGCGCACGCTGTCACAACGGCACAGCACCAGCTCTGCGCCGTCGCGCCACAGGATCAGGGGGCGACGCGGCGGCTCGGCCCAGCGACTCGCCAGGCGGTCGAGCTCGCGCTCCAGCCCGTCGTCAGCCTGAGCCGAAACCGCCCTGACCTCGCGCCCCCGCGCCTCCCAGGCTGGGGCCGTCTGTTCCAGCCAGGCCCGCCCCGCACCATCCGGATCATAGACATAGATCGGCGTCAGAGCGAAAGCGGTCGGCCCCGCCGCCTGTTCCAGCCGCGCCTCAAGGCCCTCAGGCGGGACCAGCCGTTGCAGATCATGCCGCGCCACGCCCAGCCACCAGGCGACCAGAATCACGCCGAGCAGCAGCAAGCCCAGAACAGCGCCGATCACGCATCCCAACAGGATGCGCGGCCAGTCCGTGACGGAAGAGGCGGATACGGCGGCGGAGGTCATCGTCGCCAAGGCCTAGCACCGAACGACGCAGCTGTCAGACCGCCAGGTCGAACAAGGCGTCGCGCGTCAGTTCCGCATGGGTCATCGGGAACAGGTGCCCGCCGCCCGTCACGGTCTCGACCCGCACGTTCGATCGGCGCGCGGACGGCGACACGGCGCACAGACCGGCCCTCTCCGCCTTGAGAATGCGCGTCATGCCGGGATAGCGCGCCAGCGCACGCCAGGGATCGTGCGCCTGGGCGGCGTAGTTTGAGGCTTCCCAGACGGGCGTACAGGCCAGCTCCAGCCCGCGGTCCGTCTCGATGAGACCGTCGACGAGGTAGTCGGCCAGCACCATGTCCGGCCAGCCCTTGAAGGCGCCCCGTCCGCGATAGGCGCTCATGGCCTGCTCGCGGCTGTCGAACAGGGCGCGACGCCGCAGGGTGCTGGCGACAATGGGAAACCGCCGCGACAAAGCCCCGGCGAAGGGCAGATTCATCGCCCACACCATCTGTCGCGGCCAGACGACAGGGTCCAGCAGCAGCAGACGCGACACCCGTTCCGGCCGTTCCGCAGCGGCCATCAGGCCGCTGGTCCCACCGATGGAATGGCCGGCCAGGGCGACGGGCGGGCCGTCAATCGCCTCAAGCAGGGAGATCAGATCGTCGCGATGATCCTTCCAGCAGCGGCGGCCGTCGGGAACGGCGGGCAGACGCGTCCGGCCATGGCCTCGCAGATCAGGCGCCCAGATGCGCAGGGCCCCCGACAAAGGCTGCAGCAAGGAGCGATAGGCGAAGGCGTTGAAGCCGTTGGCGTGGGCGAAGATCAGGTCGACCGGCCGCTTGGGGTCGCCGAAATCCAGCACGGCCATCTCGCCCGCACCCCAGCGATTGTCGATCGGCACGCTGATACGGCGGGGCGCCGACAGGGCCAGGGCGTCCATGGACGTCAGGCCCCCACGCGGCAGGCGCCGCACCGGCCATGGCCCTCGATGGTGGTGCGCTCGATGGCGTAACCGGCGTTCGTCGCCGCCTGGGCGATAACGTCGCCGCCGGGGACGGCCACCTCTTCGGTCGCCCCGCAACAGTCGCAGATCAGGAAAGCCGCCGCATGGCCGCCCGGCGCGCAGGCCTGGGCCGTGCAGGCGACATAGGCGCTGATGGAGGCGATACGGTGGGCCAGGCCCCGCTTCTCGAGGAACTCCAGGGCGCGATAAACCGTGGGCGGCTTGGCCGCCTGACCGTCGAGGCCGTAGCGGGCGATCAGGTCATAGGCCTTGACCGGCTCGGCCGCCGAGAGAAGCAGCTCAAGCACGCGACGTCGTGGCGCAGTCATGCGATCGCCGTCGGCCGAGACGCGCGCCTCGACGGCCGCAACCGTCCGTTCGACCTCGGCGGCGCCGGGTCGGCTGTCGATATGATCATGATCGCAGGCGTCGCCCATGGCCTAGAGCTAAGGGGTCCGAGGCCGCGCCGCAACCGGGACCGCGCGCCGCAACACCCGCACCGGCGCAATGTGGCCAAACAGCGGCGTTTGCGGCCGTCCCGACCATGAGCTAGAAGAACCGTCCTCTCTGTTCAGAAGATCCGTTTTCATGACCGACACCACCCAAGCGTCCAGCCCCCTATCGGGCAACGTACTGTTCTATTCCCAGCCCGAGCCGCTGTCGGCCGATGTTCACGGCTCGCTGGGCGTGACGCCCGCAGACAAGCCGTACGCCTTTGTGGCCCAGACCCACGTCGTGCCGCTGACGGTGACTGAGTTCGCTCCCGCCGCCCTGTCCTACCCGGTCATCTTCGTCGGCGACGCCAAGCAGCCGGTCGCCGCCATGGGCCTGAACCAGGGCGACAACCTGTTCATCGAGAACGGCGACTTCCGCCCTGACGCCTACATCCCGGCCTATGTCCGCCGCTACCCCTTCGTCTTCGCCAATGACGACGAGCAGAAGCGCATGGTGCTGTGCATCGACCGCGCCGCCCCCTTCGTGGTCGAAGGCGGCGAGACTCCGTTGTTCGAAAACGGCCAGCCCAGCGGCTACGTCAACTTCGGCATGGAATTCTGCAACAACTTCGAACAGGAGCGCGTGCGCACCGAGTCCTTCGTCAACCTGTTGAAGGAACTGGACCTGTTTGAGGTGCGTGAAGCCAACTTCACCCCGCGCAACGCCGATGGTTCGGCCGGAGCCCCGCAAAAGATCGCCGAATATTTCGCGGTCTCGGAAGACAAGTTGAAGGCCCTGCCGGCCGAGAAGCTGGCCGAACTGCGCGACAACGGCGCCCTGGGCCAGATCTACGGCCACCTGGTGTCGCTGCTGGGCTGGGACCGCCTGATCGCCATGGCCCTGACCCGCGCCGCCCAACAACCGGCCGCCGCCAACGCCTGATCTGCTTTTCAAGCGGGCCTAGCGCGCGTTCGCGCTACTTGAGGCCCGTATTGAAGCGATAAAATGGAAACGCCCCGTCAGGCTGCTGGCGGGGCGTTTTTGTCCTTCACGCTCAATCGACTTCAGCGGCGCGCGACCAGTGCGCGGGTAAGGCAGGAGAAAACCAACCGCCCCGCCTCATCCAGCAAATCCTGCTGGGCGATGACGACCCCCTTCTCATCCCCGACCGGATCCTTGCCCATCACGGTCAGCCGCCCGCGCATCAGCTCGCCGGCAGGCGGATTACGCAGGAACCGCAAACCGTCCACGGCCAAGGTCTTAGAGCCCGCCCACCCCCCCATGCGATCGGCGGATAATCGGCTCCACAGGGCATAGACCATGCCCTCAGGCGCCCCGTAGGCCGTATCCCAACCAGGCAGAAAGCGTTCGACGAACAGCTCCAGCGCTGCAGCATCCACGGCGCAGGCGCCCAGGGGGATGACCTGACCGATCTCGAGATCCTCGAAATGGACGTGCAGCGGCTCGGTCATGCGTGGTCTTCCCTCCGTCAGGCGGCCGGTTCTTCGGACACCCTGACCATCAGCTTGCCGTCATGGTCGCCCGTGAACAAGCGATTCAGCGAACCGACCGCGCCTTCAAGGCCGTCATCGACATGGACCTTCCAGTGAATTTTTCCGTCAGCCAGCCACGGCCCCATCTCGGCGACCATCTCCTTGGCGCGGTGGGCGTAATCGAGGACCAGGAAGCCCTTCACGTCCAGGCGGTGGGTGATGATGCGGGCGAAATTGGGCGAGGGCGGCATCCGCGTGGCGTTATAGGCCGAGATCAGGCCGCAGACGGCCATGCGGCCGTGCACCTTCAGCCGGTTCCAGACGGCGATCATGATGTCGCCGCCGACGTTCTCGAAATTGAGGTCGATCCCGTCGGGGGCAAAGCGGTCCAGGGCGTCGCCGACGTCCTCGTTCTTGTAGTCGACGGCGGCGTCGAAACCGAGCTCTTCGGTCAGCCAGCGGCATTTCTCGGCGCCGCCGGCGATGCCGATGACGCGGCAGCCGCGCTGCTTGGCCACCTGGCCGGCGATGGAGCCGACCGCCCCCGCCGCCGCCGAGATGACCAGGGTCTCGCCGGCCTTCGCCTTCAGTACGTCGGTGACGCCGAAGTAGGCGGTCATGCCGGTCATCCCCAGCACGGACAGGTTGGCCGTCAGCGGCAGGCCCGGCGCGCGGTGGACCGGCCGCAGCCCCGCCTCGGGCACGACGGCGTAGTCGGCCCAGGCGCCCGACAGGGGCATGACCAGATCGCCTTCCTTGTACCGCTCACCGCGCGACCGCTCGACCACGCCCAAGGTCAGACCGCGCATGACGTCGCCCAACCCCACCGGCGGCAGATAGCCCTCGGAATCATTCATCCAGGTGCGGTTGGTCGGGTCGATCGACAGATAGACGGTGCGGACCAGAACCTCGCCGTCCTTCAGGTCGGGCGTGACGCTCTCGACCAGTTCCAGGTCGCCGTCCTGGATCAGGCCGTGCGGCCGCTGGCGCAGAATCCATTGTCTGTTGCGCAGGCTCATCAATCGTCTCCCTCATAGGGTTTTCTTTCAGAACCCATAGTGACGCCTCAGGGCCGGCTGTCGAGTGCCGCCATGGTCAAAAAAAGAGGCGGATCCGTTTCGGATCCGCCAGGAGTCGCATCATCGAGAATGAAGCGAAGGCGAAGATCGGCAGAGCCGGTCCGGGGGAATCGCCCTCAGCAGGGAAAGAACGACGTGCGGCGGACTCGGTTCCCGGCCCCGCCCTGCGGGAACAGCCCCAGACGCGCGGCGTTGGCTTGGAAGGCTTGAATCGCAACAAGGAGGCGTTGAGATGAGTCACCAGGATCCGCATTCCCACTCAGCTGACCCCATACACGCCGGCCAGGCCGTAGAGGCCCAGTATGTCCGCCAGGGTCGAGGCGGACGCCGCATCCTGATCCTTCTGGCGGTTTCCGCCGGAGCTGCGGCCGCGCTGCTGCTGGGCCTGTGGGCGATCAGCAATCAAGGTTTCCAACGCGCCGAAGAGGCGGGCATGACCGGCGAGCCGACGCCCGTCGTCGAACAAGCCCCCGCGCCGACCGCAGGCCCCGAGACCGCCCCGCCGCCCGTAACCTGACTACGACAAAAAAGGGCCCCGGCGAACCGGGGCCCCTTGATCGGATCGGAGGACGAACCGTCAGGCCGCCTGCTTCTGGCGCGACGGATGGAAGAACAGCGCCTGGCTGATCGCCGCCTTCACCGTCTCCGGCTGGAAGGGCTTGGTGATCAGGAAGGTCGGCTCGGGACGCTCGCCCGTCAACAGCCGCTCCGGGAAGGCGGTGATGAAGATCACAGGCACGTCGAACTGCTTGAGGATGTCCTTGACCGCATCAATGCCCGAGGAACCGTCGGCCAACTGGATATCGGCCAGAACCAAACCGGGCTTGTGACGCGAAACAGCGTCCACGGCTTCGTCGTGGGTGGTGGCCGTGCCGGTGACGCGGTGACCCAACTCCTTCACCAAGCTTTCGATGTCAGCCGAGATGATGGCCTCATCCTCGATGATCAGAACGTCCGTGGCCAGTTCGGCGTCGATGTCAGACTGAGCTTCGGCGATCAGGCGCTCGACAGTGCGGGGATCAACGGCCAGAATCTGGGCCGCCTCGGACGGCGTGAAGCCTTCAAGCGCGGTCAGCAGGAAGGCCTGACGCGACTGAGGCGAGATGCGCAGCAGGCGTCGCGCGGCGTCGTCGCCCTCGAAAGCCACGCCCTCCAACTGGGCGCCCGTGCTGGACCAGATGGTGTGGAAGACATGGTACAGGGCCACCCGCGGCGTCATATCGGCGGGGAGTTGCCGCTCGCCGGCGGCGAGCGCCTCAAGCGCGACGCGGACGTAGTTGTCGCCCGTTCCCTGATCGCCGGTCAGGGCGCGAGCGTAGCGACGAACATAGGGCAAATGCGGCGCAAGTCTGGCCAATAGACTCATGGATAAATTCCCCGACAACGCCCGCCTCGACTGTTGAAACGGACTTAGATCGAACACAACGTATCAAATGAGCCACGGTTCCGTGAACGCTCTCCAGCTTGAGCATAAAATCGTATCCGCCTAGGAACCCTATGCGGGACGCGGCGTTTTCAGTCTCCATGAGCGACATCACAGGGCTTGGGCGGCGGCCGGACACTCAATGATCGAACCTAAGGACACTCCCGCGCGTTCCAGCGGGGCCAGCTCGAACGAGCGAGATCTCGAAGAGGTCCGCCTGCGCCAACAAGCCATCGGCGTGAAGCTGCGGCATATGTTCGACGAAGTCGTCAACGAGCCGGTGCCCGATGAGTTTCTTGAAATTCTGCGTCGCGCCGACCAGGGCGCTCCTACCAAGGAGGGGCAGTGACCAGCGCAAATCCCGCCCCCCGCCGCCCCTCGTCAGACGACAACGCCTTTAAGGCCGAGCTCGTCACCCTGATCCCCCATCTGCGGGCATTCGCCCGCACCCTGACCGGCGACCCGACCTCGGCCGACGATCTGGCTCAGGAAGCCATGATGAAGGCCTGGGACGCCCGCGCCAGCTATCAGATGGGCACAAACATGAAGGCATGGACCTTCATGATCCTGCGCAACCAGTTCTATTCGGAAAAGCGCCGCTCGTGGCGCCAGACCCAGCTGGATCAGGAAGCCGCCGAGCGCACCCTGATCGCCGTCGATGATCCTGAAGCGCCGGTGGCGCTGGACGAACTGCGCCAGGCGCTGAAGTCCCTGCCCGAGGAGCAGCGCGAAGCCCTGATCCTGGTCGGCGCCGGCGGTTTCGCCTACGAGGAAGCGGCCGAGATATGCCAGTGCGCCGTCGGTACGGTGAAGAGCCGCGTATCGCGGGCGCGCAAGGCGCTGCAGGCCACGTTGGAGCGGGGCGGCTATGATCGCGACGGCCAATCGGCAAGCGACGCTATGCGATCGATCCTGGCCGACGCCGACAGACTAAGCGGCGCCGGGCGCAAATAGCCGTGCGGTTCGGCCGGGTTCTGGGCCGCAAGCTCGGACGCCCCAGCGTCCAGGGCATCCGATTCCGTCTGGGTCTCGCCATGGCCCTGGCCTTGCTGCCCATCCTTCTGCTCGGCGCGATCCAGACCGAAGCGGGCTTCCGCCGGCAGGAAACGGAACGGCGCAGCGATCTGAAACTGGCGGCGGAACGCAGCGCCTCAGACGCCAAAAGCCGAATCGACTCGACCGTGGTCCTGCTGCAAGCCCTGACGCCGGAGGGCGTGGGTTTCTTCTGCGAAGCGCGGCTCACGGCGCTGGCGGAACGCCTGGACGGCATAACGAGCCTGACCCGCTACAGCGCGACCGGGGAACCCGTCTGCGCATCGCGCAACACCGCCCATGAAACCCGCGAGGAACATGTCCGCGCCCAAAGCTGGCATCAGCGGCTCAGCCGCGGCGAAGACGTGGCGATGCAGCGCTCGGCCGACGGTCAGTCCCTGATCATCGCCGTCCGCTCGGAACGTCCGTTGGGCGCGTTTCAGGGAACGATGACGGCCGCCGTTCCGCTCAGCGCCCTTCAGCCTGACATCAGGGATCCAGCCCTGCCCGTCGGCGCCCAGGCGGCGCTGACCGACGGGACAGGACGCGTGCTGATCGCCACGACCACGAGCCCCTTCGCCCTGGGCAACGCCGGCCAGGCCGAGGGCTGGACCGAGCGGGCCCGCGCGGACGCAGCCGTCATGTTCGAGGCGCGAGACGCCAGGGGACGCCGTCACGTCTATGGCGGCGCGCCCCTGGCGGGACGGGACGTCTTCGTCCTGCTGTCGGCGCCGGCGCCCGGCCTGCTGTCCTGGGCGCGCCTGAACCCCTTCGGCACCCTATTGCTGCCGCTGGCGGCGTGGCTGAC
This sequence comes from Brevundimonas sp. Soil_N_31, assembly GCF_057655995.1. Taxonomy (NCBI): domain Bacteria; kingdom Pseudomonadati; phylum Pseudomonadota; class Alphaproteobacteria; order Caulobacterales; family Caulobacteraceae; genus Brevundimonas; species Brevundimonas sp. Soil_N_31. The sequence continues at coordinate 213,187 of NZ_JBDGLE010000006.1, forward strand.
CGCCTTCGCCGCCGTCATGCTGCTGTCCGAGCGGATCGTGGTGCGCTGGCTGGACTACCTGGAACGGGTCGCCGCCATCTACGCGCGCGGCCGTTTCACCATTCGTCCCGTTCAGGCCGAACACGCGCCTGCGGAAATTCGCACCTTGGCCCGCACCCTGGGCCACCTGGGCGAGACCATCACCCGGCGCGACAAGGCCATTCTGGACGCCCTGGAGGAAAAGGACGCCCTGCTGCGCGAGATTCACCACCGGGTGAAGAACAACCTGCAGATCATCTCATCCCTGTTGTCGATGCAGCAACGAGCCGTGACAGATCCGGGCGCCCGCGCCGCCCTGGGCGACACCCGCCAGCGGATCACCGCCCTGGCCCAGATCTACCGCATTCTCTACCAGAGCCATGACATCCGAGAAGCGGACGCCGACACCTTCCTGCGCGAACTGGTCGGGCAGTTGATCGCCGGGGAGGCGGTGCGCGGGCCTCTGGTCACGACCTCGATCGAGGCCGACCCGCTGATCATCGACCCCGACAAGCTGGCGCCCCTGGCCCTGTGGCTGGTCGAGGCCGTGTCCAACGCCCAGAAACACGCCTTCGCCGGACGGGGCGGCGACCTCAAGGTGCGCTTCAAGGTTCTGGGCCGAACCAGCGTTCTGGAGGTCGAAGACGATGGGCCCGGCGTCGCCGACGCGGCCGAAGCGGGCGTCGGCCGCACCCTGATGATGGCCTTCGCCAAACAGTTGCGCGGCGAGGCCGAAATCGCGCCGGCGCCAGGCGGCGGTTCGATCGCACGGCTGACCTTCGTCACGCCCGAAGCCCGCGACGCCGCCCATGTGCGAGAGGTGGCCGCCTTCCGCCTCAGCGGAACCTCGCCCCAAGCGTAACGTTGTGCATGGGACGGGCACGGAGCCCGAGCCAACAGGAGTCTCCCATGCGCAAACTCATCATTCTGGCCGTCGCCGCCGCAGCCCTGACGACCGCCGCCTGCAATACTATTCAAGGCGTCGGCCGTGACACCCAGGCCGCCGGCCAGGCCGTCGAAGGCGCCGCCCGCGACGCCAAGAACTAGGCTCTTCGCCGCCGGGCGAAGGTTGACGACACCCCGCAGACACCCGCGTCTGCGGGGTTTTATTTTTCGCTGGCGAGAGCGGTTCGGCTTGATTAGCGTCACCGATCTCTGACCCTGTCTCCGCTATCGGAAGAAAAATGCGCGTCGGCACCCCTAGAGAAGTCAAGACCAACGAACACCGGGTCGGCCTGACGCCGATGGCGGTGCGCGAGTATGTCGCCCGCGGCCACGAAGTCCGCATCGAAACCGGCGCAGGCGTCGCCGCCGGCTTCCCGGACGCCGATTATGTGAAGGCGGGCGCCCTGATCGTCGTCGACGCCGACGCCGTCTTCGCCGACAGCGAGATGATCGTGAAGGTGAAGGAACCCCAACCGTCCGAGTGGAGCCGTCTGACCGAGCGGCACATCCTGTTCACCTATCTGCATCTGGCGCCCGACTCGGAACAGACCAAGGCGCTGCTGGCGTCGAAATGCGCGGGCGTGGCCTATGAGACGGTGACCGATCGCAACGGGGGACTGCCGCTGCTGGCGCCCATGTCCGAGGTGGCGGGCCGCATCGCCGTCTTTTCCGCCGCCGAGACCCTGCTGAAGCACAACGGCGGTATGGGGCTGCTGTTCTGCGGCGTGCCGGGCGTCGCTCCGGCCAGGGTGCTGGTGCTGGGCGGCGGGGTCGTGGGACTGAACGCCGCGCGCATGGCCATGGGCCTGGGCGCCGAGGTGGTGGTCCTGGAACGATCCATTCCCCGCATGCGCCAGATCGACGAACTGACCGGCGGGCGCGTCATCACACGCTATTCCTCGCTGCACGCCATCGAAGAGGAACTGGTAAAGGCCGACGTCGTGATCGGGGCGGTCCTGGTCCCCGGCGCCGAAGCTCCGACCCTGGTGCGGCGCGACCAGTTGAAGACGATGAAGCCCGGCAGTGTCCTGATCGACGTGGCCATCGACCAGGGCGGCTGTTTCGAAACCTCGCATGCGACAACGCACGAAGACCCGACCTATGTCGTCGACGGAGTGGTCCATTACTGCGTCGGCAACATGCCCGGCGCGGCGCCGCGCACCAGTTCCGAGGCCCTGAACAACGCCACCCTGCCCTTCGGTCTCGCCCTGGCCGACCGGGGGCTGGAGGCTTTGCGCGCCGATCCTCACTTGGCCAAGGGGCTGAACGTGCTGAAGGGCGAGATCACCCACCCCGCCGTCGCCGAGGCCCTGGGCCTGGAATGGCGCGACCCGTTCGGCGTCTGGGCCGCCGGCGGAGCGAGGGGCTGAAATCACAGCCCGCAATTCGCCCGCCTGTAATTCGCCGCGCTTCTGGGCCATAAGGCGCCCATGAAGTTCCTCGATCAGGCCAAGATCTATATTCGCTCCGGCAACGGCGGCGCGGGCTCCGTCTCGTTCCGTCGCGAAAAATTCATTCCCAACGGCGGTCCCGACGGCGGCGACGGCGGCAAGGGCGGCGACGTCTGGGTCGAGTCGGCCGACGGGCTGAACACCCTGATCGACTTCCGCTATCAGCAGCATTTCAAGGCCGCCACCGGCAACCACGGCCAAGGCCGCCAGATGCACGGAGCCAAGGGCGAGGACGTGGTTCTGCGCGTCCCCGTCGGCACCCAGGTGCTGGACGAGGACAAGGAGACCGTGCTCGTCGATCTGGACGAGGCGGGCCTGAAGGTAAAGCTGCTGTCCGGCGGCAACGGCGGCTGGGGCAACACCCGCTTCAAGGGGCCGGTCAACCAGGCCCCGCGCCACGCCAACCCCGGCCAGGAAGGCCAGGAGCGCTGGATCTGGCTGCGGCTGAAGCTGATCGCCGACATCGGCCTGGCGGGCCTGCCCAATGCGGGCAAGTCGACCTTCCTGTCGGCCGTCTCGGCGGCGCGGCCCAAGGTGGCGGACTATCCCTTCACCACCCTGACGCCCAACCTGGGCATGGTGGACCTGAGCCCATCCGAACGCTTCGTCATCGCCGACATCCCCGGCCTGATCGAAGGCGCCAGCGAAGGCGCAGGGCTGGGCACGCGTTTCCTGGGCCACGTCGAGCGCTCGGCCAGCCTGATCCACCTGATCGACGGCACGCAGGACGATGTGGTCGAGGCCTATCGCATCATCCGTGGCGAGCTGGAGGCCTATGGCGAGGGTCTGGCCGACAAGGTCGAGATCCTGGCGCTGAACAAGATCGACGCCCTGACGCCCGAGGCCCGCGAGGAGAAGGCGGCGGAGCTGGAGGCGGTCGCCGGTCGTCGGCCCTACCTGGTGTCCGGCGTCTCGGGCGAGGGCGTGACCGAACTGCTGCGCGCCGCCTGGGCCGAGGTGAAGAAGACCCGCGGCGAGGTCTCGGACGAGGGCGAACACGTCATCCCCGAAACGCCGGGCGGCTGGCAGCCGTAAGAGAGGCCGACCGTTCCCTCAGTTTCCTGCCGTCATCCTCGGACTTGATCCGAGGATCAAGGGTGACTGCGCGCTCGATACAGGATGCGCCACCTACTGCGAGCCACCGCCTTTCCTGAGCGGAGCCGAGGGCTCGATCCTCGGATCAAGTCCGAGGATGACGGCGATTGAGGGCTGCTACGCCGTCTTCTCGCCATTGCATGGGAAGGAAAGCGAAGCGCGGATGACGCCGCGCCTTCGGCCCCCTATGTTCGCGCCATGACCGACGCGCCCGCCGAAATCCCCGCCCGCCCCCTCACGCAAGACGGGCCGCCGCTCAGGCTGTGGTTGATCGACGCCTCGGCCTACATCTTCCGCGCCTATCACGCCCTGCCGCCGCTGACGCGCAAGTCGGACGGCCTGCCCGTGGGGGCGGTGCAGGGCTACTGCAACATGCTGTGGAAGCTGCTGAAGGACATGAAGGGCGAGGACGGCCCGACGCACCTGGTCGCCGTCTTCGACCATTCGGAGAAGACTTTCCGCAACGATCTCTATGACCAGTACAAGGCCCACCGCCCCCCTGCGCCCGAAGATCTGGTCCCGCAGTTCCCGCTGGTGCGCGAAGCGACCAAGGCCTTCGGCGTCCACTGCGTCGAGATGGCCGGATATGAAGCCGACGACCTGATCGCCACCTATGCCTGTCAGGCGCGCGACGCGGGCGGCGAGGCCGTGATCGTCAGCTCCGACAAGGATCTGATGCAGCTGATCGGCGACGGCGTGGTCATGTACGATCCGATGAAGGATCGCCGACTGGAAGAAGAGGCCGTGTTCGAGAAGTTCGGCGTCACGCCGGACAAGGTGGTCGAGGTCCAGGCCCTGATCGGCGACAGCGTCGACAACGTGCCCGGCGCCCCCGGCATCGGCCCCAAGACGGCGGCCCAGCTGATCCATGAATACGGCGATCTGGACACGCTTCTGGCCCGCGCGGGCGAGATCAAACAGCCCAAGCGCCGCGAGACCCTGATCAACTTCGCCGACCAGATCCGGCTGTCGCGCGAACTGGTGAAGCTGACCTGCGACGCGCCGACCCCCGAGCCGATCGACGACTTCATCATCCGCGACCCGGACCCGGAGGCCCTGTCAGCCTTCCTGGAGACGATGGAGTTCCGTTCGCTGGCCCGGCGCGTCGGCGACGGCAAGGCGCCGCAGAAGGAAGGCTCGGCCTTCGCCCGCCCGCTCAGCGCGCCGGTGGCCACCCCGCGCTATGGCCAGACCGAGGTCGCCGCCCCGGCCGAGGAACAGGCCATCGACCATGATCGCTATGAGCGCGTGCAAACTCTCGACGATCTGGACCGCTGGATCGCGCGGGCCAAGGCTGCGGGCGTAATCGGCTTCGACACCGAGACGAACGCCCTGTCCTCGACCCACGCCGGGCTGTGCGGCGTGTCGCTGGCGGTCGGGCCGAACGAGGCCTGCTATATTCCCCTGACGCATGAGCACGAGCCGACCGGCGACGGCGGTCTGGACTTCGGCGACGGCGGCGATGCCCGCCCGCCCCTGCAACAGATCGACAAGCCGACGGCCCTGGCCCGGTTGAAGGAACTCCTGGAAGATCCGTCGGTGCTGAAGGTCGGCCAGAATATCAAATACGACCTCGCCGTCATGGCCAGGCACGATGTCCGTGTCGCCCCGATCGACGACGTCATGCTGATTTCCTACGTGCTGGAAGGCGGCCTGCACGGCCACGGCATGGACGAGCTGTCGCGCCTTCACCTCGGCCACGAGCCGATGACCTTCAAGAGCGTGGCGGGCACGGGCAAGAGCCAGAAAAGCTTCAAGCACGTCGACCTGACGACAGCGACCCGCTACGCCGCCGAAGACGCGGACGTGACCCTGCGCCTGCACCGCCTGCTGAAGCCGCGCCTGGCGGCCGAGGGACTATCAAGCGTCTATGAAACGCTGGAACGCGGCATGCCCGCCATTCTGGCCGACATGGAATTGGCGGGAGTGCGGGTCGATCCCGACCGTCTGCGCTCCTTGTCCTCGACCTTCGGCCAGCGCATGGCCGAGCTGGAGGAGGAGGCGCACAAACTGGCCGGCCGCCCGTTCAACGTCGGCAGCCCGCGCCAGATCGGCGAGATCCTGTTCGGCGAGATGAACCTGCCTGGCGGCAAGAAGACCGCCAGCGGCCAGTGGGGCACCGACGCCAGCGTGCTGGAGGATCTGGCCCAGAATCACCCCCTGCCCCGCACCATCCTGGACTGGCGCCAGCTGTCCAAGCTGAAGGGCACCTATACCGACGCCCTGGTGGCGGCGATGGACCCGCAGACGAATCGGGTCCACACCTCCTATCAGCTGGCGGCGGCGACGACGGGGCGGCTGGCCTCGTCCGATCCGAACCTGCAGAACATCCCGATCCGCACCGAGACGGGCCGCCAGATCCGTCAGGCCTTCATCGCCTCGCCCGGCCATGTGCTGATCAGCGCCGACTACAGCCAGATCGAGCTGCGCCTGCTGGCCCACATCGGCGACATCCCCGAGCTGAAGCGCGCCTTCAAGAACGGCCTCGACATCCACGCGGCGACCGCCTCGGAAATGTTCGGCGTCCCGGTCGAGGGCATGCCCAGCGAGACGCGCCGCCGGGCCAAGGCCATCAACTTCGGCATCATCTACGGCATCAGCGCCTTCGGCCTGGCCGCCCAGCTGGGCATCGAACAGGGCGAGGCCGGGGCCTACATCAAGACCTATTTCGAGCGCTTCCCCGGCATTCGCGACTACATGGACAGGACCAAGGCGCTGGTGAAGGAGCAGGGCTTCGTCACCACCGTCTTCGGGCGGCGCATCCACATCCCGGCCATCCACTCCAAGTCGGGCGCCGAGCGTCAGTTCGGCGAGCGCGCGGCCATCAACGCCCCGATCCAGGGCGCCGCCGCCGACATCATCCGCCGCGCCATGATCCGCATGCCGGGCGCCCTGGCCGAGGCCGGGCTTCAGACCCGCATGCTGCTGCAGGTCCACGACGAACTGGTGTTCGAGGCCCCCGAGGCCGAGGCCGAACGCGCCGTCGCCGTGATCCGCCGCGTCATGGAGACCGCCGCCGAACCGGCCGTGGCCCTGAGCGTTCCGCTGGACGTCGAAGCCAAGGCCGCCGGCAACTGGGACGACGCGCACTAAATCCGCTTATCTTTGACTAGGGACGAGACATGAGCCTGGACCCCGAAATCCGCGACAATGAAGAGGCCAAACGCTACGAGCTGGACGTCGACGGCGAGACCGCCGTGGTCATCTACAACCCCGTCGCGGGCGGGCGGCTGATCACCGAAACCATTGTGCCGATCCCGTTGGAAGGACGCGGCATCGCCAGCCGGATGGCCAAGCACGTCCTGGCTGACCTGAAGGAAAAAGGTCTGCTCATCCTGCCGACCTGCCCCTTCTTCTCCAGCTATCTGAAGAAGCACCCGGAATACGCCGATCAGGTGCATCCGACCTATCGGGCCATGCTGGGCCTGTAGGGCATCGCTTCAGGCCCCGCCGCCTGCTAGGGCGGGGCGATGAAGTCTTCAGACATCGACGTCCTGATCGTCGGCGCCGGCGCGGCCGGCATGATGTGCGCCATCGAGGCGGGCAAGCGCGGCCGCCGCGTGCGCGTGATCGACCATGCCCGCGCGCCCGGCGAGAAGATCCGCATCTCGGGCGGCGGGCGTTGCAACTTCACCAATCTGGGGACCGGCGGCGCCAACTTCCTGGGCGAGAATCCGCGCTTCGCCCTATCGGCCCTGCGCCGCTTCACCCAGCACGACTTCATCAAGATGGTCGATCGCCACGGCATCGCCTGGCACGAGAAAACGCTGGGCCAGCTGTTCTGCGACGACAGCGCCAAGCAGATCATCCGCATGCTGACGGACGAAATGAAGGCGGCGGGCGTCAGCCTGTCGCTGGGCGTCGGCGTCAAGGCGGTGGAGCGCGCGGGCGAGCGGTTTCAGGTCGATCTGGACGACGGATCGCGGGTGACGGCGGCCTCGCTGGTCGTGGCGACCGGCGGCAAATCCATTCCCAAGATGGGGGCCACCGGCTGGGGCTATGAGGTCGCGCGACGCTTCGGCCTGCGCGTCACCGACACCCGACCTGCGCTCGTTCCTCTGACGTTCGAGCCGGGGCTGCTGGAGCAGCTGAAGCCTCTGGCGGGCGTGTCGGTCGACGCCGTGGTGCGGCACAAGGCGCCCAAGGATGCGGGCGCGGGTCGCCCGACCAAGGAAACCGTCTTCCGCGAGGGCCTGCTGTTCACCCATCGCGGCCTGTCGGGGCCGTCGATCCTGCAGATCAGCTCCTACTGGCGCGAGGGCGAGGCGATCACCGTTGATCTGGCCCCCGACCGCGACGCTGTGTCTGAAATTCTGGCCGCCAAGAGCGAGAACGGCAAGCAGGCGGTGCATACGGCCGTCGGCCACGTCGTGCCGCGCCGTCTGGCTGAGGCTCTGTGTATGCGCGAAAACCTGTCGGGCAAGCTGGCCGAGGTCGGCGACAAGAAGCTGCGCGCCCTGGCCGAGGGGATCAACGCCTGGACGGTCAAGCCGGTCGGATCGGAAGGCTATCGCACCGCCGAGGTCACGCTGGGCGGGGTCGACACCGCCGCCCTGGACCAGCAGACGATGGAGGCCAAGGCGGTCCCCGGCCTGTTCTTCATCGGCGAGGTCGCGGACGTGACCGGCTGGCTGGGCGGCTACAATTTCCAGTGGGCCTGGTCGTCGGGCTGGGCGGCGGGCCAGCACTGCTGACCGCATGAAAACAGAGCCTGCGGCGACGCGGCGCGTTGTCGCGCGGGCGGGCGCTCCCTACCTCTTTTGCGGTAGCGGGACGGGCCCCTCTGGCGGCGCTTCGGCGGCGTGATGTCGGACCGCATTCAACGACGAAAGAGGATGTCATGCCCCTGCTGATGTGCCCGAACGACAATGCGCCCATGCAGACGCTGGACCGCCACGGCGTCCAGTTCGACATGTGCCCGACCTGCCGCGGCGTCTGGCTGGATCGCGGCGAGTTGGAGAAGCTGATGGAATCGGCGACCGACGAAGGGCGCGCCGCCGCGCCCGCCGCCTACGCCCCGCCCCCGCAACCAGCCCCCGCTCAGCCTCAGCAACCCTGGGGAAGCCAGCCGACCTATCGCGAGCCGCCGCGTCATCGCAACGACCGCTATGACCACGACCGTCGCCGGGACGACGACTACCACTACCGCAAGAAGAAGAAGCGGTTGGACATCTTCGACATCTTCGACTGACGCCCAAGGGCGGTCAGGCCGCCAGGCCGACCGCCTGCATCAGCGGCCGCAGGGTCAGCACCGCCTGCGGCTCGGCCCCCAGGGCGGCGCGGGTGTCCGGCGCGCGCATCAACCGCACCGCTTCGGCGCGGGCGCGTTCAGCGACGGGGCCGGTCGGCCCTGTCTCGGCGGCCGCCAGCCGCAACAGCGCGGCCAGCTTCTGCGCGACCGGCGCAGGCGCACGGGCCAATTGAGCGGTCAGTCGAGCGTCAACCTCGATTGATCCGCCGACGGCGCCCAGGGCGTCCACGACCGTCTGAGTCTCGCGCTCCGACAACCCCGCCTTGCGCACCGCGCGTTGCAATTCGCCCAGAGCCATCAGCCGCTGTCCCGGCGGGATCGCGCCCGGCGTCCGCGCCCGGAGCTCGGTCTCGAAGCGCAGAGAGGCGACGCAGGCGTCCAGCCAGCGCGCCGCCGCCCGCTTGTTGGCCCCGCCCGTCACGTTCTCGCACAGGCGCGTCAGCCGTTCGGCCTCGGCTAGAACGGTCGTGCAGTCTTTGACATAGGCTGCGACGAAGTCGGCTGCGACCAGCCCCTTGGATCGTTCGATGAAGGCGGTCTGCACCTCTTCCAGAGTCAGCAGACGTCCGGCCGTCGCCGTCAACGCCATGGCCAGGACGCGCAAAATCTCAATCTCGCCGACAGCATCCCCAGGCCGCAGACGACGCTGGCTCATCAACTCGCGCAGCACCATGCGGGCCAGGGAAGCCGCCAGCAGGGGAAACTCGCCCGCCGCCAACCGCTCGCCCAGACGCCGCACCGGCCCCTCGATCGGCGGCGCCAGCAGATTGAGGCGCGCGTCCTGCGCCAGAACGGCGTCCACCTCCCGCGGGGCCGCCATCCGAACCACGGCCGCCAGACTGGCGCCTTGATCGAGGCCAGGCCCCAGCACCTGAGCCAGACCGGAGCGCGATCCCATCAGTTCACAGAGAATCTGCTCCACCGGCACGAAGACCAAGGCGCGCGGCGCGCCCTCGACCGGGGCCTGGTCGCAAATGTCCATCAAACGCTCCACACGCGCCCGCGCCCCCGGCAGGCCGCACAGCGCGCTCGCCACGGCCCCGCCCATGACGAAGGCGCGATCCGGCGCGCCCTGAAGCGCCAGAGCCGTCGTCGAGACCGGGCGATCGTCGAAACTGGGCAACTGTTTCTTGCGCCCGGCGATCAGCAGACGCTCGATCGCCTGCTCGGCCAGGCGCTGATAATGGCGCATCAATTCGTGCACCGACTTCGCCGCCCCCTGCGCCTCAGGCACGGCGATCTTCTGGATGGCGTGCTGAAGCTCGACGCCGGAGGCTTCCAGCCTTTCGGCCAGGTCAGGACGGTGCAACAGTTCGAAGGCTGTCGCGCCCTGGCGATGCAGCCAATCCTCCAGCACCCGGCCGATCGTCTCGCGCGCATGGGGGGCGTACAGGTCGCCGACGCCCCGGCAGACCGGGCCGCGCGGGTCCGCTGCGGGGGCGCGCTTGCGCGTCAGCTCGGGCGCGCCGCGCGTCAGGATGACGACGCTGGCGAATTCCATCGTCTCGGGGTTCAGCGTCTCCTTGGTGACTCGAACGGCCACGGCCTCGCGGTCACGCAACAGCTCCTCGGCCGTGTCCACGGCCTGTCTGCGGTCCTCCGTCGCCTGGTGCAGGGACCAGTCAGCCGGCGCCGTCCGACGCATATAGATTTCGTAGTGAACCGGTCCGGCCATGGGGTCTTTCACAAGCACGAAGCTCCATCCTGTCGCCCCAAGCTTTAAGGCCGGGTTTCGCTTTTCGCCTCGATGGTTGAAAGCAACAGCGCGGCGCTCCATTTTGTGTGACCGTAAAGTCACCACGATCGGGTAGAACAGTTACGCTTGCTGTGCGTTGTGCAGACGACGGCGGACCGGACGTTCCCCCGCCCGTACTAAGGAGAAGCCCTTGGCCAACATCACCCTGGTCGACGACGACGAGAACATCGTCGCCTCCGTGTCCCTGGCTCTGGAAAGCCACGGTCACACGGTGACCGCCTACCACGACGGCGCCTCGGGCCTGGAAGCGCTGGAGGCCACGCCGCCGGACCTGGCTATCCTGGACGTCAAGATGCCGCGCATGGACGGCATGGAAGTGCTGCGCCGCCTGCGTCAGACCTCCAGCATTCCGGTCATCATGCTGACGTCCAAGGACGAGGAGATCGACGAAATCCTCGGCTTCAACCTCGGCGCCGACGACTACATCCACAAGCCCTTCAGCCAGCGCCTGCTGATCGAGCGGGTCAAGGCCCTGCTGCGTCGCGCCGGCGTCGAAGGTCTGGACCCCGTCGACCCCGCCGCCGTCGAAGCCGGCAAGGCGATCAAGCGCGGCAAGCTGTCGATGGACCCGGCGCGCCACGAATCGACCTGGGACGGCAAGCCGGTGAAGCTGACCGTCACCGAGTTCCTGCTGCTTCAGGCCCTGGCCCAGCGCCCCGGTTTCGTGAAGAGCCGCGACAATCTGATGGACGCCGCCTATGACGATCAGGTCTATGTCGACGACCGCACCATCGACAGCCATGTGAAACGGATGCGAAAGAAGTTCCGCATGGTCGACCCTGAGTTCGACGCTATCGAGACCCTGTATGGCGTCGGATACCGCTACCGCGAGAGCTGAACCTGAAGACGCCCCGGCGCGGCGCCGATTCCGCTTCGGCGGATCGCGCCTGGGCGGCTTCATCCTGGCCCTCAATCTTCTCAGCCTGCTGATCCTGTTCGGCGGCGCCCTGCTGCTGAACGAGTGGCGGCGCGGCCTGATCGAGGCGCGCCAGGAATCGCTCGGCGTCCAGGCTGAGCTGCTGGCCAACGTCCTGGGCGAACTGGGCATCACCCAGGGCGACCCCTATCCCATGCTGGATGACCGCGCGGCCGCCCTGTGGCTGCGCGACAACTTCATCCCGGCGGGCCAGCGCGCCCGCCTGTTCGACATGGACGGGATCGAGGTGTCGGACTCCTATCGGGTCAGCGACGCCATCCCCGGCGCGCCCCTGCCCCCGGCCAACCCGGCGGGCACCGCCCTGGCCCCGACCGAGCCTTCACGTCGCGAAACCGCGCGTTTGGCCCGCGCCGACGCCGAACTGTCGGCCGAGGTCGAGCGCGCGCTGCAGGGCACGCCTCAGGCCGCCATCCGCCGCAATGAAGAGGGCGAGCGTGTCGTCTCCGTCTCCCTGCCCGTGCGCCATGTGCAGCAGGTGCTCGGCGTGCTGACCCTGGAAGCCGGCGACGTCAACGCCACCCTGGACGCGCAACGCCGCGCGCTGATGCCTTTCGCCCTGGTGGCGCTGGCGGTGAATCTGCTGGCGTCGCTGGTTCTGCACCTGTTCGTGGCGCGGCCGGTGATGCGGCTGTCGGCGGCCGCGGACCAGGTGCGCCTGCAGCGCGCCCGCGCCATCTCCTTGCCCGACCTTGAAGACCGCAAGGACGAAATCGGCGACCTGGCCCGCGCGCTTGAGTCCATGACCGACACCCTGTCGACGCGCATGGACGCCATCGAACGTTTCGCCGCCGACGTCAGCCACGAGATCAAGAACCCCCTGACCTCGATCCACTCGGCGCTGGAGACCCTGCCCCTGGTCAAGACCGACGAGCAGAGGGCCCGCCTGACCAATCTGCTGCAACAGGATGTGCGGCGGCTGGATCGCCTGATCACCGACATCTCCAACGCCTCGCGTCTGGACGCCGAACTGTCGCGCGACCGCCCGCGCGCCATCGATCTGAAGGAACTGCTGGGCGACATCATCGGCGTTTATGAGGCCGGTCAGAAGCCGGGCGAGCCCCCGGTGCGCTTCGTCCTGAGCGCCGACAGCGCCCGCGTCGTCGGCCGCGACATTCCTCTGGGCCAGGTGTTCCGCAACCTGATCGACAACGCCCGCTCCTTCAGTCCGCCCGACGGCGAAGTGCGGGTGAGCCTGGAGCGCGACGACAGCCAGCCCGACCTACCCCTGCGCGTCCGCATTGAAGACGACGGCCCCGGCATTCCGGCTGAAAACCTTGAGACGGTGTTCGAGCGCTTCTACACCTCACGGCCCAAGGGCACGGCCTTCGGCGCCAACTCGGGCCTGGGCCTGGCCATCGTGCGCCAGATCATCGACGCCCACGGCGGGCGCGTTCACGCCGAGAACCGCACCGGCCCCGACGGCGCCGTGGTCGGGGCCCGCTTCGAGGTGCGGTTGCCGGCGACGGGCAAGCGCCCGTGATCTGACCCTCATGACCGCGCCCCGACAGCCCCTGCACGCCACCGTCGCCGCGCTCCGGCTCGGCGGCGCCTGGCGCGGCGTGCTGATCCAGGGACGATCCGGCGCCGGCAAGAGCGACCTGGCCCTGCGGCTGATGCAGAACGGCTGGCGGCTGGTCGGCGACGATTGGGTCGAGGTTTTCGCCTGCGAGGGCGCCCTCTACGCCGCCGCGCCCGCGACCATCGCCGGGCGGATGGAGGTGCGCGGCCTGGGCCTGGTCGACCGGCCTTTCCTGCCTTTCGCGCGGATCGCCCTGTCGCTGCACCTGACCCATGAGCCGGTCGAGCGGATGCCCGAAAAGGCCCAGGACGTGATCGACGGAATCGCGATCCCACGCCTGGTTCTGGACCCTCGCCCCGCCTCGGCGCCCCTGGTCGTCGCAGCGGCGATGAACGTCGTCGCAACGCTTCCGTGACGGCGCGACGACGGCGCCCTTTGATCCGCGCCGCGATTGCCCTATGAAACGAGGCTTGTCGCTCGTCGAGGCGAGCTGGGGATGTCTTTGGTGAAGCCTATATGATCGGGCTGGTGATCGTCACCCACGGGGGCCTGGCCTCCGAATTCCTGTCGGCGATGGAGCACGTGGTGGGGCCGCAGCGCGGCGTCGCCGCCATCTGCATCGGCCCTGAAGACGACATGGAGCGGCGCCGCCGCGACATCGTCGACGCCGCCGCCGCCGTCGATGAAGGCGCAGGCGTCATCCTGCTGACCGACATGTTCGGCGGCACGCCGTCCAACCTGGCCATCTCGGTGATGGAGCAGACCGGCGCCGAGGTCATCGCCGGACTGAACCTGCCCATGCTGATCAAGCTGGCCAGCGTGCGCGGCCGCGAGACGCTGGAGGCCTGCGTGGCCCACGCCCAGGATGCGGGCCGCAAATACATCTCGGTGGCGTCGTGGGTGCTGGCGGGCGAGAAATGAGCGACGCCGCCCCTTCCGCCCAGGCGGTGCTGAACATCTGCAACCAGCGCGGCCTGCACGCCCGCGCCTCGGCCAAGTTCGTCAAGCTGGCCTCCGAGTTCGAATCCGAGATCAAGGTGACGCGCGACGGCGTGACCGTGGACGCCCGCTCGATCATGGGCCTGCTGATGCTGGGCGCCGGGATCGGCTGCGGCGTCGAGGTCAAGGCCGAGGGGCCGGACGCCGCCGAGGCCGTCGCCGCCCTTACCGACCTTGTGGCGCGTCGCTTCGACGAGGATCAATAGCCGTCAGGTCCGGCGGCGTGCGCACCACCCCGTCGCACTCGCCCTCCAGCGGCACCCGCACCCCGTCGCCGGAGCGATCGGTCCGGTCGCGGAACAGGGCCGCGCGCGCCAGGATGATCAGCGTCACCGGCGTCGTCACCGTGAAGAAGACCGCCACCAGCAGCTCGACCGGCATGAACCGCCCTTCGGCCGCGGTGAAGTAGACCACCGACCCGCCCAGGATCAGGAACATGCCCAGCGTCGCCCCCAGGGTCGGGGCGTGAACCCGCTCATAAAAGGTCTTGAGCCGCACCAGGCCCAGGGCGCCGACGAAGGTCAGGCCGGAACCGGCCAGCACCAGCCCCGCCGCCAGCAGCGCCGCCCAGGCCGGGACGTTTGCGGGAAAGCCGCTCATTCGATCACCTCGCCGCGCATCAGGAATTTGGCCAGGGCGACCGATGAGGTGAAGCCCAGCATGCCGATGATGACGGCCGCATAGAAATACAGGTGGCTGCCCGTCCGCACCCCGAAGGCGACGACCAGCAGCATCCCGGCCTGATAGACGGTGTCCAGCCCCAGGATGCGGTCCTGAGCGCGCGGCCCCTTGGCGATGCGCCAGACCCCGATCAGGGCCGTCCCGGCCAGCAACAGCTGCGCCACAACCAGCGCCCAGTAGAAGACGGCGCCGCTCATTCGAAGATCTCCATCAGGCGGCGCTCGTAGCGGTTCTTGATGCGGTCAGCCCAGTCGTCCTCATCACGAAGGTCCAAAATGTGCAGCAACAGGACGCCCGTGGCGTCCTCATACTCGACCCAGATGGTGCCCGGCGTGCTGGTGATGATCACCGCCAGAACGGCCAGGCCGTATCGGTCGCGCATCTCCAGCGGAATATGGACGAAGCCCGAGACGCGGCTGTCGCGCGAGGCGTTCAGCCCCAGGACGACCAGAGCCACCTCCCAGTTCGACCGGATGATGTCGCGCGCGACCACCAGGCCGAAGCTCAGCAGGGTCAGCGGCTTTCTGACGCGAACCGGCTCGACCTCCAGGGCGCGCATGATGTGGGGCGCGGCCAGGGCCATCAGCAGGGCCAGCGCCAGAGACGGCGGCGCGGCCGATCCGCTGAGCAGCACCGAGGCCCCGAACAGGGCCAGCGACAGGATGGGGTGAGGCAGGACCGCCCGGATCATGAGCCGCCTCCCAGCACCGCGCGGACATAGGCGTCGGGCCGCACCAGCCAGTCGGCCGTGTGGTCGGCATAGGCGAAGCCCGCCTCGCCGAAGATCGCCAGGAAGATGCAGGCCGCCAGCAGGCCCGCGATGGCCACGCCTTCGGCGGCGCCGACCACGACCGCCGGCTCGGCGTCGTCGTCCCGCGCCCACAGGGCCGCCATGCCCAGGCGCGTCAGCCCGATCAGGGCGCCCAGCGACGCCAGGGACAAGGCCGCGATCACCGTGTAGCCCGCCCAGCCGCCGACGCCCGACAGGGCGTCCATCATCGCCAGCTTGCCGATGAAGCCCGCCAGCGGCGGCAGGCCCGCGATCATCAGGGTCGAGATCAGGAAGGCGCCGCCCAGGGCCGCCACCGCCGCCGGAATGACCAGACCGGGCTCGTTGCGCTCCTCGTCGTCAAAGGGATCGATGTACTCGTCCTCGAAGACGGCGCGGCCCGAGCGCGCGCCGGGATCCTGCCCCCGGTTCAGCACCTCGGCCAGCATGAACAGGGCGCCGCAGGCCAGGGTCGAGCCGACCAGGTAGAAGACCGCCCCGCCCAGGACGTCGGTGTTGCCGATGCCGACGGCCGCCAACACAGTGCCCGACGAGACGATGACGGCGTAGGCGGCGGCGATCGACAGATCGCGCGCGGCGATCATCCCGGCGGTGCCGAAGCCGATGGTCGCCAGGCCGCCCAACAGAATCCACAATTGGCCGAACCCGGCCGAGGCGCCGCTGTCCGGCGCGAACAGCAGGAAGCTGAGGCGGATGATCACATAGGCGCCGACCTTGGACAGGATGGCGAAGACCGCGGCGGCCGGGGCGCTGGCCGCCGAATAGGTGGTGGTCAGCCAGAAGCCCAGCGGCCACATGGCGCATTTGGTCAGGAAGGCCACGCCCAGGACGGCCGCGCCGACGTGGAACAGGCCCCGGTCCGCCTCGGCGATCTGGGGGATGCGCACGGCCAGATCGGCCATGTTGAGGGTGCCGGTGACGCCGTAGATCAGGCTGACCCCGATCAGGAACAGCATGGAGGCCGTCAGGTTGACGGCGATATAGGCCAGGCCCGCCCGGATACGCGCCTCGCCCGACCCATGCAGCGCCAGACCGTAGGAGGCCGCCAGCATGATCTCGAAGAAGACGAAGAGGTTGAACAGGTCGCCCGTCAGGAAGGCCCCGTTGACCCCCATGACCAGCAACAGGAACAGGGCGTGGAAACGCGGCCCCGCCCGGTCCCATCGCGCCAGGGCGAAGATCATGGAGCAGGCGCCCAGGACGCTGGTCAGGGCCACCATCAAGGTCGACAGACGGTCGGCCACCAGGACGATGCCGAACGGCGCCGGCCAGTCGCCCAGTTGATAGACGCGAGCGGTGTCACCCCCGCCCGTCGCCCCGGTCGCGCTCTCGTGCAGCAGGGCCAGGGCCATGGCCAGGATGGCCGCCATGGCGAACAGGCTGAGCCCGCCCTTCAGCAGGCGGCGACGCTCGTCGAACAGCAGCATGGCCGCAGCGATGACCATGGGCAGAACGATCGGCCCGATGATCAGGTGTTCCTGCCAGTCGGTCATTCGGGCGCCTCCTGGCCGTCGACATGGTCGCTGCCGGTCTCGCCGCGCGAAGCCAGCAGCACCACCAGGAACAGGGCCGTCAGCGCGAAGCTGATGACGATGGCCGTCAGCACCAGGGCCTGGGGCGTCGGGTCGGCGTAAAGTGCAGGGTCTTCCGCGCCCTTGCTGGCGATCGGCGGCGCGGCCGAGCGCAGCCGCCCCATGGAGAAGATGAACAGGTTGACCGCATAGGAGACCAGCGACAGGCCGATGATGACCTGGAAGGTGCGCGGACGCAGCATCAGCCACACGCCCGAACCGGTCAGGACGCCGATGGCCAGGGCCAGGACAATCTGGGTCATTGCGCCCCTCCCTTCTGCTCGGCCTCGGCTTCCGCTTCGGCCTCGGCTTCCTCGATGCGCGCGCGGCGCAGCGACTGGTGGGCCAGGGCGACCAGCACCAGCACCGTGGCGCCCACCACCAGCACCACCACGCCCAGGTCGAACAGGACGGCGCTGGCCAGCGGCACGCGGCCCAGCAGCGGCAGATCGGCGTACTGGAAATAGGTGGTCAGGAAGGGCTGATCGAAGATCCAGCCCACCGCCCCGCTGAGCGCGGCCAGCAGCAGGCCGACGCCGATCCAGATGATCGGGCGGATCTCCAGCCGCTCCTCCACCCAGCGGGCGCCGGACGACATATATTGCAGGATGAAGGCGATCGACAGCGCCACACCCGCCGCGAAGCCGCCGCCGGGCAGATCATGCCCGCGCAGGAAGAGGTGCACGGCCAGCAGGATGATGAAAGGGAACAGCCAGCGCATCACCACGCCGGGGATCATCATGGTGTCGCTGAGGGTGTCGCCCTCGGTGCGGCCTTCGCGGGCGCGGTCCGAGGCGTCCTGCACCCGCTTCTGCATCGGCTGGGACAGGCTGTCGCTGGCCGGGCGGAAACGACGCAACAGGGCCAGCACCGTCAGGCCGACGACGCCCAGGACGGTGATCTCGCCGAAGGTGTCGAAGGCGCGGAAGTCGACCAGGATGACGTTGACGACGTTGCGGCCGCCCGCCTCCTCATAGGCCTTCTCGACGAAGAAGCGCGACACGCCCTCGACCGGCGGGCGCACCATGACGGCCCAGGCGATCAGGGCCACGCCCGCCCCGGCGCAGACGGCGATCCCCCGGTCGAGACGACGACGCCAGCGGGCGCGGCGCTGCTCGGACTCGGGCACATGGATCTCGGCCAGGCGCTTGGGCAGCCAGCGCAGGCCCAGCAGCAGCAGCACCGTCGTCACCACCTCGACCACCAGCTGGGTCAGGGCCAGATCGGGCGCCGACAGCCAGACGAAGGTCAGGCAGCTGGCCAGACCCGCCCCGCCCATCAGGATGACGGCGGCCAAGCGGTGATACTTGGCCTGCCAGGCGGCGGCCAGGGCGCAGGCCCCGCCCGCCAGCCACAGGGCGGCGAAGGCCAGGTTGTGCGCCTGGGGAACGCGGAACTCGGGCCAGGTCAGCACAAAGCCGCCCGCCGCCGCCACGGCCGCCGACAGCAGGGCCGTCAACAGGATCAGGCGCAGCTGCGGCTGCAGGCGCCGCGCGCCCAGATGACGCACGATCCACTGCGACAGGTCCATCAGAATGACCTGGGATCGCTCGAACAGATAGCCGCCGTTCAGCCGCTTCATGCCCCAGGGGCCGCCGCGCGGATTGGCGTTCAACGCCTTGCCGAACACGACATAGAGGCCGATCCCGCCCGCCATGGCGATGACGCTGAGCAGCAGCGGCAGGTTGAAGCCGTGCCACAGGGCCAGGCTGTATTGGGGCAGGTCAAAGCCCAGCATGGTCACGGCTGCGCTGCGCAGGAAGGGGCCGACGGTGATGGCGGGGAAGATCCCGACCAGCAGACACAGGGCCACCAGCACCTCGACCGGGCGCCGCATCCAGGCCGGCGGCTCATGCGGGACGCGGTCCAGCTCGGTCGGCGGCGGGCCGAAGAAGGTGCTGTGAATGAAGCGCAGCGAATAGAGGACGCTAAAGGCGCTCGCCAGGGTCGCCAGCACCGGCAGGGCCTGGTTCAGCGCCGAGGTCTGGGTGCTGGCCAGGGCCTCGGCCAGGAACATCTCCTTGGACAGGAAGCCGTTCAGCAGCGGCACGCCCGCCATGGCGGCGGCGGCGACCATGGCCAGGGTGGCGGTGATCGGCATGAAGCGGATCAAGCCGCTGAGCTTGCGCATGTCGCGCGAGCCGGCCTCGTGGTCGATGATGCCCGCCGCCATGAACAGGGAGGCCTTGAAGGTGGCGTGGTTGATGGTGTGGAAGATGGCGGCGATGGCGCCCAGGTCCGACCCCAGGCCCAGCAGCAGACAGATCAGGCCCAGGTGGCTGATGGTCGAATAGGCCAGCAGGCCCTTCAGGTCGTGCTGGAAGATGGCGCACCAGGCGCCGACCAACAGGGTCGTCAGGCCCAGGCCCCCGACCACGAAATACCACATCTCGGTCTCGCCGAAGACGGGCCAGAACCGCATCAGCAGGAAGACGCCCGCCTTCACCATGGTGGCCGAGTGCAGATAGGCGCTGACCGGCGTCGGCGCCGCCATGGCACGCGGCAGCCAGATGTGGAACGGGAACTGGGCGCTCTTGGTCAGGGCGCCGATCAGGATCAGGCCCAGGGCGACCGGGTACAGCGGGCTGGCCAGGATGACGTCGCGCGCGCCGATGACGGCGTCCAGCTCATAGCTGCCGACGATGCGCCCGATCAGGATCATGCCGACCAGCAGGGCCACCCCGCCCGTCGCCGTGATCGACAGGGCCATGCGCGCGCCCTCGCGCGCCGAGGCGTTCTGGTGCCAGTAGCCGATCAGCAGGAAGGAGAAGAGGCTGGTCAGCTCCCAGAAGACGACCAGCTGGATCAGATTGCCCGACAGCACCACGCCCTGCATGGCGCCCATGAAGGCCAGCAGGAAGGAGAAGAAGCGCGGCACCGGATCCTTCGGCGACATGTAGTAGCGCGCATACAGCACCACGAGCGCGCCGATCCCCAGGATCAGGGCGCTGAACAGCCAGGACAGGCCGTCCAGGCGAATGGTCAGATTGACCCCCAGAGACGGCAGCCATGCCAGGGTCAGCTTCAGCACCTCGCCGTCCTGGAACCTGGGCCAGAGCACCGCCAGACAGCCGACGCTGATCAGGGCGATGATCCACGACAGGATGGCCGCAGCGGTGCGCGCATGGCGCGGCAGCCCCGAGGCGATCATGGCCCCGATGAAGGGCAGGACGAGAATGACGAGCAAGAGGAAGCTGGCGGGCACGGGCGTGTCGATCATCTCCGAAAAAATTTTGGGACGGCGTCCGAAAGGCTGCGGATCGCGCCTTCTCGTTCTGCCAGAGTTTTTCCTAAGGGAAATGACGCGCTTGCGTCAAGGCGACGAGTTGGCGCGATTGTGACCGTAGCGGGAACGATTGAAGCGTCAAAAGACTAAGATTGATTCTGATAATCGTTCGCATTAAAGCAGGCCCAGTTTCAACCGGGGTCTCGCCGATGCGCTCGCTACTCATGATTTCCGTCGGGCTGACCGCCCTCGCCGCCGCTGTTCCCGCCATCGCCGCGCCCGCCGTCGAAGACAATGCGATCGACCTGAACGAGCCCGTGCGCGTGGCCCCGGTCACCGTCGTCGGCACCCGCACCGAGCGCCGCGTCGACGAAGTGCCCGCCAGCATCAGCGTCATCACCGCCAAGGATATCGAGACCAACCTCGTCACCGACATCAAGGATCTGATCCGGTTCGAACCGGGCGTCAGCGTCCCGACCAGCCCCGCCCGCTTTTCGGCCGCCCTGTCGGGCGCCGGGCGCGACGGCAATTCCGGCTTCACCATTCGCGGCATGGGCGGCAACCGCGTGCTGATCGTGCAGGACGGCGTGCGCGTGCCGGACGGCTTCGCCTTCGGCGCCCAGTCGGTCGGTCGCGGCGGCTATAACGACCTGGATCTGGTCAAGTCGGTCGAGATCCTGCGCGGTCCGGCCTCGGCCCTCTATGGTTCGGACGGCATCGCCGGCGCCGTCAGCTTCACCTCGAAAGACCCGGCCGACTTCATCGAGGCGGGCCGCAACTTCGGCGCCCGCGCGCGCGTCGGCTACAACTCGGCCGATGAAGGCTGGACCGAGGGCCTGGCCCTGGCCGGGCGCAGCGGCGCCTTCTCGGGCCTGCTGGCCTACACCCGTCGTGACGCTCAAGAGACCGAAAACATGGCCGAGACGGGCGGCGTCGGCGCGGCCCGCACCCAGCCCAACCCGCAGGATTTCGCCTCCAACGCGGTGCTGGCCAAGCTGGTCTGGGACGTGAACCCGGACCACGTCGTGCGCCTGACCTATGACCACTTCGACCAGGACATGAGCGGCGACGCCCTGAGCACCCGCGGCTCCAGCACCATGGCCATGCCCGGCCGCACCACCGTCACCACCGTCAATCAGGTTCTGGCCGAGGACGAGACCCAGCGCGACCGCGTCAGCCTGGACTGGCGCTTCAGCGACTTCCTGGGCCTGGACAAGGGTTCGGTCGCCGGCTTCTGGCAGGAGGCGACGACCCGCCAGTTCACCTTTGAAGACCGCGACATCACCACCATCGTCGGCGCCGCCCCGCCGGCGACCGTCTCGGGCGACCGCACCCGCGACGTGACCTTCGACAACGCCGTCTGGGGCCTGGCGGCGCAGGGGTCCAAGAGCTTCGTCGGCGAGGCCGTCCGCCACCGCGTCACCTTCGGCGCCGACTGGTCGCGCACGACCCAGGAAGGCGTCCGCGACGGCACAGCGCCGCCGACCGGCGAAACCTTCCCGACCCGCCCCTTCCCCAAGACCGAGTTCGATCTGGCGGGCCTGTTCATTCAGGACGAGATCGACCTGTTGGGCGGCCGCCTCAGCATCATCCCGGCCCTGCGCTACGACTGGTATGAGCTGACGCCCAAGAAGGACGCCCTCTTCCCCGCCGCCGCCGAGAAGCAGAGCGACAGCCATCTGTCGCCCAAGATCGGCGTCATCTACTGGGCCGACGACCACTTCGGCGTCTTCGCCAACTACGCCCAGGGCTTCAAGGCGCCCTCGCCGATGCAGGTGAACAACTTCTTCGCCAACCCGGTGTTCGGCTATGAGTCCATCCCCAACCCGGACCTGAAGCCCGAGACGAGCGAGAGCATCGAGGGCGGCTTCCGCTTCCGCAACCTGGACCTCTTCGGCGGGCACCTGTCGCTGCAGACGACGGCCTTCCGCACGGAATACGACGACTTCATCAACCAGGTGGTGGTGCGCGGCACGGGTCGTCCCGGCGTCGACCCGCTAATCTATCAGTACGTCAACCTGACCACGGTGAAGATCTGGGGTCTGGAAGCGCGCGGCGACATCCATTGGGACAACGGCTTCTCGACCATCGTCGCCGCCTCCTTCGCCGACGGCGAACAGGAGACGGAGGGCGAGCGCGGCGCCCTGACCAGCGTCGATCCATCAAGCTGGTCGGCGGCCTGAACTACGCCGCGCCCTCGGGCGTCTGGGGCGGGAGCGCCACCGTCACCTGGTCGGACAAGAAGTCGAACCATGAGTGCGGCGGCGGCCTGTGCTGGCCGGGCGACTCCTTCACCCTGCTGGACGTCACCGCCTATTGGAACGTGGCTGAGCGGGCCACCCTGCGCGCCGGCGTCTTCAACGTCTTCGACGAGAAATACGCCTGGTGGAGCGACGTACGCGGCCTGAGCCGCCCCGCCGTCGGCGCCAGTCCCGCAACGCTGGACGCCTTCACCCAGCCGGGCCGCAACGTCGGCGTCTCCCTGAGCGTCCGCCTGTGAACCCGACCATGACCCAGAAGCGCAAGCTTAAGCCCCGCACCCCGCAAGCAAATGGAGCCCCCATGCGCGCCATCCTGATCGCCGCCGCCCTGCTGACCGGCGCGCCCGCCGCCCAGGCCATGCCCGCCGCCCTCGCGGCCCAAACTCAGACCCAAGCCCCCGCCAGCGCCTTTGAACGCGATCGTCAGGCCATCCTGGCTCAGGTCGGCGACTATCGCGTGCGTTTCGACATGCGCGAGACCGTCAGCCTGCAGGCTGACTATCAGCCGTTAGAACCCAAGCGGTCCGGCGGCACCGAGATCGTGCGCGTCGTCTATGACCAAGGCGACCGCATCAGCCTGCAGCACATCCTCGTCATGCACCACGAGGGCCAGACCGTCCTGGTCAAGCACTGGCGTCAGGACTGGGTCTATCAACCCGAAACCGTGCTGACCTACGCCGGCCCGAACCAGTGGACCCTGACCCCCGTGTCGGCTGAAGCGCGTCGCGGCGCCTGGTCCCAGACAGTGTGGCAGACGGACGACTCGCCGCGTTACGGCGGTGTCGGCCGCTGGACCTACGACAACGGCATGACCGTCTGGACGTCCGGTCCGACCTGGCGTCCGCTGGCCCGGCGCGACGCCGTGCGCAACCCGGTCTATGACCGCTACCTCGGAACTAACCGGCACGTCATACGGCCCGGCGGCTGGGTTCACATTCAGGACAACGTCAAGATGACCGGCCGCAATGGCGGCGAGCCACTGGTCGTGGTTCAGGAAGACGTGGTCAACACCTATGACGCCTCGACCGCCTTCGACCCCAAGCTAGGCGACGACTACTGGGCCGCCACTCAAGACTATTGGGGCGAGGTTCGCACCGCCTGGGACGCCGTCATAGCTCGCGACAACGGCGTTCATGTCCAGGAGGTCGCCGACACAGGCGCCGCCACCAGCGCCTCGCTGATGGAGATGGCCGATAAGATTCACGCCGGCGAACTGACCACCCCGGCCGCCATCGAGCAAGCCCGCGCCCTGATCAACCGGGCGACCCGGCGCTGATCGTCTCGCCCCTCGCCGCCTGCACGCGACGAGGGGCGTCGTTACCACGTCAGGCGTGCGCCATACTCGCACCCGCCCGTCGCGAGAACCGGCGCCAGTCGGGGTTATCGGCCCAGACGGCGGCCAGAGCCTCCAGCAGATGATCCTCGTCGTCGTCGCTGTGCAGCGGCGTCGGCGTGACGCGCAGCCGCTCGGTCCCGCGCGGCACCGTGGGGAAGTTGACCGGCTGGATATAGACGCCGTGCTCATCCATCAAGGCGTCCGTCACCGCCCGCGCCGTGGCCGCGTCGCCGATCATCACCGGCAGGATATGGCTGGGGCTGGGCAGGACCGGCAGGCCCAGCCGCTGCATCCCCGCCTTGATCGAGGCGGCGCGCGCGGCGAGCGCCCGGCGCGGCGCGCCGTCGGCCTTCAGATGACGCAGGGCCGCCCGCACCCCGGCCACGACCGAGGGCGGCAGGGCCGTGCTGAAGATGAAGCCCGGCGCGTGGCTGCGCACGAAATCGACCGCCGCCGCATCGCCCGCCACATAGCCGCCCATGGCGCCGAACCCCTTGCTGAGGGTGCCCTGGATCATGCTGATGCGATGCGACTGGCCGTCGCGCTCGGCCACGCCCGCGCCGCGCGCGCCGTACAGGCCCACGGCGTGAACCTCGTCCAGATAGGTGAAGGCGCCGTGCTTTTCGGCCACGTCGCAGAGGGCGGCGATGGGGGCGAAGTCGCCGTCCATCGAATAGCAGCTCTCGAAACAGACCAGCTTGGGCCGATAGCGGCAGACCCCGCTCATCAGCCGATCCAGATCGCGCCAGTCGTTGTGGGCGAAGATGTGCTTCTCCACGCCCGAGCGCCGCACGCCCTCGATCATGGAGGCGTGGTTCAGGGCGTCGGAAAAGATCACCGCCCCCGGCAGGCGCGACGCCAGCGTCGACAGGGCCGCGTCATTGGCCGCATAGCCTGAGGTGAACAGCAGCGCCGCCTCCTTGCTGTGCAGATCGGCCAGATCGCGCTCCAGCAGAACGTGCTCGTGGCTGGTGCCCGAGATGTTGCGCGTCCCGCCCGCGCCCGCGCCATAGGTGCGGATCGCGCCCTGCGCCGCCTCGACCACCTCGGGATGGACGCCCATCGACAGATAGTCGTTCGAGCACCAGATGGTGATGGTCCGCTCGCGCCGGTGATCCCAGGCGTAGGGCGCGCCTTTCGACAGCCGCTCCAGATCGGCGAAGACGCGATACCGGCCCTCCTGCTTCAGATCGTCCAGATCGCGGCTGAAGAAGTCGGCGAAGTCGAAAGCGCCCATGACATCACATCCCATCACAGGACGGGCGGCGACATTGCCATCCCGCCGGGGGCGTGACACCTAACGCTGCATTGGCCGGATCATTCCGGCCACTTTGGAAAGAAGTCGCAGACCATTGCTGAAGCGCGCCCAGCTGGAATCCGTTCAGGCCTTCATGGACCACCCGGCCCAGTCCGGCCTGCCCCTGCACGCCCGCATCCAGCGCGCCGTGCGCCAGTTGATCGTCGAGCGATCGCTGACGGCGGGGCGGCCCCTGCCCTCGTCGCGGACGCTGGCCCGGTCGCTGGGCGTGTCGCGCGACACGGTCGAGACGGCCTATGCCCAGCTTCACGCCGAGGGCTTCATCGAGCGGCGCGTCGGCAGCGGCAGCTTCGTCTGCGAGCTGACCGAACTGGGGCTGAAGCGCGGCGTGCTGCGCCCGGCAGGCCGCCGCCCCGCCCTGCAACCGGCGACGGCGCCGACCCTGAGCAAACGCGGGCAGGCGATGGCCGACAGCGGGGGTCTGCGCGATCCTTACGCTCCGCTGGCCTTCTCGCCCGGCGTGCCGGAGACGCGGCTGTTTCCCTTCGCCCAGTGGGACCGGCTGCACCGCCTGACCCTGCGCGAGGAGGGCGCCGCCGCCCTGCACCACGGCGACCCGCAGGGCCATCCGCGCCTGCGCCGCGCCATCGCCGGCTATGTGAACCTGGAACGCGGGGCGCGCGCCGATCCCGACCAGATCCTGATCCTGACCAGTTCGCAGCAGGCCCTGTCCCTGTGCGCCCGGGTGCTGGCCGATCCCGGCGACGGCGTCTTCATCGAAGACCCGGCCTATCAGGGCGCCGCCAAGGCGCTGGACGCGGCGGGGCTGAAGCGCCTCCCCGTGGCGGTCGATGCCCAGGGGCTGAGGACCGACGACCTGCTGGCCCGGCGTGAGGATGGGCGAGCGGTCTTCGTCACCCCCTCGCACCAGTTTCCGACCGGCCGCACCCTGTCGCTGGACCGGCGGCTGGCCCTGATCCAGTGGGCGGCCGAGCATGACGCCTGGATTCTGGAAGACGATTACGACAGCGAGTTCCACTATGCCGGGCGGCCGACCGCCTGCGTCCAGGGCTTGGACCCCCACGACCGGACCCTTTATCTGGGCACCTTCACCAAGTCGCTGTTTCCGGGTCTGAGGCTGGCCTATCTGATCCTGCCGCGCCCTCTGGTCGAGCCGATGGTGGCGGCGCGCAGCCTGATGGACGGCTTCACCGCCTCGGTGGCGCAACTGACCCTGGCCCGCTTCATCGAGGACGGCCGGTTCGGCGCCTATGTCCGCACCATGCGCGGCGTCTATGCGGAACGGCTGGATGCGCTGGAGGCGGCGGTGAGGGCTCGCCTGCCCCACGTCGTCACGCCCGACCGGCCTGTCGGCGGCTTACAGATGCCCTGCTTCCTGAAGGACGGCTTTGACGAGGCCGAGACGGTGCGCGCGGCCCGGCGCGTCGGCGTCCATCTGACCGGCCTGACGCCCCTGCACGACGCGGGCGCGGGCCGTCCCGGCTGGTTGATGGGCTTCGCCGCCTCGACCCCGGCCGAGATCGACGCCGCCGTCGATCGGCTGGCGAAGCTGTTCCCCGCGTGATCGACGCTTACAAAGCGGTCTGACGATCTGCGCCGACGTGGCGGGGAATGGCCGGGATATAGGTGTCTAGGGTGCGGATGTCGGCGGTCAGCCGACGCCGTGAGAGTTCCCGTCCCTTGCCTGCCCTCGCCCTGTTTCCGACCGACCCGCCCGGCCGCCGATCCGACCACGGCGGCGGCCGGATTCGCGTCTCCCTCGGCGCCGTCGCCGCCAACTATCGCGCCATGCGCGGTCAGGTCGCGCCCGCCGCCTGCGCCGCCGTGGTCAAGGCCGACGCCTATGGTCTGGGCGCGGCCCGCATCGCGGCCGCCCTCTATGACGCCGGATGCCGCGTCTTCTTCGTCGCCCATCTGTTCGAGGCGGTGGACCTGCGCCGCGTCCTGCCCGCCGACGCCGAACTGTTCGTGCTGAACGGTTTGGCGCCGGGCGCCGAATACGCCGCCCTGGCCGCCGGAGCGATCCCCGTGCTGAACAGTCGCGAGCAGATGGAGGGCTGGGCGCGTCTGGGCCGGGCCGTCGGGCGGCCGCTGGCGGCGGCGATCCAGTTCGACACCGGCATGTCGCGGCTGGGCCTGCCGCCCGAGGACGCCGCCTTCGCCTTCGACCCGGACGGCCCGATCCGCTGGATCGAACCGCGCCTGATCCTCAGCCATCTGGCCGTCGCCGACACGCCCGGCCACGCAGGCAATGCGCGCCAGCGTCAGGCCTTCGAGCGCATTCTGGCCCACGCGCCCCAGGGCGCCCCGCGCTCGCTGGCCAACTCGGCCGGTTGCTGGCTGGGCCAGGACTATCACTACGACCTGTGCCGGGTCGAGGCGGCCCTGTTCGGGCTGGACGCCTCCCCCTCTGCGCGGCCCATGCAGCCGGTGGTCGAGGTGACGGGCCGCGTCATCCAGACCCGCGCCGTGCCTGCGGGCGCCGGCGTCGGCTACGGCTGGGCCGTTACAGCGGCTAAGGGAATGGGGCTGGCCACCATCGGCGTGGGCTATGCCGACGGCTGGCCGCGCCAGTTATCGGCGAGCGGCGCCGCCGCATTCGAGGGGCGGTTGCTGCCCTTCGTCGGGCGCATCTCGATGGACAGTCTGGTCGTGGATATCAGCGCCCTTCCGCCTGACGCGCTGAAGGCAGGCGATCAGGTGGAACTTCTGGGCCCCAACCGCACGCCGGAACAACTGGCGCTGGACGGCGCGACCATCGACTATGAAGTCATCGCGCGGCTGGGCCGCCGCCTGTGTCGGGAGTATGTTTCGTGACCCTTTCGCCTGAAAACCTCGAACGCTTCGGCCCCGATCCGCGCGAGCGGTTCGCCGCCAATCTGGCGCTGGTTCATCGCCGCATCGCCGCTGCCTGCGAACAGGTCGGGCGGCCGATCGACAGCGTGCGCCTGTTGCCGATCACCAAGACGGTTCCGGCCGAGATACTGCGTCTGGCGTGGGCCGCGGGCGTCACCGACTTCGGCGAGAACAAGCTGCAGGAGGCCCGCGACAAGGCCGAGGCCATGGCCGACCTGTCGATGCGCTGGCACGTCGTCGGCCACCTGCAGTCGAACAAGGTCAAATACCTGACCCGTCTGGCGGACGAGTTCCATGCGCTGGACAGCCTCAAACTGGCCGAGGTGCTGGACAAGCGGCTGGAGACCGACGGGCGCGACATGAAGATCTATGTCCAAGTCAACACCTCGGGCGAGGAGAGCAAGTTCGGCCTGCATCCCGACGACGCGCTGGACTTCATCGAACGGCTGGAGGCCTTTCCCCGGCTGAAGCCGCAGGGGCTGATGACGCTGGCGGTGTTCAGCGACGATCCCGACCGGGTGCGGCCCTGCTTCACCCTGTTGCGGTCCCTGCGCGACCGGGCCGAGCGCATCGATGCGCGCGTCACCGGTCTGTCGATGGGCATGACCGGCGACTACGAACTGGCCGTGCGCGAAGGCGCGA
Source organism: Brevundimonas sp. Soil_N_31 (assembly GCF_057655995.1). Lineage (NCBI taxonomy): Bacteria > Pseudomonadati > Pseudomonadota > Alphaproteobacteria > Caulobacterales > Caulobacteraceae > Brevundimonas > Brevundimonas sp. Soil_N_31. Next base: position 241,800 of record NZ_JBDGLE010000006.1, read on the forward strand.
CCGTGGTGCGGGTCGGACAGGCCATCTTCGGCCCGCGCCCGACGCCGAACGCCCACTACTGGCCCGGTCTGGCCTGACCAACCTTCCCTCCCCGGAGTAACCGCGTGTCCATTCCCTTCATCGATCTTCTCAGCCAGCGCCGCCGCATCGGCCCGGCCATCGACGCCGCCCTGATGGAGGTCGCGGCCAGCGGCCAGTACATCATGGGTCCGGCGGTCGGCGCCTTTGAACAGGCCCTGTGCGACTTCGGCCAGGCGCCCCACGCCCTGTCCTGTTCCAATGGAACGGATGCGCTGGTGCTGCTGATGATGGCGTGGGGCGTGGGGCCGGGAGACGCCGTCTTCTGCCCCGCCTTCACCTTCGCCGCCACGGCCGAGGTGGTCGCGCTGGCTGGCGCTACGCCGGTCTTCGTCGACATCCGCCCCGACACCTGGACAATCGACCCCGACCACCTGCGCGCCGCCGTCGAGGCGGTCGAGCGCGAGGGCGTGCTGAAACCCCGCGCCGTCATCGCCGTGGACCTGTTCGGCCAGCCCGCCGACTATCCCGCCCTGTCGAACATCACCCAGAAACACGGGCTGAAGCTGATCGCGGATTCGGCGCAGGGGTTCGGCTGCACCCTGAACGGCCGACACCCCATCCATTGGGCCGACGCGACGACGTTGAGCTTCTTCCCGGCCAAGCCTCTGGGCGCCTATGGCGACGGCGGCGCGGTGCTGATGAAGGAGGCGGCCCTGATGGATCACCTCATTTCCCTTCGCGTCCACGGTCAGGCGACGGCGGCGGACGCGGCAGCGCAGGGCTTTGCGCATGACCCCAAATATCTGAACCCGCGTCTGGGCATGAACGGGCGTCTGGACACGTTGCAGGCCGCCGTCCTGCTGGAGAAGCTGAAGATCTTCCCGGAAGAGATCGAACGCCGCAACCGCATCGCCGAGCGCTATGTGCAGGGGTTGGCCGGTCGTGTGGCGGCGACGCCGGTGGTCATTCCCGGCGGCCGTTCGGTCTGGGCCCAGTTCACCGTCGAGCACGACGACCGCGACGCCCTGGCCGCCCATCTGAAGACGCAGGGCGTGCCGACCGCCGTCTATTATCCGATCCCCCTGCACCGCCAGCCCGCCTATCGCCATCACCCGATCGGCCCCGGCGGTCTGGCCGTGACCGAGGCCAGGGCGGAACGCGTCATCAGCCTGCCGATGAGCGCCTATCTGGACGAGGCGGTACAGGACCGGGTGATCGCCGCCGTCGCCAGCTTCGGCTGAGGGCTTTCAGCTCTCGGTCAGGCGCATCTCGAAGGCGCCCGCCGCCTGGGTCCGCAGCAGAACGGTCTGGACCTCGGCGGTGGCGCGGGCGGCGGCCTCGGCCAGCCCCTCGCCGCGCATCAGCCAGCCGGTCAGGTATGCGGTGAACAGGTCGCCGGTGCCGCTGGGCCGGATCGGAATGCGGGGAATGGAGGTGCGATGGGCGACGCCGCCGTCGACCGCCACGGTCTCGACCTCGCCGGGCGCGGTGTCGGTCAGGACGCAGCCTGTCACCACCGTCCGCCCGGTTCCCCGCGCGTTCACGATGCGCGTCGCCTCGATCACCTCCTCGACCGTATCGGGCCGTTCGCCGACCAGTCGGCCCAGCTCGAACTGGTTGGGGGTGATGATGTCGGCCATCGGCGTCAGGAAGTCGCGGAACTGTTCGATCAGGCCATCGGCGACGAAGACGCCCAGATCATCGTCGCCGATCACCGGGTCGCAGATGTGCAGCAGGGCGGGGTTCTTCGCCTTCCAGCGACGCAGGAAACCCGCCGTCGCCGCCGCATTGGAGGCCGAGCCCATATAGCCCGTGACCACCGCCCCGGATGTCATGGGCAGGTCGCGCTCCTCGACCCCCAACAGCAGGTCGGCGACCAGTTCCGTCTCCAGAATCCGGCCGCGCATGGTGGGATAGTGCGGGTGATTGGACAAAAGGGTGGTCGGCACCGCCGCCACCTCCAGCCCCATGGCCTGCATCGGCTGGACCGCCGCGCTGTTGCCGACGTGGCCGTAGACGACCTGGCTTTGAATCGAGATGACCCGCACGCGCGTTCGGAACCTCCTTAAGCGGGCGTCAGCGCCGGTCCGGCGATCGGCCAGGCCCGCGTCAGTTCTCTTCCCTGCGCCTTCACCGCCGCGCTGTCGAGATCGCCGTCGCGCAGACCCTTGAGGATGGTCAGGATCATGCCGCCGACCGTGCGGAACGCCTCGGCGTCGAACCCGCGCGAGGTCGAGGATGGCGAGCCCAGCCGCAGCCCGGACGTCACCATCGGCGAGGCCGCGTCATAGGGGACCGCGTTCTTGTTGGCGATCAGGCCGTGATCCTCAAGCGCCTCGACCGCCGCCTTGCCGGTCAGGCCGAAGGGGCGCAGATCGACCAGCACCAGATGACAGTCCGTCCCGCCCGAGACGAGGCGCAGGCCCCCGTCCGCCAGCGTCTGGCCCAGTACGCGGGCGTTCACGATCACCGCCTTGGAGTATTCGACGAAGTCCGGCTGCAACGCCTCATGGAAGGCCGCCGCCTTGCCCGCGATGACGTGCATCAGCGGCCCGCCCTGGGTGCCGGGGAAGACCGCCTTGTCGATGCGCCGCGCCAATTCCGGATCGTTGCACAGGATCAGGCCGCCGCGCGGGCCGCGCAGGGTCTTGTGCGTGGTCGAGGTGGTGACATGGGCGTGCGGCGTCGGATTGGGATATAGGCCCGCCGCGATCAGCCCGGCGTAGTGGGCCACGTCGGCCACCAGATAGGCGCCGACCTTGTCCGCGATCTGGCGCATCCGGGCGAAGTCGATGCGGCGCGGATAGGCCGAGCCGCCCGCATAGATCAGGCGCGGCCGGTCCTGAAGGACGCGCTGTTCCATGTCGTCATAGTCGATCAGGTCGTCGTCCTCGCGCACCCGATAGGCGCTGACCTCGAACCACTGGCCCGACAGGCTGACCGGCGAGCCGTGCGTCAGGTGGCCGCCGCAGGCCAGGTCCAGCCCCATGATGCGGTCGCCGGGCCTGATCAGGGCGAACAGCACGGCCAGGTTGGCGTTGACGCCCGAGTGCGGCTGGACGTTGGCGTAGGCCGTGTCGAACAGGGTGCAGGCGCGCTCGATGGCCAGCTTCTCGGCGATGTCAACCGCCTCGCAGCCGCCGTAGTAGCGGCGGCCCGGATAGCCCTCGGCGTATTTGTTGGTCAGGACGGAGCCCTGCGCCTGACGCACGGCGGCGCTTACGATGTTCTCGGACGCGATCAGCTCGATGCTGTCCTGCTGGCGCTGGCGCTCCAGCATCAGGGCTTGGGCCAGTTGCGGGTCCAGAGCCCGCGTCGCCAGTTCGGAAGTCATGCCGTCTCCGTCAGTCGGATAAAAAAGGGGCGGGTCGGGCCGATCTGAGGAGGAGGGACGCCGACCCGCCAAGCGGCCTTCGCCTCGGGGGAGAGGGCGAGGGCCGAACGTCGATCAACGCAGGGCGGACAGGTCCGCGCCGTGGTTGATGTGATAGACGGCGCCGTCGATGACGAAGGCGGGCACCGACTTGACGCCTGCAGCCTCAGCCTCATCCAGGCGGCCCGGCGCCTCGCCCAGATGGACGACCTCGACCGCGTAGTCAGCCGGGTTCAGCGCCCCGGCGAAACGCTGCTCCGCATCGACGCAGACGGTGCATCCGGCATGATAGAAAACAGCTTTGCGGGCCATGACGCCTATCCCTTCGCTCTGTCCGACAGCGGTGTTGCTGTGCGGGATCGAGCGTGGGATACCCATCTGACGGCCTGCCGCTAAGAGCCGCTTTATTCAAAATGGATAGGCCGGTTCATGGGGCGAAGCGCCATCGTCATCGAGTTGATCGACAACCCGGCCCAGCCGATCTTCATCAACCTGGCCGCCTCCATCGTCCGCGAGATCGAGCGCGGGCGGCTGAACCCGGGCGACCGTCTGCCGGGCACGCGCGCCCTGGCGGCGACGCTAAGCCTGCACCGGAACACGATCGATGCGGCCTATCAGGAGCTGATCCTGCAGGGCTGGCTGGCGGCCGAGGCGTCGCGCGGCACCTATGTCGCGCGCGATCTGCCTGACCTGGGCGTCTGCGGCTGGAACGAAAGCGAGGCGGCGCCGATTTCGCCGTTGCGGCCGAGCGCGACGCCTGCGCCCCTGCGCTTTTCGGACGGCGCGCCGGACGCCCGACTGATGCCCGGCGCGGAACTGGCGCGCGCCTTTCGCCGGGCGGTGTCGGCGGCGGGCCTGCGCATGCTGACCGGCTATGGCGATCCGCGCGGCGCGCCGCCGCTGCGCGCCTCCCTGGCCCGCTATCTGACGGCCGAGCGCGGCCTGACGGCGGGCGCCGACGACGTGCTGGTGACGCGAGGCAGCCAGATGGCCCTGTTCCTGGCGGCGGGCGCCGTGCTGGAGCCAGGTCAGGCGATCGCGGTCGAGGATCCCGGCTATCCGCTGGCCTGGCAGGCCTTCCGCGCGGCGGGCGCCCGCGTGGTCGGCGCCCCCGTCGACGGCCAGGGTCTGAACGTCGACCGGCTGGAGGCCCTGCTGGCGCGCGACCCGGAGATCCGCGCCGTCTATGTCACGCCGCACCATCAGTATCCGACCACGGTGACGCTGGGGGCCGGGCGGCGGCTGCGGCTGCTGGATCTGGCCCGCCGCCATGGCCTGACGTTGATCGAGGACGACTACGACCACGAATACCGCTTCGAGGGCCGCCCCGTGCTGCCACTGGCCTCCCGCGCCCAGGCGGAGAACCGGGTGGTGCACATCGGCTCAGTCTCCAAGCTGCTGGCTCCGGCCCTGCGCATCGGCTACGCGACCGGGCCCCGGCCGATCCTGGCGCGCATGGCGCGGCTGCGCGAAGCCGTGGACAGGCAGGGCGACGTGCCGCTGGAACACGCCCTGGCCAAGCTGATCGACGAAGGCGACCTGGGCCGTCACGCGCGCAAGGCGCGCCGCATCTATGAACAGCGCCGCGACCTGCTCGCGACCGAAATCGCCCAGGCCCTGGGCGACGTCGCGACGTTCGAACGCCCCGCCGGAGGCCTGGCCCTGTGGCTGAAGGTGAACGCTTCCATCGACGCCGCCGCCTGGGCCGCGGCCGCGGAAAAGGCGGGCCTGATGCTCACCTACGGCGGCCAGTTGCAATTGGACCCGGCGCAAAGGCTGAACGCCTTCCGCCTGGGCTTCGCCAGCCTGGATGACGATGAATTGCGACGCGCGGTAAAGCGGCTGGCCGCGACGAAACCGGCCCCTTGAAGACGTGCAAACCGGCCGAGGCCAAGTCGGTCGTCGCCTGCTATCGAAGCTCCACACGCCGAAGGCCGGATGGCGGAGCGGTTACGCGACGGAGTGCATATCCGTCCAGCCTGGTTCGATTCCAGGTCCGGCCTCCATCGGCGCGCTGATGTCGACAAAGAGACCGCCCATGCCTCGTCCCGCACCGCCGATCGAAGCCGCCGAATGGCTGAACGCCCCGGAGCCGGTGCGCCTGACGGACCTGGCCGGCAAGGTGGTCTGCATCGTCTTTCTGCAACGCCTGTGCCCCGGCTGTTCGCATTACGCCCTGCCCCAGGCTCGCCGCGTCGCCGAAACCTTCACCTCGGGCGAGGTCGTGGTGCTGGGCGTGCACAGCGTGTTCGAACATCACGAACAACAGTCGGACCGTGCGGGCCTGGCTCGATGGCTGGCGGACAACGGCTGCCGTTTTCCCGTCGCCGTCGATGCGCCGTCCGAAACGACGACCGCGCCGCGAACCATGACCGCCTATAACCTACAGGGCACGCCCAGTCTGGTGCTGGTCGATCGGCAGGGGAGGATGCGCACCCGCCGTTTCGGTCCGGTCTCGGACATGCAACTGGGCGCCGAGATCATGGCCTTGCTGTTGGAGCGTCAACCCGCATCCGGCGAATCCTGAGCCGCCGGCGCGGCGGCGAACAGGCCCGCCATGTCGATCCGGCGGCTGAGTAGACCTTCCAGGGTGTAGCCGTCCAGCACCTTCATGAAGGCGGCCAGGGCCTGATGCAGGGCGCCCGTCAGGCCGCAGGCCGGGGCGATGACGCAACTGCCGCAATCGACCAGATCAAAGCCGTCCTCGGTATGGCGCACCACGGCGCCGACGTTGATCTGATCCGGCGGACGCGCCAGCCGCACCCCGCCGAACCGCCCGCGCACGCTGACCAGATAACCCGCGCTCACCAGGTCGCTGACCACCTTCATCAGATGGTTCTGCGAGATGCCGTAGGCCTGGGCGATCTCGGCGATCGAGCACAGCCGATCCTGGCGCGCCCCCAGATAGAGCAGCACCCGCATGGCGTAGTCGGTGTAGCGCGTCAGGCGCATTCAGCCTCTCAGAAGCCTCGGCGATCAGCGCGTCATCGCGCCGCAGAAAATTATATGCATCCTCGTTGCATGTTTCAAACGCGGGCTATAGATGCATTATCAATGCATCAATGGAGCGAAGGCGATGAACGGCCGCTCGCATAGCCAGCAACCCCAGCCGACGGGCGCCTCGCCGCCCGCGCCCTATCGCTCCACCCCGGTGTTCGACGCCGCCACCCTGCCCCCCGCCCTGCGAGCCGAACACAGCCTCAAGGCCGGAACCTGGGGCCTGATCCAGGTGCTGGAGGGCGAGGTTCGCCTGACCTATAGCGACCCGCACATGACCACTGTCCTGAAGCCCGGAACGCCGGGCCGCATCGGACCGCAGCAGGTTCATTTCGTCGAGCCTCTGGGGCCGATGAAGATGCGTGTCGACTTCTTTGACCGGCCGCCCGACGGCTAGGGCCCGGCCTTCCCCCTTCCTTCCCTTCCACATCGCAACGCCTAGGAGTTTCCTGATGGCTCAAGCCCTCAGCGAGCGCACGATCGCGCTTGTCAAAGCCACTGTCCCCGCGCTCGAGGCCCACGGCCTCGACATCGTCCGCGAGATGTATTCGCGGATGTTCCAGAACCCCGAGATCCGCGATCTGTTCAACCAGTCGCACCACGGCGACGCCGGCTCGCAACCGCGCGCCCTGACCGGCGCCATCCTGGCCTACGCCGCCAACATCGATAACCTGGGCGCCCTGGCGGCCGCGGTCGAGCGCATCGCCCAGAAGCACGTCGGCCTGCAGATCCTGCCCGAACACTATCCGCACGTCGGAAACGCCCTGCTGGGCGCCATCGCCCATGTGCTGGGCGAGGCCGCGACCGAGGAGATCATGACCGCCTGGGGCGAGGCCTACTGGTTCCTGGCTAACATCCTGATCACCCGCGAGGCGGCCATCTATGAAGACCTGGCGACGGCCCACGGCGGCTGGAACGGTTGGCGCGCCTTCGAGGTGGTCGAGGTGCGTCCCGAAAGCTCGGTCATCACCTCCTTCGTGCTCAAGCCCAAGGACGGCGGCCCGGTGCTGCGCCACCGGCCCGGCCAGTATCTGACCTTCTGGTTCGACATCCCCGGCCATCCGCCGATCAAGCGCAACTACTCCATCTCCTGCGCTCCGAACGACGTGACCTATCGCATCTCGGTCAAGCGCGAGGACAAGGGTCTGGCCTCGGGCTGGCTGCACGACAACGCCCGCGTCGGCATGGTGCTGAAGGTCGGGGCTCCGGCGGGCGACTTCTTCCTGCCCGAGACGCCGCCGCGCCCGGTCGTCCTGCTGTCCGGCGGCGTGGGCCTGACGCCGATGGTGTCGATGCTGGAGGCCCTGGTCGCCGAGAAGGCCAACACCGAGGTCCACTATGTCCACGGCGCCTATGACGCCGGGGCGCACGCCATGGGGCCGCACATCCGCGCCCTGACGGCGGCCCATCCGCGCGCGCGCAGCACCGTCTTCTATGAAGCCCCCGCCAATGACGGCGACGGCCATGACCATGCGGGGCGCATCTCCGGCGCCTGGCTGAGTCAGCAGACGCCGATCCAGGAAGCCGACTACTATCTGTGCGGCCCGCGCCCCTTCCTGCGCGCCCTGGTGTCGGACCTGCGCGACGCCGGCGTTCCGGCCGACCGCATCCACTATGAATTCTTCGGCCCGGCCGACGAAATCCTCGCCGCCTGAGGCTGTGATCCGGTCCGCGCCGCACGGCGGGGCGGACCGGAGACAGGCCAGAAAGGAAGCTGGCGATCAGACGCCCGTGATCGCCCCATCGGCGCGGTTCACGCCGACCCGCTTCAACGTCGTGACCTCGAACGGCTTGGCGAAGATGGTCGAGACCTGCATCAAGGCCGCCTCGGCCCGGTCCTCGGTCAGGGTCAGCAGGATGAAGCCCTTGGCCGACTGGTCGCAGAAGCGCACCTCGTCATTGGCCTGCATCAACGCCGCGCCCAGGGGAAAGCCGCCGATGGCGTCGCCGATCGAGGGGCTGGAGACTGCGCTGGTCCCGAACTCGACCGCCCGGCGCGCGCCGCCGGCGTCCTTCAGCTCATTGACCCAGAAGGCGTGGCTGTCGCCCGCCAGGACGATGGGCTGCACCCCCGCCTCGGCGAAGGCGGCGTAGAGCCGCTCGCGCCCGGCCGGATAACCGTCCCAGGCGTCGAGGTTGAACGGCAGGCCCATCTTGAACAGGAACAGGGCCTGTTCGAACTGGTCGCGATAGGCTTCGGGGATCTGGGCCATCAGGCCCTGAACCTGGGCCTCGGTCAGGGTGCGCGACACGTCGGGACCGGCCACGCGCGCCATGACGACCTGATTGCCCAGCACCTGCCACGGACGGCCCTTGGCCTTGGAGGCGGCCAGTTCGCGCTTCAGCCAGTCGCGCTGTTGCGGTCCCATCAGATCGCGGGCGGGGTCGTTCAGCTTGGCGCGGAAGGCGTCCAGGTCCAGCACCGGCTCGCCGTCCGGCCCGTCCTTGGCGGTCAGATCCTTGTCATAGGCCAGCGGTTCGGTGCGGCCGGTCAGGCGGGTCTCGACCATCATCAGGCTGGCCAGATCGCCGAAGTGGAAGCTGCGGTGGATCGCCTCCTTCAGCGCGCCGGGCGCGGCCTCGCGGATCGGCATCCACTCATAATAGGCCTTCAGCGCCGCCGCCTTGCGCAGAGCGAAGTCGCCTTCGGTCTCGGGCTGGTGGTTCTCGGCGCCGTGCAGCCAGGCGTCGTTGGCCGTCTCGTGGTCGTCCCAGACGCAGATGAAGGGCGCGCGGGCGTGGGCGGCCTGAAGGTCGGCGTCGCGCTTGTACTGGGCGTGGCGCAGCCGATAGTCGGCCAGGGAGACGATCTCGTGCGCCGGCTCGGGCACGCGGCCCAGCTTCGGGCCGGTCGCCATGCCATAGGCGTCGGAATCCGCACTGTATTCGTAGATGTAGTCGCCCAGGTGGACCACGGCGTCGAGTGTCGGCAGGGCGGCGATCGCCTCATAGGCGTTGAACAGGCCGCCGGGGTGCAGCTGGCACGACACCACCGCCAGATTGACCGGCGCGACGCCCTCCGCCGCCAGGGTGCGGGTGCGGCCCATGGGCGAGCGCGTCTCGCCCACGGCGAAATCGTAGCGATAGTCGCGGCCGGGACGCAGGCCCGCCGCGTCGACCTTGACCGTATAGTCGCGCTCAGGCCCCGTCTCGAACCGGCCCGAGGCGACGACCCGGTCGCCCTGCCCGTCCAGCACGCGCCAGGCGACCGAGACCGGCCCGACATGGCCGTCCGCCGGGGTGACGCGCGTCCACAGGATCACCCGGTCGGTCGCCGGATCGCCCGAGGCCACGCCGTGGGCGAAGGCGACAGCGACGCCTTCGCCTGACGGGACCGTGGCGCAGCCCGCCGCCGCGCCCGCGCCGAACAGGCCCAGAAGGCCGCGACGGTTCATGGTCATGGCTCTGTTCCTCAGTAGCGCAGGGTGAAGGCGACGCCGTAGCTGGCGCCCCGTCCGGCGATGAAGGTCGGCAGGCCCAGCGCATCGCCCGTATTGCCCGCGTCCTTGATGTATTCCTCGTCCAGGATGTTGTCGCCGAAGGCCTCGACGCCCCAGTTCCCCGACGACGGCGCGTAGCGCACCCGCAGGTTCAGCAGGCCGTAACCGTCCTGGTATTCGTCCTGCACCGTGTCGGCGACGAAGTTGCCGGTCTGCAGCTCCGGGCGGTCGTTGTCGTCATCGAAGAAGACCTTGGACTGCCAGGTGTAGGTCGGCTGAACCTCGATGGTCCCGGTCTCGACCGGCAGGCGCCAGGTCGCGCCGATGGAGGCCATGTGGTCCGGCGACAGGCGGAAGCGGTTGCCGTCGCGCGCGCCCCCGTCAAAGCGTGAGTGGTTGTAGCCGTAGGTGCCGAACAGATCGAAGGTCGACGTCGCCGCGAAGGCGACCTGGCCCTCAAACCCATAGGCGGCAGCCTTGCCCGCATTGACGGTGACGAAGCGGGTGCCGTCCTGCTCGGTCGTCTGGAAGTTGTCGTAGGCGTAGTGGAACACCGCCCCGTCCAGGCGCAGACGGCGATCCATCAGCGCCGTCTTGTAGCCGACCTCGAAGCTGTCGACGGTCTCGGCGGGGATAACTTCAAAGGTCGGGGCGCCCAGCGGAACGGACGGACCGCGCACTTCCAGCACCTCGGGGCGACGGCCGCGCGCATAGTTGGCGTACAGGCTGGCGTCGTCCGACAGGGCGTAGCGCGCCGTCAGACGCCAGGTGAAGCCGTCGTCCTCGTGATCGGCCTGGATCAGGTCGCCGTTATTGGCGGTCGGCTGGGCGGTCAAGGCGAACAGCGGCAGACCCGAGGCCACGGGCAGACTGGCCGCGCCCGGCGTCGCCAGGCCCGTCAGGATGGCCGTGATTTGCTGTTGCAGCCGCTGGGCGCCGGCCAGATCGCCGGCCTGGGCCAGGCGTTGCGCCTGAGCGCCGAGCGTCTGCACCGCCACCAGGCCGCCGGCGATGGAGCGGCCGTTCAGCACCGCCGCCGAATAGCCCGTCGTCTTGTCGTCGCGCGTCCAGCGCACCCCGCCCGAGAACTCCAGACGGTCGGTCGCCTTGAAGGTCAGGTCGCCGAACAGGTCATAGGAGGTTAGGTCCGCCCGGTTGGTCGCCGTCTCGATATGGGCGGGCTTCAGATTGCCGACGATGCCGGGGATCAGCGGATGCGCCGCGGCGGGCAGCATGGACTGCAGGATGCCGCCCATCAGCAACGGCGTCGGCGCGGCGTAGATCATCTTCAGCCGCTGATCGCCCAGCGGCGTCGCCAGCTGCAGCAGGGCCAGGCGCTCGTCGAACTGGGTCGGCATCCGCTGGAAGCCTTCCTCATTGAAATAGCCGGCGCCGACGAAGCCCGAGAAGCGACCGCCGTTGTCGAAGTTCAGGCGGAATTCCTGGCTCCACTGCTCGCCATAGGCGTGCTCGGCCGCCGTCAGCAGGGGCAGCGACGTGCCGTCCGGATCGAACACCTCGGTCGAGTCGAACTGGCGATAGGCCGTGGTCGAGTTCAGCGTCAGCGACGGCGACAAGTCCCACTTCACCAGGCCCGTCACGCCCCAGACCTCGCGATCCAGCCCAAGGCCGACGCCCCCGTCGAAATCAGCGCCCGGCGTCAGGGCCGCCCCTTCCCACGGCGCGCGCCCGCCCAGGGAGGCGCCCGTCCTCGGGTCGAACGGATCATAGGCGATCGACTTGAACGAGGTGCCGCTGGCCGTATCCGTCTGATAGTTGGCGATCAGATCGGCGCGCAGATTGTCGGTCGGCGCCCAGGCGCCCGACAGGCGCAGGGCCTTGGTCTCGATCGAGTTGTAATCCTCGCCGCCCAGCAGGTTCTCGACCGTACCGCCGCGCGTCTTCATCCGCGCCGCCAGACGCAGGGCCCCGGTCTCGCCGACGGGCGCGTTCACGAAACCCTCGACCGCGCGATAGTCCAGATCGCCCGCCTCGATGCGGGCGCCGGCGTCGAACTGGCCCGGACGGGCGCGGTTCTGCACCAGATTGACCGCGCCGATCAGGGCGCCGCGGCCATAGAGGGTCGACTGCGGCCCCTTGGCCACCTCGACCCGCTCCATGTCGAACAGTTCGACATAGGAGCCGCGCGACTTGGAGATCGACACCCCGTCCTGGAACACCGACACGCGCGGCTCGGCGGTGGCGGCGCCCGAGTCCGAGGTGATGCCGCGCATCACGAAGCCCGGATTGTTCGGCGATTGGTTCTGCACCAGGAAGCCCGGCACGAAGGCCGACAGCTGGTCGAACTCCTGCACGCCCAGGTTTTCCAGGAAGTCGCCGCTATAGGCCGTCAAGGCGAACGGCACCTCGATCGGATCCTGGGCGCGCAGCTGGGCCGTCACCACGATGTCGTCCACGGCGGTCGTCGTCTCGCCCGACGAAACGCTCTGGGCATGGGCGGCGCCCGCCGCCATCAGGCCCGCGACGGCGGCGCCCGCCAGAAATCCACGCTTGAGGCTGATCGGCTTCATGGTCTTACCCCCTGAGAAAGCAGGGCAGACCTAAAGACGCTGAATGTCGCGGGCGCGACGCCGCCGTCACGGCGCAATGAAGCTGCGACGGCGGATGCGCGAAATTCACTCGCCCTACGGCGTATCTTCCAGCGGTTCGGACACGTCCTCGGCGGCGGCGTCACGCAGGATGTCGATCCCGCCCTTCACCGCGATGGCCGCCACGATCAGCCCGACCACCAGGTCCGGCCACGCTTGGTTCAGCACCATGACCAGACCCCCGGCGACCAGGATGCCGCCGTTCGAAGCGAAGTCGTTGAAGCTGAAGGTCTCGGCCGCGCGCATGTTGACGTCGTCGCTGCCCTGACGCCGGATCAGCATCAGGCAGATCAGGTTCACCACCGCCGCGATGACGGCCAGACCCATCATGGTCCAGCCGACCGGCTCGGTCCCGACGATCCAGCGCCGCCCGACGTCCAGAAGGACGCCTGCGGCGAAGATCAACAGCATGATCCCCGACAATCGAGCGGCGCCGCGCTTCCACGCCATCGCCCGTCCGACCGCTAGGAAGCTGATCAGATAGACGATGGCGTCCGAGCCGTTGTCGGCGGCGTTGGCCAGCAGGGCGCTGGACTCGGCGAACAGGCCGCCGAGTCCGAGCATGACGAACAGCAGGGCGTTCAGCACCAGCACGATCAGCAGGGTGCGGCGCTGAAGCCCCTCTCCATGATGCGATCCGCTCATTCTTCCACGCCTTCCGCTTTACGGTGTTTGACGGCCTTGGCCGCGAAGGTCGGCAACACCAGCAGCGTCAGGGCTGTCGCTGTCAGAAGGCCGCCGATGACCACGGTGGCCAAGGGTTTCTGCACCTCGGCCCCGGCCCCGGTGGCGATGGCCATGGGGATGAAGCCGACGATGGCGACCAGGGCCGTGGTCAGCACCGCCCTCAGACGGCTGAAGGCGCCGAGCAGGGCCGCGTCACGCGGCGTCTGGCCCGCCTGCAAGCGCTCGCGGATGGCCTGCATCAGCACCAGGCCGTTCAGCGTCGCCACGCCCGACACGGCGATGAAGCCGACCGCCGCCGAGACCGAGAAGGGCATCCCCCTCAGCAACAGCGACAGCGCCCCGCCGACCAGGGCCAGCGGCACGCAGGCGAACACCAGCCCCGCCTCCGCGAAGGAGCCCAGCGCCATGAACAGCAGGATGCCGATCAGGACGAAGACCACGGGGATGACCAGGCCCAGCCGCTGCTCGGCCTGCTTCAGGTTCTCGAACTGTCCGCCCCATTTGAGCGAATAGCCTGCGGGCAGGCTGACCTGCTGATCGACCTGCTTCTGGGCGTCGGCGACGAAGCCGCCCAGATCGCGGCCGCGCACATTGGCCTGAACCACCATGCGGCGGCTGCCGTCGTTGCGGCTGATCTGGTTCTGGCCCTCCTTCACCTGAATGCGGGCGACCGAGGACAGGGGGATGGTCACGCCGCTCGCCGTGGTGACGGGCAGGGCGTTCAGGGCGGCGGGATCGTTACGCTCCGCGTCCGACAGGCGGACCACCACGTCGAAGCGGCGGTCGCCCTCGAAGATCTGACCCGCCTCGGCGCCGCCGATGGCGGCCGAGACGGCTTCGGACACGTCGGCCGCCGACAGGCCGTAGTTGGCGGCGGCGAAGCGGTCGACGCTGACCGTCAGGGTCGGCAGGCCGGACGCCTGTTCTACCCGCACGTCGGCCGAGCCGGGCGTGTCGCGCAGGGCGTTGGCCACCTGATCCGCCGTCGCCTGGAGCTTGGCGAAGTCGTCGCCATAGACCATGACCGCCAGATCGGTGCGGACCCCCGAGATCAGTTCGTTGAAGCGCAGTTCGATCGGCTGGCTGAACTCGAAGGCGTTGCCCAACTGGGTCGAAGCGGCCTTCTCGATACGGGCGATCAGCTCTTCCTTCGGCAGGCGCGGATCGGGCCATTCCTTGCGTTTTTTCAGCACGATGACGGCGTCTGAGATGTTCGGCGGCATGGGGTCCACCGCCGCCTCGGCCGTGCCGGTGCGCGAAAAGACGGTCTTCACCTCAGGCTGGGCCTTAATGGCCCGCTCCAGCGCCATCTGCATGGCGAGGGACTGCTCCAGCGAGGCCGAGGGCACGCGCAGCGCCTGCATGGCGATGTCGCCTTCGTCCAGCGTCGGGATGAACTCGCGCCCCAGCAGGGTGAAGGCCAGGGCGCCGACCAGCAGGGCCCCGAACGCCGAGGCCAGCACCGTCTTGGGATGCGCAACGGCGGCGCGGATGGCCGGTTCGATCCAATGGCGCGCGTGGCGCAGCAGGAAGGTCTCGTGCTCCTCCGCCTCGCCGTTCTCATCGACGTGGACGGTCTTGGGCTCCTTGACCAGCAGGGCCGTCATGGCCGGGACGAAGGTGAAGGAGAAGATGAAGGCGCCGACCAGGGCCAGCATAACCGTGGCGCCCATGGGGATGAAGGTCTTGCCCTCGACCCCTTCCAGCATCAGCAGGGGGGTGAAGACCAGCAGGATGATCAGCTGGCCGAAGGCGGCGGGCTTGACCATCTGACGCGCGGCGTCGGCGGCGACGCCCAGCCGCTCGTGGCGGGTCAGGGCGCGGCCCAGATCGGCGCGCTTCTGGCCCAGCCGCAGCAGGGTGTTCTCGACCACCACCACGGCGCCGTCGACCAGAAGACCGAAGTCCAGGGCGCCGAGGCTCATCAGGTTTCCGCTGATGCCGAAGCGGTTCATGCCGATGACCGCGAACAGGAAGCTGATCGGGATCATCAGGGCCGTGATCGTCGCCGCGCGGATGTTCCCCAGCAGCAAGAACAGCACGACGATGACCAGCAGCGCCCCCTCGGTCAGGTTCTTGGCCACCGTCTTGATGGTGGAGTTGACCAGGGCGCTGCGGTTCAGCACCGGCTCGGCCACGATGTCGGGCGGCAGGCTGGCGCTGATCTGCTCCAGCCGTTCGGCGGAAGCCTGGGCCACGGTGCGGCTGTTCTCGCCCGCCAGCATCAGGGCGGTGCCGATGACCGCCTCATGGCCGTCGCGGCTGGCCCCGCCCAGACGCGGCGCCTGGCCGATCTCGACCGTCGCCACATCAACGACCCGCACGACCAGACCGTTGCGGTTGACCACAGGCGCCTGGGCCAGATCCTCGACCGTCTGGGCCAGGGCGTCGGTGCGCACGGTCAGGGCCTCGCCCGCGCGCTGGATATAGCCCGCGCCGGCTTGGGTGTTGGCGCGGTCCAGCGCCTGGACCAGATCATTCAGGCTGAGGCCGTAACTCGCCAGTCGCGCCGGATCGGGGCGAACGGCGTATTCCTTCACATAGCCGCCGTTGACGTCGACGCCCGCCAGACCGGGGGCGGTCCGCATCCGGGGCGCGATGATCCAGTCCTGAACGGTGCGCAGATAGGTGGCGCGCGCCTGGGGCGTGTCCAGCCGCTCGCCCTCGGGCGTCAGATAGGCGCCGTCGGGTTGCCAGCCGGGTCGGCCTGCGCGCGCTGTCTTGGCGTCGAAAGGCTTGAGATCGACCGTCCACATCAGGACTTCGCCCAGGCCGGTGGTGATGGGCGACAGGGCCGGTTCGACGCCCTCTGGCAGGTTCTCGCGCGCCTGGGCCATCCGCTCGGCCACCTGCTGGCGGGCGAAGTAGATGTCGGTGGCGTCGCTGAAGATGACCGTCACCTGGCTGAAACCGTTGCGGGTCAGGGAGCGGGTGCTTTGGATGCCCGGAATGCCCGCCATCGCCGTTTCCAGCGGGTAGGTGACCTGACGCTCCATCTGTTCGGGGGCCAGGGCCGGGGCCACGGTGTTGATCTGCACCTGGCGGTTGGTGATGTCCGGCACGGCGTCGATCGGCAGCTTGGTCAGCTGGAACAGGCCCCAGGCCGCGACCAGGGTCGTGGCCAGAACGATGAACCAGCGGAAGCGGACGGACGCCTCGATGATCGCTTTGAACATGATCGCCCTCCCTTAGTGGCCGTGCTCGGCTTCGCCCTTGGCCAGTTCGGCCTTGAGCAGGAAGGCGTTGGCCGCCGCGACTTTTTCGCTCCCGGTCAGGCCGCGCAGGATCTCGGTGGAGCCTCCGGCCTGACGACCCGCCAGCACGGGCTGGGCGCGGAAGCCGCCGTCCGCCTGGACGAAGACCACCGTGGCGCCGTCGACCGTCTGCACCGCCTCGGACGGCACGGTCAGGGCGCTGCCGGACTGGCCCTCGGTGACGACCGCGCCGGTGACGGGCGATCCGGCGGGCGGCAGGCGGCCGCCCTCGGGCCGGGCGCGGATCACGGTCGCGCCGCTGTCCTGCAATCCGGCGTCGGCGGCGACGCCCGTGACCAGGGCGTTGAACTCGCCCTGCGGACCGGTGACGCGAACGTGGGAGCCGAGGCGCACCTGGGCCGCCAGCTGCGGCGGGGCGTTGAAGACCAGCTCGACCCGCGCCGGATTGGTCACCTCGGCCACGACCGCGCCCTGGGCGACGAAGCCGCCGGGGCCGACCTGGACGTTGGTCACGACACCCGAGATGGGGCTGACGACGCTCATTCGGCCCGAGGCGTTGGGCGAGCCCGCCGCCGCCGCCCGCGCCCGCGCGGCGCGGGCCAGAGCCTCGGCGCTGGCGGCTTGAGCCTGCGAGGCTTCGACTTCCTGACGCGCGACGACGCCTTGGTCGGCCAGGTTGCGGTTGCGCTGATGCGCCTGACGCGCGGCGGTCGCGGCGGCCGAGGCCGCGTCGATCTCGGCGCGCAGGGCGGCGCCGTCGCCGCTGATGAGGCTGACCAGGGGCTGGCCCGCGCGTACCGCCTGACCCGGCGCCACCAGCACCCGCTCGACCGTGCCGCCGACCACGGCGCCGACAGCGGCGCGCGCGTCGACCATGGCCTCGACCCGGCCGGACAGGCGCGTCTCGCCGCCCCCGCCGCGCGAGACGGCGACGACCGAGATGCCCGCCGCCTGAAGCTGTTCGGCGGTCAGTTCGACCACGCCCTCGGGCGCTTCGGCGGCTTCGCCTTCCGCCTCGGTCTCCGCCTTCTCGGCGACGGGCGGATCGGATCGGCTAAGCGTCAGGGCCAGCATCCCGCCGCCGAGCAGGACGACGGCGGCGGCGCCCGCGATCAGGACTTTCTTGTTCGATGACGGCTTACGCATCAGCGGCTTCCTTCAAAGGGGGCGCGGCCTTCCAGGCGCGCCAGATCGATTTCGGCGCGGACGCGCGCCATGCGGGCGTCGACGGCGGCGGATCGGGCGTTGATCAGGGCCGCGCGTCCGGTGCGCAGCTCCAGTTGCGAGATGCGCCCGGCCTCGGCGCCGATGCGCGACAGGCGATAGGCCTCCTCGGCCGAGGTCACGCCCGCATCGGCGGCCGACACCCGGCTGGCCGAAGACGCCAGACGCGCTCCGGCGGCGGCTCGGTCGGCTCCGGCGTCCTGACGCGCCTGCATGACGCGCGCCTCGGCGGCCCGGTGCTCGGCGCGCGCGGCGTCGATGTTTCCCCGGTTCCGGTCGAACAGCGGCAAGGGCAGGCTGAGGCCGAAGGTCATGGCCGTCTGATCGTTCTCGCCGAAGCGGGTCACGCCGACGCTGGCGGTGACGTCAGGGCGGCCGTTAATGCGCTCGACATCGATGCGGCGCTCGGCCGCCGTGGCCTCGGCCTCGGCCACCCGCACCGTCGGCGCGTCACGTTCGGACCGCGCGGACGGCATTGTCGGCGCATCCAGCAGCCCGGCCTCGATCGAGGTGGCCGGCGTCGGCAGCATGGCGACGGCGCTCAGGCGGGCGAAGGCGGCGTCGCGCTCGGCCTTGGCTTCATCGAGGCTCGCGCGGGCGGCGGCGGCCTCGCTTTCGGCCTGGATGCCGCGCAGCAGGGGTTCGCGCCCTTCCTCGACCAGAGCCAGGGCCGCGCGGGCGTCGGCCACGGCCAGGGTCAGCGCTTCCTCGGCCAGGGCGGCGCGGCGCTGCGCCGCCTCGGCCTCGGCGTAGATCAGGGCCAATCGCCCGGCCGTGTCGACCACGGTCAGGTCGCGGCGCAACGCCGCCGCACCGGCATCGGCGCGGGCGGCGTTCACCCTTGCGGGGCGGCGGCCCCACAGCTCCAGATTCTGGCTGAACGCCAGGCTGAGATCGCCCGCGCTGAGACCGGAATAAGGACCGGACCCGATCACGTTCTCGAGGTCGATGGACAGGTTGGGATTGGGCCGGACGCGGGCCTGACGGACTCGCGCCTCGGCGGCGTCGCTCAGGGCGTCCGCTTCGACGGCGGCCGGCGTCTGGCCGAGTTGCTTCAGCAGAACGGCGTAGGAGGGCGCCGGATCAGCCCAGACGGGGCCGGCGAGGAGGGCCGCAAGCGCGGCCAGCGCCCAACCGGCCGCAGAGCGCGGCGGCAGGCGAAATGGGGGATGCATGGTTTACTTTCCCAGAAAATCTGACACGAGACGCGCGACAGGGCGCGCGGAATCCCGTCAGGTTCTGGGCGGTCGCTTCAGGCCATCGAGCGAGACGGACGCCAACGTCTGGTCAGGCTCGAGCAAACGACGCAGACCGCCGAAATCGGCCGCCGTCTCGACAGAAACGTCCGTCGGCGCCTTCACGCCATGATGGCAATGGCCGTGACTGCAGGCTCCGTGCGCAGCGCCAGCGTCGTCCTGATGCGTATCGCCCGTATCCACAACCGCGACGACATGAGACGGATCAAACTCGACTGCGCACGTCGCCGCATCCGCCACCGGCGCCAAGACGCACAGGGACAGGAGCATCGCGACGAACGCGAGAAACCATCGAGATCGGGCGAACCGACGAGCCATTCAGCCCATCTAGCATCCGCCAACCCAATTACAACGTTACGGAGTAACAATACATCAAAAATCACCAAAACGATAAGTTATAACACGCCAGCAAACACATGTTCTCGAAATCAACAAGTATCTGAAATCCAATTCATGCCGCCAACTCTCATTCAAGTACGCCGGAAGCAAAAACATGCGCAGCGCTCGACTTCCCAAAAGAAAATGCGCCCAAACCAGACAGCCTGTCATTGCCCCGGGCGTTGATCCCGCCGAACCGCACAAGGTCGCCCGGCTGCGCACGACGACATCATCTTCGAGCTAAGATCGTTACGGCCCCGCCAAACAAGGCGGTCCGCGTTACGCCTTCATGTCGGCACGAGGGTGACGTGACGCCCGCGCGTAACCTTCACACGCGCGACGAGGCCAATGACGCAATTCGCATGAAACCCTCTGACGTGCCCCCCTCTGGTCCCTTGATCATTGTGAGAGCCCAGGGGGTTGATAGCCGATCTGCGTCGCCGGCGGGAG
>NZ_JBDGLE010000007.1:0-221541 GCF_057655995.1 Brevundimonas sp. Soil_N_31
TTGCAGGAGGCCAGTTTATGTTATAAAAAAATAACATGTCAAACGAGATAGAAGATGATCGTGTTTTCAAGGCGTTGGCTCACTCTCGTCGTCGACAGATGCTGGACTGCCTGAAAGATGGTCCTGTCACCACCGGCGGATTGTGCGAGCGTTTCGACGATATGGACCGCTGCACGGTGATGCAGCATCTGAAGGTGCTGGAAGGCGCCGGTCTGGTGGTGGCGCGAAGGGAAGGGCGCGAGCGGTGGAACCATCTCGACGCCCTGCCGATCAAACGCATCCATGACCGCTGGATCAGCGAATACGCCGGACACGCCCTGTCTCTGATTGACCGACTGAAAGGCGATCTGGAAAGCTAGGCTGGTCTCGTCATCTGACGGTTGTTGACGAGGGCGCCTGTCGGCGCGGCGCCCTCGTCGCCTTGTCTTACTCCATTATCTCTGGAGTCTTTCCTGACTGGCGTTCGAACAGGCGGCGATAGTGGCCGTCGCCGGTCTGGAGCAGGGCGTCATGGGTTCCGTCTTCGACAATCTCGCCGCCTGAGAAGACCAGGATGCGGTCCAGCGCCCGGACGGTCGACAGCCGGTGGGCGATGACGATGGCGGTGCGGCCGATCAGCAGCCGTTCCATCGCCTCCTGGATCGCCGCCTCGCTCTCGGAATCGAGGCTGGACGTCGCCTCGTCCAGGATCAGGATCGGCGCATCCGCCAGGAAGGCCCGCGCGATGGCCACGCGCTGGCGTTCGCCGCCGGACAGCTTGACCCCTCGCTCGCCCACCAGGGTCTGATACCCCTTCGGCAGGCGGGCGATGAAGTCGTGCGCATTGGCGAGGCGCGCGGCCTGCTCGATGTCTTCGGGCGTGGCGCCGGGACGGCCATAGCCGATGTTGTCCGCGATCGACCGATGGAAGAGGATCGGTTCCTGCGGCACGATCGCGACCTGGCGGCGCAGGGACGCCTGGGTCGCGTGGGCCACGTCCTGCCCGTCGATCATCACCCGGCCGTCATCGACGTCATAGAGGCGCTGGACCAGCTTGACGAAGCTGGTCTTGCCCGAGCCTGAGCGTCCCACCAGTCCGACGCGCTGGCCCGCCGGAATGGCGACGTCGAGGTTTCGGAACAACGGTCTTTCCTGGCCGGCGTAGTGGAAGGTGACGGCGTCGAAGCGGATGGCGCCGTGCCTGACCTGGATCGGCTGCGCATCGGTCTGGTCGGGGACGCCCAGCGGCTCCTGGTGAAGCTGAACCAACTCCTCCATCTCATTCACCGAACGCTGAAGCTGGTGAATATGCATGCCGATGTCGCGCAGATAGCCGTTCAGGACCAGATAGCTGGTGATGACATAGGCCATGTCGCCGGCGCTGGCCTGGCCGCGCATCCACAGCCACAGCGCCACGCCCGTGACCGCCAGCCGGATCAGCCACAGAAGCGCGATCTGCCCGGAGCCGGCCCAGGTGAAGGCCATCCAGGTGCGGTGCGTCCGCTTGCGCCACTTGGCGACGGTTTTCGCCAACAGGGCTTCCTCGCGCGCCTCGCCGCCGAAAGCCTTGACCACGGCGTTGGCGCCGATGGCGTCGGCCAATACGCCGCCGATCCGGGTGTCCCACTGGTTCGACAGCCGCGCGGTCGGCGCCAGCACCTGCGTCGCCAGGCCGACGGTCAGGGCGATGTAGGCGATCGCGCCGACGCCCATCACGAGGCCCAGGATCGGCCAGTGCAGCGCCAGCAGGATGACCGTCCCCGCCAGCACCGTCAGCGACGGCAGAAGCGAGAGCAGCAGCACGTCGTTCAGGGTGTCGAGCGCCCACATGCCCCGCGTGATCCGTCGGACGGTCGAACCCGAGAAGGCGTTGGCGTGCCAGTCGGTCGACAGTCGCTGGACGCGCGCGAAGCCCTCCTGCGTCACGTCCTGCATCATCTTCAGCGTCAGGGGCGTGATCGCCCACCAGCCGAGGTGGCGCAGCACGACCATCGCGGCGCCCAGGGCGGTGATGACGGCGAAGGCCGCCCAGGCGGCGCCGACGTCGCCGCGGCCCGCCGCGTCGATGATGCGCCCGGCGTAGAGCGGGGTGAAGACTTCCGTGAGGGTCGCCAGCAGCATCGTCCCGGCGCAGGCGACGGCCAGCAAGGGGGTTCGGCGCCACAGGCGGAAGGTGAAGGCGAGCACCTTGCGCAGCACGGACGCGCGCAGGCGCGCGTCGGCGTCGTCATGGTCTGTCATGGGAGAAATAACCGCGCAGATTTACGCGGTCCTTGTGTCAGCAATGATCAGGGACGCGGCTCTTCATGGAGCCGCAATGTGCGTCAGCGGTCGTGGCGGCCGCTGACCATCGGGAACCTGCGGACGGGCGTGGTCTTGTCGATCATCATGCCCTCCTTCCCTTGAATAGCTGGACGCTCCCCAGATAGCAGGTCCGGTTTTCGACAGCAATGCTCCCGTCTGAGGGAGCTTGAATCTCGCGTCAATGAAGACCTGGGGACGATCACGGCATTCAGGCGTTGTCGAAACATCCTGGATCTAGCGGGGAGCTCCAATGTCCGAGACGTTTGACGCCATCATCATCGGCGCCGGCCAGGCCGGCCCGCCCCTTGTGGAGCGCCTGACTCAGGGCGGCATGAAGGCGGCTCTCATTGAGAGGCATCTCATTGGAGGGACATGCGTCAACAGCGGTTGCATGCCGACCAAGGCCCTGGTCGCCAGCGCCCGCGCAGCCAGGGTGGTGCGCGGCGCCGGGGCATGGGGCGTCGATATCCTGGGCGAGATCGCGATCGACATGAAGACGATCAAGGCGCGCGCCGACGCTGTGACCGCCAACGCCCGCAATGGTCTTGAGGCCTGGCTCGGGGGACTTGAGGGCTGCACCTTGGTGCGTGGTCCCGCCTGTTTCGTGTCGGCGGATACCGTGGCGGTCGGCGAGCGCCGCCTGAGCGCGCCGAAGATATTCATCAATGTCGGCGGGCGAGCGGCTCGGCCCGACTTTCCGGGGGCGAATGACGTCGTCCTGCTCAATAACACCAGCATCCTTCAGCTGGACGCGGTCCCCCGGCATCTCGTCGTGGTCGGCGGCAGCTACATCGGTCTGGAGTTCGCCCAGATGTATCGCCGCTTCGGCGCCGAGGTGACGATCATCGAAAAAGGTGCGCGCTTGATCGCTCGCGAAGACCCGGACGTGTCCGAGGCTATCCATGACCTTCTGGCGGCCGAAGGCGTTCAGATACGCACGAATGCCGAGTGTATCCGTTTCTCTAACGTGCAGGGCGGCGTGGAAGTAGGCGTCGACTGCGCTTCAGGTAGCCCGGCCGTGGTCGGTTCGCATGTGTTGCTGGCGGTCGGCCGACGTCCCAACACGGATGATCTGGGTCTGGATCAGGCTGGCGTTGCGACCGATGAGCGCGGATATGTCATCGTCGACGACCAGTTGGCGACCAGCGCGCCGGGCGTCTGGGCGTTGGGTGATTGCAATGGTCGCGGCGCCTTTACCCATACCGCCTACAATGACTTCGAGATCGTCGCCGCCAACCTGTTGGACGGCGAGGCGCGCGGGGTAAGCGATCGGATTGATTGTTACGCCCTTTATATCGACCCGCCTCTCGGTCGTGTTGGATTGACCGAGGCTCAGGCGCGCAAGGCGGGACGGACGGTCAAGGTCGGAAAGCGGCCCATGAGTCGGGTCGGGCGCGCAGTAGAGCGAGGCGAGATTCAGGGCTTCATGAAGGTGGTGGTGGAGGTTGGTACCGGCGCAATCCTTGGCGGCGCCATTCTGGGCGTGGAGGGCGACGAAGCGGTTCATGTGCTGGTCGACGCCATGGCGAGAGGCGCGACCGCTGACGACGTGCGCCGCATCATGCATATCCACCCCACCGTGTCCGAACTTCTTCCGACGGTTCTGGGCGGGCTTGAGTAGGCGAGAGCCGTATGGGCGCTGTCAGGAATGTCAATTTTCAAGACTATCGGTCTGGGCGAGATTGTGTGCCTATGCATTTGCTTGATTTGATCAATGCTCGGAGAGCATGTAGGCGCAAAAATTTTCTTTTTGTTCCATTATAAAGAATGAAATTCAGTTATTCTGCTGTTTCAATATTATATTGATCGGGACGGGGCGCGCCCCTCCCACATCGCCATGCGACGTCGCACATAGCGGCCGCCGCCAAGGAGACGGGCATGTCGAACAAGCAGCTTCCTGAACGCGGGATCGTCCGCGCCACGCTATCGCAACCGATGCACCAGGACGCCATTCGCGACGGCCGCGCCGCCGTCATGCCGGGCGATTGGCGGGCGCACGATCCTTTCCTGTCGATGATGAACGATCGCTTCAAGCGCGGGGCGTTCGGACCGCACCCGCACCGGGGCTTCGAGACCGTCACCTATGTCGTGTCGGGCCGCCTTCGTCATGAAGACAACAAGGGCGGCGGGGGCGAACTGGGGCCAGGCGATACTCAGTGGATGACGGCTGGACGAGGCGTGATCCACAATGAAATTCCGGCCGATGATGATTTCGTCCATGTGCTCCAGTTGTGGCTCACCTGCCGGCGAAGGACAAGCTGACCGCCTCGCGTTATCAGGATTTGCGCGGCACGGACATGCCGGTCCGGCGAGAGCCTGGCGTTGAGATGCGTGTCATCGCAGGTCGCTCGGGAGACACGGTCGGCCCGGCGCAGAGTCATTCCCCGGTGATGATGCTGGACATACGCATGGAGGCGGGCGCCCGGTTCGTCCAGGATTTGCCGGCCGGCTACAACGGCTTCCTGTATGTCATCCACGGCAAGGGCCGCTTCGGCGCCGCAGCGACGCAAGGCGGACCTGACGCCACCTTATGGATGGAGCATTTGACCGAGGAGAGCTCTGTGTCCATCACGGCCGACAGCGCCTTGCATGTCGTCCTGCTGGCTGGTGCGCCGCTGGATGAACCGGTGGCCGCTCGCGGACCCTTTGTCATGAACACCGAGGCTGAGCTTGACCAGGCGATGCAGGACTATCGCGCCGGGGGGTTCGGCGCGCCCTTCAGCGCGTCTTGATGTCCGCCGCTGTGGCGGCTGTTCCCCTGTCGCGACGGTTGGGTCTCGGGTCTGTGTTCGGTTATTTCACCGCCGGCGTCCAATCCGCCGCCTCAGCTGTCTTGATATGTCGAGCCGACGGCCTGGGTTCAGCTGATCTTTCGCAGGCGCCTCGCCGAGGCATCGTCCCTGAGCGTGAACTTCTGAATCTTGCCGGAAGGCGTCAGAGGCATGACCTCGACGACGAACCAGTCCGAGGGGGTCTTCTGCGGCGAGAGCAGGTTGCGGCAATGTGATTTCAGATCGGTGGCCTCGATCTGGGTTGCGTCGGGGTGGAGGCGGATGGCGGCGGCGGCGATCTCGCCCCAATGGTCGTCCGGCAGGCCGAAGACCGCCGCTTCGGCCACGGCCGGATGGCGCGTCAGGGCGGCCTCGATTTCGGCAGGATAGAGGTTCTCGCCGCCACGGATGATCATGTCGCTGAGACGGCCGGTGATGCGGAGGTAGCCACGCGAATCCAGGTGGCCGATGTCGCCGGTTCGCAACCAGCCGTCAGGCAGGATGGTGCGGGCCGTGGCGTCGTCCTGGCCCACGTAGCCCAGCATCAGTTGATAGCCGCGCGCCTGAACCTCTCCGTCATGGCCGATGGGCGCCAGCTCGCCGGTCTGAGGATCGACGATCCGCACCTCGACCTGGGGCAGGGGACGGCCCGAGGTTTCGGCGCGATCCGCCGCGCTGTCATCGGGGCTGCTGGCGGTCAGGCTGGGACTCAGCTCCGTTTGGCCGAACAGGCTGGTCAGGGGGCAGCCGAAGGCGGCTTCCACCCGTTCGTGAAGCTTGGGAGGAACAGGCGAGCCGCCCGAGACCATGACCCGCAGGGATGAGAGGTCGCTGCGGCCTTCGGGCAGAGCTTCGAGCAGGGCCACCAGCATGGTCGGAACACCGCCGACGACCGTGGCGCGTTCGCGCTCTATCGCGGACAGCATCAGCCTGGGTTCGAACAGGCAGGGCAGGACCAGGGTCGACAGGCGGGTGGCGCATCCCAGGACGCAAAGGCCCGACCCGGCGGTGTGAAAGAGCGGAAGCGGCGAGACCCATATCTCGTTGAGGTGCCCCGATCGGTCGACCAGGAAGGCGGCGTTGGTCACCATGCCGCGATGATGCAGCAAGGCCCCTTTGGGCAGGCCGGTGGTGCCGGAGGTGAACTGGATCTGGACCGGCGCGTCCGGCCCGACGGGAGGGAGGTCGCGCACGGGTTCGACGATCTTCAACCGATCCATGAAGCCGGTGAGGGAGATGCGTTCGCGCACCACGTCGTCCATGCGGCGGGCCGTCTGGGCCATGTCATAGCCGCGGAACTGATCGACGTAGATCAAACCCGAAGCGCGGGACTGTTTCAGCACATGACGCAGTTCGGCTTCCTGTAACGCGGGGTTGGCGGTGACGACGACCAGCCCAGCCAAGGCGGCGCCGTACTGGACCACGATCCATTCAGGCACGTTCGGCGCCCAGATACAGACGTGTTCGCCGGGCGCGAAACGCGCCAACAGCCAGTGGGCGCAGGCCTCTGCCTCATCGAGAAGCTGGCGGTAGGTCCAGCGGCGGTCCGTTGATGCGGCGGCGGTGAGGGAAGGGGCGCCGTCCGGTGCGACTTCGACCAGCGCCTCGCGCTCGCCCGCCAGGGCGGCGCCCCGCCGCAGGACATCGCCGACTGTCATGTCCCAGATCGGGCTGCTCTGATCCGCCGGCCAGTATGAGGTCTGAAGGCCTTTCGTCATGGTGTTCCTCCCAGCGGGTCTCGCGCCCGTTCAATGATCAGTCTGGCGGCGTCGACCCAGGCTGCGACCAGTTCGTCGCTGCGACGACTGTCGTTCCGGAGCAGATTGGACAGGGCCAGGCCGCGCACGAATTCGATGCTGAGCTCGACCAGACGGCGATAGCCGGGCTCGTGGCGCAGGGGGGCGAACAACTCGTCCAGCACCCGCTCGCGCGCCTTCAGGGCGTCCTGTTCCGCCGCGCGCAGGGTGTCGCGCAACGCAGGGTCCGTTCGGGAGACGGCCCACAGTTCCATTTCCGCAACGTAGGAGGAGGTGGAGGCGGCGGCGACCAGGCTGCGGATCGCCTCGGTCAGGGGATCGCCTTCTGACGCAGTGTGGGCCTGCTCGCGCCATACGGCTTCTTCGTTGCGGCGGATCAGCTCGGTGACCGTCGCTGACAGCAGGTGAGCCCGTGTCGGGAAGTGATGCAGCAGGGCGCCCCGGCTGACATCGGCGCGCTGCTGGACCTCCAGGGTCGTGACGCCCGCCGCGCCTCGTTCGATCAGAAGCATGACCGCCACCTGCAGCAGGGCGGCGTGCGTGGCCTCCCTCTGCGCCTTGCGCGTCAGCTTCGGAGCGGCGTCGGAAGGGGCGGGCGTCTGGGTCATAAGCGGATGTTATTCACCGTCAATGTTGACTGTCAACTTGATGCGACCCATTGTCCGCCTCGTCAACCGAGGAGCCTCGCATGCCTGTCTTCACCAGTTTGCAGATCGAACAGGATCCCCAGCAGCCGCGCATCGCCAGGCTGCTGCTGAACCGGCCCGAGCGCTTCAACGCCATCACGGACAAGATGCCCGGCGAGATCCGCGCAGCGGTGGAGTGGGCCGAGCGGAATGACGAAGTGCACGTCATCATCGTCGAGGGGGCCGGTCCTGGTTTCTGCGGGGGGTATGATCTGGCGGCCTCGGCGGAGAGCCAGATCGACCATCCGTGCCAGCAGGAGCGTCATCCATGGGATCCCATGGACGATTATGCGCGGATGAAGCGGAACACCGAGGACTTCATGGCGCTGTGGCGCTGCGCCAAGCCGACGATCGCCAAGGTGCACGGCGCGGCTGTCGCGGGCGGCAGCGATATCGCCCTGTGCTGCGATTTGCTGGTCATGGCTGAGGACGCCCGCATCGGCTACATGCCGACGCGCGTTTGGGGGTGCCCGACGACGGCCATGTGGACCTATCGCCTGGGGCCGGCGCGCGCCAAGCAGTTGATGTTCACCGGCGATCTCATCACGGGCAAGACGGCGGGTGACTGGGGCCTGGCCAATATCGTGGCCGCGCCGGAAGACCTGGACGCCGCCGCGCTGCGCCTGGCCGAGCGGATCGCCGGGGTGCCGCGCTCGCACCTGGCCATGCACAAGATGGTGGTTAACCAGGTCATGCTGACCATGGGACTGGAGCAGTCTCAGATGATGGCGACGGTGTTCGACGGCATCACCCGCCATAATCCGGAAGGTCTCTGGTTCCGCCGCCATGCCCAGACCGAAGGCTTCAAGTCGGCCATCGCCTGGCGCGACAGCGGGCGCCCGATCCCCGAGGGCGATGAGGCGCGGGAGTTAATTCGTCAGATGGACGAGACGCTGGGCCGTCGGTCCTAATCAGGAGCAAACGATGGATTTCACCCTGACGGAACGCGAACGGTCGTTCCAGGCGCGCGTCCGGGCCTTCATGGCTGAGAAGGTGCGACCGCGCATCGCCGCCGTCCAAGCCGAGGTGGCCGAAGGCGACCGCTGGGCCGCGCCCCTGCCCTCGATCGAGGCGCTGAAGGGCGAGGCGCGCGCCGCCGGGTTGTGGAACCTGTTCATGCCGCCCGCGCCCGACGGCATGGATGAGCCGGACGATTTCAAGTTCACCGGCGAGCGTCTGACCAACCTCGAATACGCCCTGTGCGCCGAAGAGATGGGCCGCATCGAATGGGCCAGCGAGGTGTTCAACTGCTCGGCGCCCGACACCGGCAACATGGAGGTGCTGCACCGCTACGGCGCGCCCGCGCAGAAGGCGAAATGGCTGACGCCGCTGATGAACGGCGAGATCCGCTCGGCCTTCCTGATGACCGAACCGGCCGTCGCCTCGTCCGACGCCACCAACATCCAGACGCAGATCCGTCGCGACGGCGACCACTATGTCATCAACGGCCGCAAATGGTGGTCGTCCGGGGCGGGCGATCCGCGCTGCCGCATCGCCATTGTCATGGGCAAGACCGACCCGGACGCGAAGACCTATCGCCAGCAGTCGATGATCCTGGTCCCGATGGATGCGCCGGGCGTGAAAATCGAGCGGCCGTTGAGCGTCTATGGCTATGACCACGCCCCGCACGGCCACATGGAGGTCAGCCTGACCGACGTGCGCGTGCCGGTCGAGAACATCCTGCTGGGCGAGGGGCGCGGCTTCGAGATCGCGCAGGGCCGTCTGGGCCCGGGCCGCATCCACCACTGCATGCGCACCATCGGCGCCGCCGAAGAGGCGCTGGAGGCGATGGCCCGCCGCCTGATGACGCGCGTCGCCTTCGGCAAGCGGATCGGCGAGCATTCGGTCTGGGAAGAGCGCATCGCCCGCGCCCGCATCGACATCGAGATGACGCGCCTGCTGTGCCTGAAGGCCGCCGACATGATGGACCGTGCGGGCAATAAGGCGGCCAAGGACGAGATCGCCATGATCAAGGTCCAGGCGCCGATGATGGCTCTGCGCATCATCGACGACGCCATTCAGGCCCACGGCGGCGGCGGCGTGTCCCAGGACTTTGAACTGGCGGCGGCCTGGGCGGGCATCCGCACCCTGCGCTTCGCCGACGGCCCGGACGAGGTCCACGCCCGCGCCATCGCCCGGTCCGAGTTCGCCCGCCACGCGGAGGCGGCGCGATGAGCGATCTGGACGTCGCGCGTCTGGGACAGTGGCTGGCGGGCGTCCTGCCCGCCGCGCCCGCCGACATCCGTCTGGAGAAGTTCCCCGGCGGCCAGTCGAACCCGACCTATCGGATGACCGTCGACGGCCGGGACTATGTCCTGCGCCGTCGCCCGTTCGGACCGCTGCTGCCCTCGGCCCATGCGGTCGATCGCGAATATCGGCTGATCAGCGCCCTGCATCCGACCGGCTTTCCCGTGCCTGCGCCGCTGGCCCTGTGTCAGGACGAGGACGTCATCGGTTCGGCCTTCTATGTGATGGAGCTGGTCGAGGGACGCACCTTCTGGAACGGCGCCCTGCCGGACCTGTCGCCGCTTGAGCGTCGCGGCGCCTATGAGGTCATGGTCGATACCCTGGCCCAGTTGCACAGCGTCGATCCGGTCGCCGTGGGGCTGGAGGACTTCGGCCGCCCCGGCAACTATTTCGAGCGTCAGGTCGCCCGCTGGACCAAGCAGTATCGCGCCGCCCAGACCGACGACCTGCCCGAGGTCGAGCGCCTGATCGACTTCCTGCCGCGCACCGCGCCGGAACAGACACGCACCGCCATCATCCACGGCGACTATCGCATCGACAATCTGATCTATACGCCGGACTCCATGACGGTCCGCGCCGTGCTGGACTGGGAGCTGGCGACGCTAGGCGACCCGCTGGCCGACTTCGCCTATCTGGCCATGAACTGGATCCTGCCCGCCGACGGCCGCGCCGGTCTGAACGGTCTGGACCTTGAGGCTGCGGGCATTCCGTCGCTGGACGACATGGCCCGGCGATATTGCGCCGCCACCGGCCGCGATGACCTGCCGGACCTGCACTGGCACTTCGCCTTCAACCTGTTACGCCTGATCGGCATCATCCAGGGCGTGAAGAAGCGGATGCTGTCGGGCAACGCCTCCAGCGCCAAGGCCGCCGACGCCGTGGCCATGCTGAAACCCCTGACCAAGGCCGCCTGGCGTGAAGCCCGCCTGGCCGGCGCCGAAGAATAAGGATCCCTTCGCCCATGCGTATGTTTGATCTGAGCGGCAAGACCGCCATCGTCACCGGCTCGTCGCGCGGCATCGGCCGGGCCATCGCCGAGGCCCTGGCCGAGGCGGGCGCCAATGTCGTCATCTCCAGCCGCAAACAGGACGCCTGCGATGCCGTCGCCGCCGCCATCAACGAAAGCCGCGGCCGCGAACAAGCCGTGGCCATCGCCGCCAGCATCTCGGACAAGGCGGCGCTGGAAAATCTGGTCGCCCAGACGCGCGAGCGTTTCGGCGGCGTCGACATCCTGGTCTGCAACGCCGCGACCAACAGCGCCTATGGCCCGATGCTGGGGCTCGAAGACTCTCACTTCCGCAAGATTTTCGAAAACAACGTCCTGTCCAACCACTGGCTGATCAACATGGTCGCCCCCGGCATGATCGAGAAGAAGGACGGCGCCATCATCATCGTTTCGTCCATTGGCGCCTTGATCGGCTCGGACGTGATCGGCGCCTACAACATCTCCAAGGCCGCCGACCTTCAGCTGGTGCGCAATCTGTCGGTCGAGCTGGGCCGTCACAATGTGCGGGTCAACGCCATCGCGCCCGGCGTGGTCCGCACCGACTTCGCCCGCGCCCTGTGGGAAGACCCCAAGGCCGAAAAGCGCCTGCAGGACGCCACGCCGCTGGGCCGGATCGGCGAGCCGGAAGACATCGCCGGGGCCGCCGTCTTTCTGGCCTCTCAGGCGGGCGCCTATGTCAGCGGCCATACGCTGGTGATCGACGGCGGCGCGACCATCGGCGGCGCCCTGTGACGCCGCGCTTTGAAGGCAAGAGCGTCGTCGTGACCGGCGCCGCCTCGGGCATCGGCCGCGCCGCCGCCAGGCTGTTCGCGGCGGAAGGCGCGCGCGTTCTGGCCGCTGATCTGAGCGAAGACATCGAACGGATCGCCGATGACGCCGCCGGCATTGTCTCCTTCAAGGGCGACGCAGGCAGCGAGGCCGATGTGATCGCCTTGCTTGAAACGGCGATGGCGCGCCACGGCGGCGTCGATATCGTCTGCGCCAACGCTGGGATCAGCGGCGGCTTCGCCGGCTTGTTCGAGCAGGATGAGAACGACTGGGCCGCCTTGTTGCGGGTCAATCTGATCGGTCCGTTCCTGGCCATCAAGCATGGCGCGCGGCTTATGAAGGACGCCGGACGCCAGGGCGCCATCGTCTGCACCGCGTCGGTGGCGGGCTTGCGCGCGGGGGCGGGCGGTCCGGCCTATTCCGCCTCGAAGGCGGGCGTGATCAACCTTGTTCAGACCGCCGCGCAGCAACTGGCGGGCACAGGGATTCGCGTCAACGCCGTCTGCCCCGGGCTGATCGAGACGGGCATGACCCAGGTCATCTATGACCACGCCCGCGCCAAGGGGCGGGAGGGTCAGATCGGCCGGATCAACCCGCTGCGCCGAGGCGGGGCGGCCGAAGAGATCGCCGACGCCATCGCCTTCCTGGCCTCGCCCGAGGCCGCCTATGTCAACGGTCACGCCCTGGTCGTGGACGGAGGCCTGTCGTCCAGCCATCCGGTCAACTGATCGGGGAGATCGTTTGAGCCGTCAGCCTTGCTGATCCGAGGGCGTGATCAGGGCTTCCCAGACGCTGCGGCTGGCCTGCTGATAGGCGTCCATGGCCTGAACGAGGCGATGACGCGCGTCGCCCTTCATCAGTGCGTCGGGCAACAGAGGATCGCGCGCCAGGCGGGCGATGACGGTCCGGCCCAGCAGCAGGGATTCGCGCGCGGCGGCGCCCAGTTCCAGCGTCGGCTGTCGGCGAAGGCTGCCCTCGACCTGCGCCAGCAGTTCGCCATAGGCGTGGTGCAGGGCGGCTACGTCCCACAGGGAGGCGACGTCCTGGGTCTGGTCGTGGCGCAAGGGTTTCAGCGCGACGACTTCCGCACCCTCGGCCAGGCCCAGACGCGCAAGCTGTTCGCTCAAGGCCTCGGCGCCCCCGATCAGATTGTCGGGGCGGACATGGAAGCCCGGACGCCAGGCGCGAAAACCACGCAGATCCAGAGCCCGGTCGTGGCGTCGCTGCGCCGTGCGCTGGGCGGCGGGCATGGAGGGGCTGGCCACCGCGATCCAGCCGCCGTCCCACGGTCCCATCCAGTCCAGTCGCGAGCGCCAATGGGCGACATCGTTGATCAGCGGCAATTGCGACGGATGCACGGCATAGGCCCCGCGGCCGACCTTCTCGATCTTTCCCTGTCGCACCAGACGGGTGAGGGCGACGCGTACCGCGTTTTCGGGAAAGCCCAGATGCTCACCGGCGCTGCAAAGCGCGCGGACGCTGAGCGGGCGACCGGCCGGAACGCTCAACAGGTCCATGAGCAGATCTGTCGCAGGCGGGAGCGGTGTTTCCATGGTCGAGGCCTAACCCTGAACTTGCCAGCCGCAAAATATTTCTGACATAGTCCAAATCAGACAGTTTTTGTAATGTTTGGAGGCCTCATGTCGCGCGGAGTCAGGAGTGAGATCAACGGTCCAGTGACGACCATCATCATGGATCGGCCCGAACGACGGAACGCCGTCGACGGCCCCATGGCCCAGGCTCTGCGCGAGGCTTTTTTAGCCTTTGAGGCGGACCCCGAGCAGCGCGTGGCGGTCCTGTGGGGCGATCACGGCGTCTTCTGTTCGGGGGCGGACCTATCTGCGGTGACGGATGCCGAGCGCGCGCTGGAACTGGACGCCGAGGGCGGCGGTGCGGGGCCGATGGGGCCCAGCCGCCTGATGCTGGAAAAGCCTCTGATCGCGGCGGTGTCGGGCTATGCGGTTGCGGGCGGGCTGGAGCTCGCCTTGCTGGCCGATTTGCGGGTGGCGGAAGAGGGGGCGACCTTCGGCGTCTTCTGTCGTCGCTGGGGGGTGCCGCTGATCGACGGCGGGACGGTGCGCCTGCCGAGGTTGATCGGAATGTCCTATGCGCTCGACATGATCCTGACCGGCCGGCCGGTGGATGCGGCCGAGGCGGCGACCATGGGACTGGCGAACCGGGTGGTTCCCAACGGGCAGGCCAGGCAAGCGGCTGAGGCTCTGGCGCATGAGATCGCCGCCTTCCCGCAGGCCTGCATGAAGGCGGATCGCATGAGCGCGCATCGCCAGTGGGACTACCCTCTGGCGGAGGCGCTGCGCCAGGAAGGGCGGCACGGCGTTCCCATCGTCAAGGCGGAGGGCGTGAATGGCGCGGGACGCTTCGTCGCCGGAGAGGGGCGCCATGGCGTCTTCAAGAGTGCGAAAGAGGAGAAGGCTCAATGACCGCCCCTCTGTACGTTGAACTGGTCGAGCGCGGCGCCGCCCAGCACGCCGATCGCATCGCCATGGTCGTGGGCGAGGTCGAACAAACCTTTGCTCAGGTGAACGCCCGAGCGAACCGTTATGGGCGCGCCATGCAGACTCAGGGCGTCACGCCGGGCGCGCGGGTGGCCCTGCTGATCAACAACTCCATCGCCAGCATGCCGTTCGACTTCGCCTGTGCGAAGGCGGGGGTGAACCGGGTGCCGCTGAACGCGCGGTTGTCGCTCGACGAGCATGTCCGCATGGTCCGTGAGGCCGAGTGCCGGTTTGTCGTTTGTGATCTGGCCCTGCTGGAGCGCGCGCAGGGTCTCAAGGCGGTCCTGCCGGAGTTGATCGTCTTGACCTTGGGCGAGGCCGCGAGCGGGGTCGACCTGGAGGCCGCAGCCGCATGGGAAGAGGACACGCCGCCTTCCTATCGACCGCAGCCGACGGACGTCATCCTGACCCTCTATACCTCGGGCACGACGGGCGTGTTGAAGGCGGTCGAGCACACCCAGGCCTCATGCGCTGCGATCTGTCGCAACATCCTGCTGAACCTGTTCAACGCAGGGCCGGACGACGTGATGCTGCACGCGGCTTCGCTGATCCACGCCAGCGGCACCTTCATTTTGCCCCTGTGGGTGAGGGGCGGGCGCAGCGTCGTCCTGCCCGGTTTCGCGCCAGACGCTTTCCTCGCCGCAATCGAGCGGTACGGCGCGACGGCGATCAATCTTGTGCCGACCATGCTGCAGATGCTGCTGGAGCGCCCAGAGTTGGACAGCCGTGATCTGTCTTCCCTGCAACGGATCATCTACGGCGCCTCGCCCATGCCGCGCCCGGTGATCGAGCGCGCCATGGCCCGCTTCGGTCAGGACAAGTTCTGGCAGTATTACGGTCAGACCGAAGCGCCCCTGGCCCTGGCCGTGCTGCGGCCCGAGGATCACGAAGGCGACCGCCTGGGCGCCTGTGGTCGGCCGGTCCTGGAGATGGAAATCCGCATCCTGCGCGAAGACGGCGCTGACGCCGAGCCCGGCGAGGCCGGAGAAATCCTGGTGCGCGGCGATTGCGCCGCCAGGGGATATTTCAAAGCAGATGAGTTGACCCGCGAAACCTTCGACGCCGAAGGCTGGGTGCATACGCGCGATGTCGGCCTGATCGACGCCGAGGGCGTCCTTCACCTGAAGGACCGAACATCCGACATGATCATCTCGGGCGGCTATAACGTCTATCCGCGTGAGGTCGAAGACGCCCTGATGAGCCACCCCGCCGTCCAGGCGGCGGCGGTGGTCGGCGCGCCCAATGACAAATGGGTGGAGGCGGTGGTGGCGTTCGTTGTCCTGCGAGACGATGCGGAGCCTGCCGAACTGATCGCCCATGTCGGACGCCAGATTGCTTCCTACAAGAAGCCGCACTGGATCGAACCGTGCGCGGACATCCCCAGGACGGCTGTCGGAAAGACCGACCGGCGCGCGCTCAGGAAAAAAGCGAAGGAACTGGATCTGGGGCGGCGCTCGCTCTGACAGAAAGCGATCGCTCGCCGTCATTAAAGGCCTGCTCCGATGGCGCAGGTCTCGAAAAGCTGCGGATCGAGCGCCCAGTCTGGGGCAGTCCGTCTCTGCCTGATCCCAGAGTGAGGGGTTTCGCGAGTCTCTTTCGTTTCACTATGTGCGGACCTTCACAAACCATCCGCAACGACCGCGTAGGAATGAGGGTGTGGCTCCATGGCGGCATGGCGGACGGGCGTGGCCGAAAAGCTGAGCGATGAGGACGAAGACGGCGGCGATCGCGCTCTGGCGGCCCTGTCTGAGCGCGCGCGTCCGGCCCTTTTGCGCTATTTTCAGCGGCGCGGCTTGTCGGCGCCGGACGCCGAGGATGCGGTCCAGGACGTGTTCGTGCGGCTGTCGCGACGGCCCGAAGTGGCTGTGGCGTCTCACGGAGAGGCCTATCTGTTCGAGACGGCGGCTTCGGTCGCCGTGGATCGGCATCGGCGGGCTCGCGCCCGGCATGAGGAGCGGCACACGCCGTATGAGGAGGCCTTGCATGCTGTCGCCGACCACGCGGTTGATCGTGTCGTGGAGGGGCGTCAGGAGTTGCAGAGATTTGTCGACGGGCTTCGTTCGCTGCCGGAGCGCACGCGTCATGTTGTGCTCCTGGCGCGACTGGAGCGCCTGACCCATGTGGAGATCGCGCGCAGGCTCGGGATATCCGTCAGCACGGTGGAGCGGCGTCTGGTCAAGGGCATGGCCCATCTTGCAGCGCGTCTGCAGGAGGTCTCGCAATGAGCGGGCTGAAATCCACGGCCTCTGATCTGAACGAAAGCGCCGTTCTATGGGTCTTGCGCGTCGAGAACGGACTGTCGCCGGTCGAGGCCGTCGAACTGGCGGACTGGTTGGCCGCCGATGCTGGGCGTCAGGCGGCTTTTGACGCCGTGCGCGACGCAGGCCTGCTGCTGGATCGTTTCGCCGGCGAAGACGTGTTGATAGCGATGCGTGGTTCTGCGCTGAAGGCGCGTAGCGAGAAGCGATCCTTCCCGACGGCCGTGGCGGCGACGCTTGCTGCGGTCGCAATCCTGGGCGGAGCCGGATGGTGGGCGGCGGGGGGAGGGTTGGATTTTCCAACGACGCTCGGCGCGGGTGTCTCGACGCAGCGCTACGTTACAGCGGCAGGCGAGCGGGCGACCGTCACCCTGTCTGACGGCTCGCTACTGACGCTGAACGCCGACAGCGCGGTCGAGACGGCCTATGACGCTCATACGCGCAGGATAACCTTGGTGAAGGGGCAGGCTTTCTTTGATGTCGCGCATGATCCTTCTCGCCCGTTTGATGTGATCGCGGCCGGGCATAGAGTGACGGCAGTGGGCACGGCGTTTGATGTCCTGGTTCTGCCCGACGCGCTGCGTGTGGCGATGCTGGATGGCGTGGTGCGGGTTTCCGTGGGAGCTGAGGGGGCGCCGCAAACTCTGTCGGCCGGTGAGGTCATGCGTGCGGGGCGCGACGGCTCCGTCACGGTCAGGACAGCGGATATCCAGCGTCTGGCCGGCTGGCGTGACGGTGTGATCTTCTTTGAGGAAACGCCGCTTCTCGAAGCGGTCGCCGAGATGAATCGCTATGCCCGTCAGCGTATGGTGGTGGCGGATGCCGAAGCCGGAGAACTGCGTGTCAGCGGCGCCTTCCGTTCGTCGGAGGCTGATGCTTTCGCCGAGGCCATGGCCGATGTTTTCGACCTGTCCGTACGCCGATCCGCGGACGGACGAACTGTGATCTCCAGCAAGAAAACGTAGCAAAAACTTCACGGCCAAGGCTGAGGGGATTCGCAGATCGATGTCGTTCCTGAAGATAGGCCGCCTCGTGGTGAGGGCGGTCGGGGGACGATTTCATGACGATCAAGACCGGCCGATCCTTCAAGGCCATTCTGCTGTTGGGCGCTGCTTCGCTGTTTGCGGCGCCGTGGCCGGCTGCGGCGCAGTCGGCCACGCGCGCCGCCGCCTTCGATGTCGCCGCGCAGGACATGGGCGCAGCCCTGACGCAACTCGGACGCGACAGCGGCCGTAGCATCGTCTTCTCTGCTGACGCTGTGCGCGGCAAGCGCACTGCAGGCTATCGCGGTCGGGGCAGCGTGGAGCGGGCGCTCGCCGCCACGCTCGATGGAAGCGGCCTGACCTATCGCGCCGGCGCCTCGGGCGCCTATGTCGTCACGCGCGCCTCGGCGCCGGCCCAGGACGCGCCGGTGCGCCGCAGGCGTCCGGCGACGCCGCCGCCCGCCGCCGAAACGGCCGCGCCGCAAGTCACGGCGGTCGAGGACATCATCGTCACCGCCCGTCGTATGGAGGAGCGGATCATCGACGTGCCGGTGGCGGTTTCGGCCTTCTCGGGCGAACAACTCGATGATCGCAAGGTTGAGGGCGGTTCCGAGCTTCTGCGGGTGGTGCCGAACGTCAACTTCTCGAAGGACAACTTCACCGGCTACAACTTCTCGATACGCGGGATCGGCACCAAGGCCATCTCGGTGACGACCGACCCGGGCGTGGCGGTCAGCTTCAACAATACGGCTCTTTTACGTAACCGTCTGTTCGAGCAGGAATACTTCGACATGGAGCGGCTGGAGGTTTTGCGCGGGCCTCAAGGGACGCTGTACGGCCGCAACGCCACGGCGGGCGTGGTCAACATGCTGCCCAAGCTGCCGGAGCTGGAAGAGTTCTCCATGTCGGCGCAGGCCGAGCTGGGCAACTTCGACGCCCGCCGGGCGCGGGGGCACATCAATATTCCGCTGGGCGAGCAGTTCGCCTTCCGCGCCGCCGCCGCCTTCACTCAGCGCGATGGCTACGACTACAATCTGGTCACACAGCGCCGGGTGAACGGCCGTGACCTGTGGTCCTCGCGCATGGGCTTGCTGTGGAAGCCGAACGAGCGGTTCAGCGCCAATCTGCTGTGGGAGCATTTCGAGGAAGACGACAACCGGTCCCGCACCGGCAAGCAACTCTGCACGCGCGGGGAGTCGCCCGCCGGCCTGAACTGGACCGACCCCTCGGGCGCTGCGCGGACGACCAGGATTGACGCGGCCTCATGGGCCGGAACCAGCCTGACGCCAGGGTGCCAGGCCGAGACGCTATACTCGGAGGAGGCTTTCGGGGCGCCCAACGGCATTGGCTTTCCGATCGTGACAGGCATGATCCTGGTCACGCCGTTCAATGACTCGCGGACTCTGCCTGGAACCAGCCGAACGGGGCCGCGCGGCGCTTGGGGCAACTATCTGTTCCAGACCAACATCGACCCCTTCTCGCCAGTATCAGGAAAGCAGTCGGCTGACCTGCGCGAGATCGAGACCTATTTCGATCCGGTGTTCCGAGCGAAGAACGATGTGGTTCAGCTTAACCTCGAATTCGTCCTGACGGACAGTCTAACGCTCCATTCCCAGACGCTGTACATGGAGGACAGCTACTATGGGATGCAGGACTATTTCCGCATCAACCCGCAGTCGGGGTTGATTGCCTGCGGGCAAGATCGCGTGCTTTCGCGCAACCCTTGGCAATCGGTTTCGCCGTACGCGCAGTATCTCGGGAACTGCGGCGCTCGACCGACGAATGATCGGAGCGAGATCGCCTACTACGGCAACGGTACCTTCAATGATCCGCAACTGGGTGCGCTTGACCGTCTGGTCGCCGTCGATCTGAGCCGGTCGGCCAGCAAGCAGTGGTCTCAGGAGTTCCGATTGTCTTCGGCTTTCGATGGGCCGGTGAATTTCAATCTCGGCGCCAACTATCTGAAGTTTGAGACCGAGGAAGATTACTACGTCTTTTCCAACGCTTTCACGATCGCAGCCATGGGCCAGAACGGCATGGACTGGAGCGGAACCTGCCAGTGGATCGGCAATCCGGCCCAAGCCGCGACCGCTAACCCTGACGCCTGCACCTATATCGATCCGAACCCGATCGGCAAGCTCGACGGCCAAGGGCACAACTACTATCGGAACATGAACATCGCCTCGACAGAGTCGTGGGCGGTGTTCGGTGAGGGCTACTTCAATCTGCGCGAAGACCTGCGCCTGACGGCCGGGGTGCGCTACACGGAAGACAAGAAGACCACCACGCCTATCCCGACGCAGTTGTTGGGTTCCTCGAATATTTGGCTGGGGACAGGTACGGTCGGGAAGGGCTATCCGCGCTATCCCGATGAGGTTCATCGTTGGGGCGAGTGGACCGGGCGACTGGCGTTGGATTGGAAACCCGTTCTGTCGTTTACCGACGACACGCTTGTCTATGCTTCCTATTCGCGGGGCTACAAGGGCGGAGGCGCCAATCCGCGCGGGCCCGAAGACACCAGCGCGACCAACTATCCGCGTCTGCCGACCGATTTCGCGGCTGAATACGTCAACGCCTATGAAGTCGGCATGAAGAACGCCCTGATGGGCGGCAAGATGATGCTTAGCGCATCGGCCTTCTACTACGACTACAAGGACTACCAGGTCACTCAGGTCATCGACCGCACGCTCCACAACGAGAACTTCGATGCGGAGATCTACGGGATGGAGTTCGAAGCCGCCTGGGCGCCGACGCGAAATTTCCGGCTCGACGCCACCTTGGGGCTGCTGAGGACGCGGATCGCCGATGGCGAGAAATCCATCGATATCATGAACCGGACCCAGGGGAACGACGACTGGATCACCTTGCGCCCTTGGCCCACCAGTCCCGCGACCTGCATCGTGCCGAAAGACATACTCGCCCGCGCGATGGGCAGCGGCGTCGGGAACTCCGTCTTTCTCAAGGCGATGTGTCCGGGGCCTGAACTCAGCGCCGGCCTGTTCCGCGATGATCCCCGCAACTGGGTTGTCGATCAGTGGGGGCCGGTCATCTACGACCCGGCGACGTATGTGAATCCCAAGTCCGGGATGCACGACACGAATGGCGGTCGCGGTTTCTCGGCGGATCTGAGCGGCAACAGCCTGCCGAACGCGCCGGAGATGACCTTCAACATCGGCGCCCAGTACCGCATCGCATTGCCGGCGGGATGGGATCTGATGCTGCGTGGCGACTATTATCGCCAGTCCGAAAGCTACATGCGGGTATATAATACCGAGTTCGATAAATTGAAGAGTTGGGAAAACGCCAATCTCTCGATGACTCTGTCTCATCCCATCGAACATCTGACCGTTCAGGTTTATGTGAAAAATATTTTCGATGAGACTCCTTTGACGGACGGTTTCACGGGACCTGATGAGATCGGTAATTCTACAAACGTATTCACTCTTGATCCTCGTCTTGTAGGAGTTTCTGTCCGGAAGGAATTTTAGAAATATTTACCAAGTAAAATAGATCTAGCGAATCAATAATGTCATCTTTTGTGTATATATATTGATTGCTGCATATTTAAGCGGCGAGCGTACCTGCTTCTAGCCAATACCTCATCAACTAGGAATAAAGACTATGAAGTATATGTCCAAGATCTCTGTAATCGCCCTTGCCGCCGCCAGCATGGTCGCCGCCGCTTCGGCTGCTTCGGCCCAGACTGTTTCGCCGACCGGCGCCGTTACCGTCTCGGGTCAACTGACCCAGGGCCTGAACGGCGTCAGCTGGTTCGACACGGTCTGCAATGCGACCTTCACCGGCACGGCGGACGCCACGGGCTTCACCCTGACCGGCCTGTCCAGCGTCAACGTGTCCGGCCCGCTGTCTTGCGATGACGGCATCCAACTGCCGGTACGCATCAACGCGGTATCGTCCAGCGAACTGTCGATCGAAGAGCTGGTCGTGGACACGCGCCTGGGCTCCTGCTCGGGCACGGACATCCGCGTGCCGTGGAACAACGCCAACAGCAGCGTCACCGTCCCGACCACGGCGATCGGCTTCTGCCGTCTGGCCGGTACGCTGACGGTCTCGCCGGCGACCACGATCAACTAAGGCCGTCTTCTCACAGCCTGGGGGCGGCGAGCGTTCACGCGCCGCCCTCGTTTTCCTCCTGGAGGCAAGGTTTCATGCGTCATCTGGTTTCACTGGTGCTTCTCGTTGTGGTTCCGTCTTCGGCGGTCTGTGCATCCCCACAGACGTCTGCCGAACAGACGGCGCCTGCCCCGGTTGCTGAGTTGCGGGCGGCCTTCACCCTGGATACGCCGATCCAGCAACTGGTCGCGGATGCGGGCGCCAAGGCTGTTCTGGACCGCGAACTGCCGGGCCTGACCACCCATGCGCGCTATGAACAATTCAAGGGCATGAGCCTGAAGGCGCTGAAGCCCTTTTCGGGCGGCTTGATCTCGGATGAGCGGCTGCAGGCGGTCGAGACGGGGTTGAAGGCGTTGAACGCGCCTGTCGCCTGACGCTGTCCTGGACGCGGTCCCGTGGCCTTGAGGCTTCTTTCCCTGATCATTGCCAGCGTGCTCGTGCTGGCTGGCTGTGCGAGCGGGGCTGACATGGCGCCGATCAACGGACCGCTCCGATCCGGCCGGAGCGCGCCCAATGAACAGGGAGGGGAACTGCGGGATCTGGGCTTGTCGGAAGAAGCCGTGGCCCTGGCCTTTTCAGGCGGAGGCGCGCGTGCGGCCGCCTTCTCCTACGGCGCGCTGCTTGAACTCAAGGATCGGCGTCGATCCGATGGGCGACGCTGGATCGATCAGGTGGCTTTCGTCACGGGCGTGTCCGGGGGCTCGCTGACCGCCGCCTGGTTCGGCCTGCATGGACCGGAAGGCCTGGAAGGCTTCCGCGCCGCCATGCTTGACAAGGATTGGCAGGGGGCGGTGCATGACGATCTGTTGTGGCCCGCCAACTGGTCACGGCTGCGGCGGGGCGGATTGAACGGACGCGCGCGGATCGCCGGTTGGTTGGAGAGCGAAGTCTATGGCCAAGCGCGTATGGGGGATCTGTCGGGTCCGCCTGTGGTGCTGAATGCGGTCGAGCTGTCGACCAGCGTCCCTTTCGCCTTTGCCGCTCCCTGGTTCGACGCCCTGTGCAGCGACCTTGATGACGTTCTTCTCGCCGACGCCGTGGCGGCATCGGCGGCCTATCCTTTCGCTGTCCGGCCGGTAGTGCTGGAAACGTTCAACCGCGATTGTCCCGCGCCCTTGCCGGATTGGGTCGGGCGGATGGCTGAGGCGCGCGACCAGGCCATGACGGTTCGGGACGCGGCGCGCGCTTTCCAGACGTTCCGCGACTCCGAACGTCTGCGCTACATTCACCTTCTGGACGGCGGCGTGGTCGACAACTTCGGCTTGTCCGGCCTGCCAGTCATCCAGGCGGCGTCGAGCCGGCCCTATGGCCCGATGCTGTCGCCAGCCGACGCCGTGCGTTTGCGTCGCCTGCGCGTGATCGTGATCA
The DNA here is from genome assembly GCF_057655995.1 of Brevundimonas sp. Soil_N_31. NCBI lineage: Bacteria > Pseudomonadati > Pseudomonadota > Alphaproteobacteria > Caulobacterales > Caulobacteraceae > Brevundimonas > Brevundimonas sp. Soil_N_31. The sequence goes on from NZ_JBDGLE010000007.1 coordinate 22,778, forward strand.
ATGGCGAACGAGCTACCCGCCGTCCCTGGGGGCTGACGCCTCAGGGGCCGGATGGTCGGCAGATCGTCGAGGCCGTCGCCGATCATTCGACCGACGCAGCCAAGCGCAACGCCTATGACGCATTTCGAGGGCATCTTGAACAGTGGGAGCGGCGGACGATCGCCTGGCGCTGCGCCCTGACGGCCGAGCAGGCGCGGGCTCTGGGCGCTCAGCCGGGTTGGGACTGCGCCGCCTTGAGCTATTCCGCCGAGATGGTCGCCTTCGCCGATCTGCCGCCCGAGCGCGCCAGGGTGCTGTTGCATATTCCCACTCGTCTTTCCTTGCCGTCGTCTCAGGTCGATCTGGCGATCCAGGCGGGACGCGACGCTATGGCGAGCGCTCTGCCATGAGCGACATGGCCGGTCGTCGTCGTTTTGAAACAGAGGGCTGACGGATGAAGGGACAAGGACATGGTTCGCGTATTCCGAACCGCCGCGCGGTGCTGAAGGGAGCGTCCGTCCTGGGTCTGGCCGGGGTCGCTTCGGCGGCCTTTGCGCAAGATGTGCTGGCTGATCTGGACGCCACTGGTCTGGCGCAGAAGGTGCGGGCCCGCGAGGTGACGCCGCTGGAGTTGCTGGAGGCGGCGATCAATCGGGCGGAGGCGGTGAATGGACGCCTCAACTGCCTCAGCGAGACGCTGTACGATCGAGCGCGGGCGCGTGCAGACCGGATCGCGCCCGAGGGCGCTTTTGCAGGCGTTCCCTATCTGCTGAAGGACGAGACCGAATTGGCGGGCGTGCGTCGCCATCTGGGCTCCCGCATCGACGGCTCCCTGGCTATGTCGACGAAGACGAACCCCACGATTTCACGAATGGAGGCGGCAGGCGTCAACGTCTTCGGTCGTACGACGATGAGCGAGTTCGGGGCTTTGCCCACCACCGAGACTGAGGCCTACGGGATCACGCGCAATCCGTGGAGCCTGCAGCATACGCCAGGCGGGTCATCAGGCGGAGCGGCCGCCGCCGTCGCCGCTGGGATCATTCCTATGGCCGACGCATGGGACGGCGCGGGTTCGATCCGCATTCCGGCGAGCAATTGCGGCCTGGTCGGTCTCAAGCTCTCGCGGGGCCGCACGCCCAGTCCGGACAGGTGGTTTCCGGAACTGAACCTGTCCAGCCACTTCTGCGTCAGCCGCACGGTCCGCGACAGCGCCAATCTTCTGGCCGTCGTAGAGACGAGCGGCGTGGATGGTTTGCCGCCCGTCGGCCAGGTCAAGGGCGCGGCGGCGCGGCGTCTCAGGGTCGGCGTGATCGCGACCAGCCTGGGCGGGCGGGCGCCTTCGCCGGAAGTGATTGAAGCGTTGACGGCGGCTGTTCGCCTGCTTGAAGGGCTTGGTCATGATGTGCGCGAGGACGCCTGGCCGCTGGACGCTCAAGCCTTTCAGGCCGACTTCGCTCAGATCTATCTCGCGTACGGCGACCGCATGGCGGATCGGCTGGCGGCGGACAACGGGCTGGAGCGCCAGGCGATGATCGATCAGGTCGAGTCGGCGTCGCAGGCTGTAGCGCTAATGGGGACGATGGTGTCCGAGGCGGCGCTTCAGATCGTGCTGTCGCGCGTGCCTGCGCATGCCGCCGCCTATTACGCCCAGTTCGCGAGCCGGGATGTCGTGCTGACGCCCGTTCTTCTGAAGCCGCCGGTCAAGGTAGGCGAGATCAACGCCTCCATGCCTCTGGGCGATCTGGCCCAGAGGCTGGTCGAGTACGCCGACTACACGATGCTTCAGAACGCAGTCGGCGGCCCGGCGATCAGCCTCCCGCTGCACTGGACCGAAGAAGGCCTGCCTGTCGGGCTTCAGTTCGCGGCGGGTCACGGCGACGAGCGCACCCTGCTGGAACTGGCTTTTGAGTTGGAGCAGGCCCGGCCGTGGGCGCAGCGCCGACCGCCTGTCTGGGCAGGTTGAGACAGGCGGCCGGAATCTGAGCGGGAGAGGGCTATGATCCCGATCCTGGGGCGCCGCAGCCCGGCTGTATCCGCTTCGGTATGTAGGCTATGCCGCCGCTTCGTGCGCCAGTACTTTCTGGACGGCGGGATCCGCGGCCATGCGGTCGTGAAGGGCCTGGACATGAGGGAAGTCGGCGAGGCCGCCTGGAACGCGGGCGATGGCCCAGCGGATTATAGGGAAGGCGTAGGCGTCGATCGTCGAACGACGGCCCAGAACCCAGTCCTTGCCGTCCAGGTGGCTGTTCAGGATCGTCAACTGCTTGCGGACGAGGGCGTAGCCCGCGTCCACCACCTGCTCGTGCGCGGCGGAGCCGCCGGTAGTACAGCGATAAGGCATGAAGACAGGGAAGAATGCGGGGTGCAGGTCGCCGGTGAAGAATGACGACCAGCGATGCGCCTCGGCGACTTCTCGCAAGCTGTCGCCGCCCGCCAGGTCGGCCTCGGGGTGCTTTGCGGCCAGATAGTCCAGGATTGCTCCGGCTTGGGTCAACAGCCAACCGTCGCCTTCGATCAGGGTCGGCACCGCCCCGGCCGGGTTCACGGCCAGAAGCTCTGGGGAGCCATAGCCGACCTTGGTCGCCACATACGGCGCGCCGATCCACTCCAGAACGATATGCGGCGCCAACGAACAGGCTCCGGGCGCGAAGTAGAGAGTCGGCATGAGCAGGGATTTCCTTGTGTTTGACGACGAGCCTAGCGGTGAAGGCGCGCGCGCGGAACTGACTTCGACGTCACGCGCACCGACTTCCTGGTGATGGAGTCGGGGCGGCGTTTCGGTTCATTTTATTGATGTTGAAGCGAGCGGGGGAGCGCAAGAAGGACTGCGGACGACAGAGGCGCGGCGCGGCCGTGGCGGGCATAAGTTAAATGATCAGTGTATAATTTAGGGAGAATCCCTATTGCGCATGGATATGAGCGGTGTTTAATTTGTGGATGAGCGCCGTCTTTGATGGCGAAGCGATTGAGGCGGAAAAGCTGATGAAGCGTTACGGGATCACCCTTGTTTGCGGGCTTGCAACGGTTGTTGCGGCTCCGGTCACCGTCCAGGCGGAACCTGGCGCGTCGCTGATTGAAATCGCTGATGTTGATCGAGACGCAGTCCCGACGGGCACGCCTGCAGCCTTCTACGTGGCCTTCCCCAATGCGGATCGGAACGAGGCTCGGCGTCAGGTGGGAGGTGAGGACGTCTACGCCTTCGTACCGCTGGCGTTCATCCCGCTGACCGACACCCGGGTCGCATTGGTGAGCACCGGGGCCAACGATTGCACAGGCCAGGCCTGTTCGGGTCTCAATGCCGTGCACTATCTGGATCATCCGACAGGGGCGCCTCGCTATCCCTATACGCTGCAGGGCGAATGGCTCGATGTCGGCGCCACAGGCGTGGTCGGCAATCCTGCAGCGCGATGGGGTTGGACCAAGGCGATCGCGGACAATCCCGTTCTTTTCACCGAGGGCGGCGGCGTGTGGCAGGGGCGGGCTTGCGGATATGCCGTCCTGACCGAGTTGACGCCTTCCGGCCCCGTAGATATCGCGCGCTTCCAGACGTCCTTTTCGGACGCCAGCGCCGATGATGGCGACGCGGGCGTCGACGGCGTGATCACGTCTGCTGAGCAGGGCCGTAGCTTCACGGTGTCCTACAGCGGGTCCGTTCGTTTCAGCGAGACCTACAGGCGTGGCGCCGACGGCCAATTCAAGCTGGACGGGCCGAGCCGGGTTCCCGCCTGCTAGGGGCCGCTCTTATCTTGAGGATCCCGCCGTCATGAACGGCGATGCAGAGACATATGGATATCTGAATGCGCATACTCATGATTGGATTGTCCGTCGCCGTATCACTGGCGGCGACAGGAGCACTGGCGCAGGACGCTTGTGCGTCGCTGGACAAGGGAAACCTGTACATCGGTCAGGTGCTGACGCAGGCGCAACAGCAGCAGCTTATGGCGGCGGCGCCCCTTGGAACGCTGCACTGCGGTCGCACGGGGTGCTGGGCTCAGGCGCAGGACGGGGTGAACTATAGATGGGGCCGTGACGGACGGATCGTCGGCAAGAAGGTCGAAATGTCCGCCCCGGTGAGCCTCCCGGGCTGGCGCGGCGAGATCGACCGGGCCTTCGCCGATCGCCTGGGCCAAGCGACTTGCTCCAGCTTTACGGTCTTTGAAGACGAGCTTGACGGCGGTCGTTCGATGAAGAGCGCGCCGCAGTCCACGGCGCAGGGACAGACGATCGTCGCCAGCCTCTTCGGGCGCGGGACCGAAGACGATCCTCTGACGATCGAGATGCTCGCGGTCGAGCAATAGGCGTCTCACGAACTTGTACATTGCAGGAATTTTCATGACCCACAGGACTGCCTGCGCCGCCCTCGGCGCATTCACCTTGGCCGCAATGCTCGCCGCCTGTTCTCAAGCCGAAGATGATGCCCGCGCCGAGGCGCCGGCCACAACGGCTCAGGCCGAAACGAGCGCGCCGGCCGTGGCTGTTGCGTCGGCGCGGGACGGCGAGGCGCCGCCGCTTTCGGCCTATGTCGGCAAACATCCGACGGAGCCTGTTCAGGGCGTTACCTTCTTCCAGCACCCAGACGTGCGCGCCGCCATCGACGCTTCCGGCGTGGATCGCGATATCCAGAAGGCCGTCTTCTTTGACGGCAATGTCGTCGGCGTCGTGACCGAGACGCGCGGGCGGTTGTTGCTTCATGGCTATGATCCGGTAGGGGCGGGCTCCACCAACTGGGCCATTCTGATGATTCCGGACGGTAGCAAGGCCGCAGTCTGCTACTCCACCGGCATCGTGAAATACGAACAGGGCGCGGACTGGTATTTCGAAGGCGACCAGGCCTTCACCCTCTATGCGCCGTGCCCGGCCGAGGAAGGGGATATGGAGACGCTCAGCAATTGGCCGATTGGTCCCATCCCAGGCTGAGGCGGCGCCAACGGGCAGGTCGGGCGAGGCGGGCGTGGTTAATCTTTGACCTTCGATCCGCGTTGTTCGCCTGCTATGTCGAGCTATGGGCAGGCGATCGGATCATACACGGCAGGAACTCGAGCATCTGTTCGTAGTTGAGGGCCACAAGCATATGGCCGAGGTCGGCTTTGCGCGTTTTTCAGCGCGCGAGGTGGCCAAGCGCGTCGGCTATTCGATCGGCACCCTGTACAACGTCTTCGGTACGCTGGATCAGCTGCTGATCGCGATCAACACCCGCACATTCCAGCTCTGGGCCGACCATGTGCGCGAACGGCTGGTTACGGCGCCGGATGACCGCATCGGCTGTCTGGTTCAGGCCTATTTCGACTTCGCCACAGCCAATGAGCACAGCTGGAACGCCATCTACGACCATCATTTGCCGCCGGACGTGACCTTGTCCGATGCGCAGAACGCGCTGCGCGGCGAGCTGACGCAGATCATCGTCGAAGAGGTGGCGGCTGTCCTGCCGTCCGACGCCCATGCGGGCGCGCCGCGACTAGCCCGGTCTCTTATCGCCGTCGTCCATGGACATTGCGTGTTCGATTTGAACGGCAGCTTCGCTCTCATGGGGCTGGATCGGCCCGTCGCCCTGGCTCTGGAGCGGGTGTGGGAAACCCTGGTCCATGCGGGAGCGACGCCGCGTAAAATTATTGAGCGATGATCAGAATTATTGGATAATCCGCTCCGGTGCGACGATCCATGTCGCATGGCGGGAGTTCTTGATGATCGGACGACGGATGACCGGCGTGTTGGCCTTGGTCGTGGTTCTGACAATGGCGGGACCGGCGCCGGCTCAGATTGTGTCGAGCGCCGATGAGGAGTCAGCGCGGGAAGTCCTGCAGCATCTGATGCGGACGGATCCCGAATTCGCCGAGGTTCAGTTCAGGCTGGTGAAGTCGCAGGCCGCCCTGTCTGTACGGATCGAGAGACTCGTAGCGACAGGCGTCCTGTGCAAACTGCTGTCCGAAGACGATGCGCGCCTGATCGTCGCCAATGGACGTCAGGACATGAACGCCGGGCGCGTCTTTCTGCTCGAAGAACAGAAGTACGCTTTCGAGATCTATTGGGAAGGGTTGCGCGATGGCGCGCAGGCGGCGTCTGACCATGCTCCGCCGGAGCCGGCTGTGTGCGAGGCGTTCTCCAGACCGGGAGGAACGCTGGTCAAGCTGCTGACCTGGACTGATCGTCCGCAGTTCCTTGACTCCGGCATCCGCGCCAGTCCGCGGACGCTTCCTTGATAGCTGATTATCGTGAGCTTTCGCTCGGCCAAAGTTCTCGCATCCGTCGCACCAGTTCGGGCGAGGGAGGGCGACCGCCTTCTGCGTCGGCGGGCGGCCAGCGGCCGGCCAGGACGTCGGCGCGCACGGCCTGGGCCGAGGGCGGGGGGAAGCGCCAGCCGGCGGCGGTCATGCGGGCTTTGACGCGCGCTTCGGCCTGGATCTCGACGGGTTCGGCAGGGCGAACGGCGGCGTTCAGGGCGGCGGCGATGGTGTCGCCGTTGACGCCGACCGCCCAGGGATCGGCGCCGCGTTCCAGCAGAAGTTCGGCGATCCGGTAGTTGCGCATGGCGACGGCGGCTTCCAACGGCGTGCCCCCGGTGCGGTCGGCCCGGTTCACGTCGGCCCCGTGATCCAGCAGCAGACGCACCGCGCCGAGCGAGTTCAGGGCGATAGCCTCGTCCAGCGGCCAGAAGGCGTCGGGCGCGACCGGATCAGGCGAGGCGCCTGCCTGAAGCAGAGCCTGGGCGTGCCAGGGCTCGCGGGCGCGCAGGGCCAGGCTGAGCGAGGTCTCGCCGTTCGGGCCGTCGGGCGGGGCGCCCTTTTCCAGCAGCAGGCTGACCATGGCCCGGTCATCGCGCGCGACGGCCAGGGTCAGAAGATCCAGATTCCGGCCGTCGCCGATGCGGGCCAGGGCGGGATCGGCGTCCAGCAGGCGGCGGGCCTTCGCCAGGTCGCCGTCGCGGACCGCCTCGACCATGTCGCGGGTGGAATGGCCGTCCCGGCCCAGCGCGGCCACGTTGGCCGGGGAGGGCAGGACGGTGCCGACGACAAAACCGTCGGCGCGGGCGTCGCAACCGCTCATCAGAACTCCAGCGAGAAGGATCGGCGTGAAGAGGCGCATCTTGGCGTTGAACTGTCGGCGGGTCGAGGCCGTTCCGCCGCCTTATCGCATGGCGTCCAGGCTGGACTGGAACCATTCGACGCCGTGCAGGGCGCCGGGCGTCCAATTCCACCAGGACTGGTCCTCGGGCGGGGTGGGGGACACGGGGATGCGGTCGCCGACAGCCTCGGGCGCGTCGCCCGCCCATCCGGCGGCCACGCCGCCGAGCGGGCCGAACAGAACCGCTCCAAGGCCTCCGAGGATGATGCGGTCGCCGCCGTCCTGCAGCAGGCTGAGCGGATCGCCCTTGAGGTAGAAGGCGTCGATATCGGGCGTCGGGCGCCCGCCCGCCTGGGCGGCTTCGATCGTCGAGGCGTGCAGGCCGGAGGCGTTGAAGGTGTCCGCGTCGTGGCCCGACGCCAGGGACGCGGCCGAGGCCATGCCGCCGCCCAGCGAATGGCCGGTCAGGGTGACGTCCGCCTCGACGGCGGCCAGTCTCTGGCCGATGCGCAGGGCCTTGTCATAATGCTCGGAGGACAGGCCCAGCGCCTGCTGGCCGTTGTTGAGCCAGTCCTCGCCCGCCTGGGAGCCGCGGAAGGCGACGACGTAGCGGGTCTGGCCGCCCTCGTTGCTGACATAGACGCGGGCGCGGAACTCGGAATCGGCGCGCTCCAGCAGGTCGGGCGTCAGCCGCAACCTATCCAGGTCGTCCGGTCCGGCCACGCGCCAGCCGTCGGGCGGCGAGGGGGTATCGTTGTAGACGTCGGCTGACAGCGCCAGATGCGTGCGTGCGGCGTCCAGGTCGACGACATTGTCCGAACGGGCGGGGGCGGCCACGGTTTGAGCCGGAACCGGCGCGGCGGGCGGCGGCGCCCAGTCCAGGGCGACGCGCGGATCGTCGTCGAAGCGCGCCGCCGCGGGCGTCGTCTGAGGTTGAAACGATGTCGCGCCGATCCGGTCGATCTGCATGGTCGCCTCCCGATCCTATGCAGTGACCCTATCGCTGCCCGCCGAACCGCGCTGCTAGGGTCTTCCCTAGACTTATGATTATGAAGTCGGAGCCTAACCTTTGGCCGCTATCGAAGGCGGAGTGTTGGCGGCGCGCCATGCAGCGATGATCCCAATCGCAATTCCAAGGCTCCAACCTGCGCTCACAGCGAGCAGCCCTGCCGATAGATCAAGCTTGACCGGCCAGTCCCATAGTCGAGAGGCCATCGCCGCTGCGCCGATGCCGGCGGAAAGTCCGATCGCTGAGGCGACGGCTCCGACCAAGGCGTGCTCGACCGTGATTTGGGCCAAGATGCCGCGCATATCCGCGCCCATTGCAAGACGCAGCGCAATCTCGCGGCGCCTTTGAACGGTGGCCGCCAGCGCGATGCCGCCATATCCGATCAGGCTGGCGACGAGCGCCGCCCCGGTAATCGTCCACAACAGACGAGAGAGGGCGCGCCGCTGCCTGACCTGCTCCAGGATATCAGCCCCTGGGTCGTCGTAACTGTAAGGACTGGCGCGCGACATCGGCACGCCGGCCATGCGTCGCATCAGTCGGTCCGCCTGGAATCGGACGTCCTGCATGTCGACCTCGGGCGCCATGAAGAAGCTGAGCCAACTGGCTTCTCGCGGACCGATCGACGGGTTGTCAGACTCCGGTCGTGCGTCGAAGAAACGACGCGCTGAAAGGAAGGGGGCGATGATGGCGTCGTTGAAACGTCCAGCTGGTCGCGTGTTGGCATAGTCCAGAACCCCGACCACTTCACAGCGTGGTCCTCCTAGGGAGAGCTCATCCCCTACAAGGCGAGCGGCTTGTCCGCGCTCTTCACTGAGAAAATCGGCGAGAGTCGCGCCGACCAGGCACACCCGCGTCAGTCCTCCCAGTTCTTCGGTCGTCAACCAACGGCCAGCGACCAGATCGGCGTCCAACTCCCGCCGATAGTCCCCATAGGCGCCAAATACGCGCAAAGCACGGGTCTCGTTTCGTCCCTGCAACGGCGCCGAGGTCTCGACCCATGCTGCCGAGCTCTCGACATTGTCCAATTCCTGCAGAAGGCGCGCCTGGTCATCGAGTGAGGGCGGACCTCGGCGGGAAGGAACCAGACCATTGGCTCGGATCACCAGGGTCGTGGCGTAATCTCCAAAAGCCAAACGTTCTAGTCGTTCCGAAAAGCCGCCCAATACTGAAGCGGAAAAGACAACGCAGGCCACAGCCGACGCTAGCGACAGGATCAGGGACAGAGTGCGCAATGGGTGAGCGGTTGCGCCCCATACGGCGAAGCGCAGCACGTTCATGACGCCCCGCCCGTGATGGCCGTCATTCGTCCGTGGAACAGCTCAATCCGCCTGTGGGCCGACTCGATGACAATAGGGTCATGGCTGGCGCAGACCACCAGCGCGCCTTCAGCCGCCAGTTGCATCAAGCGGCCGACAACAAGGCGGCTATTGACCTCGTCCAGTGAAGCTGTGGGTTCGTCACAAATGATCAGACGCGGACGTTGCGCCAGAATTCGCGCCAATCCGACCCTTTGGCGTTCACCGCCCGACAAGGTGGCTGTCAGCGCCTTCAGCCGATGCGATAGACCAAGCTCTCTAAGAGCGGCCTCTGCTCTGGCGCGCCTTTGGCTTCGCGGGACGCCGCGATAGGCCAGCGGTATCTCCACATTATCGACGGCCCGCATTCGCTCAATCAGGCCCGCATCCTGAAACAGATAACCAATTTCGGATCGACGTAATCCAGCGCGGCCGCGTTCGCTTAACTCATGTACCGGGACGCCGGCGATACTCAGGCAGCCGACCGATGGCGTATCAAGTAGACCCAACAGGTTCAGCAACGTCGACTTGCCGCACCCCGACGGCCCCTGCACGACCACGAATTGTCTCCATGTCAGGCTCAGGTCCACGTCCGCTAACGCCGCTACATCTCCTTCGCGAGAAGAATAGTTTCGACCCAGTCCCCAAGCCTGGACGCCATCGTTCATACGGCGCCGCGTGAATCTGTACGGTTCTTGAGAATGACCTGTTCGCCTTCCTTCAGACCTTCCGTGATCTCTATGAAGTCATCCGTCTCGCCGCCGATAAGCACCTCTCGGCGCTGTGGCGCTCCATTGACCAGCACGAAGACCACGCGCTTGCCCGTGCGCAGCATTCGACCGATTTCCAGGCCGTCGGCGGACGCCCGAACCATGCCCATGTCGCCCTTATGTTGAGCCAGTAACTCTTCGAGCTTGCCCGGAGGCAGCGGCGGCACGTAACCGTTTGGCTTGTAGAAGGTCGCCTGGGCTGGAATCCGCAGAACCTTTCTGGCGTTGGCCCGAACAAGCTGAACCGAGGCGGACAAGCCAGGACGCAGGACGCCAAACGAATTGTCGTATTCTGCAAGCGCGCGATAGGACACGAACCGACCCTCCCGTATCGGCGCGCGACCAAGACTGACAAGGCGCGCCTGCTCCAATACGCCCGGCGATGAGTCGACGGTGAACAGCACCTGACTGTCCAGGCTGACACGGTTCAGATCGGCTTCGGACACCATGATTTCCAGCGTCATGGCTTTTTCATCCTGTACAGTCTGGAACAGGGGGCGCGCATCCTCTGGCGTGACACGCTGTCCGACGCGGGCGTCGACCAAGGTCACAACCCCGTCCAGCGGCGCGAGAATATCCGAACCAACGCCCTCGGCCTGGGCCAGCCTGGCCCGCGCAAGAGCCGCTGTCCGTTCCGCCATCAGACGATCTACCGTGGCGCGGGCGCGGTCCACCTGGGCCTGAACCTGAGCCGTAGCAGCCGCGCTCACGAACCCCCGATCTTGCAGCGTGCGGCTGCGCGACAACTGCTCCTCGGCTTGCCGGATGGCGATCTGGGCTTCGCGAATAGCGGCTTCCGATGCGGCTGCGCCCGCATCGGCCATATCTCCCGCGGGCGCCCGCGTCGGCGCCGACAGTGTGGCCAGAACCTGGCCGGCGCGCACCGTGTCGCCTTCCTTGACATAGACCGCAGCCACAACGCCCGCGCGTGGCGCCCTGACTTCGGCCATGCCGGCAGCGAGCAGCGTGCCGGTCGCCGGTACGATGTCGCGCACATCACCGATCTCGACCGCCGACGTTTCATAAGCGCCGTCGCCGGCCGACTCGGAACAGGCGGCCGCGAACAGAACAGCCACCGCCAGCAGAAAACGTCGCCACCCGCCTTCCGTCGGCATGGCGCTAGTTCGACACGGAGGTCAGCACCATCGTGCCGCCCGACACGCTTTCGACGACCGGCCAGCCATAGCGTTGAGACAGCAGTATCTCCAACTCCGTGACCTCAGTCATTTGTCCGGGGGCCTGAGGCGCGGCGTGCGGCATTTTCAGGCGATAAAGCCGCACAGGTTCACCGGGCGCGCCCGTGACCGTCGGGTGCGTTACGCCGCAACCGACGAACGTCACGACGGCTTCGCCTTGGGCAGGCGTCGCATCGGAATCGGACAGCGTTTCAGTCATCGGAATTTTAACGAAGTGGCCTGATTGCAAGCCCTTTATGGCGTCCTCGGCGCCGTCATATCGGATTGATCGGCCGGTCGAGGCGGTCAGAAGAAGACCGAGACGCGCCTGCCGCGATTCCGGCGGGGACGACATTTCGCCCATACCCAGAACCTCGTCATAATTTACCATGTCTCCAGAGACGCTGCGAATGGTCTGGGCGCGCGTCATGAGCGGCTGATTTTCGCCGCTGCTGGACATCGTATAATGAAAGACGCGCCCCGCTCTAGGGGGATCACTGGCAATGGCGGTATCGCAATGCTGAGCGCGATAGAATGCCGACGCGGAGGTGAGTCGTTCACTTGTCGTGACCGCAGACACCTCCGCGCCAGCGCCTTCAGGCTCCGATTGACTACACCCTGTCAAAGTGAAAAACGCCATGAAGATGGCCGGGTGCATAAAATTAGATTTCATCGGAACCATCTCCTACCTAGCAACCGCAGCAGGCTGACACACACTGGAAACGCTTCGCAAAGTCACTGGGGTGCGCGGCCGAGCATGGAATCTAGCAGTCTGCGAGAGAATTCTCATACTTACTGCGCGGAAGCAGCAGCGCTGACTAGCGAAAAAAATTAGAATGCAGGACTGACAATAATCCTATGCATTACAACCTCTTCTTTTCTTGAAGTCTAGCCTGCAATTCAAATTGACCAAACGTTGGTTGTCGAGTCAAGTTATTTGAGATCGGCGCGGTAGCTCGTGTGTGCGAGAAGAGAGGGAGGGAGATGAGCGAGCCAGCCTTCGCCAGGCTTGACGCATTGGTCCGCGGCGCCGTTACGGGCGTCGAGAGCTTTCAGCGGCTTCGTATGAAGAACTCGACTGATGCGGATCGGCTAAAGCAGATGCTTGGTTTTTAGGAACGGGATGCTCGGCTCGAACACCTGACGCCTTGGAGGCGTCGCCTAGCTCGCGGCGCTCGCGTGCAATGCCTGGTCGAAGGCGGCGCGGGCGGGGCGAGGCAAGGCGTCGACGCGCGCTGACAGCCATTCGGCGACGTCCTGGCCGGGAGCGGGCGGGGCGACGCCTGCGCCTTGAGCGAAGTCGGGCAGGGCCTTGGGGTTTTGCGACAGCGCGGCGGCGACCCCGCCAGTGAAGAAGCCGGCGTCCTCGGCGCGGGGATGCCAGACGCCACCGTCCTTCTGTTCGGAGGCGGACAGGGCGGGGACATCGGCCGTCAGCGCCGCCCATTGCCGCCCCAGATGCGCCGCCTCGCCGTTCTCCAGCATGGCGGCGGCGTAGGCCTGCAAGGCGCGGCGGCCGCCCAGGCTGCTCTGAAGCTGGTTCGCCACGCCTGCAGGGTCGGCGTCCACGGCGGCGGACAGGGCGGGCAGGGACGTCGCATCGATCCGGGCTGCGGCCGCGATGAAGCTCTCGGTCGTGACGGCGACGGAAGGGGGCGTCTCGGGGGAGGAGTCGCAGGCGGTCAGCATGGTCAGGGTCGCCAGGATTGGAAGCCAACGGGGGGCAGGCAAGGCCGCGTCCTTTCCGTCCGGGCGCGGCCAGACTCTGAGGATCAGTTCAGCGGGATCCGCGTCACGGACTCCCAACCCTCGTTGTAGCTGACTTCGGCCGGGCCGTCATAGGGGCGGCGGCCGTCCGCGCCGGTCGGGGTGGTCAGGGCCACGATGCTCTCGAACAGGTCCGCCTGGCCGCTCTGATACTGGCTCAGGGCCGTGTCGAAGACCTGGTCGCTCAGCCAGCCGGTCGCATCGCTGACGCCCGGTCCGGGCAGCTTGCCGGTGGCGAAGCCGAAGATGGTCTTCAGCGTCTCGACGTTCTCGGCCGCGCCCTTGTTCACGCCCTCGAAGGCTTCATGCAGGGCGCCGGAGAAATAGCCCATGCGCTCGGCGGCCGGATAGAAGACGCCGCCGTCCTGCTGCGTCGGGGCGGTGAAGCGTTGCAGCATGTCGCCCTTCAGATCATTGCCGCGCGCCAGCTGGTCGACCAGGCCGCGGATGGTGTCGGCGCCGCCGTCCTGACCCAGGGTCTCCTGCAGGAAGGCGGTCATGCCCTTGCCGGCCTGATAGTCCTGCTCTAGCGCATCGACCACGCCGTTGACGTCGGATTTCAGCAGACCCTCCATGCTGGCGCGGATTTTGTCGGCGGCGTCGCCGGTCCCGAGCGAGGGCGTCAGCACGCCGTTGGCGCCCGAGACGCTGGCCATCTGACGCCCCGCCAGTTCGAACACCCGCGCCTTCAGCTCGGCGTCGGGGCTGGTGGCGGCGGCGTCGACGGCGGCGGCCAACGGTCCGGCGTCATAGCTGTAGGTCGGCACGCCGCCTTGCATGTTCGCGTACATGGTCTGCTGGGTTCCGGCCTCGAAAACGGCCGACAGCTGGGTGTCGTTCAAAGATGCATAGGCGGTGCTGAGCGCGGAGGCGTTGCCGCCCAGGCTGCCCAGCACATGGGCCACGGCCAGGCCCTCGGTGTCGCCCATGTCGGAGATCATCACGCCGCCCATGCCGTCGGCCTCGGTCGTCTGGGGAGCCAGGGCGGCGATGAAGTCGGTCTTTACGTCGGACGTTGCGTGGGCGGCGACGCCCTGCGCCAGCTCGATCTTCTGCTCGCGGTTGTCATAGGCGTTATAGACGCGCTCCAGCTGGGTCGCGTCCAGCGAGCCGCCCAGCGTCGTGTGCAGGTCGCGGCGCTCGTCCACGTTCAGCCCGCCGCCCATGCCGAGGAAGCCGGAGTTGTCGAGCTCGTCCGTCCACTTGTTCAGTTCGTCGTCGGACAGTTCGGAGACGACGGCGTTGCGCTCCTGCGCCGTCAGGCCGTTCAGCGTGGCGTTGATGTCCCGAAGGTCGCCCTGGGAGACGTCGTTGAAGAAGCCTTCGTCCAGGCGGTCGCGGATCGTGTCCAGCGCTTGATCGACCCGGCTGGTCGAGGGCGATCCAGCGACGGGGCCGCTGACGGGCGAGGCCAGGACGCGGGTGTCGACGGACGGCGAAAGAGGCGTGACGGTCATGACCGGCTCCTGCACGATACGGACGGATGTTGGAGCGAGCCTATGATTGGGGCGTCGGCGACATAAGCTGGGGGCGTCCTTAGCTAGGGACATCCCCTATGTCGGGGCGCCAGCGAACAGCACCGCTAGGGAAAGCCCCAGATTTCAGACGCGCGAAGAGGGGCCAAAGTGGCCTGACGGATCACCGCGTCTTCTGGAGCCGACCCATGTCTCTCGCCGCTTCCTCCGCCACCAGCCTGTCCGCCGCCGCCGGAGCGCGCGACGCCGCGCCCGCCCACACGGTTCGGGCGGGCGAGACCCTGTCCGGGATAGCCGAACGCTATGGCGTCAGTGTCGGCGATCTGCTGGCGGCGAACCGGCAGATCACCAATCCGAACCTGATCCATCCCGGCCAGACCGTGACGCTGCCGGTCGGCGCGGGAGAGGGGCGAGGCGCTGCGCAGGTCGAGACGGCGGCCGTTCATACGGTGCGCGAGGGCGACACCCTGTCGGGCATCGCCCAGCAATACGGGGTGAGCTGGCGCGAGCTGGCGGCGGACAACGGCATCGCCAATCCGTCGCTGATTCAGGTCGGTCAGCAGATCCGTCTGAACGGCGCGGCGCCCGAGACGGCGACGCCGGTGTCCGAACCCGCCGCTGAAGCGACGCCCGCGACGGCGCAGGAAGGCGTCAATCCGGACCTGGGCGCCCTGTCGGCGCGCTATGAGACCGGCGGGCGCGGGCCCGGCACGGTGTCGTCCGGCTCGGGCGATCCCGGCGGGGTGTCCTATGGCTCCTATCAGCTGGCGGTGAACCGCAACCGGCCGCAGGAGTTCCTGGCCGCCGACGGCGCGCGCTGGGCCGATGAGTTCGGCGGGGCGGCGGCGGGTACGCGCGCCTTCTCCGACACCTGGCGCGCCATCGCCGCGCGCGAGCCGGAAGCCTTCCAGGCCGCGCAGCACGCCTTCATCGAGCGCACCCACTACGACGTGCAGTCCGCCCGGATCGAGAATGCGGGCCTGGACGTTTCCAGCCGCTCGCATGCGCTTCAGGACGTGGTGTGGTCGACCTCGGTCCATCACGGCCCGAACACGGCGGTCGTCACCCGCGCCATGGCGGCGGTCGAGCGCCAGGGGATCGACGCCTCTAGCCCGGATTATGATCGGGCGCTGATCAACGCCGTCTATGACGAGCGCGGCCGTCGCGACGGCAACGGCGAACTGGCCTATTTCTCCAGCTCGCGCGCCGATGTTCAGGCGGGCGTGGCCCAGCGGTTCGAGGACGAGCGCCGCGACGCCCTGAACATGCTGGACGGCCGCTGATCGCATGACTGAACCCAGCGCCATCTCCGGCGCGAACGGCGCCTCGGCGGTTTCCGCCGGGGCGTCTTCTGCCGACAGCCGCGCATTGGCCGTCGGCGCCGCCGTTCAGGCGATGGCCGAGCTGGCCGGCGCGGTCCTGCCCGATCCGGCGGACAGTCTGGATCGCGGCGTGGCGCTTTCCCAGGTCTGGGCCGAGCAGGGCCAGCAGGGCGGGGCGGTGGTCGGCGGCGACATGCGCGTGCTGGCCGCCCAGACCGGCCAGGCGGTCGCCGCGCGGCTGAGCGCCGTCTCTCCGATCGAGACGGGCCGGATCGACCGAGCCCTGACCGACTTCGTGCGCGCAGTTCAGGATCACGCCCGCGCGACGCCGCACCTGACCGCGCCCGCCGTGGTCGAGCCGATGCTGCGCGCCCTGGCGGCGGGGCTGGGGCGCGAGGAAGGCCCCGCCGCCGCCCGCGACAGCGCCGTCGAACAGTTCGCCCGCATGGTGGACGCCACGACCGCTTCATTGGACAGACGCTGAGCGCGATCCCTTGCTGTGACACAAAACAAACCCCGCGGACCGAAGTCCGCGGGGTTCCGCGCTGAACCGCAGTTAAGTTCAGCGCGTCGGCGTTGGGCCGAGGGCGATGCGCGGGCTGCCGGGCTCGCTGGTTTCAGAGGCGCCGCCCAGGGCTTCAGCCAATCCGCTCAACACGCCGGTCAGCAGCCAGGCGCCCAGGACGCCGCGCAGGGCGTCGCTGAAGGCCTGAAGCGCCTCGGGCAGGCCGGCGTTGCCGATCTTGGTCAGGTTGAAGTCTTCCTGGCTGACGGCGTCGCCGGTGATGCCGCTGGTCCAGCCCGATCCGGCGGCGTCGTCCTCGCGGATGGTCAGGCCGTCGCGATAGGCGGCGTCGACAGCGTAGCCGTTGTTGCTCATGCTGATGTTCAGGTCGCCCAGCCGGTTCTGGCTGACGCCGTCGATGATCATGGCCTGGTCGCCGCGCGTGATGACCAGCTGGCTGGTGACGGTGGCGTTGGGATTGTTGCCGAAGGGCTCGGTGTTGACGGTGATCTTGGTCCCGTTCTCGAGCTCCAGGGTCATGGTGTCCCAGAAGTCGCCGACGTGCCGGCCGTTGTAGTTGAAGTGCGGATCGCCCCAGATCTGGGTGACGTTGCCGTCAGCGTCACGCACCACGAACTCGGAGTTGGCCTCGTTGATCTCCAGCGTATAGCCGTCGCCCAGGTCCACCGTGGCCTTGCCGTCCTGCGGCATGGAAGCCGAAAAGGCGGGGGCGGCGGGCTGGAAGGCGCCGTTGAGCATGACGCCCAACTGGAAGCCCATCTGGGCGAAGTTGGCCGCCGTGGCCATGCGGTCGGCGACCGCGCCGAGCACGAGAGTCCCGACAGCGTTGGAAAAGGCGGTGTTGATGCTGGTCATCGTGCAGCCCCGAGGTTGATCTTGCTGACCGGCATCGGACCATGCGCGGGCGGGGCTTCACAGTCGGGACGGTCCCCATCAGGGACGACCCTAGTTTCCTAACCCGAGCGCCGACCCATCGCCTTCAACACCTCCAGAACCGTGTCGTGGCGGCCCATGATCTCGTTCAGCAGGGTCTGCACCAGGCCGGTCATCATGATCAGGATGATCAGGGTCGCCAGCCACGCCTTGATCGACAACGACAGGGAGAAGACGTTCAACTGCGGCGCATAGCGGTTGACCAGGCCCAGGGCGCCGTCGGTGACGAACAGCACCACTAGAACCGGCGAGGCGAACAGCACGGCCAGCGTCATCAGCCGCGTGAACTCGCCCTCGAACAGGCTGAGGCTGCTCATGGTCAGCGCCGGCGTCAGGCTGCCGATGGGCCAGATGACGAAGCTGTCCAGGATGGTGCCGACCAGCAGCAGCAGGCCGCCCGAGAACATGAAGACGAAGTTGGCCAGCCGCCCCAGGAACTCGCCGTTCAGCGAGGTCTGATGCCCGCTGAGCGGGTCCACCACCTGGGCCATGGTGGCGCCGACCTTGGTGTCGATGATCTGGCCGGCGGCCTCGAACGCCCACAGCATGGTGGCGAAGAAGAAGCCGATGACCACTCCGACCAGGGCCTCCTTGCCGAACAGCAGGATCCACTGGACCGTCGGCAGGGTCATCTGGGCCACTTGCGGCTGCATGGTCAGTACGGCCAGGCCGAAGACCAGGAAGATGGAGTTGCGGACCATCGCCGGCACCGTCTGCGGCGACAGCAACGGCATCAGCAGGAAGGTCGTCGCCACCCGCGTGGTCGACACCGCCACCAGGATGGCGTTGTCGAACAGACTGTCCAGGCCCTCGAACACCTAGCGGCGCACCAAGGCCGGAAACTCGGTGAAGATGCGGTCGCTGAACTGATACAGCGAGCCGCCGATCAGCGCCGCCGTGGCGAACAGGGTCAGCACGATGGCGAAGAATTTGGCCGTATATTGCAGGGTCTGTTCCTGAAGCTGTGTCGCCGACTGGATCACCGCCACGATCAGGCCGACGATGGAGGCGGCGATGATCGGCGGGGCCGACAGGAACAGGACGAGCCAGAGCGCCTGATTGACGAGCTCGATGGCCTGGGCGTTCATCATGGGGCGTTCTCCTAGACGTAGCTGAGCACAAGGCCGTGGGACAGCTTCACCCACCCGTCGATCAGCACGAACAGCAACAGTTTGAACGGCAGGGAGACGGTGGTCGGCGACAGCATCATCATCCCCATCGCCAGCAATATGTTGGACACCACCAGGTCTATGATCAGGAAGGGCAGGAAGATCAGGAAGCCGATCTGAAACGCCGTCGCCAGCTCCGACACGGTGAAGGCGGGCACGACGACCAGGAAGTCGCGCGCGGTGATTTCGGCGCGCTTTTCAGGCGTCGAGATGCGCTGGGCGGTGCGCAGGAAGAAGGCGCGCTCGCGTTCGGACGAGTGCTTGATCAGGAAGTCGCGCAAGGGCTCCTTGGCGCTGTCGGCATAGGCGAACAACTGCTGGGTGTCGCTGAGGGCGGCGGTGGGCGGCATGTGGTTGGTGGCCTCGGCCATGCGCTGGCCGACCGGGAACATGACGTAGAGCGTCAGGATCAGCGCCATGCCGTTCAGCACGATGTTCGGCGGCACCTGCTGCAGGCCCAGGGCGTTGCGCAGCAGGGACAGCACCACCACGATCTTGGTGAAGGACGTCACCATCACCGCCACGAAGGGCGCGAGCGCCAGCAGGATGACGGTGACGAGCGCCGAACCCGGCGAGAACTGGGACAGGTCCATGTCAGACGGCCTCCTTCGGATCGGCGACGGCGTCGATCAGCACGGCGTAGGCCTCGCCCAGGGACACCAGGCGGCCGCGCGCGAAGGCCTGGCCGGCGCTGCGCAGGGTGACGCGCATTTCGGCGTCCAGTCCGGTCAGAGGCAGGACGGCGCCGGGGCGCAGTTCGGTCAGCGTCTTCAGCGGCGCAGCGGTCTCGCCCAGATCGACCGTCACGGCGATCGGCGTATCGGCCCCCGGCGTCAGTCCGTGCGCGTTCTCGGCAGGCGGGGCGGCGGCCTCGGTCATGCGGCTTTCCTTGCGTTGATGGGTGAAGTTTCGGGATGCGGGGGCGAACAGGCCGACGGCCGTCCCGCCGGGAACCGACAGACGCGCGGACCAGGCCCCGGCCAGAGCGGGGATCAGCAGCAGGTCGCCCGCGCGCAGGCTCGACAGATCGTCGGGCGACAGGCACGGCCCCTCGATGAGCAGGCGGATCGGCAGGGGCAGGTTCAACCCCGACGCCTGATCGCCGACACGGCGCAGGCGCAGGGCCAATGCGGGCGGCAGGGACAGGCGAGCCTCATGCAGCGTGCGTTCGCCGTCGCTGAGGCGGACCTCGACGTGCGCCGCATCGAACGTGTCGGAACGCACGCCGACAGGCGTCAGCGCCTCGGCGCCTGCGTCTTCCAGCGCCGCTAGCAGCGGCTCCAGCGTTGAGACGGCGGCCAGCAGGGCGGCGTGGTCGCCGTTCTCGAAGGCAGCGCCATCGATCATAAGGGGCGCGACGCGGACGGGGCCGTTCGGTGTGGCGAAGGCGACCTGTTCGCCGACGAAGGCCTCGTCGTGATCGGGGATCAGAACGCTGACGCGCAGTCCGTCCAGCGTCAGGCCGTCCAGGGCGGCGACGACGGCGGCGCGGGCGCGCACGGTCGGCTCGTCCAGCCGGGGCGGGCGCGCGGGCGCGAGCGAGGGGGGCAGGGCGTCCAGGGCCACGCTCACGCCTCCTCGACCTGGCCGGACACCGCCATGCGGACCAGATGGGTCAGGGTCGGCGCCTCCATCTTGGTCATGATGCGAGCGCGGTGCAGTTCGACCGTCTTGGGGCTGATGCCCAGGTCATAGGCGATGACCTTGTTGTAGGAACCGGCGACGACCAGATCCATGACCTCGCGTTCGCGCGCGGTCAGGCGAGCCAACCTTTCCTGATAGGCGAGGGACAGCGGAGAAGCGGTTGTTTCATCTTCTGTTTCTGATGGCGTCGTGCGGAAGGCCAGGGCGATGGCCTCTTCCAGCGCCTTCTCCTGAAAGGGCTTCTCCAGGAAGGTGACGGCGCCGCGCCGCATGGCCTCGACCGCCAGGGGCACGTCGCCGTGGCCGGTCATGAAGATCACCGGCTGATCCAGCCCGCGCTCACGCGCCGCCTCCATCAGCTCCAGCCCCGACATCCCCGGCATCCGCACGTCCAGCAGGAAGCAGGCGGGTTCGGCCGGGCGCTCGACCATGGCCTCCAGGAAGGCGGCGGGCTCTTCCCAGCACTCGACCTCATAGCCCAGGCTTTCCAGCCACCAGGCGGCGGACTGGCGGAACTCGGCGTGGTCGTCGACCAGGCAGATGCGGCCGGACGGTCCTTCTGCCGGCGTTGCGACGGCGCTCATGGGCGGGCCTCCTCGGTCGGGGTTTCGGCCGCGGCCAGCGGCAGGGCGATGTGAAAGACGCTGCCGCCCGTCTCGCCGGGCGTGAACCACAGGCGGCCGCGATGCAGTTCGATGATCGAGCGGCAGATGCCCAGGCCGACGCCCATGCCGCCGCTGCGGGTGCTGAAGAAGGGCGAGAAGACGCGGGCGGACGCCTCTTCCGGCACGCCCGGCCCGGTGTCGGTCAGGGTCAGCTCGATCTGGCGCGCGTCCAGGCTGTGGCGCGCCTCTATGGTCAGTTCGCGCCGGGGCAGGTCGACGCCGCGCATGGCGTCCAGGGCGTTGCGCGCCAGATTGACCAGCACCTGCTGGATCATGACCGGATCGCCCAGAACGGCGGGCAGGTCCGGCGGCGTGGCGGCGCGCGCCGTCACCCGGTCGCGGGTGATCTCCCAGTCCAGCAGGTCCAGGGTGTTGCGAGCCAGGCGGGCCAGGTCCAGCCGCTGCACCTGGGGCTGGCGTTGATCGACGAAGGTGCGGACGCGCTGGATCACGCCCGAGGCGTAGAGGGCCTGTTCGGTCGCGCGGTCCAGGGCCTCGGCGCCGGTTTCGACCGTCAGGGCGCCGCGCTGCAGCCGCGCCTTCAGCCCGCGCAGGATGTTGGCGATGGAGCCGATCGGCTGGTTCAGCTCATGGGCGATCATGGTGGCCATCTCGCCTACCGACAGCACGCGCGAGGTGGTCAGCAGCTCCTCGCGGTCGGCCAGGTGGCGCTGCTGGGCCTCCTGACGCTCGGCGGCGTCGGACAGATCCAGGAAGACCAGGCCATCGGACAGGGCCAGGCGCGCGTCATGCACCCGGCGGCCGCCCGGCTGGACGATCAGGGCGTCCGAGGCGCCCTCGCGCCGCGCCGCCGCGATCGCCTCGGTCAGGCCGGGCAGGCGGGCCTCGACGACCGGCAGGATCTCGCCCTCGCGCCATTCGGGGAAGGCGACGGCGAAAGCGGGGGAACGCCATGTCAGGCCGCGCGCGTCGAAGGCGGCGGCGCAGATGTTCAGCGCCGACAGGGCGGCGTCGGTCCATTGCGGCGCGTCGAGCGGGCGAAGGGCGGCGGTCATCGGCGCGCCTCCGGGCCGCAGGCGGCTAGGGAAGTCCCGCATGGCGGAGGCGCGCCGATGCGCCTAGATTGGCGGCCTAGCGTGGAGCGTTCCACGTCGAGGAGACCGCCATGACCACGATCCGCACCGACAACGCGCCCCTGTCCGGCGTCTGGTCGCGCGATCTGTCGGCCTCGACGCCGCTGGGCGCCGAGGCGCGGGCTCACGGTCGAGGCGGCCAGGCCTTCGGCGACTTCACCGCCTTTGCGGGCGATGACGTGCGCGTGCGGGTGTCGGATCGGCTGGATATGGACGCGGCCGCCCGCGCCATCGCCGATCATCTGACCGAAACCCGCGACAACGGCTTCGGCTGAGGCTATGCCTCGGTCATCGTGACCGATCTCGTTCTCAAGGCTGAACCCGACTGGGCCGGTGCGGCCCAGGCCCTGATCGACGGGCTGAATGGCCAGTCGACGCCCGATGCGCGCGTCACCGTGTTGCAGCGCGTCTGCGACGGACTGGGCGAGGCGCTCTATCCCGGCTTCGTCAAGCTGCTGGCGGCCGTGGCGCGCTTCGGCGACGAGGAGGCGCGGAGGCTGGCCGCCGACGCCTTGGCGCGCGCCCTGACGACAGATCGTCTGCCCGCCACGCGCCTGCCGGCCTGGGGCGCGGCCGCCTTTTCGGGCCTTTCCGGTCCCGGCGGGGGGTTGATGACCAACGCCCGCAGCGTGGGGCCGCTGGAATTCCTGTGCGTCTGGTTGACCCGCGACGTGGTGGGTCAGCCGCTGGAGGACGAGGCGTTCGAGCGCGCGGCCGCCCTGGTCCTGACCCTGATCCAGACTTCGCCCGAGGCGGCGCGCCTCTATGCCGGAAAGCTGGCGGCGGACGCCGACAGCCCGACCGAGGGGTTGCACAATCGCCAGAGCCGCCGCCTGGTGCGGCTGACCGCCGAGGGGCTGGCGGCGGGTCGCGCACCGGCCGAGACGGCACGCGTCGTGCTGGACGCCGCCCGCGCCGATCGCGACCAAGGCCGCTGGGATTTCACGCCGCGCTGAGATCATGGCTCACCGCACCCCGTCCGGCGGGCGATGCTCGCTGTCGGGATCGGCGGGGGCGACGCGCACCTCGGACACGGCCACGCCGCGCGCCTCCAGCCGACGGCGCATCAGCTCCAGCGCGCGCTCCAGCTCGGGCGTCGGCCGCTGGTGGGCGGCCAGTTGCAGCGTCAGGCCGCCGTCGGCCAGCCGCATCACCCCGAAGCCAGCCAGGGCCAGGGTCCGGTCGGTGAACTGCACCTGCATGCCCTTGGCGGCGTCGGCCTGGGCCGCCAGCCAGGCCTTCTCCATCATCGACGCCATGGCCTCGACGTCGCCGGTGAAGCCCGCCGCTGCGGCGGGACCGCCCTGGACGGCGTTCAGGCTGGTCGTCCCCGCGATGTTGTTCAATTGGCCCTCGGCCTTGTCCGCCTTGTCGTCGGCCTTGGCCTCTTCGCGCCGCGCGTCGTCGGGGCGGTCGCGGACGGGTTCGGCGTCTTCGTCGCGGCGGGCGAAGCGGGGCTGGCGCTCGCCGGCTTCGAGCGCATGGCGGCGCGCAGCGGCCTGGTCCAGGGCGGCCTCGAAGGCGCCGCCGCTCCAGGCCGAGGGGGCGGGGCCGGCGGACCGCGCGGCGGGCGCGGACCGGGCGGGGGCGGAGTTGTTCACGGCGTCGGCCATCAGGCGCGGCCTCCCATAAGCAGTTGCAGGCGCGGGCGGCCCCGTTCCTCGAAATCGAGCTGTTCCTGGTCCTCCCGGCGTCCGGCGCGCTGGGCCACGGCGCGGCGCAGTTGGCCGTCGACGGCGTCGTGGCGGGCCGTGGCGCGCATCAGGGCGCGCAGAGCCTGGTCCCGTTCAGACTGGGCGGCATCGACCGCCCGCTGATCCTCAAGGCGCGCCTCTGTTTCTGCCTCGCGACGGTCGGCGATCAGGCCGCGTCGCGACAGGGCGCCTTCGATCAGGCGCGCGTCGCCGCCCGCGCCCGAGGCGAACCATTCGTCCAGGGTCTCGATGTGGCGGCCCAGGGCGGCGATGGACTCCTCGCGCGCCATGAGCACCGCCTGCGCTCGGGCCAGGGCGTCCTGGGCGACGGCGACCAGGCGGCGCGCGGCCTCGACCCTCTGCGCCCGCAGCCGGGCCAGGCGCCGCAGCAGGGTGATGCGGTTGCGCCCGCTCATGACGCGGCCTCGGCCAGCTGGGCCAGGGCCGCCTCGGCCGCCACGCCTTCATGGGCGCCCTGCTGCAACAGGGCGCGAAGGGCGGCCATCCGCTGCACGGCCTCATCGGCCAGGGGATCGCCGCCGGGCTTGTACTCGCCGATCTGCAGCAGGAACTCGATCTCGGCGTATTTGGCCAGCCAGGCGCGGACCTTGCCCGCCGCCGCCTGATGCTCGGGCGAGGTCACGCGCGGGAAGACGCGGCTCAGGCTCGTCAGCGGGTCGATGGCCGGATAGTGGTTCGCCTGCGCCAGCTTGCGCGACAGATAGACGTGGCCGTCGAGGATGGAGCGGACCTCCTCGCCGATCGGGTCGCCGCCTTCCTCGTCCTCGATCAGTACGGTGTAGAAGGCGGTGATGGAGCCGCCCTCGATTGCGCCCGCTCGTTCGAACAGCCGGGGCAGTTCGGCGAAGACGGACGGCGGAAAGCCGCGCCGCACGGCCGGTTCGCCGACCGACAGGCCGATCTCGCGCAGCGCGCGGGCGAAGCGGGTGACGGAGTCCATCTGCAGCATGACGCGCAGGCCCTGGGCGCGGAACCCTTCGGCGATGGCGGTGGCGGCGTGGGCGGCGCGAACGCGCTCCATCGCCGGACGGTCTGAGGTGGCTACGACCACGACCGAGCGGGCCAGGCCCTCCGGCCCCAGGCTGTCGTCCAGGAACTCGCGCACCTCGCGCCCGCGCTCGCCGATCAGGGCGATGATGTTGACGTCGGCGGCGCAGTGGCGGGCGAACATTCCCATCAGGGTCGACTTGCCGCCGCCCGCCATGGCGAAGACGCCGACCCTTTGGCCCACGCCGACGCTCAGCAGCGTATCGACCGCGCGCACGCCGGTCGGGAACAGGGCGCTGATCGGCGGTCGGGCCAGCGGATTGGGCGCGTCGGCATAGACGTCGCGCAGGGCGACCGGTCCCGCGATGGGGCCCAGGCCGTCCAGCGGGCGGCCGAAGGCGTCGATGACCCGGCCCAGCAGGCCGGGGCCGCTGGGAACTTCGGTCCGGTCGTCGGCGGCGATGACCTCGGCTTCGGGGCCGAGTCCGTTCAGGCTGGTCAGGGGCGTCAGTATGGCCGCGCCGTCGCTCAGGCCCACGACCTCGGCCTTGACCACAGGGCCGCCAGCAGGGTCGCGGATCTCGACCTGCTGGCCGATGCGGGCGTTCAGCCCGGTGGCGCGCACCGTGGTGCCGAAGGCCTGAACGACCCGCCCGCGCCGATCCAGGGTGCGGGTGCGGCGCAGGGCGTCGTGCAGGCGCAGTTCGACGGCGTCGTGGCTCATGCGGCGCGCTCCCGCTCAAAGGCGCGCTCTAGGGCGGCGAGCTGGACTTCAAGTCCGGCGTGGCTGCGTCCGGCGGCGGTCTCGATGACGCAGTCGCCGGGGGCCAGGGCGTCGTCGGGCCGCACCTCGATCGCCGCGCCGATGGGCCACAGCCGGGTCGAGACGGCGCCGACGCCGTCGGATGCGACGTGAACCACGACCGGCGCCTCGGGCAGGACATCCTTCACCGCCCGCTCGGCCAGGGCCGCCAGCACGGCCTCGGGCGCCAGTTCGGCGGCGATGCGGCGCACCACGTCCAGCGCCAGACGGCCGGCGGTCTCGCGCAGGCGCTCGCGTTCGGCCTCCATCTCGCGGTGCAGACGGGCGGCGCGTTCGGCGACGTCGCGCGCGGCGGCGGTCAGCCCGGCCTCATAGCCGGCGGCGTAGCCGTCGGCGCGGCCCGCCTCGCCCTCGGCGGCGCGATGGGCCTCGACTTCGGCCAGCCGCGCCTGGGCCTGGGCCAGAAGGTCGACGGCAGTTTCGACGACGGCGCGCTCCTCGCGGCGAATGACGGGGCGGTCGGTCATCAGGGCTGCGTCGGGCGCGGCGGCGATCAGGTGAAAACTCATGCGGCGATCCCGCAAAGGGTCAGGGCCAGGCGGCGCGCGGCCTGGGCCTGCTCGGCGTCGAGGCGCAGCAGGGGCGGGGCCAGGCCGTCGGCCAGGCGCCGGGCCGTCTCGCCTGACAGACCGGCCAGCAGGGCGGCGGCGCCCAGGCCTTCCAGCGCTTCGGCGTCCAGCGCGCCGACCGGCGGCGTCTCGGGCCGTTGGGCGGGCGGTAGGGCCAGGACGGCGTCCAGCGCGCCCTCGCCGATGCGGCGTCCGACGACGCCGAGCATCCGTCCGTCGATGCTGGCCGCCAGCCGCTCGGCCAGCAGCACGGCGCCGCAGGTGGCGGCCAGCCGGCGGCGCGCGTTCAGCGGCAGGGCCGACCAGGCGGGCGCCTTCAGGATGGCGGCGTAGTCCACCGGCGCGCGCGGCGGCGTCAGTCGGCGGGCCAGGACGCGGGCGCGCGGCGAGCGCGCGGCGTCATCCGCGCCGTCGAGGGCGCGGGCCCGGCGCCACAGGGCGGCGCGTTCGGTCCTGGCGGCGTCCGGCGTCAAGCCTCGCCTCGCTTGGCGTCTGCCTTGGCGCGCGGCTTGGGTCGCCGATAGAGGCCGTAGATGCCCAGTCCCGCCGCGCCCAGGATCAGAACGCCCAGCGGCAGGCTGAGCTGGGTGACGGCCGGCGCCTGCGGCTGGGTCAGGACTTCGGACGCCGGGAAGGCGACGACCGTGACCTTGTCGTAAGGCAGGCCCTCGATCGAGTTGACCACCAGGGCCTTGATCGAACCGGTCTGGGCCGAGATGTCGTAGTCGGGCCGATGCTTGATGAAGACCGAGGCGGAGGAGGGCGGCTTCTCCTGCGCCAGGGGATCGCTTTCCGGCACGGCGATGTGAACGCGCGCCTGCACCACCCCGTCGATGGAGGAGATGGTCTGACCCAGCTCCTGCTGCAGCGCGTACATCATGCGCATGCGCTGCTCCATCGGCGAGGAGACGAAGCCCTCTTTCTGGAAGACCTCGCCCATGCTGGCGAAGTTCTGGCGCGGATAGCCCCGGTCGTGCAGCAGGGCGACCGCGCGGGAGAAGTCGCCGCGATCCGCCTTCAGCACCCAGTTGTCGCCGTCGCGGGTCTTGGAGGCGTCCAGCCCCTGAGCCTTGAGTACGGCGACCATCTCATTGGCGTCGCGTTCCGTCAGGCCGCCGTAAAGCTCCTGCTGGCCGCAGGCGGCGAGCAGAAGGGCGGCGCCCGCGAGGGCGGCGAGCGATCGGATTCGCATGACCGCCTCCCTCAGGACTGTTGCCGGAACAGCTGCTGCAGGCCGTCCGAGGTGCGGTTGGCCATGTTGGAGGTGAGCTGGCAGTTGAACATGAACTCGTGCGCGCGGACGGTCATCATGACCATCTCGCCCGGCGTCATGCCGCCGGCCTTGCCTTCGGCGGCCTGGGCCAAGGCGGCGAGGTCCGAGGCCTGACCGTTCACCTGCTCCAGGGCGCCCATCATGGTCTTCATGACGCCGTTGGGCTCGGCCGGGGCGGCCGGAGCCGACAGGGGCGTGACGTGCAGCAGGTTCTGGAACTGCACAGCCTGACTGAGGGTGGCGTTGTAGGCGACGTCGATCTGCTGCGTCTGGGGTTGCAGCATTTCGGGCGGCATGGCCGCTGCGGCGGCCGAGGCTTCGAAGGACATGGGCCCCTCCTGTTGGAATGAAGGGCTCAGTTCTTGCGAGCCATGGTCTCCAGCGCCTTGCCGACGGAGTCGGTCGAGGTGGAGGAGGAGTTGGCCATGAAGTTCATGCGCATCGACTCGGCGGTCAGCATGGCCATGGTCGAGGGCTTGTCCTCGCCGCCCGGTCCGATCTGCTCGGACAGTTCGACGATGCGGCCGGCCTGGGCGTCCAGGGTCTGGCCCCAGGAATGGGCCATCGCCTCGAACCAGGAGCCGGGGCGAGCCTTGTCGCGCTCGCTGTTCAGGCCGGGCGAGACGGCCAGCATGCCGAGGCCGTTCAGACTTTGGGATGACATGGGTATTCTCCTTTTGGGCTGGGGTCAGAAGTTGAGTTCGGAACGGGAGCCGTTGCGCTCGACCAGGACGCGGGTGTCCTCGATCGAGACGATGCGGTGGCCGGTCGGCAGGACGGCGCCGGGGAAGTAGCGGGCGCCGTCGGCGGTGGTGACGTGGCCGCGCTCGCCGCCGATCACCGACACCACGCGCTTGCCGCCGCCCTGCTGAATGTCTTCGAAGCGGCCGCCCTCGTCGGCGCCGGGCAGCATGCTGACGTCGATGCGGCGCAGGCCCTTGATCTCTCCCATGGCCAGACGCTCCAGGCGGGCGGCCTCGTCCGGGTCGCTGCCGGTGACGTCCAGGCGCACCATGCCCGCGCCGACCGAGCGCGCGGCCGCCTTCACCCCGTTGGCGAGGTAGAGCTCCTCCACCTGACGGGCGATGCCGTCGTGGGTCTGAAGCTCCAGGCGGGGGCGCCATTCGCGGGCGGCCAGGATGCGTTGCAGGCGCACGCGCTCGGCGTCCGAAGCCAGCATTCCCTCGATGCGCAGATCGCCCGCCTCGGTCTTGGTGACGACCAGCTTGTCGAAGCCTTCTTCCGACAGGACGGCCTGGACCTTGGCGGGCTTGGGCTGCGACTTGGGCCAGGCTGGGACGCCCGTGCTGATGGCGAACAGGGCCGAGACGGTGATGACGGCGATCAGCAGAACCGGAACGAACTTGGCCGAGCGCGACACCAGGGCGTTGGTGTTGTTCAGCAGATATTGCCAGTTGCGGCCGTCGCCAGCCGGGGCGTCGTCCTCTTCGCCGTCGTCGTCCGGCAAGGGGCGGGCGGCGGCCAGGATGCGTTCGGCCTCGCTCCAGCGCGGGCTTTCGGCCTCGCCGATGGCGACGGCGTTGTCGCCGATCAGCAGCGGCAGATAGAGGGGCAGGATGGCCTGGGCCGGGGCGGTCAGTTCATGCCCCAGCAAGGTCACGGCGCCGGACGTCAGCTCCAGATCGGCGGCGTCCGCCCGCGCCTTCAGCGTCAGCCGCACCCCCTCGGCGCTGGCGTCGCGCAGGACGATGTCGGCGTCGAGGTCATGGCCCACGGCGATGACGCGGCCCCGCTCCAACGGCGCCGAGGCGCCGCGCACGCGTCCAGCCAGGACGCGAAGGACCAGGCTTTCGATCTCGGGTGCGGCGACGGCGTCGGCAGGCATGGCGGATCAGTCCTTGGCCGGTTCATAGGGGGTGAAGCCGGGCGGCGGCGCCTCGCGCACGGCGACGACCGGCGTGGCGGCCGGGGCGGGCAGGGGGTCGTTCGGCGCCGACCCCTGATTGAAGCCCATGCGCGATCCGCCTTTGGGCAGGGCCGGGGCGGCGGGCAGGGGCTGGGTCTCGGGCGAGCCGGGAACGGCGCCGAAGTCCAGGCGCGGCGCGGGCGCCTCCTCGCCGATGGAGGCCAGGCGCGGCGTGATCAGGAACAGGCGCTCGATCCGGCCCGTCGAACGCTCCGAGCGACGGAACAGCAGGCCCACCGCCGGGATGTCGCCCAGCACCGGCACCTTGGTCACGGCGTTGACGTCCTGCTGCACCACCATGCCGCCCAGCAGCAGGCTCTGGCCTTCCAGGATCATGGCCTGGGTGTTCAGGGCCGCGCGCTGCACGACCGGAATGTCGTCGACGTCGGCGTCGGTCAGGGAGCCGTCCTCGATCTGGATCTGCATCCGGATGCGGGTCTGGTTCTGGTCGCGCAGGACGTGCGGCGTGACCTTCAGCGTGGTCCCGGCGGTGACGTTGTAGAGGTCGACGTCCCGCTCGCCTTCCAGGCCGACGTAGAAGCTGCGGGTGTTCTCGAACAGGGCCTGGACGTTCGACAGGGTGACGATCTGCGGCCGCGAGACGATGCGGGCGACGCCTTCATCCTCCATCGCCGTGATGCGCGAGACGAAGTAGTCGCCGTTGCCGATGATGGTCGAGATGGCCAGGCCGTTGTTGCGCGGGGTGATGTCCTGGCCCCGGCGTAGGCGGTCGTCGTTGCGCGTGCCGTCGCCGAACAGGATGCCGCCGCGTCCGTCGTCGAAGCGCCAGCTGATGCCCAGCTGACGCGCACGGGTGGTGTCGATGTCGATGATGGTGGCCTGAATTTCGAGAAGCTGCGGCTCCTTGTCCAGGGCGGCGATCAGCGCCTCATAGGCCCCCATGCGGTCGGCCGTGTCGCGCACGATGACGGCGTTCAGGCGCGTGTCGGCCTGGATGCGCGCGTGCTGGACCGGCGCGCCGCCCGCCATCTGTTCGTCGGCCAGCGCCAGGCCCAGCGTGTCCGGCGTCGGGGTGAAGCCCCCGTCGACATAGCTGGCGTCCATCAGGCCGTTCTGCGCCGCGCCTTGCGAGGCCAGACCCTGACCGCGCAGGCCCCCGACGCGCGGCGAGCGGCGGGTCTCGATGCGCCGGGCGACGGCGCCGTTCGGGTCGTTGCTGACCATGGCGCGCAGGATGGAGGCGACGCCCGGAATGGTGACTTCGCTCTGGGCCGTCTCGAAGGTCACGTCCTCGGCCCAGGCGTAGCGCAGGGTGAAGACGCGGTACTCATAGGTCGGCTGGGCGGCTTCGGCCCGAGCGCCGGGCCCGGCGCGGGCGATCTCGTCGATCTGCTGGATGAAGCGGCGGGTGCCGTTGGCGACCAGCATCTGCCCGGCGGGCTGCAGGGTGTTGCGGCTGTCCAGCAGGCCCATTTCCTGCGCCGTGGCGCGCACGCGGCGCAGCATCTGCGGCGAGGCGGGGATCGATTGGCTGGTCAGTTCGGAGGTCTGATAGATGTAGACCGCCCCGCCGTCGTAATAGGCCACCAGGTCGAAGGCGTCGGCCACCTGGCTGAAGATGGTCGAAGCCGGGCCGCTGAAGGCGCCGTTCACCGTGCCGCGCAGGTTGGGGCTGATGATGACCGGCACGCCTAGTTGGCCGAAGAAGCTTTGCAGGAATTGACCCACCGGCTGCTCGCGCGGGGCGATCTGCAGGGTCTGGTTGCCGATCGGAGGGTCGCCCGCCGCAGCGGGCGCGGACAGGCCGAGCAGCGTGGCCAGGGAGGCCATGGCCAGGAGGGCGGTCTTGAAGCTCTTGCGGGCGGTCGGCGTCTTGATCGTCATGCAGGGTCCGTCGTTTCAGGCCGCAGCGGCCGTGGAGGCGGGGGGAGCGGAGGGGGCGGGAACAGCCGCCGGCGTCGCCGCGTCGATGTCGGGCAGGGCGACCCGGCCGACGATCTCGAGCTTCAGGCTGGGCAGCAGCTCGTGGAACGACAGGGAGGGGGTGTCGAACAGTTCAGGCTCGACCAGCTTGCGGATGTGACGGCGCAGGTCGATGGCGGCCAGCACGGCGTCGGCGTCGGTGTCGCGCACCGTCTTCTGCACGGCCTCGATGATCTGGCGGGCCATGTCCGGCTCCAGCGCCAGCTGCTGACCGGCGCCGCCGACGCGGATGGATTCGCGCAGATGCTTCTCCAGCGCGGGCTCCAGCACGGCGGCCTTCAGCACCCCGTCGGGGGCGTAGCGGTGGCTGATCTGGCGACGCAGGGCCACGCGGGCGAACTCGGTCAGGGCCAGCGGATCCTTCTCGCGCTGACCGGCGTCGGCCAGGGATTCCAGGATGTCGCGCAGGTTGCGCAGCGGCACCTCTTCCTCGGCCAGGCGACGCATGATCTCGGCGATGCGGGCCAGGGGCAGGGCGCGCGCGACCTCCTTGACCACCTCGGGATAGCTCTCGCCGGCGCGGTTCAGCAGGGTCGAGGCCTCCTGGATGCCGATGAACATCCCTGCGTTGCGGCGCAGCAGCCCGCGCACGCCGGCCAGAGTCGCCTCCAGCGCATCCTCGGCCGGGCCGGGATCGCCCGCGCCCAAAGGCGCCTCGAACGCCATCAGCCGCCAGCGGTCCGCCGCCTCGGCCGGGCCGTAGCGCACCGTCACGCGCGGCAGGGCCACGCCCAGCGAGGCCTCGAACTCGTCCAGCAGGGTCTCCAGGGCGGCGGTCAGACGCTCGGGATCGGTCGCGCGCAGGGTGCGGCCGTCGATCTCCAGCAGCAGAGGCGTCATGGCGGCGCCTTCGGTCGGCCGTGTCTGGGTCGAGGCGATCGGCCCTTCGGTCTCTGCGGACGAGCGGCCGGTCAGAGCCCTCATCTTGCGCCCGGCCGACTTGCGCCAGCGCGGCTCGATCATGACCGAGGCGGTCATGGCGACCGCGCCCAACAGCAGGAAGACCACGGTCGGAAAACCGGGCACCAGGGCCAGCAGCCAGCACATGCCGCCCGCGACCAGGAAGACCTTCGGCTGGGCCGATAACTGGCGGTGCATCGAGGCGCCCAGGTGGGCGTCGGTCTCGGAATCGCCACCGCGCGTCACCAGCAGGCCCGCGGACATGGCCGCCAGCAGGGCCGGGATCTGCATCACCATGCCGTCGCCGATGGTCAGGATAGAGTATTTCTGGACCGCCGCGCCGAAATCCATGCCGTTCTGCAACATGCCCACGGCCAGGCCGCCCAGCAGGTTGATCACCACGATGATGATCCCGGCGATGGCGTCGCCCTTCACGAACTTCATCGCGCCGTCGAGATTGCCGTTCAGCTTGCTCTCCATTTCGAGCAGGCGGCGGCGGCGCTTGGCCTCATCCTTGTCGATCAGACCCGAGCGCAGATCGGAATCGATCGACAGTTGCTTGCCCGGCATGGCGTCCAGGCTGAAGCGGGCGGCGACCTCGGCCACCCGTTCGGCGCCCTTGGCGATGACGATGAACTGCACGACGGTGATGATCAGGAAGACCACCAGGCCGACGACCAGATTGCCGCCCGCCACCATGTTGCCGAAGGTGTTGATGATCGCCCCGGCGTGGCCTTCCAGCAGGATCATCCGCGTCGTCGCGATCGACAGCGCCAGCCGGAACAGGGTCGTGATCAGCAGCAGGCTGGGGAAGACCGAGATGTCGACGATCGAGACGATGTAGATCGACACCAGCAGCATCACCACGCCCGCGCTGATGTTGATCGCCACCAGGGCGTCGATCGCCAGCGACGGCAGGGGCATGATCATCATGGCGATGATCGCCGCCACCCCCGCCACCAGGAACAGGTCCGAATAGCGGCCGACGCCTCCGCCGTTGTGGCGCAGGCCCAGCAGTTTCAGCGGGCTGGCGAAGGACATGGACGCGCCTTGTGGCTGCCGGCGGATCAGGCCGAACGGGAGATCGGTGAGAACTATCGGAAGGAGGAACGGCGGGCGGTGAGGAGCTGGTCGTAGCGAGCCATGACCTTGCGGACGTAGTCCTGGGTCTCGCGGTAGGGCGGGATGTTGCGGCCGTAACGCTGCACGGCGCCTTCGCCCGCGTTGTAGGCGGCCAGCACCAGGCGCAGGTCGTTGCCGAACAGGCCCTGAAGCGTCTTCAGGTAGCGCGAGGCGGCGCGAATGTTGGTTTCCGGCTCGTGCAGCCGCATCTCGTCGGCGACGCCGAAGCGGCGGCCGGTAGCGGGCATCACCTGCATCAGGCCGCGCGCGCCGACGGGCGAGCGAGCGTTGGGATTGTCGGCGGATTCCACACTGATGATCGCCTGTAGCAGGGCGGGATCGATGTCGTGCTCGCGCGCCGCTGCTGCGATCAGATCGCCGTGCGGCGGCCTGCTGCGGTCTGGCCCCGAGCCGGTCGTGGAACTTCGCGGTTTGTAAAAAACAACGGTTTCCGAGGAACCGATCACCTCGGTTGGCGACTCATTGTCGTAGATCAGCAGTTGCTGCGCCGCTCGCGTCTCTCGCTGGGCGTGTGCCGAGCAAGGCCCTGATCCGAGCGCTCCGCTTCCCAGCGCCAGGGAAAACTGGCTGACGGAAGCGGCTGAAGCGACCAGCTGCGACGAGGTAGCGCTACAGTCTTCCGCAATTGCGGAGTGATTCCATGCAGTAATTATAAGTATTACTGTGCCTGTTGCCGAGCAAAATTGTCTCACTTCGTATTTCGCCCGAAGCTATGTGAATTTCGATCTTGTGTGACAGCGATATTATTGCTCATGAATGTCGTCAACGAGATCGGGAATGAAAATTTCTGCCAGTAGGATTAACCTTAGCTTGTTTTTATTCTGAAGTTGTCAGGGTGCGGAGAAGGAATAAGCTTGACCATAAGCTGTGCTGTTTCTGTATTCGGCAAAGCTTGTTCCTGATGTTTTTCATACCTGTTCGATGAGGCGGAGCGCGCGTGGCGGAGAAGAACGACGGCGGCGACAAGACAGAGCGGCCGACACCGAAACGGCTTCAGGACGCGCGCAAGAAAGGCGACGTCGCCAAGAGCAAGGACGTCGGCTCCACCGCCGTGCTGCTGGCCTGGCTGCTGGTCGGCCTGATGCTGGCGGGGGCGGTGTTCGAGAATTTCGCCGCCCTGTTCGACGACGTGTTCCGCGTGATGGATCAGCCGTTCGGCGACGCCTTCGAACAGGTCGCGTGGTCGGCGGCGCGGCGGTTCGTCTATCTGACGGCGCTGCTGCTGTTGCCGGTGGCCCTGTTCGCGTCGCTGATGGAGTTCCTGCAGACCGGGCCGGTCTTCACGCTGGAGAAGATGACGCCCAAGCTGGACCACCTGAACCCCGGCGAGGGTCTGAAGCGGATGTTCAACACCGACAACCTGTTCGAGGTGGCGAAGTCGCTGGTGAAGACAGTTCTGCTGCTGGGACTGGCGGGTCTGATCCTGTTCGGCCAGTTCGACCGCATCCTGCGCCTGCCGGCCGCCCAGCCGGGCGAGGTGCTGGGCGCGTTCGGCGCGGCGGGCTTTCACCTGCTGGGCTGGACCCTGGTGGTCTTCGTCTTCGTCGCCATCCTGGATTCGGCCTATCAGCGCTTCAGCTTCATGAAGCGGCTGCGGATGAGTCGTCGCGACATCCGTCAAGAAGCCAAGGACATGGAGGGCGATCCCACGGTCAAGGCGCGGCGCCGCGAGCTGGCCCAGGAGTGGGCGCAGTCCAGCGCCGTCGGGTCCGTGCGCGGGGCCGCCGCCCTGGTGGTCAATCCGACCCACATCGCCGTGTCCCTGGCCTATGATCCCGGCGAACATGTCGTGCCGGTGGTGGCGGGCAAGGGCGACGGCCTGATCGCCCGCGCCATGCGCGGCATGGCCGAGCGCGAAGGGGTGCCGATCATCCGCAACGTCCCCCTGGCCCGCGCCCTGCACGAACAGGTGCCGGTCGAAGCCGTGGTGCCCGAGGACATGTTCGCCGCCGTCGCCGAAGTGATCCTGACCGCGCGCCGCCTGCGCGACGAGGTTGCGCGAGGCGAGACGCTTGAACCGGTTGATCTGACAGCGGAGGGCGAAGGCCGAGGCGACGCCGCCGTGCCCGAAGCCGCACCCGCCCGCCGCGCCCCGCTCTTTCCCGCCATGCCGGACGACGGCGTGGCTTCCCCCTCGGAGACGCAATGACGCCCTTCGCCCTGCTGATGGACTTCCTGACCGTTCTGGTCGCCTTGGCCCTGGTGCTGGGCCTGGCCTTCTTCTCGATCCGCATGTTGAAGAAGGTCCAGAGCGGCGCGCCCAGCGGCGACGAGATCCGCTTCATCCGTTCGCTGCCGCTGGGAACACGCGAGCGGGCGACGGTGGTGGTCTGGCGCGACGAAATGCTGCTGCTGGGCGTCACGGCGGGGGGGATCACCGTTCTGGACCGGCGCGCTCGCACGGCGGAAGAAATCGCCGAGGACGCGGTCCGCGCCGAGGCTGCGCGGGCTCAGGCGGCGGCCGTCTCCGCCCGCGTTCCGCCGCGCCTGCGCCGTTGGCTAGGGAAGTCCCTAGCTGGGGAACGGCCTGACTACCGAGGATAGGGGACGGGTGGTTTCGTGAGGTCGTCGGGGTTTCCGGGCGAGGCGCCTGGCCGGCGAACCGGAAACGCACACTTATTCGGAGAAAGATCATGTTCGGCATCGGCGGCGGCGGCTTCAACATCGGCAGCCTCATCAGCCAGGCGGCCCTGGCGGTCGCGACGGGCGGCACATCGGCGCTGGTTCAGGCGGCTCTGACCCAGGTTGTGTCGTCCATCGGCCAGCAGGTTCTGCAGCAGGTCGGTCAGGCTCTGGGCCTTCCGCAGTCGGTGATCGATCTGTCGATCGGCGCTTTCGCGGCGGCGACCGGCAATACGGGCGGAGCCTTCCAGAGCATCGGTGAATCCGCCGCGGGTCTGGCTCAGGCTACGGGCGGCGGCGCCTTCGAAGCCGGCGGCATAGAGCGTCAAATGAACGACATCGTTCAGGATCTGGTCGACAAGACGCTGGAGAAGGCCCGCACCGGCGGCCGCGATGAAGAAGGCAACGCCATCCCTGGCGGCCTGAACGGCAAGAGCTTCATGCTGCGTCTGGCCTTGGCGCTGGGCAGCGTCCTGGACGCCAAGATGGAGCGCATGGCCGAGATCGGCGAGAAGATCGATGCCGAAAGCCAGAAGAAGAAGCCCAAGATGGGCAGCCTGTCCGCCGAAATGACGGCTGTCGGCAAGGAGTTGGACTTCGTGTCCCAGGCGCTGAACAACGCGCTGAAGTCGATCGGCGAATCCGCTTCGACCCTGGCTCGCAAGCAAGGCTAGGACTGAACGGGCTGATTTGTGGAACGGCGGGCGAAACCATCGCCCGCCGTTGTGCTTTTGAGGAATGAGCGTTTTTGCAGTGGAGAGGCGGAGATGAGCGGCAAGCAGGTGTTTCTGGCGGGAGCGGTCGCAGCGGCGCTGCTCTGCGCGTCTCAGACACAGGCCCAGGACTACGCCTTCCAGGGCTTCGCGACGGCGGATGCCATGAACCAGATGCACGCCGCCATGCGCGACAACATGATGGAGTCGTCGTCTGATGCTCGCTCTCCGTCGCGAGGCGGGGTCGCTGCGGGCGCGGCGGCATCGGAACGTCGCGCCGCCGCGACGGGCCGCACAACCTATCAGTCGTCGCCGGCGGTCACGCAGCGCGTCAAGCGCCAGTTCGCGGACTTCGTGCGTTCGACGGGCGGGGACGGCCCGGGGATTGCGGCGGCGATGGACCAGCAGGATTTCTTCGCCCGTTGGGGGCGACACGTCGCACAATACGGCCTGCGGCGCGGCGACGTCGCGGACGCTATGACCGCCTACTGGATGCTGAACTGGCAGATCGCCAACGACGTGCGAACTGTGAGCAGGTCTCAGGTTCAGGGCGTACAGGCTCAGGTTCGAAACATCATGGGCAGCAATCCTGCGTTCAGCGGACTCAACAACGCCCAGAAGCAGGAAATGGCTGAGGTATTGATCCTGAATTTCATCGCCCAGAGCGTCGCTTATGAGGACGCTATGCGGGACAATGATGTGGCGATGCAGCGTCGTCTGCAGAATGCGGCGACGACGCGGTTCCGTAATGAGATGAACGTGGATCTGCGCCAATTGCGGTTGGGCGGCAGCGGGTTTACGGCCGCCTCTTGAAAGGGGCAGGGCGAAAGCCCGGAGGCCAATCCCCCGTCTGAAGTTTCGCATGATTCGTCATCTTCGGGCTTTCTTGCCTATGGGGCGGCTGGATTGGCGACAGGAGCTTTGTTCGTTGCGGCGATCTGGGCCGTGATGCGTCGGCGACGTCAGGGTTAGGGGTCTTGCTGTGAAGTATTTGGTGATCATGGCCGCAATGGCTTATGCGGCGACAAGCGCGCCGATGGCTCGCGCCCAGGACTATGTTTTTCAGGGCTTCGCGACGGCTGACGCGATGAACCAGATGCACGCCGCCATACGTGACAACATGATGGAGCCGCCTTCCCAGGCGCGCGCGCCGTCGCGAGGCGCGGCCGCCGCAAGCGCGACGGCGCCGGAGCGTCGGGCGACGGTTCAGACTACCTATCGTTCCTCGTCGACCGTTTCGACGCGCGTGCGTGCTCAGTTCGCGGAATTCATCGAGCGGACTTCCGGTCGCGAAGCCGCTGAACGGGCGCGTTCGGCATTTCAGGGCGGTGATCCGATCGCCAGCTGGGCGAGCATAGTGCGCCAAGACGGTCTGCGCACTGGTGATCTGGCCGACGCCATGGCGGCCTATTGGATTCTCAACTGGATCATGGCCAATCAGGGCGACAACAACCGAACGCAGGCGCTGGCCGTGCGCGATCAGGTGCGTGGCGTCATTGGCGGATCGCCCGCCGTGGCGCGACTGGGCGATGCCGGGCGCCAGGAGATGGCCGAGGTGCTGATGCTGAACTTCCTAGTGCAACAGGCGACCTATGTGGATGCGATGCAGCGGGGCGATCAGGCGATGATGCGGCGTCTGGGCGATGCGGCTGTTGCGCGGTTCCGTAACGAAATGGGTGTTGATCTGCGTCGACTGCAGTTGACTGACGCGGGCCTGGTGTCCGCCTCTTGAAAGGGGCAGGGCGAAAGCCCGGAGGCCAATCCCCGGTCTGAAATTATGCACGTCTCGTCGTCACCAAGCCTTCCTGCTTATGGGGCGATTGGATTGGTGTTGGTAGGGGTGGCCGCCGCGGCCCTGTGGACGGGATTGCGTTTCAGGCGCCGAAACCGCTGATGAGAACCTCATGGTCTGATCGGCGCTGACCGTGAACGCTTGAAGTTCCGTCAAAAGGGACTGGTCAATCTGGCGTTGCAACGTTAGGCCGGAGGTGAAGCAAGAGGGGGCGTGATCGTGCGTGGTGAAGTTCTGACATTCGATCAGGCGACTGGGATGGGGGCCATCCTGGGCGACGATACGACGCGTTACCTGTTCAACGTCACTCAGGTTCGGACGCCCTTGCCGCTGACGCGCGGCCAGAAGGTCGATTTCGTTCCCATGCCGGATTCGCAGGCGGCCGAGATTTTCGCCTTGCAGTCCTCCACGCCGGCGGCCTGGACATCGCAGGTTGTCAATCGGGGCGGTCAGTTCGACCTGGGGCGCGTGATCCAGCGCACCTTCTCGACCATCCGTGATAACGCCGCGATCTTCTTCGGCGCGGCGGCGATTATGGTGGGTATTCCCAGCACTCTCATGGGAATTGGCCAGACGTCGTTCGTGACCGGCTATTCTCCGACCGGCCTATTGGCCATGGGCGCGGGCTGGGTGTTCTATCTGGTGGGCATGTTCATGCTTCAGGGCATGGTGGTGAAGGCGGCGGTCAACAGTTTCAACGGCAAGGCGACATCCTTCGGCCAGGCGTTCGACGTGGGCGTGAAGATGTTCCTGCCCCTGCTAGGCGTGGCCATCATCGCCGCTCTGGGCGCTGGGTTGGGCTATCTGGCCCTGATCGTGCCGGGCGTGATCATTTCCGTGATGTGGTCGGTCGCATCGTCCGCAGTGGTGGTCGAGAAGAGAGGCGTGTTCGAAAGCTTGCAGCGCAGCCGGGATCTGACGCGCGGCTATCGCTGGAACGTGTTCGGTCTGATGGTCATCTATGTAATTCTTTCGTGGATCATCGGGGCGGCGATCGGCGCGCTCGGACTGGCCACCGGAGGCAGCTTCCTGGACGGCAGCCCGAACCTTTGGGTCAACGTGGTCTCGGGCGTGCTGGTCAATATCCTGTCGTCCGTGGTCGCTTCGGCCGGCGTGGCGGCGCTCTATTACGAACTGCGGACCGTCAAGGAAGGAGCCGGGCCTGAGGCTCTGGCCGCCGTCTTCGACTGACCAGGACGGATCAGGCGGGGTCAGACGTCGTGCTTGTCCCGGCGTCGCACGCCCATCAGCAGCTTCTGTTCCAGTCGGCCTCGCAGGGCGGCGTAGTAGGCGCTGAGGAAGTCGCGATCCGTCTGATGCTGATCGCGAGCCCATCCGATCTTGGTCATGATGCGGTCGGCTACGGCGCGCATGGTCTTGCGCTCTCCGGTGCGAAGGACGGACTCCAGGACGTGCAACTCCTTGGCTCCATATGCATCCAGTTGAGCCAGGGTGAAGTCGTGGCCCGCCATCCGCTCGGACCTGTCGTCAGCCATGTCGCGGGTCAGTTTACGGCGCGGTGTACGCACCACCCAGGTGCCGCCGACCAGGTCGCCCAGGCGCAGCCGATCCCGGTTGAACAGGGGGAAGAAGACGAAGATCGCCGCCCAGACGAAGGCCAGAAGATACATCCAGCTATCGACCCCGCCCTGGCCCGCCTGGGTCACCAGCAAGGACAGCGGCAGGAAGACCTCCAGCTCGCGCATGGCGTTGCGCGCGAACACCGATTCCGCCCGCAGACGTCCGCCGTCGCGTGAGGCGACGCGCAGCCCCATCACCCGCTTGCCGGGCGTGGCGGCTGCGGCCGACAGTTCGAAGGCGGTGAAGTAGAAGTTTCTGAGCAGGAAGAAGACCACCAGCCATAGCACGGCGATCAGTTCTGCGCCCGCTCGTCCGGCGGCGCCGATGGCGCCGACGCCGGTGAAGATCAGGGCCAGGGTGAAGGCGATCAGCACCCCCATGATGATCCCGGCGTCCAGCAGGAAGGCCGCCGCTCGCTGTCCGGCGTCGCCGATGTTCAGCCTCAGGTCCACGCCCTCGGGCGTGACGAAGGGGCGTTCGGTCTTGTCGACTTTTACGACCTCAGCGGACACGGGGGATCTCCCGTCTTGGGCCATAGAAGTAGAGCCCCCAGATCAATGCTGTTAGGCTCGCCACGGCGTAGCGCAGACCGGTGTCGGCGATCAGCTGCCGCCCGAAACCCTCCAGAAGCCCAGCCAGCAGCAGCATGACGACGACCCCGCCCATGACGACGCCGGCGGTCCGCCCGGCCTGGACGGCGGCGTCCAGGCGATGGGCCCGGCCGGGGAAGGCGACGGCCCAGCCGATCCTCAGACCCGCGGCGCCGGCCAGGATGACGGCGAACAACTCCGTCACCCCGTGAATCAACAGCCAGCCGCCCAGTTCGAAGCCCAGGCCTCGGCTGGCGAACAGGGCGAAGAAGGCGCCCAGTGTCGCTCCGTTGTAGAGGATCAGCAATCCGGTCGGAAGGCACAGGGCGAATCCCAGAGCGAAGGCCAGCAAGGCGACCTGGGCGTTGTGGGTGAACAGGAAGGCCGCAAACACCGACAGGCCGTCGGCGTTATCCGTCCCGTCCAGGGTGGCGCGCAGGGTGGCGGTCGATGCGCCCGGATCGCGCCCGCCGGCCAGATCGCCCGGCACGAAGGCGTAGAACCATTCGGGATCGTGCATGACCAACCAGCCGCCGACGACGGCGCCCAGCAGCATCAGGGCGGCGGACACCAGGGTCTCGCGCCACAAGCCCTTCACCGAGGCGGGCCAATCATGGCGGAAGAAGGCGGTCATGCGGTCTCGCAACGTCGCTCGCGACCCATAGACGAAGAAGTAGGCCCGCGCCGACAGCGTCTCCAGATAGTCGATCAGCCCCTGATCCAGCGAGGTCTCGCGCGCCACCGACAGGGCCGACAGGGTCGAGCGGTACAGCACCGGCACGGCCAGGATCTCTTCATCAGTCAGTTTGGATGCCGAACCCTTTTCGGCCTTGTCCATCAACCGCTCCAGGCGGCGCCAGTCCTCTTCACGGGCCTGGCGGAAGCGTTGGCTTTTCAGCAGGGGGGCGTCAGTCACAGCAGATCCCTCCGCTTCAGGTCCAGATAGGCGTTGACCGCCTCGGGCCCGACCTGATCGGCGGGGGCGTCGACGATGTGGGCGCCCATGCGGCGCAGGCGGCTGATGACCGTTTCGCGCTCGCGCAGCAGGCTGGCGGCGACGACAGCGCGCGACACCTCCTCGGCCGTTTCCGGCGCGGCGGCGGCCAGGGCCTCCAACTCCTCGTCGCGCAGGACGACGAACAGCACCAGATGGCGTTTCAGCAACCGGCCCAGAGACTCGATCATCAGCTCGGCGGCGGTGGAATCGGTGAAGTCCGTGAAAACCACGATCAGGGATCGGCGCTGGAGCTGTCCTGACAGGGTGGCCAGGGCCAGGGTGTAGTTGGTCTCGTGCGTCGAATAATCGACGCGGCCGGCGACCGTCTGCAGGGTTCGGAAGGCGTTCATGCCGCCGACGGCGCCGGTCGATAGGCGCGGGCGGGAATCGAAGGCGAACAGGCCCGCTCGATCGCCCGAACGTAGGCAGGCGTAGGACAGCAGCAGGGCCGCGTGAATGAAACGGTCGACACGCGGCATGCCGCCGACCGGCTCGCAGGCGGCGCGTCCGCAGTCCAGGGCCATGATGACGTTGTGGTTGCGCTCGGTGCGGAACTCCTTGGCCAGCAGGGCGGCGTGGCGGGCCGACTGTTTCCAGTCGATGGCGCGCCGATCCATGCCGGGTTGATAGTCGCGCAGGGCTTGGAATTCGGCGCCTTCGCCGATGTCCAGCTGGGCCTTGGCCCCGAACAGGGCGTCGCGAGCGAACAGGCGCACCGCCTGATCACGCACCCACTGCAGGTCGGTCAGCACCGGCGCCGACAGATCCAGGCGGAACGTCTTCTGCTTCCAGGCCAGACCCATCGGTCCGCGCCAGCGCACCCAAAGCTCATGCAGCGCCGCGTCGCCGCGTCGTTCGGGCGTGAAGGGGAAGGCGAGGGAGGCGACATGGCCACGCACCGCGGCCTGACGCGGGGTGTCGTCCACGCCCAGTTTGGCCTCGCCCGACAGGGCGGCTTCGACCTGATGCGGCGCGCGGCTCGAGGCGGCGAAGCGCACCGTCAACCCGGCCAGACCCGGCCGCCCGACGGCGGCGCGCACCGGCTCGGGCGAGTCAAGCGTCAGGCTAGAACGCGAGCCGCTCAGCAGGGCGTCCAGCGCGAACAGCAGCAGCACGCCGGCGATCCAGACCGGACCGGTCAGCCAGCCGACGGGCGTCAGCACGCCCGCCAGCAGGGCGACGGGCGCCCCCGCCGCCAGGACCGTCACCGCACGTCGGGTCGGATAGATCACCGGGGCGCCGCCACCTGATCCACCAGGCCGGCCAGCACCTGCTCGACGCGACGGCCTTCGATCTCGGCTGCAGGCGACAGCACCAGACGGTGACGCAGGGCCGGGATCGCCAGTTCCTTCACGTCATCGGGAATGACGTAGTCGCGACCGTCCAGGGCGGCGCGGGCGCGGGCGGCGACGGCCAGCATGGCCCCGGCGCGCGGCGAGGCGCCCGTCTCCACATCGGCGGAATCGCGCGTGGCCCGCACCAGGGCGGCGATATAGCCGACGACCTCGTCCGTCAGCCGCACCTGAGCCACGGCGTCCACGGCGGCGGCGATGGCGGCGCTTTCGGCCACGGTTTCGACGCCCAGGGCGACGGGGTCCATCTGGCCTGTGCGCGACCCGTGGGCGGCGATGATGGCGCGCTCCTGCTCCAGATCGGGATAGTCGAGGACGTGCTTGAACAGGAAGCGATCCAACTGCGCCTCGGGCAGCGGATAGGTGCCCTGCTGCTCGATCGGGTTCTGGGTGGCGACCACGGTGAAACGCGGGCTCAGCGCATGGGTCTGGCCGTCGATGGTGATGCGGCGTTCCTGCATGGCTTCCAGCAGGGCGGCCTGGGTCTTGGGCGGGGTGCGGTTGATCTCGTCCGCCAGCAGCAGCTCGCAGAAGATCGGCCCGCGCGTCAGGGTGAAGCTGGACGTCTGGAAGTTGAACAAGTTCGACCCCAAGATGTCGCCCGGCATCAGGTCGGGCGTGAACTGGATG
Organism: Brevundimonas sp. Soil_N_31; assembly: GCF_057655995.1. Classification (NCBI taxonomy): domain Bacteria; kingdom Pseudomonadati; phylum Pseudomonadota; class Alphaproteobacteria; order Caulobacterales; family Caulobacteraceae; genus Brevundimonas; species Brevundimonas sp. Soil_N_31. Next base: position 66,218 of record NZ_JBDGLE010000007.1, read on the forward strand.
CGGCCGTAGTCCAGCCCGACCGAGCGGGCGTAGCTTTGCGCCAGCAGGGTCTTGGCGGTGCCGGGCGGTCCTTCCAGCAGGACGTGGCCGCCTGCAAACAGGGCGGTCAGCAGCAGATCAACGGCGCCGTCCTGGCCTACCACGGCCTTGGCGATCTCGGCGCGGATGCGCTCGGCGATCGTCTTCACCTCATTGACGTGCACGGGTCAGCTCCTGGTTCCAGCGATAGAGGGCGACGGCGACCCGCATCAGGTCGCCTGGGGTCTTGGCCGCCCGAGCCTGATCAGCCAGGGCGGAATAGGTCGAGTGCGCGCCAGTGGTCCGGCTGACACGGTCGAGGAAGGCGTCCAGTTCGGACTCGCTCAGGCGACGCGGGGCGCCGATGGCGCGGGCGACGGCGGCGCGGGTCAACAGGGCGTAGGGCGCGGCCATGTGGTGCTCGCGCCGGGCCAGCCGCACCAGCCCCGCCGTATTGTCGGCCAGTCCGCGTTTGCCCAGGGCGATGGCGCGGCCGCTCTCGCGCGCCGGGCCGAAACGCACCACGGCCTGGTAGCCCGCAAAGGCCGCCAGCGCCGCCAGCACCAGCGTCATACCCAGCAGCGGCGGCTCCAGCATCAACCGCAACAGGCTGCGCGTGCGCTGCATCCCATGCAATGTCAGGTCGAATACGACCGGCGCGTCCTCCGCCCGTACGACGTCCAGCAGGGCGACGGCCGTGCGTGCGCCATTCAGCGTCTTCAGCCCGTGGGTGCTGAGCAGGTCGGCGTCGGCCAGCACATAGACTCGCGTGGTCGCGTGTCTGGCCAGAACGGGGCGATCCTGATCGTCCGTCACGACAGGAACCCAGTCAGGGCCGGACAGGGTCTTCAGCGCATCGACATCCACTGGCGCGCCGAGGGGCGTGCCGTCAGGGCGTTTCAAGGCAACGGTCACGCGGCCGTCGCGCGATTGCAAACGGGCGCCCTGACGCAAGTGTTCGCTCAGCGGCGCAAGTGAGGTCTGGGCAGGCAGCAAGCCCATTGTGCGAACCCATCCAGGGTGCTTGGGGTCGGGCGTCGCGTTCCACTTGGGCAGGACGATCAGAGTCGCGCCGGCATGGTTGATGTCGTCGATCTGCTCGGGTTGGGTGCTCGGTGTTGGCGTCAGGACCAGCAAGCTTTCGTCCGAGGACGGCGTCAGGCGGCCTCGGCTCATCGTCACCGGCACGCCGAGGTTTCGCAGCAGGACCGGCATGGCGCCGAAGCCGGTCGAGCTGCGAGACAGGGCGTGGCCGCCGCCGTCATCGCCGGATTTCAGTTCGGGCGCATAGGCCGATAGTACGCCTAGCCCGGCCAGGGCGACGACGCTGACCAGCAGCACGCTGATGATGACGACGGGTGAAAAGGCGTTTCCGGCCGCCTTGGCGGAACGGCTCATGCGCGCCAGCCTTCGGGCAGGGCGAAGGCCTCATAAGCCTGACGACAGTCGGCGAAGTCCTGGGCGCCCACGGCGGCCCCGCCGAACAGGCTGCGCTCCACCACCTTGCCGATTCGCTCGAAAGCAGGCCGCGCCGCATCGGGCAGGGCCTTCAGCCGAGCGATCTCGCGCGAGGTCAGCGACACGCGCAGGGCGCGCGGCTGGCGCTTCTCGATGTCCTGAACGCTGCGCAGTAGCAGCAGGTGCGCGGCGTCGGCGTATTGACCGCGTGCAGCCAGGGCGTCGGCCTCGGCCAACAGGTCGCGCGCCGCCTGAGCGTCGGGCCGCCAGTCAGTCTCAATCGGGACAACCGGCTTGACGGGCTTGGCGGCGGGTCTCCGCAGCCGCAGGATTTCGCGTACGATGGCGTAAAGGATCAGCCCCGCCAGCAGAGCCAGCCCGATCCAGAACACCCACTTCAGAACAGGCGCCAGGAACTCTAGGGCTTCACCGATCCAGCGTAGCCAGCCGGGCGTAGGCGGGGGGTCGAAATTGGCGCGATCGAACTGAAGCGATGAATCCTTCAGCAACGCGGCATGGGCCTGGGCGACCTTTTCGCCAGAAGCCGAAGCCTCCCCCTGCATCCCAACGTTCCTCGAACCCATGGCTCATGCCATAGAGGCGGAAAAGCTCAAGTCAACTGCGGATGGCTGCCCAGGGCTGAGGTTTCAACCTGTACGCATGACCCAGGCTCGCAGTCGGTCGACCTGCTTCTGTAGACGGCGGGCGATGTGTTCGGCCTGACTGAGAGGCGTGAAGGGCGTGGCCTGTGCGTCCTCCTGCCTAATCCCGACCTAAGCGCGGCCTTATGCGCGCCTTATGCGGCGACCGGCTTTCCGCATGGCCCCTTTACGCCCGTCAGAGGTCTTCTCCGGTTTTCAGTTGAGCTGGAGGTGTCGGCATGGCCGATGTGATTTTCGTGGTGATCGGCGTTGGAGCCTTCGTGGCCTTCGCCGCCCTCGCCATTGTGTTGAGGAGGTTGTGACCGTGTGGCTGAACGTCCTTTGGGGCGTCGGCGCCCTGGTCATCGCCGGCTATATGGTCGCGGCCTTGCTGCGGCCCGAGCGGTTCTGAGCGGAGCCGCCTCAAGATGAATATTCAAGGATGGGCGGAAATCGCCCTGACCCTCGGTTTGGCCGTCATGCTCGGCTGGCCGATCGGGGTCTATATGTCGCGTGTCTGGAACGGCGAACGCACTTGGCTGGACCCGGTGATGAAGCCGGTCGAAGGCCTGTTCTATCGCGCCGCCGGGGTGGATCCGACGCGCAGCCAGGGCTGGCTGGGCTATGTCGGCGCTCTGCTGGCCTTCAACCTGGCGGGCTTCCTGCTGCTCTACGGCCTGCTGCGACTGCAGGGCGCCCTGCCGATGAACCCGCAGGGGTTTGACGGTCTCAGCCCGCACCTGGCCTTCAACACCGCCGTCAGCTTCGTCACCAACACCAACTGGCAGAGCTATGGCGGCGAAACGACCGTCTCGACCTTCACCCAGATGGTCGGCCTGACGGTGCAGAACTTCGTCTCGGCGGCCACGGGCGCGACGATCGCGGCGGCGCTGGCCCGCGCCTTCATCGCCAATCGCGGCGAGGGGTTGGGCAATTTCTGGGCCGACCTGACGCGCACCAGCCTCTATGTCCTGCTGCCCATCGCCTTCATCGTGGCCGTGGTGCTGGCTGGGCTGGGCGTGGTGCAGTCGCTGGCGTCTTCGGCCCAGGCGACGACGCTGGAGGGCGGTCAGCAGACCATCAGCCTGTTCCCGACCGCCAGCCAACTGGCGATCAAGCAGTTGGGCATCAACGGCGGCGGCGTGTTCAACGTCAACTCGGCCCACCCGCTGGAGAACCCCACGCCGCTGACCACCTTGATCACGGCGGTCTGCATCAATGTGATGGGCTGGGCGGCCTTCTTCGCCTTCGGCCGCAGCGTCCTAGCCAAGAAGGACGTGCGCGCCCTGGTGGTCGCTGCGGTCCTGTTGCTGGGCGCGGCGGGTTCGGCCCTTTACGTTATCGAAAGCCAACCTGCGCCCGCTCTGGTCGCGGCCGGTGTCGATGCATCCGCCGGAAACATGGAGGGCAAGGAGGTCCGCTTCGGCGTGCCGTCGTCCGTCGCCTGGGCGGCCCAGACGACGGGCGCCTCGAACGGCTCGGTCAACTCCATGCACGCCAGCTACATGCCGCTGGGCGGGGCGGTGACGATGTTCCTGATGCAACTGGGCGAGATCCTGCCCGGCGGGATCGGGTCGGGGATCGCGGTCATGGTTCTGATGGCCATGCTGGCGGTCTTCGTGGCGGGCCTGATGGTCGGTCGCACGCCGGAATATCTGGGCAAGAAGATCGAGGCGCGAGAGATCCAGTTCGCCATGCTGGCGGTCCTGGTCGTGCCCCTGTCGGTGCTGGGCTTCTCAGCCGTCGCCGCCGTCGTGCCCGAAGCCCTGACCGGTCTGCTGAACAAGGGGCCGCACGGTCTGTCCGAGATTCTCTATGCCTATACCTCGGCGACGGGGAACAACGGCTCGGCCTTTGCGGGTCTGACCGCCAACGCTCCCTGGTGGAACACCACCCTGGGTCTGGCCATGCTGCTAGGCCGGTTCGTGCCCGCCGTCGCGGTTCTGGCCGTAGCCGGGGCGCTGGTCGCCAAGCCCCGCCTGGCGCCCTCGGTCGGCACCCTTCCCACGCACGGTCCGCTGTTCATCGGCCTGTTGATCGGGGTGATCCTGATCCTCGGCGGCCTGCAGTTCTTCCCCGCACTCTCCCTGGGACCGATCGTGGAGCATTTCGACATGCTCCAGGTCACGGCCCGGTTCTGATCGGATATCCGTCATGACCCAAGTCACGCTCGATCCGTCGAGCTCCCCATCCAACCAAAGAGTGTATGCTGCGCCCATCGCGGGCGGGCTGACCGGGGCCATGCTCGGCCGGGCGCTCGGCGACGCCGTCGTCAAGCTGAACCCGACCAAGCTTCTCAACAACCCGGTGATCTTCGCCACCTGGATCGTCGCGGCCCTGGCCACCGTTTCGGCGGTCGCCGCCGTGGCGACGGGACAGGCGGCGGGCTTCGCCGTTCAACTGGCCCTGTGGCTGTGGGCCACGGTGCTGTTCGCCAACGTGGCGGAAAGCATTGCCGAGGGGCGCGGCAAGGCGGCGGCCGACAGCCTTCGCGCCTCTCGCGTCACCACCAAGGCCAAGCTGATCGTCGATCCCAAGACCGGCATGGTCGTTCCGACCCCGGCGCATGAGCTGGAGATCGGCGCCGTCGTTCTGGTCGAGGCCGGGGACGTCATCCCCTCGGACGGCGAGATCGTCGAAGGCGTCGCCTCGGTCAACGAAGCCGCCATCACCGGCGAAAGCGCGCCCGTCATCCGCGAAAGCGGCGGCGACCGCTCGGCCGTCACGGGCGGCACCACGGTCGTCTCCGACTGGATCAAGGTGCGCATCACCTCGGCCCCCGGCGCGACCTTCCTCGACCGCATGATCGCCATGGTCGAGGGCGCGGACCGTCGCAAGACGCCGAATGAACTGGCCCTGTCGGTCCTGCTGGCCGGCCTGAGCCTGATCTTCCTGATCGCGGTCGCGGCCCTGCTGGGTCTGGGCGCCTATTCGGGCATCAAGCTGGACCCCATCGTCCTGGGCGCGCTCTTCATCACTCTGATCCCCACGACCATCGGGGGGCTGCTGTCCGCCGTCGGCATCGCCGGCATGGACCGGTTGCTGAAGGTGAACGTTCTGGCCACTTCAGGCCGCGCGGTGGAGGCGGCAGGCGACGTCGACACCCTGTTGCTCGACAAGACCGGCACCATCACCTTCGGCAACCGCATGGCGACCGAGGTCATCCCCGCGCCCGGCGTTCGCCCCGAGGCGGCGATGCGTGCGGCGGTCATGGCTTCCCTGGCCGATGAGACGCCGGAAGGCCGCTCCATCGTTGAGCTGGGGCGCAACGCCGGCGTGACGGGCGACATGCCCGCCGGAGCCAAGACCATTCCGTTCACCGCCGTGACCCGCCAGTCGGGCCTCGAAGCTGACGGCCAGTCGTGGCGCAAGGGGGCGGTCGACGCCGTGCTGAAATCCCTGGGCGTCGCCGAAAGCGCCGCGCCCGCCGAGTTCCGCGCCGCCGTGGACCGCATCGCCCGCTCGGGCGGCACGCCCCTGGCGGTGGTCGAGAACGACGTCCTGGTCGGCGTCATCCACCTGAAGGACGTGGTCAAGCCGGGGGTGAAGGCGCGCTTCGCCGATCTGCGCCGCATGGGCCTGCGCACTGTCATGATCACCGGCGACAACCCGGTGACGGCGGCGGCCATCGCCTCTGAAGCCGGGGTCGACGACTTCCTGTCCGAGGCTACGCCCGAGGACAAGATGCGCCTGATCAAGGCGGAACAGGCCAAGGGGCGTCTGGTCGCCATGTGCGGCGACGGGGCCAACGATGCGCCCGCTCTGGCTCAAGCCGACGTCGGCGTGGCCATGCAGACCGGCGCCCAGGCCGCGCGCGAGGCGGGCAATATGGTCGATCTGGACTCAGACCCGACCAAGGTCATCGAGATCGTCGAGGTCGGCAAGCAACTGCTGATCACGCGCGGCGCCCTGACCACCTTCTCGATCGCCAACGACGTGGCCAAGTATTTCGCCATCATCCCGGCGATGTTCGTGGTCGGCCTGCCGTCGCTGGCGGCGCTGAACGTGATGAAGCTGTCCAGCCCGGAAAGCGCCATCCTGTCGGCGGTCATCTTCAACGCCTTGGTCATCGTCGCCCTGATCCCGCTGGCGCTGCGCGGGGTGAAATACCGCGCCGTGGGGGCGGGCAAGCTGCTGGGCCGCAACCTGCTGATCTACGGACTGGGCGGCCTGATCGCGCCCTTCGCCGGCATCAAGCTCATCGACATCGTCATCTCCGCCCTCGGCCTGGCCTGAAGCCGACCCTGAGGCGCAAGGAAAACCATCATGCGTAATCGCAAGAAACTCGACGGTTCGGACCTCAACAACGCCCTGGTGGGCGGAGCCTGTCTGGTCGCCGTCATCACCCTGGGTCTGTGCACGGCGCCCACGGACGCCAAGGCTCAGAACGTGGCCCTCAACGCCGCCGTCGCCACCGACTACGTCTTCCGGGGCGTCAGCCAGAATGAAGGCGATCCGGCGATCTCGGCCGGGGTGGATGCGACGCAAGGCGTCTTCTACGCTGGAGCCTGGGCCGGGAATGTCTCCTTCGCCGGAGACGCCGACACCGACGCCGAGATCGACCTCTATGCGGGCGTTCGCCCTGCGTTCGGCGGTTTTGACTGGGACTTCGGCGTGGTCAGCTACTTCTACGCCGGCCAGCCGAACGGCGCAGACTATGACTATGTCGAGCTGAAGGCCGCCGCTTCGCGCGCGGTCGGCCCGGCGACGCTGGGCGCGGCGATCTACTATTCGCCGGACTTCTTCGGCGCGTCCGAGGACGAGGCGACCTATGCCGAGATCAATGCGGCGATCAGCCCGGCCGACAAATGGACGCTCTCGGCGGCGTTGGGGCGTCAGTGGGTGTCGTCGGACTTCGACTACACGACCTGGAACCTGGGCGCGGCCTATCAGCTGACGGAGCGGCTGGGCCTGGACGTCCGCTATTTCGACACTGACGAGCACGGCTTCGGCTCCGCCTATGACAGCCGCGTCGTCGCCAGCCTGAAGGCGAACTTCTGATGTTGAATCATATTCGCCCGGCGATCGTCATGATCGCCCTGTTCACCGGCGTTCTGGGCGTCGGCTATCCGTTGGCCGTGACGGGCGTAGCCCAGGCGGCCTTTTCGGATCAGGCGAACGGCAGCCTGGTTCGCGACAAGGAAGGGCAGGTGGTCGGCTCAGCCCTGGTCGGCCAGGCGTTCGCTGCGCCCGGCTATCTGCACTCCCGGCCGTCGGCGGCGGGCGATGGCTATGACGCCGCCGCCTCGTCCGGCTCCAACCTCGGCCCGTTGAACCCCGATCTGATCGCGCGGGTGAAGACGGACGCCGATGCCTTGCAAAGCGAGACGGGTGCAAGGGCCATCCCCGCTGACGCCGTGACGGCCTCTGCGTCGGGTCTCGACCCGCATATCTCTCCGGCCTACGCTGAGCTTCAGGCCGCCCGCATCGCCAAGGCGCGCGGCGTAGGGGAGGCGCAGGTGCGTGAAGTGATCCGACAGCATGTCGAGGACCGCACGTTCGGCGTACTGGGTCAGCCGCGGGTCAATGTGCTGCTGACCAATCAGGCGCTGGACGCTCGCCTCGGCCTTCTGACGACCGAGGGCGGATGACGTCGCCGATTCTCTCTACGGATCAGGCCCCGGCCGCCCCGCGCAAGCGTGGGCGGCTGAAGGTCTTTCTGGGCATGTCGCCAGGCGTCGGCAAGACCTATGAGATGCTGCGCGCCGCCCGGAGACGAAAGGCCGAGGGCGAGGACGTCGTCGTCGGCGTGGTCGAGACCCACGGCCGCAAGGAGACGATGAGCCTGCTGCGCGGGCTGGAAGTCATGGCCCGCAGGCCCATCGCCTATCGCGAACGGACTCTGCTGGAGTTCGACATCGACGCGGCCATCGCGCGCCGTCCGGACCTGCTGCTGGTCGACGAATACGCCCACTCCAACGCGCCCGGTTCGCGCCATCCGAAGCGGTGGCAGGACGTGGAGGAGATCCTGGAGGCCGGGATCGACGTCTGGACCACATTGAACGTCCAGCATCTGGAAAGCCTGTCGGACGTGGTGCTGCGCATCACGGGCGTCCGCCAACGCGAGAGCGTGCCCGACAGCGCCCTGTCGCGCGCCGACGACATCGAACTGGTGGACATCACCCCCGAGGAGCTGCGCAAGCGTCTGGCTGAGGGCAAGGTCTATGTGCCCGAGACGGCGCGGCTGGCCTCGGACAACTTCTTCAAGGTCGAGAACCTGACGGCCCTGCGCGAACTGGCGCTGCGCCGCGCAGCCCAGACGGTGGACGATCAGCTGACCGCCCGTCTGCGCGAACAGGGGGCGGCCGGGCCGTGGGCGGCGGGCGAGCGCATCCTGGTCCTGGTGGCCGGCGACGCCATGGCCGGCCCTCTGGTACGGACAGGGCGGCGCATGTCCGACATGATGATGGACGCGCCCTGGACCGTGGCTCATGTCGACCGGCCGTCTGGCGCGCGCCACGGCGTCGGCTCGGCGGGCAAGTTGTCTGATGCGCTGAAACTGGCCGAGCAGTTGGGCGGTCGTACAGTGGTTCTCAGCGGCGACGACGTAGTGCGTGCGGTGATGGATCACGCGCACAACAATCACGTCACCCAGATCGTTCTGGCCAAGGGCCGAGACAGCCGCCTGTCGGAGTGGTTGGGCCGTTCGCTGGCCGGAGAACTGTTGCGCCAGGCGCGCGGCGTCGCCATCCATGTCGTCACCGACGAGATCGAGCCGCCGCCCAAATCGCCGAAAGAGGCTCGCCTGAACCTGGCTGGAGGGTGGCGTGGCTACGCCGTCGGCGCGGCTTGCGTGGTCGCCGCCACGGGACTGGCCCTCTTGCTGGACCGGACGTTTGAACGGGTGGACCTGGGCGTCATCTATCTGACGGCGGTTCTGGCGGCGGGCGCGCTCTATGGGCTGCGGCCCGCCCTGGCGGCGGCGACCGTCGCCTTCCTGACCTACAACTTCCTGTTCCTGCAACCGAAGTTCAGTTTCGCCATCGGGTCGCCGACGGACGTGCTGACCCTGATCGTCTTCTGGGGCGTGGCCCTGACGACTGGCGCCTTGGCGGGGCGGGTGCGAGAGCAGGCCAGGGCGGCTCAACGTCGCGCCTCGGCGGTGTCCGCCCTTCTGGCCGCCAGTCAGCGTCTGACCGGGATCGGTGATCGGAACGAGGCGGCGCGCATCTTGGCCGAACAGACGGCGGCCGCCGCAGGGACCGGGGCGGTCGTCCTGCTGCCCGTTGACGGCGAACTGATCCTGACCGCCGGAGCGCCCGGCAAGCCCGAACTGGACGCCGAAGCCATGGCCGCCGCGCGCTGGGCCTGGGAAAAAGGCGAACCCGCCGGCCACGGCACCGGTACCCTGCCTCAGGCGCGCTGGACCTTCCGGCTTCTGCAAGGCGTGCGCGACCGGGCGGGCGTGGCGGGAATCGAGGCCGCCGCCCTGTCGCCGGGTTCTGACGAAGAGAAGCTGGCCCTGGCCCTGCTGGATCAGGGCGCGGTGGCGGTCGAGCGCGCCGACCTGGCCGGCCAGGCGGTCGAGACCGAGACCCTGCGCCGTACCGACCGTTTCCGGGGCGCGCTGATGAACTCGGTCAGCCATGACTTGCGGACGCCGCTATCGACCGTACTGGGCGCCTCGACCACCCTGATCGACCTAGGCGACAAGCTGACGCCCGCCGTACGCGCCGATCTGTTGTTGTCGATCCGCGAGGAGGCCGAGCGTCTCAGCCGCTATGTCGGCGACCTCTTGGACATGACCCGTCTGGAGGGCGGCGGCCTGAACATCCGCGCCGACTGGGTTGATGTGCGCGACGTGCTGAACGCGGCGGGCAAGCGGGTGGCGCGGCGTCTGGGGCAGCGCAGGATGACCCGCGACTTCCCGGCCCAGCTCAGTCTGGTCATGGTCGATCAGGGGTTGCTGGAACAGGCGCTCGTGAACATCCTGGAAAACGCCATCGCCTACAGCCCCGACGGCTCGACGGTCGAACTGGCCGCCTATGAGGACCGGGGCGCAGTCGTGATCTCCATCGAGGACGAGGGCAAGGGCATCCCGACCGCCGAGCTGGAACGGGTCTTCGACAAGTTCCGCCGCATGGAGGAGCCGTCAGACCGAACCAAGGGCGCTGGTCTGGGTCTGGCCATCGCCAAGGGTTTCGTCGAGGCCATGAACGGCCGCATCGCCGCCGCCAGCCCCATTCAGGACGGAAAAGGCACTCGTATCCTGATCAGCCTGCCCAAGGCCGTCGTCACTCACCCGAGCCTGCTCTAGAGTCCGTCGCATGGCCGCCGTTCGTCCTCAGATTCTCGTCATCGACGACGAGCCCCAGATCCACCGCTTCCTTTCCCCGGCGCTGGACGCCGCCGGCTATGAGCCGCGTCGCGCCGACAGCGGGCAGGAGGGCTTGCGCGGCATCGCCCTGTGGAACCCTGACGCCGTGGTGCTGGATCTCGGCCTGCCCGACATGGACGGCAAGGACGTGTTGGCTCGCGCCCGCGAGTTCTACGCCGGGCCGATCATCGTCCTGTCGGCGCGGGACAGGGAGGCCGAGAAGATCGCGGCTCTTGACCTGGGCGCCCATGACTATGTTGAAAAGCCCTTCGGCGTTGGTGAACTGTTGGCTCGGCTCCGCGCCAATCTTCGTCAGACCGTGTCTCGCCCCGAAGCAACCGGACCTCTAACGGCAGGCGAAGTGATCATTGACCTGGAGCGCCGTCTGATCACCCGCGCGGCTGCGGCCGTGCGGTTGACGCCCAAGGAGTACGACGTCCTGGCGCATCTGGCGCGTAATGCGGGAAAGGTAGTCGGTCATCGAGATTTGCTGACCGCCGTCTGGGGAAAGGCCCATGCTGAGGACACCCAGTATCTGCGCGTCGTGGTCGGCCAGTTGCGTCAGAAGCTGGAGGCGGACCCGGCCCAGCCGCGCCTGATCGCGACCGAACCGGGCGTGGGGTATCGGCTGAGCGTCTGAAGTACGCCAGCCGCGCCTTGTGATCTTTTCGTCGCGTCCATCGACTATAGACCCGCGCCTTGGGGGACGGCGTGTGACGAGTCACGAACAGGAAGTCGGACGGGCGCTGGTGACGCACAACCGGGCGCTGCTGGCCTATGTGCGACGACGGCTGGCGGTCGCAGGCGACGCCGAGGATGTGGCCCAGGAGGCGATGGTGCGCGTCCTGGCGCGGGCGCGCGAGACTCTGATCACCGATCCTTTGGCCTATGCGGTCCGTTCCGCTCGCAACATTCTGGTGGATCGAGCGCGACGGGCGCGCGCTGTGCCGATCGACGACCTGGACGCGGTTGAGCATCCCATCGACAGCGCGGCGACGCCGTTGGAAGCGCTGGACATGAGCGAGCGGCTGAAGCTATGCCAGAAGGCGTTGGAGGCCATGCCCCCTCTGCGGCGCGAGGTCTTCATCCGTCGTCGCGCGGGTGAGGAATCCTATGAAGCCATCGCTCGCGATCTTAAGCTTTCGGTCGAGGCGGTCCAGAAACACTATAGTCGCGCGGCCCAGATGCTGCGCCGGACGGCGGAGGGCCGCCATGTCGACTAAGAAGGTCCGTTCAAAGGATGATCGGGCGGCCGCCCTGTGGGCCGACGCGCGACGGGATCGGTCCTGGTCGTCAGAGCGCCAGGTGGAGCTTGATCGCTGGCTGGAGGGGGGAACGGATCGCGCCGCCCTGCTGCGCCTTCATGAGGAACTGCTGGACGACGCCGCCGTAATCTGGGCGACGCAGCGAGCTGCTGTCGGGCGCGGCGCGACGAAACGCTCCAATTTCGTGTGGAATTCGCGGCCCATGGCGCTTGCGGGCGTGACGGCGGCGCTGGCTTGTGTCGTGGCGGCAGGGGTTGTCTTGACCCCGCGCGGCGAGACGATCGTCGGCGTACATGGCGCGCCGCAGCCCGTCATTCTGGCGGACGGATCGGCCGTGCGTCTGAACGGCGAGAGTCGACTGCGAGTGGATCTGAGCGATCACGAGCGCCGTCTGCGTCTCAAGGGCGAGGGCTTCTTTGAGGTGTCGCCTGACAAGGACCGGCCCTTCTCGGTCGAGGTGGACGGCGTGCGTGTCACTGCTGTCGGCACCCGTTTCAATGTCGATCAGCGCCCAGACGCGGACGGGATTGCAGTTGAGGTGGTGGTGTTCGAAGGGCTCGTCGAGGTCCGCTCAAACCGAGGCATGTCCACGCTCGTTCATGCGGGCGAGCGGGCGACCGTGTCCGGGGGCGTGGTTCAGCGAGCGGCGTTGATGCGGCCTGAGGCAGAGACCGACATCCCTTCCTGGGCTAAGGGGTGGTTGGAATTCAACGAGGCCAGCCTGGCCAGCGTGCTTCAGGATCTGGAGCGCGCCAGCGGCGTCAAGGTGGAACTGGCCGACCCCGCCGCAGGGCGTGTCCTGGTCAGCGGTCGCTTCGCCTATGATCAGCCCGAGAACGCCCTAGCCGCCATTGTGCGGCTGCATGGTCTGACGCTGACCCGGAAAGGGTCGGACCGCTTCGTCATTTCGAAAGCTTAGGCGACCGTCAGAGCAAGTTTTCATGACAGGTGTCAGGACTGCCGGGGCCGCCGTCTAACCCCGTATCGATCACGTTCGATCGCTGGGGATTCATTGAATGCGCATCCACAAGACAAGCCTTCTGACGGCGGCCGCCATCGCCGTTCTGGCCTCCGCCGCCGCGCCCGCCTACGCTTGGCAGTCGTCGCCCGCCATCGAGGCGCGGACCGCCATTTCCATTCCGGCCCAGGATCTTGGCCGCGCGCTTCAGACGCTGTCGCGTGAGACGGGGCTGCAGATCGTTTTCGACCCGGCCCTGACACGCGGCCGCATATCCAACGCCGTGTCCGGCTCCATGACCCCGCGCGAGGCCCTGCGTCGCATGATCGCCGGGGCGGGCGTCGAGGCGCGCGAAGTGCGTGGCGTGTTGACCCTGACGCGTCAGACAGCCCAGGCGGAGGGGGTGTCCGAGGACGTTTTCGAGGTCGAACAGGTCGAGGTGATCGGCTATGCGGCGGGTCTGCGTCGTTCGCTGGACGCCAAGCGCCGGGCCGATTTCATCTCGGACGTCATCAGCGCCGACGACATGGGCGATCTGCCCGCCAACAACGTGGCCGAGTCCCTGTCGCGCCTGCCGGGCGTCAACGCCGTGCGCAATCATACGACGGGCGAGGGCGATCGCATCACCATCCGCGGCCTGTCGACCGAGTTGAACAACTACACCATGAATGGCGTCCGCATGGGCGGGGCGGGTTCGCGTGACGACAACTTCTATCGCGGCGTCCGCCTCAGCTTTCTGCCGCCGGAAGGCATCGACTCGATCACCGTCATCAAGAGCCTGACGCCGGACCGGGACGGCGACGCCCTGGGCGGGACGATCGATATCCGTACGCCGACGGCTTTCGATCATGACCCGGTCTATGGCGTCCTGTCGGCCTCGGCCGGGATGCTGGACAAGTTCGACGACGAGAAGTCGGGCGAGATTTCAGGCTCGTTCGGTCGCCAGTTCAACGACAACTGGGGCCTGTTCGTCACCGGCAGCTGGTCGCGCCGCAAGTCGCAGTTCGAACAGAACGGCGTGGACGGCGATAACCAGCCCCCCGTCTGGTACGCTGACAGCGAGACCATGGGGTGGGACACCGACAGCTTCGTCATGCGGGGCATGAACCTGGGCTTCGGCGAGACCGAGGTGGAGCGGCGCGGCCTGAACGCCAGCCTGGATTATCGCGGCGCGGATCATGAATTTCATCTGCGCGGCCAGTTCAACGAGTACACTCAGGACGAATTCGGCAACCGCTTGAACTTCCGCAACGATACGGGGCGTAACTCGACCCGCCTGAGCCAGGTCGACAAGGCGATGACCGGCTTGGCCCGTCCCGAGGACATGATCGTCGGCACGGACGCCGCGCTGGGGAACATCTACGACTATACGACAGCCCAGATCGTCGATCAGGACGGCGACGGCCGGATCACCGACAAGGATCGCAAGACGCGCTCCTATTATACGCTGGACGGCGCCTCGGGGGCCTGGGATCCGCAGGGCTTCCGCCTGCGCCGATTCTGGGAAGGCTCGCGCGAGACCGGGTCGCTGATGTCGGTCAACTTGGGCGGCGTCAGCCGACTGGGCGACTTCACCGTCGATTACGACCTGTCCTACGCCAAGTCCGAGGACAATATCGACGACAGCTATGAGATGGAGTTCCGCAGCGACAAGTACGGCTGGCTGGGCAACAAGGGCGTCGATGTCGTCAACTTCGGCGATAGCCGCTTCCCCAAATGGGTGCTGAACGACGCCGGGATGGCGGCGATTCACGACAACAGCCAATATGACTTCGCTGGTTTGTCGGGCGAGGTCGGCGGGGCTCAGGAAGAGCTGTGGCAGGGCCAGTTCAACGTCGAATGGCGCCCGGTCTCGACCTGGCTGGAAGCGATCAAGACGGGCGGCAAATACTACAGCTCCAAGCGCTCGACCTATAACGGCGAGTTCATGGATCTGGACGCCAGCGGCGCCCTGGCCGACTTCTCGCGCTTCTACGGCAAGGAGGTCGCCAGCCTGTTCGACGGCGAGTACTCCGGTCTTTATCGCCTGGGCACGGTGATCGACAACGAGGCCATGCTGGCCGAACTGCAGCGCGCCATGGCGGGTGACAGCGACTTCTTCGACGGCTTCGCCACCGACCCCGGCAACGCTGAGCTGAGCGGCGAGGACAGCTTCACCTTCAAGGAGGATATCTTCGCCGGCTACCTGATGGCGACGGCCCGTTTCGGCCAGGCGCAGATCATCGGCGGGGTCCGCGTCGAGAGCACCAACAACGAGATCGACGCCTATATCCTCGACGAGGTTCAGGGCGCGCACTTCGCTACGGACAAGAGCGACTTCGTCAATGTTCTGCCGTCTATCCATCTGAACTATGACCTGGACGACCGGACCCGCGTCCGCGCCGCCATCTGGACCAGCTTCGCCCGGCCCGACATCGCCCGCATGTCCTCGGCGCGCGAGTACGGCTACGACAGCGACCCGGATGGCGACGGCAAGCTGAACCCCAAGAACGAATGGGTGCTGGTCGCCGTCGAGCAGGGCAACCCGGACCTGAAGCCGATGAAGGCGATCAACTACGACCTGTCGGTCGAGCGTTACAACGGCGACACCGGCGCCTATTCGCTGGGCCTGTTCTACAAGGACATCGAGAACTTCCTGTACCGTTCCTCGTCCTCGAACATCCGTGACGGGACGGCGGGCGTGAACGTCGGCCCCGATGGCGTGACCGTCTCCATGCCCAACAACGGCAAGTGGGCGCGGGTCTATGGCGTCGAGGTGAGCGCCCAGCAAATCTTCCACTGGCTGCCGGGGCCGCTGTCGGCGCTTGGCGCCAGCGTCAACCTGACGCTTCAGAATTCGGAAGCCGAGACCGGCATTTCCTGGCACCCGCAGGGCTACACCCTGCCGCTGATGGAGACGCCCGAGGCGGTCGCTAACATCCAGGTCTTCTGGGAACGCAACGGCTGGGAAGCCTACGCCGCCTACAGCTACCAGTCGGAATTCCTGGAAGGCATCCAGGACTTCGGCAACAATCCGTATGAGCAAGACTATGAGTTCGTGGACCTGAATGTCCGGCGCAAGCTGTGGAAGGGGGCGACCGCCTCGCTGCAGGTTCAGAACCTCTTCGACAACCACACCTACTGGTACACGGCCGGGGCGAGCACGGGCGCCAGCCGGGCCTACATCAAGAACGGCCGGTCGATCTCGCTCGGCCTGACCTACGTCTTTTGATCGGGGCAGGAACATGAAAGCGACTTTTGCCCTGATGCTCGGGGCCGCGCTTGCGGCCGTGGGCGGACAGACGATGGCGCAGACGGCCGAGCGTCCGCTGCGGCCTGAGCCCTTGCCGGCCCAGGCTTCGGATCGGCCGGTGGTCCCGCCGACGGCCCAGCCGGAGCGGATCATCCTGAACCTGACCGCTGACCCGGCGCATGAGATGGCCGTAACCTGGCGCACTGCGCCCGGCGCTATCGGCTATGTCGAATACGCCGAGGCTCAGGACGGCCCGGACTTCGTCAAGGAAGCGGTGCGCGTGACTGCCGTCACCGACGATGCGACTATCACCGTGCGCGAGGCGTCCCAGTTCCACGCAGCCTATCACTCGACGGTGCTGAAGGGGCTGAAGCCGGACGCGGTTTACGCCTATCGGGTCGGCGACGGCATGCTGTGGTCGGAATGGCTGCAGTTCCGCACGGCGGCGGCGACGGCTGAGCCCTTCACCTTTCTCTATATGGGGGACATGCAGAACAACATCCTCAGCGAGGCGTCTCGCACCCTGAGGATGGCCTTCCGCAAGGCCGGGGACGCCGCCTTCGTCATCCATGCCGGCGACCTGATCAACCGGCACGACAGCGACAACGAGTGGGGCGAGTGGTTCGCCGCCGGCGGCTTCCTCTACGCCCAAACGCCGCAGATGCCGACGCCTGGCAATCATGAGTATGGCCGCGGCCCGGTGCTGAACCCTCAGTGGCGGCGACAATACACCCTGCCGGAAACCGGCCCGGCGGGCGTCGAGAAGCTGAAAGAGACGGCCTGGACCGTTGACTATCAGGGCCTGCGCCTGATCTCGGTCGACGCCCCCCTGTTCCACGGCGACGAGGCCATGCGCGCCGAGATGGTGCGCTGGCTGGACGGGCTTCTGGCCGACAATCCGAACCGCTGGACGGCGCTGTTCCTGCATTTCCCCCTGTTCTCGATTGACCCCGATCGGGACAACGCCAGGGTGCGCGACGCCCTGAAGCCGCTGATCGACAAATACGGCGTCGATCTGGTGCTGCAGGCCCACGACCACGGCTATGCGCGCGGCGCCATCGGGACGGGCCGCATGGGCAATCCGGGGCCTGACCATCCGTCCGACCAGGGTTCGACCTACGTCGTCTCGGTCGCCGGGCCGAAGATGTACCCGGTCGCCGATCTCGGCTGGGCCACGCACTCGGCCTCGCGCACCCAGACCTTTCAGACGCTGGATGTTTCGCCCGAAGCCATTGTCTATCGGGCGTTCACCGCAACGGGCCGCGAAGTTGACGCCTTCCGCCTGACCAAAGGCGCAGACGGCGTGGCGCGCGTCGAAACCCTCAGATAGGGCGCAGGGCGGTCCGTGATTGAAGAAGGGCCGAGCTTGCGCTCGGCCCTTCCTGTCTTTGGTAGTTCAGCGATCAGAAGCTGAAGCGGAATCCGCCGTAGAAGCGACGTCCCAGACCGTCATAGACCTCCGGGAAGGTGGTCCAGCCGGTGGACTGGCCGATGTCGCCGTTGGTGCCCGCGACGAACATGTATTCGTCGAACAGGTTATCGACGCCGGCATAGACGCTGATGCGCTCCGACACGTCATAGCGCACCTGGGCGTTGACGAAGGTCATCGACGGCAGCAGCGATTCCAGAGCCGGGTTGAAGAAGCCCACATCCGCCTCGCCGACATACTGCACGCCCATGGAGACCTGCAGCGGGCCACGCGAGTACAGAAGGTTCAGCATCGCTTCATGATCGGGCGAGCCGACCGTTCCGGCGAAGGTCTGCGGCGCGGCGCCCGGGAAGGCGGTCGAGCTGAAGTCCAGCAGGTGGCTGTAGGACAGCGATGCGGCGAACTGCCCAAGATCGCCCGAGCGACCGGCGAAGACGTCATTCAGGTCGAAGCCGTAGCTGGCCTTGACGTCCACGCCTTCGATGTTGATCTCGGCCAGGTTCAGGTTGCGGATGTTGACGAACTGCAGGGCGCCGACCGAGGCGCCGCCGCTGAACCGCTGGATGCCGCCGCAGAACGGCGAGCTCGGATCATACGACGCCGTGTTCTCGTAGCAGCGGTTCACCGAGACCTGACGGCCGTAGGTGCCGACGCCGTCTTCGATCGAGATGTCATAGTAGTCCGCCGACACCGACAGGCGCGACCACCAGTCGTTCCAGCGTGGATTGAACAGGAAACCGACCGTGAAGGTCTTGGAGGTTTCCGGCGTCAGATCCGGGTTGCCGGTGTTGAAGCCCGACACGCCCTGGAACTCGGGCTGGGTCAGGGCGAAGCCGCCGTCACGGGCGACACGCGCGGCCACCGCCGGGTCGAGCATGCAGGCCTGCGCCACCGCGTCGCCGATGGTCGAGGCGTCGACGCCGCTGCCCAGGACGACCGTGGGGTCAGCGATGTTGGAGCGGGTGTTGAGGAAGGCTGCCTGACCGCCGCTCAGGGTGACGCCTTCGCAGGGGTCGCCGACTTGCGGGAAGGTCTGCGAGCCGGGATTGAACAGCTCATTGATGTTCGGGGCGCGCACGGCGACCGCGTACTGCGAGCGCAGCTTCAGCCACTCGGTCGGCAGATACTCGACCGAAGCAGCCCAGGCCGTGGTCGAACCGACGGTGCTGTAGTCGGACACGCGACCGGCCAGGTTCAGGTCCAGGGATTTCGCGAACGGCAGGTCCGCCAGCAGCGGGATGCGCAGTTCGGCGAAGGCTTCGACGACATCGAACGCGCCGCGGGTCTCGGGCGTGATGTTGCCGGTGGCCAGGCCCAGCTGGGTCAGCGGGTCGGGAGTCGAGCGGGCCGATTCCTCGCGGTATTCGGCGCCGACGACGAAGCCGATGTCGCCGGCCGGCAGAACGCTGGGGACATTGCCGCTGACGAAGCCGTTGACGATGTACTGCTCCTGATAGGCGTCCAGGCTGGTGGCGGCGGTGAAATATTCTGCCGCTTCTTTCGAGATGCCGCCTTCTTTGAAGATGAAGACGGGCAGGCAGCCCTGAGCCCGGGCGGCGGTGTCGCGGCAGACGGTCTCGCCGCCGACGACCACGGCGTCCAGCGCCTGGCGGAAGCGGGAGGTCATGATGTCGCCGTTCGAACGTTGGTCGTAATCCGAACGACCGTAGTTCATGCTCAGCTCATAGTTCAGATTGGGCGTCAGTTCGCCCTCGAAACCGAGCACCAGGCGGGCCATCGCCCGTTCCGATTCATTGCCGCGGTTACCCACGTCGTTGATCCGGCGACGGAAACCGACCACCAGGTCGTCGTCGGCGATACCCGGATGCTGGGCGCGCACGGCGTTGGCCAAGGCCGTCGGCACGATGGCGCTGGTGATCGGCACGCCGTAGCGGCACTCGTTGTCGCCGTCGCCGTCGAAGTCGCGGCAGTCAGGCAGTTGGTCGATGCCGAACTGGTCCTGATAGATGGCCTCCGAGCCGACCGGGTTGCCCTCGATTTCGCTCGAGGTGCGGCCGTGGAAGATCGACATCTCCGAGAAGAAGCGGTGATTGTCGTTGATGTCGTAGGTCAGTTGGCCGTTGAAGCGGATCTGCTCTTCCGGCACGAAGAGCTGACGCTCGCCCGAGCGGTTATAGCCGAACCCGGCGTTGGTGTAGGGGACGACCGCGCCGGAGTCGTCGACCACGCGGGTCAGGTTGCCGGCGCCCACGCGCGGGACCAGGGCCGTGCCGCGCGGGATGAAGGACGAGAAGACGCCCACATTGTGCTGGCGCGCCGTGGTCGCGGCGGCGTCGATGCACATCTCGCGGTCACAGCGGTCGCGGCCATAGACCGAGCCCGTCCGCCGCCACCCCAGGGCGCCGACGAAGTTGCCGCGATCATCGGCGAAGTTGGAGCCGAACTTCAGGCCGATCTTGAAGTTCTCGTTGTCGCCGCGCTCGGTGATGCCGCCCTGCGCCGACAGCTCTAGGCCTTCGAAGTCCTTCTGGGTGATGATGTTGATGACCCCAGCCAGGGCGTCCGAGCCGTAAACGGCCGAGGCGGCGCCGGTCACCACGTCGATGCGGTCGATGAAGTCGGTCGGGATGGTGTTGAAGTCGACGATCTGGCTGCCGACGATGCCGGCCACATGCCGGCGGCCGTTGACCAGAACCAGGGTGCGGTTTTCGCCCAGGCTCCGCAGATCGACGGTGGTGACGCCGTTGTTGGCGGTCGAGAAGGTGGTGGTCGTCGGGGTGAAGGTCGACACCCCGGCCTCCGGCAGGGTGCGCAGGATGTCGCCGGTGTTCATCTGGCCCGTGGCCTCGATGTGCTGGGCGGTGATGACCGAAACCGGAACCGGGGAATCCTGGTTCGGACGGGCGATACGCGAACCGGTGACGACGATCTCGCCGACCGTGGTGGGCTCGGCGTTGTCAGGCGTCTGCGACGCTTGGGCCATGACCGGCGCGGCCGCGACCAGCGCCCCTCCGACGATGGTGGTGGCCAGCAGTCGCCGGCGGAAAAGGTGAGTTCGCAAGATCAATGCCCTCCCGACGCATCCTTGGGATGCGGAGTGTTCGTAAGAATGCTCATTGTCGAACTGGCGACTCTGGAGCAGTCAAACAGTACTCAAGGGGTATGCCTGGGCAACGATGGAATGTGTCTAATCTATGTTATGTCGATGTCTGGCGTCAATTTCGACACAACAATACAAATTGCAGATATGCAAATACTTATACTGAATTGACCTGTCGCCATGGCTTGATGTTCATGGCTTGAGATAACTGGTCGACGTAGCTGGGTCCGACCGTGATTTCTCTTCCATCGGCAAGAGACAAGGTCAGCTTGCGTCCGCCGCGCCGACGCATTCCCCGGACGAAGGCCAGGTTGACGATGATCGAGCGGTGGCAGCGCATGAAGCGGGCGGGGTCGATTCTCTGCTCCAGGGCGCTGATGGTGTCGCGCACCAGATAGGCGGCGCCGCGGGTGTGCAACTCGACGTAATCGCCCTGGGCTAGGATGTGATCCACCTCGTCCAGCGGTTGACGATACAGGCCGTCGGCGCGCCGAATCCAGATTTCGGTTTCATGCAGGGACGGTTCGGCCGTCTGCTGGAGCGAGGCGACCAGTGTCTGAAGTTCGGTGAAGCGCTGGTCCGAGTTGCGGGCGTCCAGCCGCGCCCGCGCGCGGCGGATCGCGGCGCGCAACCGTTCGAAGTCGAAAGGCTTGGTCAGATAGTCGGCTGCATTCAGTTCAAACGCCCGTACGGCATGCTGTGTGAAGGCCGTCACGAAGACGACTTCGGGAACGGGATCGTCGGCCCGCAGCCGCATCACCACGCCCAGGCCGTCCAGCCCGGGCATCTGAATGTCCAGGATGGCGACGTCCGGCTTCAGCTCGCGAATAAACTGCAGCGCCTCCTCGCCCGAGCGGGCGGCGGCGATCAGCT
This sequence comes from Brevundimonas sp. Soil_N_31, assembly GCF_057655995.1. Taxonomy (NCBI): domain Bacteria; kingdom Pseudomonadati; phylum Pseudomonadota; class Alphaproteobacteria; order Caulobacterales; family Caulobacteraceae; genus Brevundimonas; species Brevundimonas sp. Soil_N_31. Next base: position 87,470 of record NZ_JBDGLE010000007.1, read on the forward strand.
CGACCTCGGGAATGCAGGCCAGGGCCTGTCTCAGGCGCGCCAGGGCCAGGGACTCGTCATCGGCGATCAGCACCCTCATGCGGCGACCTCGAACGGGAGTTCGACATCCACGCGCCAGCCGCCCTCGGCGCCGGGGCCGTATCGCAGCGAGGCCTCGGGGCCGTACAGCAGGTGCAGGCGGCGCCCTGCATTCGCCAGGCTGCGACCCAGGCCGCTGGTGCAGGCGGCGGCGGGGCCGGGCCCGTCGTCGGCGACCCACAGTTTCAGCCGCTCTCCGTCGCGGCGGGCGCCGACCTCCAGCATCACGGGGGACAGGGATTGGGCCAGGCCGTGCTTGACGGCGTTCTCGACGAAGGGCTGCAGGATCAGACTGGGCACCATCGCCTTCATGGCCTCCGGCTCCAGCCTCAGCCGTCGGCGCAGACGATCTGGAAAGCGGATCTCCTCAATGTCGAGATAGCGCCCCTGGCTGTCGATCTCGTTCTCCAGCCGCACCAGTTCGCGCGGCGCGGCGGCCAGGGTGTGCTTCAGGAAGTCGGCCAGTCGCACCAGGGTCCGGTCGGCTTCCTCGGCACGGCCCTGGCCGATCAGGCTGGAGACGGAGTTCAGGGTGTTGAACAGGAAGTGCGGCTGGATCTGCAGCCGCAGGGCGGCCAGTTGCGCCTGCTGCGCGGCGGCTTGGGCTTCTGCCGTGCGCGCCTGCTGGCGACGCAAATTGTCGCCCGCCACCATGACGGCGCACAGGGCGGACCAGGTCATGATCGGCCACAGGAAGGAAATGTAGGTGGAGATCACATTGCGCGGGTGCAGGAAAAACTCGTCGCTGGAGACGTGATAGTCCGTCAGTAATCGGAAATAGGTCGCGTTCAGCACGGTGTGGATCAGGCAGACCGCCAGGCCCAGCGCCGCAGCGCGCCAGAACCAGGCGAAGGCGCGGGTCTCCGTCAGGCGGCGCAGGATGATCCACATTCCCAGGGTCAGCACTATACCCGTGCCGAGGCTGGCCAGCCGGGCCAGGACGACTCCATCCAGTTGATTGAAGTCGGACGGAGAAATCAGCGAGCGGGCGCTCAACTGCAGGGCGTTGATGGTCCAGAAGACGACGGTTAGCACGACGACTGTGCCGTCCAGCCGCGTGAAGAGCCAGGGCCGCGCCTCGAAGTCGTCGTCGTGTTCGGTCATCGTTTCTCCTGTCGGGTGACAGAAGCATCAACTTCGGGCCAAGCGCAAAGGCGAGGCGGCGAAGCGGTCGCTTAGCGCGACGAAATGCGCTCTCTGTCGCGACGGAGCGACGATGAAATCGACCAACAGGCCGTTTGGAGCGGTCGGAGGCGTATTTTCAGCATCACAATGGCTCTCGAACGAGGAGAAGCCGCTGCATGACCGACGCCGCCGATCACATGACGCAGACTCTGTTGACGGCCCTGGCCGAAGTCGAGCGCGCGGCGCCCGGTCTGAGCCTCAGCCAACTGGTCATGTTTCTGCACGTCCGGCGTCAGGAAGGCGTCCGCATGACCGAACTTTCGTCCCTGTGCAGTCGAAACGACGCCGCCGTTTCACGCGGGGTGCGCGCCATGGCGGTCGAGGGCGAGCCGGGCTCCTTGGCGCCCGCTTATGGCTTGGTGGAGTTGTTGCGCGGAACGGACGGCCGCAGCCGGCATCTGGCCTTGACGGCGGAGGGCAATACGCTGGCGGACCGGCTCAGCGCCATTCTCGCAGCGGAGCCAGGGGCCGATGGAGCGGCGAGCACGTCCGGCGCGCCGTCGACGATTGCGGAATGCTCAACCGCCGCTTAGTCGCGCGGCCAGCTCCGCTCGGGCGCGGGCGCGCGCGGCGTGTTGCGCGGCCGCCGATCGGCGAAACGGATGTCGATGCGGCCGAAGTCCGGGCTGAGATCGGCCAGCGCGCGACGGATGCGGCTCTCCTGAGCCTTGGCGCCCAGATAGTCCTCGACTTCGTACTCGACGGTGATCACGGCCTTGCGTTTCATCAGCCGGGCGTTGTCGTCGCCGCCATCTGAACGCGCATCGGAGCGCAGGGCGCTCATGCCTGCACCAGATTGGCGTCGAAGCGATAGCCCTGACCCCAGACGTTCTGGATCGGCAAGACGACGCCGGCGTCGGCCATCACCTTGCGCTTCAGGCGGCTGATCGCAGTGCGGATATGGCCGCGCGGATAGTCCCGCTCCAGCAGCAGGCCGTCGGCGTTGTCTGTGAAGGCGTTCAGCAGCGCCTGGTCGCGCCCCGTCAGCTTGATCGCACAGCCCGAAGGCGTGATCAGCGCCCGCTGAGAGGGCTTGAGCGCCCAGTCATGCGCCGCCGTCGGGCGGGGCGCCGAATCCAGTTCCGGCCGCCGGCGGATCAGGCGATGCAGCCGCGCCAGCACTTCACGCGGTTCAGCCTCTCGCCCCACCAGATCGTCGGCTCCCATCTCAAGCACCAGCACCCGCTCCATCGTTTCGCCTTCGAGCGCGACCACCAGCAAGGGCGGCGCGTCTGCGCCGTTCAACTGGCGAATGGCGGCCAGCGCCTCTGCGTCCGGCAGGCGTGCGATCAGCACGACCGCCTCGAATGTCTCGGCCAGCGGTTCTTCATCGTCATGCAGGCGGGCGGTCGAGCCGACCTCCATCACCTGGAAGCCTCGGCGTTCCAGATAGCCGCCCAGTTCGTGCGGTTCGTCGCCGTTCAGATCGATCAGCAGCAACGCGCGTGCGCGTCCTGTCCCGGCGGGCATGCTTGCGGTCGCGACATCAAGCAGTTCGTCTCGTCTTCCGGCGTTGATGTCCATGATTTCCCGCTCCCCAGGCGATGATGCTGATGGAGACAGGCTAGTCGCACTTGATGCGGCTTGGTCGCCGTTAGGGCGGATGTGGCCGAAAGCATGCGCTTTCGACGCGCTAAATCAACGATTGGTCGGTGGGGCCTGCGTTCCTGGGCCTCCATGTGCGACGTGGTACGGATTCTGATGACTTCACAGGCCGCTCGCTTACAGATGATGAAAGGGCCCTTGCAGCGATTGCAAGGGCCCTTCTTTCAACGCCGACTTCGGGTCAGCGCGCCTGCATCACCGTGCGGGACGGATGCGCAGCACGGAGTCGTTTCCGTCCGTGGTCCAGCCGGACTTGACCGCGACATAGACGTTGCCGCGCCCATCGGTCGAGACGTGGTTCGCCACCGGCGGGGCGGGCAGGTTGGCGACGATGCGGCCGTCGACGTCCGTCACCGTCACCGTGCCTGCGCCGAAGGTGCTGACGAAGGCGCGACGCGACTTCGGCTCGAACACCACGTTCAGGGCGCCCGCGCCGACCGGGGTGTCGGCCATGACCGAACCGTCCGAACCGTTCAGCACCACCAGGTTGTCGGTGCCCTGGGCCGCGACGAAGATGCGGTCGGTCTGCGGATCGTGCGAGACGCCGATCACGCTGCGCGCGCCGGGCACGCGGAAGACGTTCAGCACGGTGTCGGCGGCGGCGTCGATGACCGCGACCTCATTGGTCGAGTTGGAGGCGACGTACAGGCGGCGCGCTTCGCGGTCATAGGAGACGCTAGCGGCCGAGAAGGTCTCGCCGCGCACGGTCGAGTCGATCTTGATGCGCTTGGCGACCGTCAGGGCGGCGGTGTCGAACACCACGACCTCGGGCTCGAAGGTGGCGCTGGCGTAGGCCTTGCCGTGCTCTTCGTCGATGACGACGTCGCGGGCGTGGTTGACCGTGCCGGGCTCGAACTGGCGCACCAGCGACAGGTCCGACTGGCGATAGACGGCCACCGTGTTCTGACGGCTGTTCGAGACCCAGACGGTGTCGTTGGCGTCATCGACCCCGACGCCGTAGACGGCGAAGACGCCGCCGTCCTGGGGCTGGCCGTCGCGGCCGGTGCGGCCGGTGCGGCCCGGCGCGGCTGCCGGGGTGACGCGGGCCTCGACCGCCAGGGTGTCGGCGTTCAGGCGCAGCAGCTCCGACTGACGTACCGGCGGGCGGCCGACCGCCGAGGTGGCGAAGACGGCGTTGCGCTTGGCGCTATAGGCGGTCTGGTACAGGCCGCGCGTCGGCTGGATGCTGGTGATCCGATAGGCCGCTTCATTCGACAGCGGCACGTTCGGCGAGATCTTCAGATCGGCCAGGACGGCGTTGTAGGGCGACTGCGACACCGCCACGATCGGGTGGTTGCCGGGCTGGGCGTTCGCGGGCAGCGTCAGGCGCGCCTCGAAGCCGCCCTCGGCGTTGGCCGTGATCGGGCCGGTCGACAGCGGCGTCTGGCCGTACATCAGGACGATGCTTTGGCCCGGATGGAAGCCGCGGCCACTGGCCACGACCGGGCCGCCCGGCAGGACGGGCTTGCCGCGCTCGCCGGACGAGAAGCCGACCTGGCCGCCGTCCAGGCGCTCGGGCGCCGAGAACAGGGCCTGGGCCGAAGCCAGGGTCGGAACGGCGACGGCCGAAGCCGCCAGAAGCGCGCCGAGGGCGGCGCCGAGAAGGGATTTGCGTAGGGTGGTCATGATCGCAGTTTCTCCGGATCAGAAGCGGGTGGTCAGGCCAACGAAGAAGCGGCGGCCGGGCGAGTAGTAGCCGTCGCCGGCGGTGCCGCTGACCTTCTCGTTGAAGAGGTTGGAGACGCCGGCGCGCAGCGTTACCGTGTCGGACGCCTCATAAGCGGTGGTCAGGTCGAACTCGGTGCGGGCGTTGGTCAGGGTCGAGCCGCCGCTCAGCTGTTCGCCGGTGTACTGAGCCGACAGCATGACCCCCAGACGGTCGGTCGCTCGCCAGTCCAGCGAGGCGTAACCCGACCATTCCGGCGTGGTGATCAGGCTGGCCCCGGTGTCCAGGTTCTTGGCCTCGATCATCCAGGTGGCGTTGCCGCGCAGGGTCAGATCATAGGGCAGGGCCGCAGAGCCGCTGAGCTCCAGGCCCTTGGTGCGGGCGCGCTGGACGTTCTCGTTCCGGGTCCACCACTGGCCCTGGTAATAGCCCAACGGCGCGTACTGGATCTTGTTCTCGAAATCCGTGTGGAAGTAGGTGGCGCCGAACTGATAGCTCCCGCTGTCATAGGCGAAGCCGAACTCGTAGCTGGTGCTTTCCTCGGGCTGGAGTTTGGGGTTGCCCGCCATCCAGCAACCGCCGCTCGTGTAGACGAGCGGATTGCCGGCGCCGTCCAGGATCGGATTGCCGTTCTTGTCCTTGGCGGCCATGCCGACCAGGCCGCGGCAGCCGTTGCCGCCGGAATAGGTCGCAGCGCCGGCGCTGTTTTCCTTCAAGGATGGCGCGCGGAAGCCCTGGGAAACACCGCCTCGCAGTGTCCAGGTCTCCGTTGGATGCCAGACCAGATAGGCGCGCGGGCTGAAGTGCTCGCCATACTTGTCGTGGCTGTCCAGGCGTCCGCCCAGGGTCAGCAGCAGGTTTTCTTTAATGGTGATCTGGTCTTCGGCGAAGATCGCCGCCGTATCGCCTTTCAGCGTGGCGCCGGTGATGACGTTGCCGTCAAAGTCGATCGGGCTTTTGCCGATGGTGTCGGTGTTGGTCAGCTCTTCTTGGCGATATTGAGCGCCGATGGCGAACTTGTGCTGCCAGATGAAGTTCTTCTCGAAGTTCCACAGACCGTCGACGATCCATTCGGAGAACTCGCCGTTGCCGCCTTCTTCCCCCATCGCCTTGTTCTCGAAGGCGTTGTGATAGAGGTCGAGACGGGTCTCGCCGAACGACCACTCGCCATCGTGACTCAGGCGGAAATTGGTACGCTCGATCTTGGAGCCGAAGCCCCACTGTGGGACGAGGGTGACGCCATCTCGACCCGGCACCATCAGCTTAGGATCGAGCGGTTCCTCGACGCCATAGTTGGCTTCGAAGGAGAAGTTCTGGTTCTCGATGGGCGTCCAGCTAAGCACGCCGTTCAGCGTCTTGTTCAGAACGCCGCCGGCGCCATTGGCGCCTGAGATGTTGACCTCGTCAGGATTTGTCCGGGCATAGGTCGCGCCCAGGCGCAGGCCCAGGGTTTCAGTGATGGGCCCTGTCACGTTGACACCCAACTGGTAGGCGTCGCCACGGTTGGAATCCTCGGACCAAGTGTAGCTGGTGTTGGCCGAGCCGCGCCACGTCGGCGCGATCTTGCGGGTGATGATGTTGATGACCCCGCCCATGGCGTCGGAGCCGTAGAGCGACGACATCGGGCCGCGCACCACCTCGATGCGCTCGATCATGTCGGGCGAGATCCAGTTCAGATCCTGGCGGCCCAGGTTGGGGCGGTAGGTGACGTCGCGGGCGTTGCCGACGCGACGGCCGTCCACCAGGATCAGGGTGTAGTTGTCCGGCAGGCCGCGGATGGTGATCTTGGACATTTCGCCTTCGGAGCCGATGCCGCCGTTCACGCCGGGTAGACGACCGAGCAGTTCGCCCAGGTTCTGGACCGGCTGACGTTCGATTTCCTCGCGGGTGATGACGCTGACCGAGGCCGGGGCGTTGCGGATGTCGACCGCCGAGCCCGACGCGGTCACGACCACGTCGCTGACGGAGGTCGCCTGCGGGTCGACGCTCGAGAGGTCGGACGGAATCGTTTCGGCCAGGACCGGCGATGTGGCGAGCAGGGTGGTGGTCATCAGGCCCAGCCCGATGCGGCGTTTCGATAGGTGCATCTGCGCCCCCAAAGGCGTGCGTTGGCGGGCGACAGGCGCCCAGGGAGGGGAGGAAAGCTCGACCGTGCGAGCGGCTCGCTCCTAATAATCATTCGCAATATTGTCTCAATGTCGGATTCGGCATGGGCGCCATTCGCTGGGGCGCATGAAGGCGCGGGCGCTGAGACGTCGTGCGCGTATGACGAAACGACCTTGCGAACGTGTTGCAATTAAGAGGCGTTCTTAATACAGCCGGGGGCGGCGCGTCGGGCGTCACGCAGCGAGGCCTTATGTCGGGGCGACTTCCCCACCGCGTCGATTTCACCCTGCTTCAGCACCTTCAGGTGCTGATCGAGCAGCGCAGCGTCTCGCGCGCGGCCGAACGCCTCGGCATCGGCCAGCCGGCGATGAGTCGCATCCTGGCCCGGCTGCGCGATCAGTTCGACGACCCCCTGCTGGTGCGCGGTCCGCGCGGCATGATGCCGACGCCGCGCGCCGAGGCCCTGTCCGGTCCCTTGCGCGCCTGGCTGGACGCGGGCGAGAGCCTGCTGCGCGACCCCGGCCTGGATGTCGGTCGGATGAAGCGGGTGTTCCGTCTGGCCTCCACCGACTTCGGCCTGCTCAGCGTTCTGACGCCGGCCCTGGCCCGCATCCAGCATGAGGCGTCGGGGGTAGAGCTGGCGGTCGAACCTCTGTCGGACGCCAGCCTGCGACGGCTGGAGGACGGGCGGCTGGATCTGGTGCTGACGGGCTGGAATCCCGAGGGCGCGGGGCTGAAGTCGCGCTGGCTGTTCCGCGAGACTCATCTGGGCCTGGCGCGGCCGGACCACCCGGTGCATCAGGCGACGCCGACGCATGCCGAACTTTTGCGCTGGCCCCATGTCGCACCGTCGGCCGGGGACGGTTTCGGCGACTGGGTGGCGGACGACCTGCCGGACATGGCCGAGCGCCGCGTCCTGGTGCGGGCCGAGAGCTTCGCCCTGGTCCCCTATCTGTTGCAGGCGGGGGAGGCGGTGGCCCTGTTGCCGCGCCGCGCGGCCGAACACTTCGCGGCGGCGCACGGCCTTCGCGCCTTCCCGGCGCCGCAGGAGATGCGGCCGTTCGACTATCACCTGGTCTGGCACGAACGCTCGGACGGCGACGCCGGAACCCAGTGGCTGGTCGACGCCCTGTCCGCCGGTTTCGAAGCCGAAAGCGCGCGCGCCTAACCGGCCTTCAGGCGCGTGGCGGGCCACAGCGCGGCGATCAGGATCATCACCGCCGACACGGCGTAGGGTGCGCCGTGCGCCGCCTGATAGGCCACGGTTCCAGCCAGCGGCCCCAGCACGGCGCCCAGGCCCTGGGCGGCGCCCACAGCCCCGGCGGCGGCGCCTTGTTCGTGGGCCTCGACCGCATTGGCGGCGAGGGCTGATTGCGAGGGATAGACCCAGCCCATGCCCGCCGCGATGACGCCATAGGCGGCCCACAGTTGCAGCGGCGTCGCAGCGAAGGCGGCGCCGACGAAGCCGACGGCGGCGATGCTCCCGCCGATGCGGATGAAGCGCGACGGCGTCCAGTTCAATCGACGCAGCACCATCTGGGCCGAGAACAGCACCACGCCGACCACGGCCAGGGCGACGCCCGCCGTCCGCGCCGCCTCATTGGGCGACAGGCCGAAGCGGTCCAGGGCCAGAAAGCCGACGACCACCTGGCAGACGACGACGCCGCACATGGCGGCGAAGGCGGTGACGACGGCGCGGCGGATGCGCAGGTCGGCCAGCTTCAGCGCCGCCTTCTTGCGCGCCTCGTGCGGCGCATCGGCGGGCAGGAAGCGCCACACGGCGATGAAGGCCAGGACGGGCAGGGCGGAGATGATGATGAGGGAGGCGCTCAGGCTCCAACCGGCCAGCAGGCCCGCCGCGCCCGGTCCGAAAACGATGCCCAGCGAACTGGCCGCGCCGACGGCGCCCATGGCGCGGGCGCGCTCGTGCGGCGCCGTGTGGTCGGCGACCACGGCGGCGCAGATCGGCGGCACGGCGGCGTAGAAGGCCCCGGCGGCGGTGCGCGCCGCCGTCATGCCCAGGAAGCTGACGATGGCCGCCGGAACCAGGGCCAGGGCCGCGCTCATGAACAGGCCCAGCGCCGCATAGCTGACGGCGAACCCGGCCAGGGCGATCAGCAGCACCTTGCGCCGCCCCACCTCGTCGCTGCGCGCGCCCCAGAAGCGGGCCATCAGCATCCAGGCCAGGCCCGCCGCCGTCACCGCCGCCCCGACGTGCCAGGGCTGCAGGCCCAGCAGCCGCGCCATCGGCCCGACCACGGCGACGAAGGCCATCATCGACATGCTGCCGACGCCCGCCGTGAACAGCAGGGGCTTCAGGCTGAAGGCGCCGCCGGGCGCCGCGACGGTCGAGGTGGCGGATGTCATGAGGCGCTCCTGAACGGCATGGAGCGGCTTGATCGACTAATTGAGAATTAATTGCAACTAAGTCTTGGCTGGCGTGGTGGGCAGCGCCAGCTCAACAACCAGTCCCGGCTGATTGTCGTCCAGCCGCAGTTCGCCGTCATGCGCCCGCGCCACGGCGGCCACCATGGCCAGTCCGAGGCCCGCGCCGCTCGTATGGCCGCTCGCGCCCTGATCCAGACGATAGAAGCGCCGCAGCACCTTTTCACGCTCGGCTTCCGGCACGCCGCGACCGTGGTCGGCGACGCGGATGACCGCCCGGCCGTTCTCGCGGGAGGTCGAGACCTCGACCTGGCCGCCGCCGTGGAAGACGGCGTTCTCGATCAGATTGGCCAGGGCCTGCTGGATCAGGGCGGGATCGGCCTCGACCGTTCCCGTGGGGGCCAGGGCGACGGCCAGACGCCCGCCCGCCTCTTCGACGAAGGGGCTGTAGATGTCGGCCACCGTGGCGGCCAGGTCGGCGAGGTCCAGCCGCTCGGTCTGCAAGGCGGCGTCGCCGCTTTCGATCCGCGCCAGGGTCAGCAGGGCCTCGAACAGGGCGCTGACCTGGTCCGTCTCCTCCAGCGCGCGCTCGACGGCGGCCTCGCGTGCGCTGGCGTCGTCCAGATTGGCGGCCAGATCCTCCAGCCGGTTGCGGATCCGGTTCAGCGGCGCGCGCAGTTCGTGGGCCACGCCCTCGGACAGGGTCTTCAGCGTGGTCAGCGCCGCCTCCTGCCGGTCCAGCATCCGGTTCAGATTGGCCGACAGCTCATTGAACTCCCGCCCCAGGCCGACGGCGGGCAGGCGGGTCGAATCCTGACCGGCGATGATGCGGCCCACCGCCTGATTGACCCCCTCGAGCCGCCGCAGGAAAAGCCGGCCGGCGAACCAGCCGCCGGCCAGGGCCAGCAGGATCAGGACGATCCCGCTCATCAGGGCATAGCGGCGGATGCCGCCGCGCAGTTCGTCCAGATGCTGGATGTCGCGCCCGACCGCCAGCAGCCCGCCGTCGGACGCCTGGGCGCTGAGCACCAGCATATTGGGCGTCTGGTCGGGCCAGCGGGCGGGGCGCGCCTTGTTGGGCAGGTTGCGGCGGAAACCGCTCTGGTTGACCGCCAGCCGCGTCAGGCCGTTGGAGAAGGTGCTGCCGTCCGGCGCCTCGACCAGCAACAGATAGCGCCGGGCGTCGCGGTTGCGGGCCTCGGCGTTCAGCTCCTGCACCAACTGGGCCGTGCCGTGCCGGTTGGCGTCGGCGCGCATGACGTCCATCTGATGGTTCAGCCCGTCCCGGACCTCGGCCTCGGCGAAGCGCATCAGTCCATAGTCCACGCCCGCGATCATCACCGCCGCGCCCAGCCCGAACAGGGCCGAGAAGGCGGCGGCGTAGCGCAGGCTGGCCGTGGTCCAGACGGACGGGCGTTTCGGTTCAGTCCGGGGCCTTGAGGACATAGCCCACCCCCCGGATGGTGTGGATCAGCTCCTGATCGAAGCCGCGATCCACCTTGGCCCGCAGGCGGCTGATGTGGGCGTCGATCAGATTAGCGCGCGGATCGAAGTGGAAGCCCCACAGGCTTTCCAGCAGCATGGTGCGCGTCACCGCGTGACCGGCGTTGCGCGCCAGCCGCTCCAGCAGTTTGAACTCATGCGGCGTCAGGTCCAGCGTCCGGCCCGCGCGGGTCGCCCGGTGTGCGGCCACATCGACCTCCAGATCGGCCACGCGATGCCGCATCGTCGCCTCGGCCAGCGGCGGGCGCCGCACCAGCGCCTGCAGCCGCGCGCTCAATTCGCTGAAGGCGAAGGGCTTGACCAGATAGTCGTCGGCGCCCGCGTTCAACCCCGCCACCCGGTCGTCGACCGAGCCCAGCGCCGTCAGCATCAGCACCGGCGTCTTCAGCCCGCCCGCGCGCATGGCCTGGACCGCTTCCAGACCGGGCAGGCCCGGCATCATGCGGTCGGCGACGATGGCGTCGTATTCGCCCTCCATCGCCATGTGCAGCCCGCCCTCGCCGTCGCCCGCCTCATCGACCGTATGCCCCTGCTGGCGCAGGCCTTCGGCCACGAAGGCGCGGGTTCGGGCATCATCGTCAATGACAAGCATTCGCATGAACGCCCTTCTAAACCTCTGCGGCGAAACGACCAGACCGGCTTGGAATTAATCTCGCCGCAAGACAATGCGAAGGTTGCTCGGCTATAGGCCGGTTGTTGCGAATGATATGCAACAGCTTGAGTGCGGCAGGGATCGTCATGGAGTCGAGAGTAGCGGAATTCTGGGGCGCGCCCGATCTGTCGGTTCAGATCGGCGGCAAAAGCGTATCCGAACGCCATGAGGCCGCTGCGCCGAAGAATGAGATGGATTGGGCCTTCGGCCTCAGCACGCCGGAACTGCGGCTGTTCACCACGGGCCAGAAGCAGCGCCTGACGCCGGGACCGGCGGCGACGCTGGGCGCGCGGGTGCGCCGCTTCTTCGCCGATCTGCCGGTCGCGCCGGAAACCGATGAACCGTCGCCGCGTCTGCTGGTCGGCGCCCTGCCGTTCGACCGCCGCGCCGACGACTGCCTGTTCCTGCCCGAGCGGGCGGCCAACCGCATCTGGGACATGCCTTCGGGCGCGCGCCGCCCCGCGATCCGCGCCCTGACGCCCGAGCCGTCGCGCGCGGCCTATGAGGCGGCGGTGACGCAGGCGCTTGAGGCCATGCGCGCCTCTCAGGGCGGCGCCGAGCCGGTCGACAAGGTGGTGCTGTCGCGCAGCCTGAAGGTTCAGGGCGACGGTGCGATCGACCCCTTCGCCCTGTGGCGCGACCTGAAGGCCGATCCGACCGCCGCGCGCTTCCTGACGCCGCTCGGTGAAGGGCAGGGCGGGGCCATGCGCCGTCTGGTCGGCGCCACGCCCGAACTGCTGGCGTCCAAGCGCGGCCCGGCCGTCTTCTCTCATCCTCTGGCCGGATCGGCCCGCCGCAGCACCGACGTGGTGCAGGACGAGGCGGCGGCGCAAGGTCTGCTGGCTTCGGACAAGGACCGCCGCGAACACGCCCTGGTAGTCGAGGCCATCATGGACCTGCTGGCGCCCTATTGCAGCGATCTGCGCGCGCCGCCCGGCCCGGCGCTCGTCTCGACCCGGACCATGTGGCACCTGGGCACCCGCATCGAAGGGCGGCTGCATCGCCCCGATGAAACCTCCGCCGCCGAACTGGCCGCCCTGCTGCATCCGACGCCCGCCGTCTGCGGTTCGCCGCGCGACCGGGCGGCCGAGATGATCCACGCGCTTGAAGGCTATGACCGGGGCTTCTATGCGGGGGCCGTGGGCTGGACCAACGCCTTCGGCGACGGGGCGTGGTACGTCTCCCTGCGCTGCGCCGAGACGTGCGGCGATCAGACGCGTCTCTATGCCGGGGCGGGCATTGTCGAGGGCTCCGACCCCGCCGCCGAGGCGGACGAGACGTCGGGTAAGTTCCAGGCCGTCCTGCGCGCCCTGGGCGTGGATGAGGCGAGCGTATGATTCCCCTGCAACAGATCTGGCCGGACGACATGGCGGCGCGTTATCGGGCCAAGGGCTATTGGCGCGGCGAGACCTTCTCTCAACTGCTGCGCAGCCGCGCCGAGGCGCAGGGCGACGCCGTCGCCGTGGTCGGCATGGGCCAGCGCTGGACCTATGGCGAACTGCTGCAAAAGGCCGAGACGGCCGCCGCCGGTTTCCTGGCGCTGGGGCTGAAGCCCGGCGACCGGGTGGTGGTGCAACTGCCGAACCTGCCCGAATTCCTCAGCGTGATCTTCGGCCTGTTTCGGGCCAAGCTGATCCCCGTCTATGCGCTGCCCGCGCACCGCTCGACCGAGATCGTCCACTTCGTGACGCGGGCCGAGGCGTCGGCCTATGTCGTGGCCGACCGGCATGAAGGCTTCGACTATCGCGCCCTGGCCCGCGCCGTTCAGACCGAGGTTCCCGCTCTGCGCCATGTGGTCGTGGTCGGCGAGGCCGAAGAGTTCGCATCCTTCGACGGTTTCCGCGCCGATCCGGCCTCCCTGCCGACGGACGACGCCGATCCGTCCGACGTGGCCTTCCTGCAGATTTCGGGCGGCTCGACCGGCCTGTCCAAGCTGATCCCGCGCACACACGACGACTATCTCTACAGCGTGCGCGAAAGCGCCGACATCTCGGGGCTGGAGCCGGAGAGCGTCTATCTGACGGCCCTGCCGGCGGCGCATAACTTCCCCATGAGTTCGCCGGGCTATCTGGGCGCCCTCTATGTCGGGGCGACGGTGGTGATGGCGCCGTCGCCGTCGCCGGACGTCTGCTTTCCCCTGATCGCGCGCGAGGGCGTGACGATCACCGGACTGGTGCCGCCTCTGGCTCTGTTGTGGATGCAGGCGGCGGCCAAGAAGACCCACGACCTGTCCAGCCTTCAGGTGCTGCTGGTCGGCGGCGCGAAATTCCTGCCCGAGGCCGCGCGGCGCGTGCGCCCGGAGCTGGGCTGCACCCTGCAGCAGGTGTTCGGCATGGCCGAGGGGCTGGTCAACTACACCCGGCTGGACGACCCCGAGAGCCTGATCGTCGAGACGCAAGGACGCCCCATCAGCCCCGACGATGAAATCCTGATCGTTGACGACGCGGGCGCGCCGGTGGCCGAGGGCGAGTCGGGCAATCTGCTGACGCGCGGCCCCTATACGATCCGCGCCTATCACAATGAACCGGCGGCCAATGCGCGGTCCTTCACCGACGACGGCTTCTATCGCACCGGCGATGTGGTGCGCCGCACGCCCGAGGGCTATCTGGTCGTCATGGGCCGGGCCACCGACCACATCAACCGCGCGGGCGAGAAGATCTCGGCCGAGGAGGTCGAGGATCATCTGCTGGCCCACCCGGCCGTGTTCGACGCCGCCGTGGTGTCGGTGCCGGACGACTATCTGGGCGAGCGGATATGCGCCTTCATCATCGCCAACGGCGCCCCGCCGCGCGGCGTCGAGCTGAAGGCCTGGATGCGCAAGCGCGACATCGCCGACTTCAAGGTGCCGGACCAGATCGTCTTCGTCGACGACTTCGCCGTGACCGCCGTGGGCAAGGTCAGCCGCCGCGAACTGCGCGCCGCCTTGCGCCAGCGCATTCTGGAAGAAGAGGGCAAGGCGTGACCGCATCCAAAGGTCTGCCGACCGTCCCGGCCTACGCCCTGCCGACCGAGGCGGAGATCCCCGCCTCGCGCGCCCAGTGGACGTTGCAGCGCGATCGCGCCGCCCTGCTGGTCCACGACATGCAGCGCTATTTCATGCGCCCCTATGCGCCGGGCGCCGAGCCGCTGCCCGGCCTGATCGCCAACATCGCCCGGCTGATCGCGGCGGCGCGGGCGGCGGGCGTTCCGGTCTTCTACACCGCCCAGCATGGCGATCAGGATCGCCGCGACCGGGGCCTGCAGGCCGACCTGTGGGGACCGGGCATGAGCCGCACGCCCGAGCATGAAGAGATACTGCCCGAACTGGCCCCGGCGCCGGGCGACTTTCCTCTGGTCAAGCACCGCTACAGCGCCTTCCAGCGCAGCAACCTCGAGACGCTGATGCGCGTGCGGGGGCGGGACCAGCTGATCGTCTGCGGCGTCTACGCCCACATCGGCTGCCAGCTGACGGCGGCCGAGGCGTTTCAGCGCGATATCGAACCCTTCTTCGTCGCCGATGCGCTTGGCGACTTCTCGCGCGACAAGCATATGGGCGCGGTGGCCTGGGCCGCCGACACCTGCGCCGTGGCCCTTTCGACGGCGCGCGTTCTGGAACGACTGACATGACCAAGCTGACCCCGCAGGATCTGACACTGGAGCGCATGCGCGCCGATGTCGCCGCCGTGCTGCACGAGACGCCGGACTCCATTCTGGACGACGACAATCTGATGGACCTGGGCGTCGATTCCTTGCGCGCCCTCAACCTGTCGCTGGCGTGGAGCGAGGCCGTGCCGCTGGAGTTCAGCGAACTGGCCGAGCACACTACGCTCGCAGGCTGGTGGAGCGTGGTTCAGGCGCGCCTGCGCGCCGCCGGTCACGACGCCTGACCTGAAATCATGGACGACGGACGCATGGCGGCGGTGCTGGAACACCCGCTGACGGAAGCTCAATCCGGCCTGTGGTTCGCCCAGAGGCTGGACCCGGCCAACCCGATCTTCAACACGGCTCACTATCTCGACATCCGGGGCGATCTGGACGTCGAGGCCTTCCGCGCCGCCGTCGATCAGACCGCCGCCGAGGCCGAGGCCCTGTCGCTGCGCTTCGTTGAAAAGCACGGCGAAGTTTTCCAAACTCTCGACCCGACGCATCGCCCCCTGTTGCAGATCGTCGACGTGTCCGCCGCCGTCGATCCGGTCGCCGAGGCCATGGCCGCCATGCGCCGCGACCACGAGACGCCGCTGGACCCGACGCGCGACCCGCTGGCCGCCAACATCCTGTTCCTGATGGGGCCGCAGCGTTTTCTGTGGAGCCTGCGCGTCCACCATCTGGCCACCGACGGCTTCGGCATGGCCCTGCTGACCAACCGCACAGCTGAGCTCTACAACGCCGCGCGCGGCGGCCCGGCGCCCGGCCCGGTCTTCAACCCCATCGCCAGGGTGTGGGACGAAGACGCCGCCTATCGCGTCTCTGACAAGCGCACGGCCGACGCGGTCTATTGGCGCGAGATCATGGGCGACGCGCCCGAGGTCGCCTCCCTGGCGCCCGGCAAGGCGACGACCGCTCACCGCTTCCACCGCATCGAGCGCACCCTGCCGCCTGAGGTCACGGCCCGGCTGCGCGCCCGCGCCGACGCCGGGCGCCTGTCCTGGCCCGACGTGCTGACCGCCGTCGGCGCCGCCTATGTCCGCCGCTTCTCGGGCGCGGAAGAGGCGGTGATCGGCGTGCCGTGGATGGGCCGCATGGGCAGCGCCTCGGCGCGCACGCCCGCCATGATCATGAACGTCCCGCCGCTGCGCCTGACGCTGGACGAGGACGCGCCGCTGGACGAGCAGCTGATCCTGGCCTCCAAGGCCCTGATCAAGACCCGCCGCCACGGTCGCTACCGCAGCGAGCAGTTGCGACGCGACCTGGGCCTGATCGGCGGGGCGCGACGCCTGTATGGGCCGCTGGTCAACGTCCTGCCGTTCGACCTGCCGCCGCGCTTTGCGGGACTGGACACGACGCTGAAGGTGCTGGGCGCGGGGCCGGTCGACGACATCAGCTTCACCTTCCGCGGCGACGCCGCCCCGGCCCTGACGCTGGAGGTCGACGCCAACCCCGACCTCTACACGCTGGAGGAAGCCGCCGCCCACGCAGAGCGTTTGGCCGCCTTCCTGACGAACGCGCTGGACGCCGAAACGCTGGGCGAGGTTCCCATCGCCACGCCGGGCGAGGCCGTGCGCGAACTGGAAGCCTTCAACGACACGGCCCACCCGGTGCCCGACACGACGCTGACCGCCCTGCTGGAGGCGGCGATGCAGACGACGCCGGACGCCCCGGCCCTGACCTTCGGCGAGCAGACCCTGACCTACGCCGAACTGGACCGCCGTACCGCGGCGCTGGCCTCGGCGCTGGCGGCGCGCGGCGTGGGGCGCGAGAGCCTCGTCGCCGTGGCCCTGCCGCGCTCGCTGGAGCTGGTGATCGCCCTCGTCGCCACCTTACGCGCAGGCGGCGCCTATCTGCCGCTGGATCTGGAGCATCCGGCCGAGCGCATCGCCGCCATCGTCCGCGCCGCCGGGCCGAGCGTCGTGCTGGCCCATGAAGATATCGGCGGCGCGTTCGGCGAAGCCCTGCTGGCGCCCGCCGACTGGCCGCTGGACGGGGCTGCGCCTGCCGTCGCGCAGGCGGGCGAGGACGCCGCCTATGTCATCTACACCTCGGGGTCGACCGGCGATCCCAAGGGGGTGCTGGTCGAGCATCGCGCCATCGTCAACCGCCTGCTGTGGATGCAGGCCGAATACGGCGTCGGCGCCCAGACCCGCATCCTGCAGAAGACGCCCGCCAGCTTCGACGTCTCGGTGTGGGAGTTCTTCCTCGCCCTGATTTCCGGCGGCGAACTGGTCGTGGCCCCGCCCGGCGCGCACCGCGATCCGGCCGCCATCGCTGGGCTGATCCGCCGCCATGCGATCACCGACCTGCACTTCGTCCCCTCCATGCTGTCGGCCTTTCTGGCCGATCCGGCGGCGAAGGGGATCGCGGTCGCCCACGTTTTCTGCAGCGGCGAGGAACTGCCCGCCGAACTGCGCGACCGCTTCCACCAGACGGTGAGCGCCGAGTTGCACAACCTCTACGGCCCGACCGAGGCGGCGGTGGACGTCAGCTATTGGGCCGCCGGGCCGGAGGATACGTCCCGCCCCATGCCCATCGGCTGGCCGGTGTGGAACACGCGGCTGGTCATTCTGGACGAGCGGCTGCGCCCCGTGGCGCCCGGCATGGGCGGCCATCTGCATCTGGGCGGCGTGCAGCTGGCGCGCGGTTATCTGAACCGACCCGACCTGACCGAGGACCGCTTCATCCCCGACCCGCATCATCCCGGCCAGCGCCTGTATCGCACCGGCGACGTGGCGCGCAGGCGGGCTGATGGCGCGGTGGTCTATCTGGGCCGCAGCGACCATCAGGTGAAGATCCGCGGCCTGCGCATCGAACTGGGCGAGATCGAAGCCGCCGTCATCGCCAGCGGTCTGGCGCGTGAGACGGTGGTGCTGGCCCGTGAAGACCGGCCGGGAGAGCGCCGTCTGGTCGCCTATCTGGTCCCGGCCGAGGGCTATGACCCCGCCGCCCTGAAGGCGAAGTTGGCCGCGCGCCTGCCCGATTACATGGTCCCGGCCGCCATCGTGGCGCTGGACGCCCTGCCGACGACCTCCAACGGCAAGCTGGACCGCAAGGCGCTGCCCGCCCCGGTGTTCGAGGCCGCAGCGGGCCGGGCGGCCGAGACGCCGACCGAGAAGATCATCGCCGAACTGTTCGCCGAGACGCTGGGCCGGGCCGAACCGGCGGGCGCCGACGACGACTTCTTTACGCTGGGCGGCGACTCCCTGCTGGCGGTGCATCTGATGATGCTGATCCGCGAGCGGCTGGGGCGCGATCCGGGGCTGGGCGCCCTGTTCGACCGGCCGCGCGTGGCCGAACTGGCGGCCCTGATCGACGCCGAGGCTCTGGACTTCGACAACGGGCTGGGCGTGCTGATCCGTCTGGCCGAGGGCGATCCAGCCCTGCCGCCGCTGTTCCTGATCCACCCGGCGGGGGGGCTGTCGTGGGGCTATCGGACGCTGGCGCGCGCACTGTCGCCGCGCCGCACGGTGTGGGGCGTGCAGTCGCCTGCGCTGGACCCGCAGAACGCCCTGCCGGACGGGATCGAGGCGCTGGCGTCGGTCTATGTCGATCATATTCTGGCGCTGGGAGCATCCGGCCCCGTCCACATCGCCGGCTGGTCCGTCGGCGGCATCATCGCCCAGGCGGCGGCGGTCGAACTGGAGCGGCGCGGCGTCAAGGTCGGGCTGATGGCCATGCTGGATTCCTATCCGGCCGAGTGCTGGCGCGCCGAGCCGGACCCGGACCCCGTCGACGCCATGCGCGCCCTTCTGGCCATCGCCGGCTACGACCCGACCCAGTATCCCGAGCTGCGCAGCCGTGCGGCCATTGTCGCCTTCCTGAAGGCGGGCGACAGCGCTCTGGGCGGCCTGCCCGAGGCGGCGCTGGACGGGGTGATCCGCGTGGTGCTGGACACCAACCGCCTGGTGCGCGAGCACCACCACAGGCCCTTCGGCGGCCGCACCACCCACGTCCGCGCGGCGCTGGATCACAAGGAGCGCGACCTGACGCCGGGCCTGTGGCGCCCTTACGCCGCCGAACTGGACGTGGTCGAGGTTCCCTTCCTGCACCCGCAACTGACCGGCCCGGCGGCGACGGCGCTAATCGCCCCGGCGCTGGACGCCCGCATGACCGCCGCAGAGGATTCATTAATGAGGAATCTTGGACGATGAGAGACAGCGGACTGTCCGGCCGTCTGGCCCTGGTCACGGGCGCGGGCGGCGGCATCGGCGCCGCCGTGGTGCGCTTGCTGGTCGAGGAGGGGGCGCGCGTGGTCGCCACCGACCTGCCGTCGACCGCCCTGTCGGGTCTGGCCTTCCTGAACGGCGTGCGGGTCGAACCGCTGGACGTGTCCGACGGCGCGGCGGTCGAGGCCCTGTTCGACCGCATCGAGGCCGAGGACGGCCCGATCGACTTCGTGGCCAGCGTCGCGGGCGTCCTGTCCAATGTGACGGTGGATCAGACCTCCGACGCTGAATGGCGCCGCGTCTTCGCGGTCAATGCGGACGGGGTCTTCCATCTGGGTCGCGCGGCGTCGCGGCGAATGGGCGAAAGAGGCAAGGGGGCCTTCGTCACCGTCAGCTCGAACGCGGCGGGCGTGCCGCGTCATGCGATGGCGGCCTATGCCGCGTCCAAGGCGGCGGCGACCATGTTCACCCGCTGTCTGGGGCTGGAGCTGGGGCCGAAAGGCGTCCGCTGCAACATCGTCGCCCCCGGCTCGACCCTGACGCCGATGCAGACCGGCATGTGGGCTGACGAGAACGGCGCCGCCCGCGTCATCGCCGGCTCGCCCGAGACGTTCAAGGCGGGCATCCCGTTGCAGAAGCTGGCGACGCCCGAAGACATCGCCGAGGCGGTGGTCTTTCTGCTGTCCGACCGTGCCGCCCACATCACTATGACGGACCTCTACGTCGACGGCGGGGCCACGCTACGCGCCTGATCTCTCTGGCTCAACGTCGTCCAGATGAGAGATGATTCGACAGGAACAGGGCGTTGATCAGCAGACGCTCCGTCCCCAGCCAGTATTTGCGGTGGGCCGGGTCGTCGGCGAACAGGACGACGTTGCCCGCCCCGATCGGGTTCACCTGAGCCCAGACCGAGCCCGCCGAGCGGGCGCGCAGGGCTTCGGGCAGGTAGCCGTTGACCTGCGGGCTGGTCTCGATCCGTACGACGTTGGCGAAGGGATCGGCCACGGGCGCCAGGACCACGTCCGTCTCCTTGTTCACGAACAGGTCGCGGCGCGACAGGCCGAAGGCCAGCGGGTGACTGATGTCGACGTCGGCCGAAAGGGCGTTGCCCGCCGTGCGCTGCTCGCCCTGGATCGCGCTGCGGTCGGCGTAGTCGCGGCGCTCGACCTCGGCCTTCTTCTCGTCTTCGGAGGCGGTCTGCGGGGCCAGGCCGTTGGCGGCGGCCCAGCGTGCAGCGCTGCCGAACACCACCAGTGAGCCGCCCGCCCGCACCCAGGTTGTCAAGGCGTCCACCGTCGGCTGGCTCAGGTTGTCGTAGCGACCGCCCGACAGGACGATGCTGTCATAGTCGCCCAGCAGCACGCGGCCCAGTTGCGACGGGTCCAGCCGCGTCGCCGGATAGTTCAGCCGCTCACTGAGGGCGAACCAGGTCGCGCCGATCTCGGTGGCGTTGACGCCCTCGCCCATGACCAGGGCGATGCGAGGGGCGCGCACGACTTTCACATTGTCGCTGCCCAGATCGACGCCCGCGACGCTCCGGCCGGTCGAGACGGCGTGGGCGACCACGCCCGCCTCGCGCGCGGCCGTGTCGACGGCGGCGCGCAGGGCGGCGGCGTCCAGAGGCTGTCCCGCCGTGGTCACGACCAGGGAGCCGCGTCCGAAGGCGCTGTCGCCGGCCGCCGTCCTTGCGGTCAGCGGCTCGAACGCGGCGCGGACGCGCACGTCCTGACGCAGCAGCGCCGCCAGAACGCGCGGGGCGTTCAGGTCGCGCCAGTCGACGACATAGGCGTAGGCGTCCTGCGGCCCGTTGACGCCGCCGTTCGCGACGGGGGTCTCGGTCACAACGGACCCGTGAGCGGGGACGCGGCGCAGGCCGTCGCTCTTCAACCCATAGGCCAGGGCGACCGAATAGGAGGTGCTGCCGTAGACGCTGCCCTTGGTCGGGGGCGTCCGGTCGAAGATGGAGTGGACCAGGCGGAACTGCGGCTGGGCCGAGGGCACGACATAGGCGCTGCCCGGCTCATAGGCGCGGCCGTTCTGCGTCACCCGCTCGGTCAGCGGATGGACCTGAATGTGGTGGGCCAGAAGCAGGTCCAGCGTCTGGCGCGTCAGGCCCGGATCGGCCGCATCGCCGAAGACGAAGGCCTGGCTGGAGTGGCGCCGCCCCTGCTCGACGGCCGAGCGGAAGAAGTCGCGCTGGAAGGCCTGCAGCCCCGCGCGCTCGGCCACAGCCCCGCGGATGGTGGCCAGGCCGACGTTGGCCTGATTGCGGATGGTGAAAGGGAAGGTCAGCGGGCCGTTGGCCGTGTCCTGCACCAGGCCGCGCGAACTGGCCTGTTCGACCGTCACCCCGACCCCGCCGTGGAAGTCGGGATAGGTCGAGCCATAGACCGGCGAGAAGTTGTCGAAGACTTCGCGCGTGTAATAGAGCGAACCGAGGCTATCCAACGCCTGGACGTGATACTTGGCCAGCGTCACGTTCCATTCGTAGCTGGCGCGCGGCAGCAGCGGGCTTTCCATGCTGGCGGGCGAGGGCTCGAAATAATAGGTGCTGCCCGCGCCCATTTCGTGGAAGTCGATCTGAATGTGGGGCCGCCAGCGGTGGAAGGTCTCCAGCTTGGCGCGGGTCTCGCGTTGCGTCACCGCCAGCCAGTCGCGGTTCAGGTCGGTGAAATAGTGGTTGGTGCGCCCGGCGGGCCAGGCCTCGACGTGTTCCTTGTCCAGCGGGTCCGAGACGGCGGGCTGGTTCTTCCAGGCGTTGTGCCAGTTGGCGGCGCGGTCGCGGCCGTCCGGGTTCTGGGCCGGGTCGATGACGACCACGGCCTTGTCCAGCCAGTCCAGCACCTCGGGCGAGCGCCCGGCGGCCAGGTAGTAGGCGGTCAGCAGGGCCGCCTCGCCGCTGGAGGTCTCATTGCCGTGGACGCTGTAGAACAGGCCGACGACGACCGGTGCGTCGGCCGTGGCGGCCGGACCGCCGGGATCGGCTGACGCAATGTGGGCGCGCTGGATCTGGTCGATCCGGCCCTGATTGGCGCCCGAGGTGATCACTACGGACAGCAGGGGCCGCTCTTCATAGCTGCGGCCGATCTCCTCGACCGTGACCCGATCCGACAGGCGGGCTAGTTCGCGCAGATAGTCCACGATGCGGTCGTGGCGGGTGTAGTGTGATCCGATCGGATAGCCGAGGAAGGCTTCCGGCGTCGGGATGGCGGGATCGAAGTCCCCTGCGGCCGCCTGTGGGAAGAAATAGCCGCTCTGGGCCAGGGCCGGAGCGGGCGCCGTCAGGGCGACGCCGCCCAGCAGGATCGCCGCCGCCGCGCCGTTGGCGAGGATGCGCCGGATGGATGAACGGGCGTGTTGAACGCTCATGATGTCAGGTCTCGATGCAAGGGATCAGAAGCGGACGTCGAAGCCGACGCGGAAGTAGCGCCCGCGCAGATCGTACTGGCCGAAGTCGTAGGGGGCGCGCACGCCGGGGAAGGAGGCGTCGTGCGGCGGCGCTTCGTCCAGCAGGTTCTCGACCTTGGCGTAGAGCGTCACGCGCTCCAGCCCGGACCACGCCGCATACAGATCGAATTGGTGATAGGCGTCCACGCGCGATTGTCCCCCGACAACCGGCACCTGATCATAGCCTGAGGTGTAATACCAGGTCAGGTTGGCGTCGAAGACGTCGCGGTTCCAGGCCAGGCGCGTCGTCGCCTTGTGCGCCGGCAGGGTCGCGCCCCGGTTCGATCCGGCGTAGTCTAGCAACGGACCGCCCGCAGCGTTCGGCCGCTTGTATTCCAGCAGGTGCGTATAGGCGCTGGAGGCGGTGAACGTCCCCCAATCGTCGATGCGCCAGCGCTGGCTGAAGTCCACGTCGATGCCCGACGTCTCCAGCGCCGTCAGATTGCGATAGCGGTTGTAGACGGCCTGCAGCTTGCCGCGTTCGTCGCGGATGACGTCGGCGGGATCGTTCTGCTGGATGATGGCGGTGGCGTTGCCCGTGCCGATCAGGTTGTCGAGCTTGATCTGATACCAGTCGATGCTCAGCGCCGTGTCGCGCGTCGGGGTGAAGACGACGCCCAGATTGTAGGATCGGGTCTTTTCCGGTTCCAGATTGGTATTGCCGACGGTGAAGAAGGTCGGGCTCTGGCGCGAGTTGGGCAGGTCGGGATCATAGGGGTCGATGACCGAGCCGTAGGAGATCATGGTCGAGGCCGAGTTCTCTGACAGCGACGGCGCCCGGAACCCGCGCGAGGCCGAGGCCCGCAGCGCCAGCCAGTCCAGCGGCTTCCACCGCACGCCCGCCTTGGGCGAGAAGGCGCTGCCGAAGTCGCTGTATTCGTCCGCCCGCGCGGCGATCTGAACGTCCAGATTGCTCAGGACCGGAATGTTGAACTCGGCATAGGCGGCCCAGACGTCGCGCTCGCCGTTCACGGCGGCGATGGCCGGGCGAATCTGCAGTCCGGCGTCGATCTGCCACGGATTGCTTGAGACCAGGCTCTCGTGCCGGAACTCGATCCCGGCGGCGTAGCCGATCTGACCGGCGGGCAGGTTGAACAGTTCGCCCGAGATCTTGAAGTCGGCCCCATAGAGGCGCGACTCCGCGGGACGCAGGGTCGACAGGCGGATGCCGTCCAGCACGGCCTGCGGCGTGGCGCCGGGCTCCTGCAGGTTCAGCGTGCCGTTGGCCAGGGCGTCGGCCAGGTTCCAGCGATGGGCGAAGCCGCCCGACACCGTCTCGCGCTCGTCGCTGCCCGAGGCGAAGACGGCGGCTTCCCAGTCGAAGCGGTCATGGCGGCCGCGCACGCCGGCGAGGGCGCGATAGGACTTGGACTCATTGGTCTTCAGCGTCCGGCCCAGGTCAAAGAAGGTGTATTCGATCGGCGTGGCGACGCCGTAGGGATTGTAGGGGTTATTGGCGGGCAGCAGGTTCGACACCGGCTCGGCCAGCCCGGTCTGGGCGTTCAGCGCGAACCGCCCGCCCTCCAGCGTGAAGAAGGGGCTGGAGCCGAACAGGGACGCCCCCTCGACATAGGAATAGAGCACCTCGCCGAAGGCCTCGATCTGCGGCGTCAGGCGTTTGGTGCCGAACAGATAGGCCTGATAGCGGTTGGTCGAGGGGATCAGCGTCGTGTGCGGCGCCAGGTTGATGGCGCAGGTGTCGCCGGCCAGGCCGTCGATCGGGGCGCTGGCGGTCAGCACCATGCCTTCAGGGCACTGGCCCTGGGCGTCGAGGAAGGGCACGGACTTGCCGTCGACCAGGAAGCGCGCCCCCTTGGCCGACCAGCCGTTCCAGCGGCCGCCGGGCAGGTCGGTGTAGATGCCCGACCTGGTCAGGTCGCGCTGGTCCTGATCCAGCCGATTGCGGGTATAGGCCTCCAGCGACAGCAGGATGTTGTAGCCGTCCGTCTCCAGGTCGCCATGCCCGGCGACCAATTTGGCGGTCGAGGTCTCCAGTCCGCCCTGATCGGCGAGGCCGTAGCTGGCGCCGAACTCAAGACCCTGGAAATTCTGGCGGGTGATGATGTTGGTGACGCCCGCCACGGCGTCCGAGCCGTAGACGGCCGAGGCCCCGTCCTTCAGCACCTCCAGACGCTGGGTCGCGACCATCGGCAGGGCGTTCAGATTGACGAAGGTGTCCGACAGGCCGCCGCCGGGGAAGCCGTAGTTGGCCACGCGCCGCCCGTTCAGCAGCACCAGGGTGTTCTTCTGCGACAGACCGCGCAGGCCGATGCCCGCCGCGCCGGACGACCAGCCGCTGTTCTGCGTCTCGTTCGAGCCGTTGCCGGTATTGGCCGAGATCGAGCGCACCAGGTCCGCCGTGGTCGACTTGCCCGAGCTCTCCAACTCCTCGCGGCCGATCACCTGGACCGGGTTGAAGCCTTCGGTGTTGGCGCGCCGGATGTTGGAGCCGGTCACGATCACGTCCGCCACGGCGTGCGAAGTTTGAGTTTCCGTGGCGTTTTCCGCCGTTTGGGCGTGCGCCATGGTGCAGAGGCTCGTGCTCGAAAGAAGCGCCAGGACGGTCAAGGGGGGGTTAATCATGTTGTTGCGCTGCAAAAAGAGGCTAAAAGCGGCGCGCAATAAGGCATGTTGATCACGCGGCCGTAATTTAGAAATCCTCAAGTTATTGATAGGGCGGCTATTTGGGCGACGCGAGGTCTCCTCGCGCCTGCGTCGATCCGGCTTGCAACCAAGCGAGCGGCGCCCTGTTCTTGTGCGGCGGCGAACAGATGTATGGGCGCGGCCGGTCCAAGGGGGATGAGCTTTGTTCGAGACACAGCCGACGGTTATCGATGAAGTGGTGGTCACAGCGGCGCGTTTGCCGCCCGCAGCGGGCGAGGCGGCCTTTTCCGTGATCCGGCTGGACGGTGCTGCGTTGGATCGTGCGGCGCGGCTGGACGAGGCTCTGGCTGGGGTTCCGGCGGTTTCCCTATTCCGGCGTACGAGCAGTCTGGCGGCCAATCCGACGACACAGGGCGTTTCGTTGCGAGCCATCGCCCCTTCGGGCGCCGGGCGCACGTTGGTTACGCTGGACGGCGTGCCGTTGAACGACCCCTTCGGCGGCTGGGTGTTGTGGTCGCAACTGCCGACAGAGGCGCTGGAAAGTCTCGACATCGTGCGCGGGGCGGGGGCCGGACCTTACGGCGCGGGCGCCCTGACCGGAGTGATCCAGCTGCGCGAGCGGGAACGAGGCGGCGTGTTGGACGCCTCAATCGCAGAGCGGGGCGGCGCGCGCCTGGCTGGCGCAGTCGGTGTTGACGCCGGGTCGCTGCGTCTGACCGGCTCAGCCCTTTATGAGACCAGCGACGGCTATGTTCCCGTACGCGGCGCGGCCGCTGGAAAGGCGGACACGCCTTTGGATATCGAGACCCGTGCAGCGGCGCTGCGACTTGATGCGCCGCTTGGCGCGGCCAGGCTGTCCCTGCGCGCTTCGGCCTATGACGAGGAGCGCGGCTCGGGTCTTCAGGGCGCGCGGTCCAGCGCCAGCGGCCACCTGCTGTCAGCCACGGCGGCGAAACGGCCGCAGGAGGGCGCCTACGGATGGCGGCTGCAGGCCTGGCGGCGCGAAAGCGACTTCGCCAACAGTTCGGTCGCGGTGGCGGCGGACCGCAACTCGACCACGCCCGCCAATGATCAGTATGAAACGCCCGCGACCGGCTGGGGCGTCAACGCCGCCCTGCGTCGCGCCTCGCGCGACGTGGCGGGCGGGCGACTGGAATGGGAGCTGGGCGCCGACGCCCGTTTCAACGAGGGCGAGACCCGCGAACGCTTCCGCTACATGAACGGCGCCTTCACGCGCGACCGGATCGCGGGGGGCGAGACTTCGGTCGCCGGACTCTATGGCGAGGCGTCATGGCGCGACGATCTGTGGCTGATTGCGGGCGGCCTGCGTCTGGACGGCTGGCGCAATGAGAACGGCCGCCGTCTGGAGCGTGATCGCGCGACCGGCGCGGCGACCCTCGACGAGGCCGACCCTGACCGCTCGGGCGAGGTGGTCAGCGTCCGCCTCGCGGCGCGGCGCATGATCGGCGGCGGTTGGGCGGCCCGGGCGGCGGCCTATTCGGGCTTCCGGCCCGCCACCCTGAACGAACTGCACCGCCCGTTCCGCGTCGGCAATGACCTGACGGAGGCGAACGCCGCCCTGGTCCCCGAGACGCTGCAGGGCGTGGAGGCGGGCCTGGCCTATGAGGGGCTCGTGGCGACTTTCGGCGCGACCTTGTTCTGGAACCGGATTGAGGACGCCATCGTCAATGTGACGATAGGCGAGGGGCCGGGAACTTTCCCGCGCGCGGGCTTTGTCCCCGCTGGCGGCGTGTTGCGTCAACGCCAGAACGCCGGGGCCATCGGGGCGACAGGTATTGAACTGACGGCGCGTCGCAGCCTAGGCGGCCGACTGACCCTGGACGGCGCTGTTTCCATCACCGACGCACGCATGGATGGCGGTTCGGCGGCGCCGCAATTGACCGGTCTGCGTCCGGCCCAGGCGCCGATCTGGAGCGCGACGGCGGGTCTGGACTGGCGCGCCAGCGACCGCCTGAACCTGGCCGTTCAGGCGCGCTATGAAAGCAAGCGGTTCGAGGACGATCTGAACAGTCGCGTCCTGGGCGCCGCCGTCGCCGTGGACGCCCGTGCGGAATGGCGGATGACGCCCGCCGCCGTTGTTTGGGCCGCCGCCGATAACCTGTTCGACGAGGTTGTCGAGGTGTCCGAGACGGGAACCGGGGTCGAAGGCTACGGCCCGCCGCGCACCCTGCGCCTGGGTGTCCGCTGGACCTACTGAGCCTGCAGGTCCAGCGGCGGGATTGGCGTCAGCCCAGGCTGGTGTGAATCGGCACGCCGTTCTTGATCGCCAGTGTCACGGGCGTGCGTTCGGCCACGTCGGCCAAACGCGTGCGCTGGGCGTCATCCAGCGGGCCGACAGGCGTCAGGACACGTTTGATCCGCGGCGGGCTTTCGCTTCCCAGGTACTCCAGACGGATGTCCAGTTCCTCCAACGGCCAGCCCTTCTTTTCAGCATACATCTTCAGCGTGATGGCGGTGCAGGCCCCCAGCGCCGAAATCAGCAGATCGAAGGGGGCAGGCCCCAGGTCGCCGCCGTTCAGCCGTTCCGGCTCATCGGCGGTCAGTTCATGCTTCAGATCGCCGCCCGTCCGGATCGTGGTCCGGTAGCGGGCGGTTCCTATGCGGACTTGTGCGACGGCCATGCTGCGCGCTCCGCTCAGGACATGGCCGGCGCGGGCGGCGTCGGATCGGGCGGCAGGGGAATGAATTCCTGATCGTCCATGTCGGGCAGCTTCATGCGCCCGGCGCGCCAGTCGGCCTTGGCCTGTTCGATGCGGTCCTGCGACGACGAGACGAAGTTCCAGTCGATGAAGCGTTCGCCCACCGGCTCGCCGCCCAGCACCATGACGGTCGACGGCTCCAGCGCGCAGATGACCGAGGCGACGCCCTTCTCCAGCACCGCCATCTGGCCGTGACCCAGGGGGCGGCCGTCATCGATCTCGACCAGGCCCTGCACGACATAGATCGCGCTTTCCGAATGATCGGTCGGGGTCTGGAAGCGGGCGCCGGGCTCCAGCTCCAGGTGCAGGTAGTGCAGGGGCGAGAAGGTGCTGACGCCGGCCTTCATGCCCATGGTCTCGCCGGCGGCCAGGCGGCCCTTGACCCCGCCTTCGATCCAGGTCGGCAGGTCGGCGGTGGTGACGTGCTGGAATGAAGGGTCGATCTCTTCCTGACCGTTCGGCAGGGCGACCCACGCCTGAATGCCTTCCAGAAGGGCGCCCTCGCGGCGCGCGCGCTCAAAGCGTTCGGAGTGGGTGACGCCGCTGCCGGCCGTCATCCAGTTGACCTCGGCCGGGCGGATGTCCTGCTGGACGCCCAGGCTGTCGCGGTGGGTGATCTCGCCCGAGAACAGATAGGTCAGGGTCGAGATGCCGATGTGCGGGTGCGGACGCACGTCGACGGTCTTGGGAATGCCCGCAGGCATGTCGACCGGACCCATGTGGTCGAAGAAGACGAACGGACCGACCGTGCGGCGCTTGGCGTAGGGCAGGACGCGGCCGACTTCGAACCCTCCTAGGTCACGGCGGCGCTGTTCGATGATGAGTTCGATCATTGGGCTTTCTCCTGCTCCCAGATGGCGTTGAGTGTAACCTGCACTGTGTCAGAGCACAAAGCGTCCCGGCCCGGCGGCCATCAGGATCAGGAAGCCGCCGATGATGCTGATGTGCTCGAAGAAACCGTTCAGAGCGGCGGCGCGGGCCTCGCCCTTCACGCTCCAGAAGTCATAGAAGATCACAGCCGTGGCGAGGGTGAACAAGGCCATCAGGGCGGCGACGGGCGTGGTGAACCAGCCCGCGATCAGCAGGGCGCTGCCTGCGAGTTGCAGGACGATGGTGCCCAGCAGCGCCAGATGCGCGAAGGGGATTTTCTTGGCGCGCACCTCGCCCAACCCTTCCTGGAAGCGGATGGACTTGGTGATTCCGCTCTGAAGAAAAAGCAGGACCAGAAGGATGCGGCCGATCAGCAGATATTGGTCAGTCATGAGGCTTCGGCTTGATCCGCGACGGCTTCGAGGGTGATCTCGACCTTGATCTCATCGCTCACCATGGGCAGGGCGACGGTCAGGCCGAAGTCCGAACGCTTCAGGACGGCGGTGGCTGCAAAGCCGACCGCCGGCGTGCCGGTCATGGGGTGGGCGCCCGCGCCGTTGAGCACGGCGTCCAGGGTCACGGGACGGGTGACGCCGCGCACCGTCAGGTCGCCATGCACCTTGAACGCCCGTCCCAGGCCCACGCGCTCGACCGAACGGCTCTGGAATGTGATGTCGGGGTGGCGGGCCGCGTCGAAGAATTTGTCGGTCAGGAAGTCGGCGTCCAGTTGCGGCACGCCGGTGTCCACGCCGCTGACGGGAATGCGCACCGCGACGCTTGAGCGTTCGGGGGTCGCTTCATCGATGCGGACGACGCCCTCGACCGTCTCGAACACCGCGCCGGGGTTCGACAGGCCCAGGTGGTTCCAGCTCATGCGGACCTGGGCGTGGGTCGGGTCGATCTTGTAGGCGCCGGAGGCAGGCAGGGCGGTCGCGGAGACGGCGGCCTGGGGCGGCTGCATCGGCGCGGCGACGGCAGGCGCGGCGGCGCCCAGCAGTTGCAGAGCCAGGGCGGCGACGGCGACGTTTCGAGAAATCATGGCGGCCTCGGCGTGGGTCATGAAAAGAGGCGAAGAGTCAGGCGACGCGGGTCAGGCGGTGGAGGAACTCCATCTTCTCGACATCGACCGCGCCGTTGGCCTGGAAATGCTGGATGTGCGGCCCGTGGTTGTGGTGCTGCGATTGGGCTTCCTCGGACGCCCAGTGCTCGAAGAAGACGAACAGGCCCGGCTGGTCGCTGTCCTCGAACAGTTCGTAGCGCAGGGCGCCGTCTTCGGTCTGGGAGGTCTGGGTGACGGCGACGAGATCCTGCCTCAGGGCGTCTTCCTTGCCGGTCTTGGCCCGCAGACCGACGGTGATGAACAGCTCGGCCATGGCCGGTCTCCTTGGGGGAAAGAAAAAAGGGCGGCCCGCGTCGGGGGAGGCGGGCCGCCCCAGAGGGATCAGTCTCGGTCGTAGGAGAACTGAATCCCGGCCGTGCCGCCGGTTTCGATGAACAGGTTCATGAAGGCGGGGACGGTTTCCGAACGCTTCCAGTCGCGCTGCAGTTCGCAGAACAGCTGAGGAACAGAAATAAGCTTGCCGCCGGCCTGTTCGATGCGGCGCAGGGCCATCTCGTGGGCGGCGACCGAGGTACCGCCGACGGCGTCGGCCACGACATAGACCTCATAGCCGTCGCGCAGGGCGTCCAGGGCCGGGAAGGTCAGGCAGGCCTCGGTCCACAGAGCCGTCATGATCAGCTTCTTGCGGCCGGTCGCTTCGACCGCCTTGCGGAATTCCACGTCTTCCCAGGAGTTGATCGTGGTGCGGTCATAGGTCGGATAGTCTTTCAGCACCTTGCGGAGCTGGCCGATCGGCGGCTGGTTCAAACCGGTCTCGACGTTGACGGTCGAGTGGATGATCGGCAGGCCGTAGGCGACGGCGGCCTTGGCCGTGCCGACGATGTTGTTCACCAGCAGCTGGCGGTCCATCGAGGCGATGGAGTTCACCTGCACCGGCTGGTAGTCGATGATGACGAAGGCCGAGTTTTCGGGGGTCAGAAGGTGATCCGACTTCGGATCGCGGATCGGTTCGCTGGCCATTGAATGGCTCCTTTCCGGGGGGATTGCGCCTTGGCGAGGCGCGCGCATGACGCCGGCTCCGCCCCGTCTGAAGGGGCGAGGCGAAGCCGACGCGCATTGGTCAGTCGCGTTGCGAGTCGAGGATCTCGTGGTCGGTCGCGACCTGCTGAGCCTTGCCGTAGCTTTCGATCAGCAGTTGGTAGGGGGGGAAGATCGGGGTGTAGACCTCAGCCCACTGGGCGGCGTCTTCACGGTGCCAGGTCTTCTGCAGTTCCGAGGCGACGGCGGCCATGTCCATCGGCACGACGCCGGCCTGGACCACGCGGGCTAGGGTGATCTCCTGGGCCATCTTGGAATAGGTGCCCGAGGCGTCGACCACCACGAAGACCTTGTAGCCTTCATAGGCGGCGCTGATGGCGGGGAAGGCCATGCAGACGCTGGTGATGGTGCCGGCGATGATCAGGGTCTTGCGGCCCGTCGCCTTCACGGCGGCGACGAAGTCGGGGTTGTCCCAGGCGTTGATCTCGCCCTTGCGCGCCACATACTGGGCGTGGGGGGCGTTGGCGTGGATTTCGGGGATCAGCGGGCCGTTCGGACCCTGGGGCACCGAGGCGGTAGTGATGACCGGCAGCTTGGCCAGGGTGGCCATTGAGGCCAGGGCGGCGGCGTGACGGCGCAGCGTCGTCATCGGCATGTCGGCCACGGTCTGGAAGAGGCCGCTCTGGTGGTCGATCAGCAGCATGACGGCGTCATCGGGGTCGATGACCGGACGCTGGCCGTTGAAGTTGGCGGGCAGGGTGGAAGCGGACATGGAAGTCTTTCCTTTCAGGCAGGGGGCCGCGCTCGGACGAATGTCCGGCTAAGGCTGGGGGTCGCGGCCCGGTCCGAAGACCGGGCCTTACGTTTTCGTGAGAGGGATCAGGCCGCCGGGATGTCGCCGAAGCGGCCGCTGTTGAAGTCCGTGATGGCGGTGCGGATCTCGTCCTCGCTGTTCATCACGAACGGGCCGTAGCCGACGATGGGCTCGTCGATCGGCTCGCCGGTCAGGATCAGCAACGTCGCATCCGCATCGGCATGCAGGGTCACGCTGTCGCCCTTGCGGTCCAGCAGCAGGGCCTCGGCGGCGCCGGCCGGCTGGTCGCCGTTGACGGTGACGCGGCCCGACAGAACCACCACGATGGCCGTGTGGCCTTCCGGCAGGTTCAGCGTCGTCTCGGCGTCCCGGTTCAGCCGCACGTCCCAGACATTGATGGGGGTGAAGGTGCTGGCCGGGCCTTTCGAGCCCTCCATCACGCCGGCGATGATCCGCGCGGTCCCCGCATTATCGGGCAGGGCGACGGA
The DNA here is from genome assembly GCF_057655995.1 of Brevundimonas sp. Soil_N_31. NCBI lineage: Bacteria > Pseudomonadati > Pseudomonadota > Alphaproteobacteria > Caulobacterales > Caulobacteraceae > Brevundimonas > Brevundimonas sp. Soil_N_31. Next base: position 119,487 of record NZ_JBDGLE010000007.1, read on the forward strand.
CGGAATGTCGGCGTTCAGGATCGACTGGTAGCCGGGGCGGGTCATCTTGTCCTTGGCGGGCAGGTTGACCCACAGCTGCACCATGCGGAAGGGGCCGCCGGTCCGCGCAAAGGCGGGCGAGTGGAACTCTTCGTGCAGGATGCCGCCGCCGGCCGTCATCCACTGGACGTCGCCGGGGCCGATAACGCCGCCCTGGCCGGTCGAGTCGCGGTGCTCGACCTCGCCGTCATAGACGATGGTCACGGTCTCGAAGCCGCGGTGCGGATGCTGGCCGACGCCGCGACGTTTGTCGGTCGGCTCGAAGTTGTGCGGACCGGCGTAGTCGAGCAGCAGGAAGGGGCTGACCTGCTTGCCGACGCTGTCATAGGAAAACAGCGAGCGAACCGGGAAGCCGTCGCCGACCCAGTGGCCGCGATCATTGCCGTAGCGTCCGAGAACCTTCTTCATGGTGTTGTCTCCTGTGGCGACCGGGCCTCGCCGATCGCGTTGGAGGCTTTATGACGGTGAAACGCAGCCCTGGGCAGATTGCGAAATCGCCTCGCTGCGTCCTATCAATAGAACGATGAGAGACCTCAACGACCTCTATTACTTCGTCCAGGTGGTGGACCACGGCGGGTTCGCGCCCGCCGCGCGGGCCCTGGGCATGCAGAAGTCCAAGCTCAGCCGACGTATCGCCTTTCTGGAGGACCAGCTGGGCACGCGCCTGATCCAGCGGTCGTCGCGCAAGTTCTCGGTCACGGAGGTCGGGCAGGAATACTACCGCCACTGCCTGGCCATGCTGGTCGAGGCTGAAGCCGCTCAGGCGGTGATCGACAATGTCGCCGCCCAGCCGCGCGGGGTGATCCGCGTCGCCTGCGTGCCGGGGCTGCTGACCTATCAGATGGGCGGGCTGATCGCGCGCTTCATGACTGTTTATCCCGAGGTCGAGGTGCATCTGCACAGCACCAGCCGCAGGGTCGACGTCATCGGCGAGGGCTTCGACCTGGCCATCCGCGTGCGCGAGCCGCCGCTGGAGGTGACCGACCTGGTCATGCGCAAGCTGGACGAGAGCGTGCACCGCCTGGTGGCCTCGCCCGATCTGATCGCGCGGTTCGCGCCGCCTTCCGGCCCGGCCGACCTGGCGGGCTGGCCTAGTCTGGATTTCGGTCCGGCGCACCGTGACCACGTCTGGGCCCTGCACCACAAGGACGGGATGACGGCCTCAGTCCGCCATGCGCCCCGTCTGGTCACGGACGACCTGCATATGCTGCACGAGGGCGCGGTGCGGGGGCTGGGCGTCGCCCTGCTGCCGACGGTGGCGGTCGTGCGCGACCTGGACGCCGGACGGCTGGCGGACATCCTGCCCGACTGGCGCCCGAAACGCTGGATCGTCCATGCGGTCTTCCCCTCGCGTCGCGGGCTGTTGCCGTCGGTGCGACTGTTGCTGGATTTTCTGGTTCAGGGTTGCGCCGAACAGCAGATTCACGGCGAAACGCCGACGCCGTTCGTTGCGGCGGAACTAGCGGAGACGAAGGACTGATGCGTCTGGTCGGACTGTCGGGCAGCCTGCGGGCGGCCTCCTACAACAGCGCCCTGCTGCGCGCGGCCCAGGAGACGGCGCCGCCTGACGTGGAACTGATCGCCGCGACCATCCACGGCATCCCTCTTTATGACGGCGACCTGGAGGCCGAGCAGGGTCTGCCCGAAGCCGTGGTCGCGCTGAAGGATCTGATCGCCGGTTGCGACGGCCTGCTGCTGTTCACGCCGGAATACAACAACTCGATCCCCGGCCCGTTCAAGAACGCCATCGACTGGCTGAGTCGTCCGGCTTCGGACATCGGGCGCGTCTTCGGCGGGCGCCCGGTAGCGGTGCTGGGCGCCTCGCCCGGTCCCTTCGGCACGGTGATGAGCCAGGCCGCCTGGCTGCCGGTGCTGCGTGCGCTCGGCGCGGCCCCCTGGTTCGGGGCCCGGATGCTCGTCACGCGAGCGGGCGACGCTTTTGACGCCGAAGGGCGTTTGATCGACGAGGACGCGCGTCGTCGTCTGGCCGCCTTCGTCGCCGGTTTCGCCGACCACTGCCGCCCGGACGCGCCGTGACCGAGGGCGTCTTCGTCATACTTGCCTACGGGCCGGAGCATCGCGAGGCTTGGCGGGCTCTGAACGAGGCTTGGCTGGCCGAGGGCGGCTTCGCCGTCGAGGCCAAGGATCGAAAGGTGCTGAACGATCCGGAGGGGCAGGTTTTGGCGCCCGGTGGACGCATCTTCTTTGTCGAACAGGCGAGGCAGGTCGTCGGCTGCTGCGCCCTGATGGCGATGGATGACGGCGGCTATGAGGTCGCCAAGATGACGATCTCGCCCTCCGCGCGCGGCCAGGGTCTGTCGCGGCGCCTGCTTGAGGTCTGCGAAGCGGCGGCCCGTGATGCGGGCGCGCGCCGCCTCTATCTGGAGACCAGTTCGACGCTTGGCCCGGCGCTGGCCCTCTATGACAGCTTCGGCTTCGTACGCCTGCCGCCGCGCGAGACGCCTTATGTCCGCGCCGATGTCTTCATGGAGAAGACGCTGGGTTTCTCCTCCCTATGACATGGGGAGGTGGGTCGGCGGCGTAGCCGTTGAGACGGAGGGGCCGCTTGGTTCCGCAGCCCTAAACCCCTCCACCGCTACGCGGTCCCCCTCCCCACATAGTGGGGAGGAGAGGGTCTACTCCTTCGACAAGTCTTGCCGCTGGAACCACCACAGGGCCAGGAAGAAGGGTGCGAAGCTCCACAGCGCCAGCCCCGCGACGGCGCGCCAGGCGGCGCCCGCCGGGACCAACGCAGCCTCCATCCCGCCGCGAACCACGACCTTCAGCACCTCAAAAGCGTCGCCGGGCAGCAGCAGCATGGTCGCCCAATCGCCCATCTGCCAGCCGAACAGGGGGCTCAACTTGGCCAGGAAGAACTGGCCGACGCCGATGACCAAGGGCACGAACAGCGCTGCTAGCAGGGATCGCGTTACCGTCGCCGCCAGCAGGCCGAGCAACAGGAACTGCACCACCCGTACATAGGACAGAAGCGCCAGCAGGCCGAACGCCTGCGCCTCGTCGCCGCCGAATCCGAAGGTGAAGCCGCGTCCGAAGATCAGGCCCTTGGCGACATCGGCCCCCATGCTGGCGATCAACAGAAGGGCCAGCCCGGTCAAGGTCATCAGCTTGACCGCGCCGACCTTGCCCATGATCAGGTTCGGCCGGGTGTTTCGCGCTGTGATCAACCGCCAGGTCTCCCAGCGGTAGTCGCCGGCGAAGACGGTGGCGGCGCCGATCAGCAGGAAGGCCAGCACGCCAGGATGGGCCAAGCCGGCCGCCGCATCGACCAGCGACTGACCCAGATCGACGCCGCCGGCGGTCAGTTTCAGCTCGGGCGGCAGGGACCGTGTCACTCCGTCCATCTTGGACTGGATGAACAGGAAAGCCGCGATCGCCAGCACCAGCGAGATCACGGGAACGAAGACGACGCTCCAGAACATCGCCGTGCGGTTCTGCAGCAGGCGCCAGGTTTCGGAGCGGATGGCGTCGGCCAGCATCATGCGCGGCCTCCTGCAGGCGAAGAGGTTTCGGTCATGAAGACGCTTTCCAGATCGGCGCCGACCCAGCGGGCCTCGTCGATGTCGACGCCCTGTTCGATCAGGGCGCGCAGCAGGGCAGGGGCCTCGGCGCGCGGCACGTCGGCCATGACGGCGTCGTCCTGAACGCCGCCGCGTTCGCCCAGCACGGCCATGACCTTGGCCAGGGGCGTGGCCGACAGACGCAGGCGTTCGCCCGAGGCGGTCAGGTCGCTGACCTTGCCCTCGGCCGCCAGCTTGCCGCGGTTCAGGATGGCCACGCGGTCGCAGACGCGCTGGACCTCCAGAAGCTGGTGGCTGGCCAGGATGATGGTCACGCCGTCGTCGTCGGCCAGACTGCGGATCAGGGCGCGCATTTCCTGGATGCCGGGCGGGTCCATGCCGCTGGTCGGTTCATCCAGGATGACCAGATCGGGCCGGGTCATCAGGGCGGCGGCGACGCCCAGTCGCTGCATCATGCCGACCGAGAAGCCGCGCACCTTGCGATCCGCCGCCTCGGTCAGGCCGACGCGCGCCAGCCATCGGTCCGTTTCGGCCTCGGCGCCCATCCCATGCGCCAGCGCCAGCCAGCGCAGAGCCTGACGCGCGGTCAGATAGGGCGGATAGCGCGGCGTCTCGATCATGGAGCCCATGCGTCGGGTGACGGCTGGATCGCCGGTGTGCTGGCCCATCACCCGCACCTCGCCCGCCGTGGGCCGGATCAGGCCCAGCAGGATGCGGAACAGGGTCGACTTGCCCGCGCCGTTCGGCCCCAGCACGCCATAGACCCCGCCGCGCGGTATGCTGAGACTGAGGCCGTCCAGGGCGCGCACCGCGCCATAGGTCTTGCTCAGGCCGTTCGTTTCGATAACGCTGGTCATGAATCGCAGCGTGGCCCGGTGGTGGAAAACCGGCAAGCCGTCTTCTGTCTGTCGCGGATTAAGCTTAGGCAATGTTCCCGAAAGTCGATTTCGGGAGTCCCACATGTTTGATCGTCTGTTCGGGCTGGCGCGCGCCGCCGCCCTGACGCTGGTCGTCGCCGCCTGCGCCACCACGCCGCCTGCGCCGCCGGTCGAGACGGTTCAGGCGCCGAACGTCATTCTGATCTCCATCGACGGCTTCCGTGCGGACTATCTGGCGCGCGGGGCGACGCCAGTGCTGGCGCAACTGGCGGCCGAGGGCGCGTCGGGGCCGATGAAGCCGTCCTTCCCCAGCGTGACCTTCCCCAACCACTACACCCTGGTCACGGGCCTGCACCCCGATCATCATGGCATCGTCGGCAACAACATGGTCGATGCCGAACTGGGCCGCTTCTCCCTGGGCAACAAGCAGGCCGTCACCGATCGCCGCTGGTGGGATCAGGGCGAGCCGATCTGGGTCTCGGCCGAGCGGCAGGGCGTGAAGACGGCCACCATGTTCTGGCCGGGGTCAGAGGCCGACATCCGCGGCGTGCGGCCCAGCTACTGGACGCCCTTCGACCAGTCGATGCCGGGCGACGCCCGTGTGGATCAGGTGCTGACCTGGCTGGATCTGCCCGTCGCCCAGCGCCCGGCGCTGACCACCCTCTATTTCGACATCGTCGACACCATGGGCCACCACCACGGGCCGGACGCGCCTCAGACGCTGGAGGCCATGGCTTCCGTCGACGCCTCCGTCGGCCGCCTGGTCGAGGGGCTGAAGGCGCGGGGTCTGTATGAGAACACCGTCCTGGTCGTGGTGTCCGATCACGGCATGGCGGCGACCTCGCCCGACCGGGTGACGGTGCTGGACGATATCGTGGACCCCGAGGCGGTGCAGATCGTCTACGGCGGCCCCGTCACCTTCCTGAACCCTGTCGCCGGTCGCGAGGCCGAGGTGGAGCAGGCGCTGCTGGGCTCGCGCCCGCACCTGGACTGCTGGCGCAAGAGCGAGATCCCGGCGCGTCTGGTTCTGGGCTCCAACCCGCGCGTCTCGGCCATTGTCTGCGCCTCCGAGCCGGGCTGGCTGCTGGCGACCCGCGCGCGACCGGTGACGAAGCCGGGCGGCGCCCACGGCTATGACAACGCCGCGCCTGAGATGCAGGCGATCTTCATCGCCCACGGCCCCGGCGTCATCGCCGGACGGCGGCTGCAGAACCTGGACAGCGTCGACGTGCAGCCCTTCCTGGCCCGCCTGCTGGGCGTGACGGCGCCACGCGGGGATGGCCGGCCGGAGGACACGCTGGCGGTGACGCAGCGCTGAGCAGGCTACCAAGACACGTCACCCTCGGGACAAGCCCGAGGGTGACGAATAGTAGAGCGCCGTCTAGAACGACGCTCCACCTCCGCGAGCCTTCATGTCCCTGCATATCCCCAAGGTCCGCCGCGCGGCGATCGCCTTCATCCTCGTGACTGCGGTGCTGGACATCGTGGCCATGGGGATCGTCATTCCGGTCCTGCCGCACCTGATCGAGGAGTTCGTCGGATCGAACGCGCGCGCGGGCCTGCTGAACGGGGTGTTCGTGGCTCTGTGGGCGGGGATGCAGTTCCTGGCCTCGCCGGTGATCGGCTCGCTGTCGGACCAGTATGGGCGACGCCCGGTCATCCTGCTGAGCTGCGCCGGGCTGGCGGCCGACTATGTGCTGATGGCGCTGGCGCCGAACCTGTGGTGGCTGGCGGTCGGGCGGCTGGTGGCGGGCGTCACCTCGTCCAGCTTCACCACCATCTACGCCTATATGGCCGACATCACCGAGCCTGAGAAACGCGCTCGCGCCTATGGCCTGATCGGCGCCGCCTTCTCGGGCGGTTTCGTGCTGGGGCCGGTTCTGGGCGGCTTCCTGGGCGAGTTCGGGCCGCGCGTGCCCTTCTGGGTGGCGGGCGCCCTGTCTGGCGTGGCCTTCCTGTACGGCCTGTTCATCCTGCCGGAGAGCCTGCCGCTGGAGAAGCGGATGCCCTTCAGCTGGCGCCGCGCCAACCCGGTCGGGGCCATGATCCTGCTGAAGCGTCACGCCGAGTTGGCGGGCCTCGCGGTCGTGAACTTCCTGCTCTACTTCGCCCACCACGTGTTTTCGGCGGTCTTCGTCCTCTACGCCGGGCTCCGCTACGGCTGGGGGCCGTGGCAGGTCGGGGCCTTGCTGGCCATGGTCGGGGTGCTGGACATGATCGTTCAGGGCGTGCTGGTCGGCCCCGCGTCCAAGCGGTTCGGGGATCGGGCGACCATGATCTTCGGCCTGTGCGGCGGGGCGGTGGGCATCGCCCTGATGGGCTGGGCGCCGACGGGCGTCGCCTTCATCGTCGCCATGTTCCCCAACGCCCTGTGGGGTCTGGCCATGCCGACGCTTCAGTCCCTGATGACCCGCCGCGTCGGCGAGAGCGAGCAGGGCCAACTTCAGGGCGCGAACATGAGCGTCGCCTCCATCGCCGGCGTGGCCTCGCCCCTGTTCTTCGGCTGGATCTATTCGGTGTCCGTGGGCGAGGGCGGCGGGCGAGCGGCGGCCTGGTTGTCGGATCGTGGGCTGCCCGCAGTGTCCGCTGCGGCCGACGCCCTGCTGTCCGAGCCGGGTCTGGCCTTCTATCTGGCCTCCGTCGTGCTGGCGCTGGGCGCCCTGATCGGCTTCCTGACCGCGCGCCGGGCGGAACGGGACGAGGTCACGTCCGTTTGATCGCCGCCGCGCCCCGGACTGAAAGACGGCCTTGATCCTGTCGAAAAGCCGAGGCGGAATGGATGCAACGCCCAAGCTTGTAGAACCGGGACGAGATGAAGACTTCCAGACTGGCCATCGCCGCCGCCCTGATCCTGTCCGCCTGCGGCCAGCCGCAGCCCTCCAAGGCGCAGGAAGGCGTCTTCGCCGAACAGCCCCGCGTCGCCCCGCGCGACGCCGGATCGCTGAAGACCAGCTTCGCCCCCGTGGTGCGCGAGGCCGCGCCCGCTGTGGTGAATATTTCCGCGCGCGGCGTCCAGCGCGTGCGCGATCCCTTCTTCGAACTGTTCGGCGGCGGGCCGCAGTCGCGCGTGACCGGCTCCATCGGTTCGGGCGTCATCGTGCGCCCGGACGGCATCGTGGTGACGAACAACCACGTCATCCAGAACATGCAGGAAATCCGCGTCACCCTGAACGACCGACGCGAGTATCCGGCCAAGGTGCTGCTGGCCGATGAGCGGTCCGACATCGCCGTGCTGCAGCTCGAAAACCTGGACGGCGACCTGCCGGTCCTGCGCATCGACGATCAGGAGCAGCAGCAGGTCGGCGATCTGGTTCTGGCCATCGGCAATCCGTTCGGCGTCGGCCAGACCGTGACCAACGGCATCATCTCGGCCCTGAACCGGACCGAGACGGGCATCAGCGATTCCGGCTCCTTCATCCAGACCGATGCGCCGATCAATCCCGGCAACTCGGGCGGCGCCCTGGTCGACATGGACGGCGACCTGATCGGCATCAATACGGCCATCTTCTCGCGCACCGGCTCTTCGACGGGCGTGGGCTTCGCCGTGCCGGCCACCATGGTCAAGCGGGTGGTGGATTCCGCCGTCGGCGGCGCTAAGTCGGTCGAGCGCGCCTGGCTGGGCGTCAAGGGCGACACGGTCAGCTCCGACATGGCCCGCAGCCTGGGGCTGGATCGGCCGCAGGGTCTGATGGTCACGGACGTCTACGCCGGAGGCCCCGCCGCCCGCGCGGGCATCGAGCAGGGCGACGTCATCACCGCCATCGACGGCGCCGAGGTCAACGATCAGGGCGGTCTGAACTTCCGCGTCGGCACGCGCTCGCCGAACGACACCGTGGCCGTGACCGTCCTGCGCGACGGCCGGACGCAGACGCTGAACGCGCGCGTCTCGACCCTGCCGGGCGACGCCGATCCGGGGCAGGGCTCGGTCGTGGGGCAGGGCGCCCTGGCCGGGCTTCAGGGCGTGGCGCTGAACCCCGCCCTGGCCGACCGACTGGGCGGAGATCCCTTCACCAGCGGCGTGGTGGTCACAGGCCTGCAACGCAACAGCATCCCGGCTCGCATCGGCCTGCGCCCCAACGACCTGGTGGTGCAGATTGACGACCGCGCCGTCACCACGGTCGCCGCCCTGGGCCGGGCGCAACGGGGTTCGGAGCTGACCATCGTCCGCAACGGGCGTCGGTTGACCGGCCGGTTGCCGTAGGAAAACAGGCGCCGCGTTTCTCCCTCCCCATGAAGGGGAGGGAGAGGGGTGGGCTTTTCTCTTGCTGACGGCGGCGAGGACTTACCCCTTAATCGGTCCGCCGATGCTCCACAGGTGGCCGAACGGGTCGCGGAGCTGGCCGTAGCGGTCGCCCCAGAACTGGTTCTCCAGCGGCATGACCGGAATGGCGCCGTTGACCAGGGCGCGGCCCCACCATTCATCGGCGTCGTCGACCTGAAGATGCAGGCTGACGCCGACGGGCTTGATGTCGGCCTCGCCGGTCCATTCGGGGAATTCGTCGGCCAGCATGACGCTGCCGCCGTTGATGCGCAGATGGGCGTGCAACAGGCGCTCGCCGTCCTCGGCCGGCATCCGCATGACTTCCTCGGCCCCGAAGGCGCGGGCGTAGAATTCGATCGCCGCGGCGGCCCCGCGCGAAGGAATGGTCAGGTGGGGCGTCACCCCGCCGCGCGGTCCCTGATCGGGCTTGGGTTCTGTCATGCGATTCCTCCTTGGAGGCGTTGTAGCGGGTGCAGTCGCCCGAACGAACGCCTATCTAGAGCGTTCCATGACTGATTTGTTCGAAGCCTCCGGCATCCATCCCCCCGACGCCCCTCTGGCCGACCGCCTGCGCCCGCAGGCGCTGGATCAGGTGGTGGGGCAGGACCATCTGTTGGGCGAAGGCGGGCCGATCCGCCGGATGATCGAGGCCGGGCGTCTGGGCTCCATGATCCTGTGGGGGCCGCCGGGCACGGGCAAGACGACGATCGCCCGCTTGTTGGCCAAGGCGGCGGGCTACGAATATCAGTCGATCAGCGCCGTCTTCTCGGGCGTCGCAGACCTGAAGAAGGCGTTCGAGGCCGCGCGGATGCGCCGGGCGGCGGGGCAGCAGACCCTGCTGTTCGTCGACGAGATCCACCGCTTCAACCGCGCCCAGCAGGACGGCTTCCTGCCCTTCGTGGAGGAGGGGATCGTCACCCTGGTCGGCGCCACGACCGAAAACCCCAGCTTCGAGCTGAACGGCGCCCTGCTGTCGCGGTCTCAGGTCTATGTGCTGAAGCGGCTGGACGACGCCTCGCTGGACCTGCTGTTGGATCGGGCCGAGGCCTTGATGGGCAAGCCCCTGCCGCTGACGCTTGAGGCGCGTCAGGCCATGCTGGCCCTGGCCGACGGCGACGGCCGTTATCTGCTGACCATGTCCGAGGTGCTGTTCGACCTGACGGACGTGGAGCCGCTCGATGTGCAGGCGCTGGCGGGCGTGCTTCAGAAACGCGCCCCCGCCTACGACAAGTCGCGGGAAGAGCACTACAACCTCATCTCAGCCCTGCATAAGTCGGTGCGCGGATCGGACCCGGACGCGGCGCTCTACTGGCTGGCGCGGATGCTGAACGGGGGCGAAGACCCGCTCTATCTGGCGCGCCGCATCGTGCGCATGGCGGTCGAGGACATCGGTCAGGCCGACCCCCTGTCCATCCTGGTCGCCAACGCGGCCAAGGACACCTACGACTTCCTCGGCTCGCCGGAAGGGGAGTTGGCGCTGGCTCAGGCTGTGGTCCATCTGGCCACTGCGCCCAAGTCGGTCGGCGTCTATGAAGCCTTTAAGGCGGCGAAGAAGGCGGCGCACGAGACCGGCTCCCTGATGCCGCCCGCCCATATCCGCAACGCTCCGACCAAGCTGATGAAGCAGCTCGGCTACGGCAAGGGCTATCAATACGACCCCGACACGCTCGAGGGTTTCTCCGGCGCGAACTTCTTCCCCGACGAGATGGAGCGCCGCACCTTCTACAAGCCCAAGGGCGAGGGGCATGAGGAGAAGGTCAAGGCGCGCCTGGAGCGCTGGGCGGCGATGCGGGCGCGGGTGAGCAAGGAATAAGGCGCTTACCGCCGTCATCCTCGGGCTTGACCCGAGGATGACGGAGAGAGTGGAAGATCGGTGAACGGCGTTCATTGTCGTGGCGGCCCGTCGGGCGTAGGCTGAGCCTGCAAACTGCGGAGGCGGCGATGGTCGATGTTCTGCGGCGTATGTCGACGCCCTGGCACCTGTGGCTGGTCGGCGTGTTGTCCTTTCTGTGGAACGCCCTTTTCGTCTGGCAGTGGACGCTGCAGGTGACGGGCGATCCGGCCTATTGGAGCAGTCTGACCCCCGCCGAGGCGGCCTATCTGCGCGCCGTGCCCTTATGGACCGATGTCGCGGTCGGCGTCGCCTTCTGGGGCGGGCTGCTGGCGGCGGTGCTGCTGCTGTTTCGGCGGCGTCAGGCGACGATGGTGTTCGCCGTCGCCCTGATCGCCATGTTGGCGGACACGGCTTACATCCACTTCATGAGCAAAGGGCGCGACATCATGGGGCCGGTCGGCGTGGCGTTCGGCCTGGTCATCATCGCCGTCCTGGTCATTCAGACCGCCTATTGCGCCTGGATGGGCCGACGCGGCGTGATCGTCTGAGAGGCAGGCGGAAGCCCTTGTTGCATCGGTCTATTTCGGCGTAGTTTTCGGTTCTCAAGGCCCTGGGGGGAAGAATGATGGTCGATATTTCGAAGCGTCCGGCGGCGCCGTGGCATCTGTGGGCCATCGCCGCGGCCTCGGTGGTCTGGAACGGCGTCGGCGTCTGGCAGTGGTATCAGAAGGTGACGGGAGCCGCCGCCTACTGGAGCGCGCTGACGATGGAGCAGGTGGCCTATCTGCGCGGCGCGCCGATGTGGACCGATGTGGCCTTCGGCGTGGCGGTGTGGTGCGGCCTGCTGGGCGCGCTGATGCTGCTGCTTCGTCGGAAGCTGGCGTTCAACGCCTTCGTCGCGGGTCTGATCGCCATGCTGGCGCACGCCGTCTATGTGCTGGCGCTCAGCAACGGGCGTGAAGTCATCGGCGCGGGCGGCGTGGCGTTCACCCTGGTCGTCACCCTGATCTTCGTTATCCAGATCGCCTATGCCCACTGGGCGCGCCGCAAGGGCCTGATCCGCTGATCGCCTAGGCCTGATGGGCATGGCGAAGCGGGGCGCGCTCGTCTAAAGGCTCGGCGGGTGAAAACCCGCCAGCCCGTATCCCTGACCGAAGATGAAATCGCCGCCGTCCGTTCCTGGGTGGTGCATGAAGACGCGCATCTGATCGCCTTCAACAAGCCGTCCGGCCTGTCCAGCCAGGGCGGCCGCATCCAGGCCAACACCCTGGACGACCTGCTGTGGGCCTTCGCCCGGTCGAACCGCAAGCGCCCGGAACTGGTGCACCGACTGGACCGCGACACGTCGGGCGTCATCCTGGCCGCCAAGACCAAGCCCGCCGCCGGTTTCTTCGGCAAGGCGATGCAGATGCGCAAGTTCCAGAAGACCTATCTGGCGCTGGTCGCGGCCGCGCCGGAGCCCAAGTCCGGCCGGATCACTTCGGCCCTGCGGCGCGAAGAGATCGGCCGCGAAAGCTATATGCGCGTCGTGGATTTCGATGCGCCGGGCGCGCAAGGCGCCGCCAGCGGCTATCGCACCCTGGCTTCTAGTGAAGACGGGGCGGTGGTCGAGCTGTCGCCCGAGACGGGGCGGATGCACCAGCTTCGGGTTCATATGGCCTCCATCGGTCGCCCGCTGGTCGGCGATGTCCGCTATGGCGGCGCCCTGACCTTCGCCGGGCGCGCCGCGCCGCGCCTGATGCTGCACGCGGCTAAGTTGAGCTTTCCTCATCCCGACGGCGGCCGCGTGACGGTCGAAGCGCCGGAGCCGGAGGATTTCGCGGCCCTGCGTGCGGCGGCGGGGCTGTAGGGCTTCATCCCCTGTTCAGCTTCACCGCGGAACAATCCGGTTCGCCCGTGCGCTGTTCGGGCGTGGGAGATACGCGCATGAAACGCCTCGCCATCATCACGATCACCGCCTCGGCCCTGGCGCTCACGGCCTGCGCCAGCCTGGCGCCCTACGGTCGTCAGATGGGGCCGAACGGGCAGGGTTACTCCGAACAGCAGATCGAGCGTGACCGTTTCCGCGTCAGCTACAACGGCGTCGGCGCGCCCGGCCCGGTGGCGGACATGGCTCTGTTCCGTGCGGCCCAACTGACGACCGAGCAGGGCTATGACTGGTTCGAAGTGACGCAGCGCTGGATCGACGGCCGCCCCGACAGCGCGGGCGGCGTGCGGCCCAGCGTCTCCATCGGCGCTGGCACGGGCCGTTACGGCGGCTGGTCGTCATCGGGCGTCGGCGTCGGCCTGGGCTTCGACCTCAGCGGGCCGCAGCCGACTTCGACCACGCTGGAGATCGTCATGGGGCGCGGCCAGCGCCCGGATCGCCCTGAGGCCTATGACGCACGCGGGGTTCAGGACGCCATCCGCCCGCGCCTGTAGGGCCTAGAACGGCCCGCGCGCCATCGCGGCGGCGAAGGCCAGCAGCGGAACCAGCAGCAGAATCTCAAGCCCCACCGCGCGCCGCGCCGCAGTCAGTTCGGCCTGAGGCGGGACATAGCCGGGCGCGACCCGCGCCGCCTTGCGCCATTTCAGGATCGCCAGCGTCGGCCGAATCGAGATCAGGCCGATCAGGGCGAAGGTCGCGATCTTGGCCCAGAAGAATGGGTTGGCTTCATAGAAGGCCCAGCCCTTGCCGCCCATCACCCGACCGACCCCGACCAGAATGATCAGCAAGGCCGTGATCCCATAGCCCGCGTCCAGTCCGGCCAGTCGCTTCACCGGCGGTTCCGGCGTGCGCAGCAGCGCCAGTTCCGACGCCAGCATGACGATCAGGCCCAGGAACAGCAGGTGATGCAGGATGGCGAGGACAAGGTCGTGCATGGCGGCCTTCGCAAATGAGGTCGGAACAGTATATGCCGCCAGCATGACACGTTTCTTGCTGGTTGCGATCGGCGGCGGCCTGGGGGCGATGGCGCGCTATGGGCTGGGGCTGGCCGTGGGCCGCCTGGCGCCGGGTGCGGCCTGGCCGTGGGCGACCCTGACCGCCAATGTCGCGGGCGGCCTGCTGATGGGCCTGCTGGTCGGCTGGCTAGCGTTGAGGGCGGGCGCGGGGCAGGAGAGCATCCGCCTGTTCGCCGCCGTCGGCGTGCTGGGCGGCTTCACGACCTTTTCGGCCTTTTCACTGGAAGCGGCCCTGATGATCGAACGCCGTGAAATCGTCTCGGCTTTCGTTTATGCGGCGGGTTCGGTGGTTCTCGCCATCGCCGCTCTGTTCGTCGGCCTGATGATCGCGCGCAAATTGTTTACCGGAGTGGGCGCATGAGCCGCGAAGTCCAGACCCTCTATGTCGCCGAGGATGAAGACGACATCCGCCTGGATCGCTGGTTCAAGCGCCGCTGGCCGCACCTGACCCACATCCAGGTCGAGAAAATGGCCCGCAGCGGCCAGATCCGCGTCGACGGCTCGCGCGTCAAGCCGCAGGACCGCCTGACTGCGGGCGCCGCCGTGCGCGTGCCGCCGCTGCCCGAGGCCAATCCGCGCAAGCCCGGCGATCTGCACGAATTGACCGAGCGCGACATCGCCTACGCCAAGTCGCTGGTGCTGTATGAAGACCACATGGTCATCGCCCTAAACAAGCCGCACGGCCTGGCCGTGCAGGGCGGGACCAAGACCACCAAGCACGTCGATCGCCTGCTGTCGGCCTGGGGCGAGGGGATGGACCGGCCGCGTCTGGTTCACCGTCTGGACCGCGACACCTCGGGCGTGCTGCTGCTGGGCAAGGGGCCGGAGGCGGCCAAGCGTCTGGCCGGCGCCTTCGCCCGTCGTCAGGCGAAAAAGACCTATTGGGCCATCGTCATCGGCAACCCCAAGCCTTCGGCCGGTCAGATCGACATGGCTCTGAAGAAGACGGGCATCAACGACTTCGAGATGATGCGCCCGGCCGAGCCCAAGGACCCCAAGGGCGAACCGGCCGAGACCGCCTTCGCCACCATCAGCCGCGCCGCCCACCGCGCGGCGTGGATGGCGCTGCGCCCCTTCACCGGCCGCACGCACCAGCTGCGCGCCCACATGGCGGCCATCGGCCACCCCATTCTGGGCGATCCCAAATACGGCGACGATAAATCGCGCGAACTGTCCGGCCCGCTGAAGCTGCAGCTTCACGCCCGCCGCATCGAACTCGACCATCCCGGCGGCGGCAAGCTGATCGTCGAGGCTCCGCTCAGCCCCGAGATGAAAGCCGGCTTCAACCATTTCGGCTTCTCCGAGGACGAGGCTGAGGAAGATCCCTTCGAGGGCGTGCGGCGGATGCGATGAACGCTGTGTTGGACGAGGAACTGGGTCGCCTGTTGGACGGGGGGCATGCCCAGGACGTTCTTGCTCTGGCGACGCGCGAGATCGAGGCTGGTCGCGCGAACTTTGCGGTTCACGCCTACCGAGCGCAGGCGCTGCAGGCGCTTGGTCGTCCGAAGGACGCCTTGCCTGACGCGCGACAGGCGGCGGCTATGACGCCGAAAAGCGTCTCGGCGCATCATAACCTGGCGGCGCTCTTGGGTGACCTGGGCATGGCGGGTGAGGCCGAAGCGGCGGCTCGGCGAGCTTTGGCTGTGGGCGGTGACGCGCCGGAAACCTGGCTGGTCCTGGCTCGCGCGCTGCAAGGCCAGAATTGTCTGGATGAGGCCGAGCAGGCTTATCGCACCGCTATTTCGCGTCGTCGTGACTATTCTGATGCGGTGCGGGATCTCGCCTATCTGCTGTGGATGCGGACCGAAGACGTAGAAGTCTCGGCCGCGCCTCTGCTGGACGCCCTGACCCGGCAGGGGCAAAGCGAAGTTCTTCGCATGGCCTTGGCTCAACTGCTCCAGTATGCGGATCGAAAGGCGGACGCCTATCGCGTCCTGGCGTCCATTGCTCTGTCGCCGCGCGGCCACTTCGCCGCAGCCCAGATCGTGATGAATGACGATCCTGAGCTGGCGCTTCGACATATCGGAGCGGCCAGAACGCAGGGCGTGGATGCGGCGCCTCTTCGGTCTGCCTCGGCAGAGGCCTTGCTCGCTCTCGGTCGTCCTCAGGACGCTATGCAGGACATAGCGCCTCTGCGTCAGGCGACGCCTGACAATCAGTACGCGATCGCGCTGGAAGCGGTCGCGCTACGCTTGGCGGGAGATGAAGCCTATCGACGGCTGTATGATTACAGCCGGTTGGTATCGTCTGATCGGATCGATTGCCCGCCGGGATGGACGGATCTGCACAGCTATCTGCGTGATCTGGCCGTGGCGCTACGGCGTAATCACGGTTTAAAGGCGCACCCCGTCGGACAGTCCCTGCGAGGCGGATCTCAGACATCTACGCCGTTGGTCCTGAATACTGACCCCGCGATCCGCGCTTTTTTTACGGCGATCGATGGTCCGATCCGACGCTATATTAACGGGCTGGAGGGCGATGGTCCGCTGCCGGCCAGACGCTCGGATAGCTACGATATCGCCGGCTGCTGGTCAGTGCGGCTACGTCCACACGGCTATCACGCCGATCACGTGCACCCGCAGGGATGGATATCTTCCGCTTGCTACATCGAGGTTCCGGATATAGCGCGAACCGAGGGTCGCCAGGGGTGGCTAAGGTTCGGTCAGCCGCCTTTCGCATCGTCTCCAGTCTTGGCTGCGGAGCATTTTGTCCAACCCGAGCTGGGGAGAGTGGTGCTGTTTCCTTCCTACATGTGGCATGGAACGGTTCCTTTCGGCGGTGATCAGGACCGTCTGACCGTGGCCTTTGACATCGTGCCGGCCTGATATGATCGCTTCCGACGCTCCGCTCGCCGTTTTCGATATCGACGGCACGCTGGTCGACAGCCGCGCCTCCATCCATCGCGCGGCCTGCGAGGCGGCCCACGTCCTGGGCTTGCCCGAGCCTGACTACGAGCGGGTGCGCCAGATCGTCGGCCTGAGCCTGCATCACGCCCTGCATGTGCTGGAGCCGTCGCTGACGGACGCTGAGCTGGCGGACTTCGTCGCCGCCTTTCAGGCTAGCTTCCGCGCCATGTATGAGGCGGGACATGAAGAGCCGCTCTATCCCGGCGTGATGCAGACGCTGCGGCGACTGAAGCGCGACGGCTGGCGGCTGTCGCTGGCGACCGGGCAGAACCGGCGCGGCGTCGCCCGCAACCTGGCGCGGCCTGAATGGAGCGATCTGTTCCTGTCCAGCCACTGCGCCGAGGACGGGCCGGGCAAGCCGGACCCGGCCATGCTGCGCGCCGCCATGGCCGCCTGCAGGGCCGACATCGCCTCGACCGTCATGATCGGCGACACCAGCCACGACATCGCCATGGCCGTGGCGGCGGGGGTGCATCCGCTGGGCGTCGGCTGGGGCTTCCATACGGTGGAGGAGCAGGCGGCTGCGGGCGCGTTGCACATCGCCGCCGATTTTCCTGATCTGGAGGCGGCGCTCGACCGTTTCGCCTCGACCAAGCTTTTCGCCTAGAAGTCTGCCATGTCTCACATTCCTTCGCTTGATCCCAACGTCGCCGCCCAGAAGGGCTTTCGTGAGTCCGAAGAGCGCATCAAGCGTTTCTGGAAGGCCGCCGAGGTCGAGGCCCGCGACTGCGGCTGGGTCGTCCTGCTGGACGGCCGCGCGCCCAAGACGCCGGCCGGCAACGCCATCGCCCTGCCGACCGAGGCGGCGGCTCGTCTCGTGGCCGACGAGTGGAACGCCCAGGGCGAGCATCTGATGCCGGGGACCATGCCCGCCACCCGTCTGGCCTCGACCGCCATCGACCGGGTCAGCCAGACGCGCGCTCCGGTGGCCGAAGAGATCGCCCGTTACGCTGGGTCGGACGTGCTCTGCTATCTGGCCGAGACGCCGTCGGGGCTGATCGAGCGTCAGCAGACGGAATGGGGCCCGTGGCGCGACTGGGCCGCGCGAGAACTCGGCGTCGAACTGCATGCGGTCGAGGGGATCATCCATCGCCCGCAGGCGCCGGAGGCGCTGGCGCGGGTCGAGGCGCTGGCGCTGGAGATGGACGACTTCGCCCTGACTGGGCTGGCGACGGCGGTTCCACTGTTCGGCTCGGCGGTGCTGGGGCTGGCGGTTCAGCGCGGGGCGCTGGCGGGCGAGGCGGCGTTGGACCTGTCGCGTCTGGACGAAGCCTTTACCGAGGAGCGTTGGGGCGTGGACGAGGAGGCGGCTGCCCGCACCGAGGCCCACCGCGCCGAAGCGGCATTGCTGCAGCGCTGGTTCGAGGCGCTCATGTAACTTTCCGATCTGGAAAGTCATTACTTGACGAAGTGGAAAGTCGTCGTCATTTTCCGTTCTGGAAAGTGAGGGATGTCCCATGTCAGATACGCACGACGCGAAGGCCGCTCTGGAGCAGATACGCCAGACGCGCGAACAGGCGCTCGGGAAGATGAACTATTGGCCCTGGTGGTATGACGCCGGCTACGCCCTGGCGTGCGGGCTTCTGGTGGCGGGGCAGGGCTTTTCCACCATGATCGGCATGGCCTGCGTTGTGGTGGCGATCGCGATTCTGGTGACGATCATGCGGGTCTGGCAGGATCGCACAGGGGTGTGGGTGAACGGGTATGCTCCGCGTCGCGCCCGCTGGGCCGCCTTTGGCCTGGCGGCGATCCTGATGGGGTTGATGGGCCTCAGCATCTGGTTCGGGCGGGTGCAGGGCGTCGTCTGGGTTCCCTTCGCCAACGGTTTGGCGGCGGCGGTTCTGGGCGTCGTCGGCATGAGGGTCTGGATGCGCCTGTACCGCATCGACGTGCGGAGCCTGTCGTGAAGCCGCCGGTTTTCGATCCTGTGATCCATGCGCCGGGCAGGCTGCAGATATGCGCCATCCTGTCCGCCGCCGAAGCCGAGTTCGCGGTGGTGCGCGACGCCATTCAGGTGTCTGACTCCGTCCTGTCGAAACACGTGAAGACGCTGGAGGAGGCCGGCTATCTTGCTGTCCGCAAGGCGGCGCAGGGCGGCCGCCAGCGCACCTGGCTCAGCCTGACCAATGCCGGAAAGGCGGCCTTCGCCTCTCATGTCGCCGAACTGAGCCGTCTGGCGGCCATGACGGCGCCGGTCAGCCCTTGATCAGCGCCGCGCGCTCGTCGGCCGTCAGCATCCGCCAGCGGCCTTCCGGCAGGTCGCCCAGCTTCACCGGGCCGATGCGGATGCGATAGAGATCGACGACCTCCAACCCGACCAGTTCGCACATGCGACGAATCTGGCGGTTGCGACCTTCGCGCAGGATGAAACGCAGACGCTGCGGCTCCATCTGGGTGACGCGGGCGGGCTTCAGCTGGCGACCGTCCAGCTCCAGCCCGTGGCGCAGTTTGGTCAGCTTGGCCTCGGTCACGGCGCCGGCGACGCGGACTAGGTATTCCTTGTCCAGATCGGACTGCGGCCCGATCACCGCCTTGGCCACCACGCCGTCTGACGACAGCATCAGCAGGCCGCGCGAATCCTCGTCCAGTCGCCCGACTGGGGGCAGGGAGGCGTCGCGCGCGGGCGTCTCGCCCTCGCCGATCTTGTTGGCCGTGGTCAGCAGGCGCACGGCCGGAACCTTGCCCGGCTCGGGCTGGCCCGAGACATAGCCGACCGGCTTGTGCAGCAGGATGGCGACGCCCGCCGCCAGCGCCGCCTCGCCCGTGTCGTTCAGGGTCAGGGTCTGGCCCGGCTCGATCTTGCGACCCGCGTCGCGCACCACTTCACCGTCGATGCTGACCAGCCCCTCGGCGATCAGGCCCTCGGCCTCGCGGCGCGAACAGACGCCGGTCTGGCCCAGCCACTTGTTGATGCGGACGGGTTCGTCGCCGTCGTAGGTGCGGGTGAAGGCCATGGCCGGACTGACTCTCTGCGATGCGATCGGCTGTGTAGGGCGGGGGCGCGCCCTCAGGCAAGGTCGTCGCTTGCGCGTCCGCGTTCAGATTTTCTGCGGTGGCGGGTCAGGTCACGTTTTCGTCGTCAAGTTGACCTTCAGCATCATAAGCCTATATCAGCAGTCACCCTGATGATTTTGATGCGTCCGCTTCCGATCGATTCGGATTGCGACGTTTGCCGTGTCTGATCGGATTTCGGCGTGCAGGGCGGGACGATAACTTTAAATCGTCTACGAATATTGATCGATAACCTTCGAAGGAGACGTTTTGTACGCTCAAAGCAAGTCTGCGACCGCCCCCCGTTCTCGCCAATACGGCAACCGCCCCACGTCGACCCGCCTGCGCTTCGGCCTGATCATGCGCAAGGGCATGGATTTCGGCGAATTGGGCGACATGGAAACCGCCCTGCGGTTTGAAGGCGTTTCCCTGGCCCCGATCTCGACGGGCGAGGGCAGTCTGATGTCCGGCGGGCTGACGGTTCTGGCGACGGCGACGGCTGACGACATCAGCGGCGGCCGTGTTCAGGGCGTGGTGGTTCCGGGCGGCATGGCGGACGAAGCCGGCCTGGTGCAGGTCAAGGCGCTGGTGAACCTGGCCAAGGCTCAGGGCCTGCCGGTTCTGGCCTTCGCCGACGGTGTGGCTGTGGCGGCTGAAATCTTTGGCCAACCGGCTGATGCGCCGGGAGCCGCCTTCCGCGACGGCAAGGCCGCCCTGTTGAACGATCGCGCCGCACTGACGGCGGTGGTCGCCGCCATCTAAACCCGGCGGAAGATCAGGCTCAGGTTGTTGGCGGGCATGGCCCGTCGCAGCGTCAGGGCTAGGCCATGCGACCGGGCGAGCGTTTCGACCTCGCCCCGGTCGCGCAGGCCCCATGCGGGATCGCGCGCCTTCAGGCTGTCGTCGAAGGCGGCGTTGGACGGGGCCAGCGCAACCTCTGCCTCGCGATAGGGGCCGTAGAGATACAGGAGGCCGCCGGGGCGCGTCAGCGACCGTTCCGCCAGCCGCATCAGGCCTTGGGCCGCCGACCACGGGCTGATGTGGATCATGTTGATGCAGACGATGGCGTCCAGCGGCTCTGACAGCCAACTGGCGTCATCCAGCATGTCGACCGCCTGTGCGGGGCGCAGGTTCGCCGCGCCCGCCTTCATCCGCCACGCCTCGATGCTGGCCCGCGCCTCCGCGCTGGGATCGCTGGGCGTCCAGTCCAGGCCGGGCAGGGCCGTTGCGAAGGCGACGGCGTGCTGACCCGATCCGGCGGCGATCTCCAGCACCCGGCCCTGAGCGGGCAGATGGGCGCGCAGTACCTCCAGTATGGCCGCGCTGTTGCGTTCAGCCGCAGGCGAGATCAGGGCGCTCGGGAAGCCGTCCGGCGTCGACTTTACAGAATCCATCGTCTTCACGCCGAAGGAGATACCCCTTGGGACGCGCTCTGACGATTTAAATGTGCGTGTGGATGGGGCGAGCCGGATAACGGGGGAATGAAACGTGCAGTGGTTGACCTAACGTCCCTTGGGGTTCATTGGCCCCCGTTACACAGCGTGATCAGCTTATTGCGTGACGGCGACGACAGATCGCTGCGCGCAGCTTCAGGAGAGCAAGACGTGACGCAATCGATTCCCGGACTCCATCCGGCGCCGACCGAACACAAGGGCCTCGTCGCCTGGGTGGAGCAGATCGCCGCCCTGACCAAGCCTGACCGTGTTCACTGGTGCGACGGCTCGGCCGCCGAGAAGTCCGCCATCGTCGCCGATCTGATCGGCAAGGGCACGCTGAAGGAGCTGGATCAGGCCAAGCGCCCCGGCTGCTACTACGCCGCCTCGGACCCCAAGGACGTGGCCCGCGTCGAGAGCCGCACCTTCATCTGCTCGCAGGACGAAGCCGACGCCGGCCCGACCAACAACTGGTCCGACCCGGTCGAGATGCGCGCCCGTCTGGACGGCCTGTTCGACGGCTGCATGAAGGGCCGGACGATGTATGTCGTTCCGTTCTGCATGGGGCCGTTGGGCTCCAAGATCTCCGCCCTGGGCGTCGAGATCACCGACAGCGGCTATGTCGCCGTGTCGATGGGCGTCATGACCCGCATGGGCAAGGGCGCGCTGGACATGCTGGGCGCCGACGGCGTCTTCGTCCCCGCCGTTCACACTCTGGGCGCGCCGCTGGCCGAAGGTCAGGCCGACGTGGCCTGGCCCTGCAACGACGACAAGTGGATCGTCCACTTCCCTGAGACCCGCGAGATCTGGTCCTACGGCTCGGGCTACGGCGGCAACGCCCTGCTGGGCAAGAAGTGCTACGCCCTGCGCATCGCCTCGATCATGGCCCGCGACGAGGGGTGGCTGGCCGAGCACATGCTGATCCTCAAGCTGACCAGCCCCGAAGGCGTGTCGAAATACGTGGCCGCCGCCTTCCCGAGCGCCTGCGGCAAGACCAACCTGGCCATGCTGCAACCGGCGCTGGACGGCTGGAAGGCCGAGACGGTCGGCGACGACATCGCCTGGATGCGCTTCGGCGATGACGGCCGTCTGTACGCCGTGAATCCGGAAGCGGGCTTCTTCGGCGTGGCGCCGGGCACCAGCCGCAACACCAACAAGAACGCGCTCGAGACCCTGACGCGCGACACCATCTTCACCAACGTGGCCCTGACCGCTGACGGCGACGTCTGGTGGGAAGGCCTGTCGAAGGAAGCGCCGGAAGGCCTGACCAACTGGAAGGGCCAGCCGCACGATCCGGCTTCGGGCGAGCCTGCGGCGCACCCGAACTCGCGTTTCGCCGTCTGGGCCGGTCAGTGCCCGTCCATCGCGCCGGAGTGGGAAGACCCCGCCGGCGTGCCGATCGACGCCATCCTGTTCGGCGGCCGCCGCGCCTCGGCCGTGCCGCTGGTGACGGAAGCCTATGACTGGGAGCACGGCGTCTTCATGGGCTCGACCGTGGCCTCGGAAGGCACCGCCGCCGCCGAGAACAAGGTCGGCGAGCTGCGCCGCGACCCCTTCGCCATGTTGCCCTTCTGCGGCTACAACATGGGCGACTATTTCGGCCACTGGCTGAAGATGGGCGAGAAGGCCGATGCGTCGAAGCTGCCGCGCCTGTTCTTCGTCAACTGGTTCCGCAAGAACGACGAAGGCAAGTTCGTCTGGCCGGGCTTCGGCGACAACGCCCGCGTGCTGAAGTGGATCGTGGAGCGTCTGGAAGGCCAGGCCGAGGCCGTGGACACTCCGGTCGGCCGCGTGCCGTCCAAGGCCGCGCTGGACCTGTCGGGTCTGACGCTGACCGACGCGGATCTGAAGATCCTGCTGGACGTGGACGCCGAGGTCTGGACCGAGGAAGCCGCCATGATCCCCGCCTTCTACGAGAAGTTCGGCGATCGCCTGCCCAAGGCCCTGTGGGGCCAGCACGCCGCCCTGACAAAGCGTCTGGAAGAGGCGCGCGCGGCCAAGCTGGCGGCTGAATAAAAGACCGTCCTCAACGGTTGAAATCGGGGTGCGGGAGGTCGAAGGACTTTCCGTGCCCCTTTTCAATTCTCCTGAATCTTCCTTCGACGCCGTGGTCATCGGCGCGGGCGCTTTGGGCCTGTGCGCGGCGGCGGAGCTGAGGCTGCGCGGACGCCGCGTGGCGGTGGTCGATCCGGGCGGCGTCAACGCCTCAGCCGTGGCGGCGGGCATGATCGCGCCCGCCATGGAATGCGCCATCGACGATCTGTCGCTGGGAGCGGCTCAGGTGTTGCGCCGCGCGCGCGACCTGTGGCCTGCCTTCGCCGAAGCGACGGGCGTGCGCCTGTATGGCGATCTCGCGGAATGGCGGGGCGGCGATGTCGCCGAACTGGCGGCGCGGATGAAGGCGCTGGGCTTTCAGCATCAATACGACGCCGCTTCGGCGCGCCTGACCACGCATGAGGACGCCAAGGTCGATCCGCCTCAGGCGCTGACGGCGCTGGCGCAGGGACTCACGGTGATCGAGGCGCGGGCGCTGCGTGCGTCGCCGGACGGGCAGGGCTGGCGGGTCGAGACGACGACGGGCGCCGTGCGCGCCGATCATCTGATCCTGGCCACGGGCGCTGACCCGTCGCTGGAGGGCCTCCCGCCCGAAGCGCAAGCGGCTGTCGCCTGCATCACCCCCATTCGCGGCCAGATCGGTCTGGCGAAGGAAAGGCTGGTCGACCACGTCGTGCGCGGGCCGGGCGCCTATGTCGCGCCGATGGGCGAAGGCAGCGTGATCGGGGCGACGATGGAGGCGGGCGAGCGCTCGGTGACGCCCGACGCCGCGCGCTGCGAAGCCATGCTGGCCGCCGCATGGAAAATTCTGGCCCAGACGCCGCGTCCTCTGACGATCGACTGGCGCGCGGGGGTGCGGGGGACGGCTCCGGACGGCCTGCCGATGGCGGGGCGGGTCGCACCGGGTCTTCATGTCGCGCTGGGGCCGCGCCGCAACGGCTGGCTGCTGGGGCCGCTGGTCGGCGCGGTTGTAGCCGACGCGACAGAGGGCCGGCCCGTCGCCGAGCCGACCCTCCATCCCTCGCGGTTCCTTTAGTCCTTGGGCAGGTCGAAGCGGATGGCCATGGTGACGCGCGCGCCGTCGACGGCCTGTCCGTCCACCGTGCGCGGGCTGAGGCGGAAGTAGCGGCTCAGGCTCACCGCCGCCCGCCCGAAGCCCTGATTGCCGGGTGTTTCCGAGGTGACGGAACAGCCGGTCAGGCTGCCGTCCACCCGCACCAGACAGGACAGTTCCGCCACGCCGCCGATCCCGCGCGCCTCAGCCGCCGAGGGGTAGGCGCGCATCAGTTGATCAGCCGTCGGTTTGCGCACCCAGTCGGGTTGGGTGATGACGGGAACGGGCTTCGGCGGTTCGGGCGTGACCGTAGTTCCCGTCGAAGGCTCGGCCGCCGGTTCCGTCAGGTTGATGGCCGGGCCGGCGTCATGGCTGACGACGGGGGCGACCGGAACCTCCAGCGGGGCGACGTTGCTGGGCATGACCTGCGCCGGTCGATGGATCGGCGGCGTCGGCGCGGGGGAAGCCTTGGGCGGCGTCTCTGGCTTGGGCGGCAGCGGCGGCCGGATCAGATCGATGATGGTAGGCGGCGTCTCGGCTGGCGCGGGCGGCATGTCGGCCAGTTCAAAGCGTTGCTGATACAGCCAGACGCCGGCGCCGACATGCACCAGAGCCGAGGCGGTGATCATCGCCCACACCCATCGGGGCAGGGGCTTCTTGCGTTGCTGGAAGTCGAGGGGGCTGACCACGCCGTGGCCCCCGGCGATACGCATCATCATGACTTACGCGCCTCCTGTCGCAGGCCCTCCCCAGCACCCACGGAACGAAGTTCGCGCTTCGCTTGCGGCCTTATTGTGGCGCTTGGAATTGTTAACGGCGGCGGCGTTGCGTTAAGGTTTCGTTTACCGAGGTTAGCGACCGTTCACACATGACCGTGAAAGCGATTCCATCATCCGGCGGCGTGGAGGCGGCCATTCGGCGCGCCTCGACCTCGACGGGCGTGGACTTCGATTTCCTGATGAAGACCGCGCGCCGCGAAAGCGCGATGAACCCCAATGCGCGGGCGCCGACGTCCTCGGCCTCGGGCCTGTTCCAGTTCATCGAGCAGACCTGGCTGGGCACGGTGAAGCGGCACGGCGCCAAGCACGGCTACGGCCAGTATTCGGATCTGATCTACCAAGGCGGCGACGGGCGCTGGCAGGTGCGTGGTTCGGCGCGCAACGTCGTGCTGGATCTGCGCTTCGATCCTCAGGCCGCTTCGACCATGGCGGGGGAACTGACAGCTTCGAACGCGGCCTATCTGCGCGGACGTACAGGACGTGAGCCGAACGGCGGCGACCTGTATGCGGCTCACTTTCTGGGTCCGGCGGGCGCAGCCAAGTTGATGGAGGCCATGCAGTCGCGGCCCCAGTCCAGCGCGGCGGCCCTGTTCCCCGAGGCGGCCTCGGCGAACCGCTCCATCTTCTATCGCAACGGCCGCCCGGCGTCGGTGGCCGAGGTGCATGCCAATCTGCAGCGCACAGCAGGCGAGGCCGCGCCCGCCGCCGGCGCCGGTAGCGTGAAACCCGTTCCCGAGTTGGGCGATAAGGAGCGCGCCTTGGCCGCGCGCCTGGACCGTCTGAAGCAGGATCAAAGCCTGTTGGCCCTGCTGCTGGGCCAGGACGGGCGGGGAGCGGGCGGCGGCTTTGGCGGCGCCTACGGCCCGCCGCCGAACAAGCCTGGCTGAAGACCTTCGTTCCGCCTTATTCCTAACCGGGCCTTAACTATGTAACGCTATGAGTGACGATTGATTCTTCGCCGCTCTGAGCTTCATCCATGACCGCCTACCGCGCCCGACTGACGGAAAGCGACATCAGGCGCCTGATCAAGTCCGACGTCGAGGACGATCGCGCGGCGGCGGCCCACAAGCTGTTCCGCAGCATCGATCGCATGGTGCTGGACGAGACGGAGCGCGCGGCGGCCAGGAAAATACTCAATGTCCTAGCCGCTGACACGGCTGAACTCGTGCGACGGGCCCTGGCCGTGACGCTGAAGGCGTCGGATTTGGTGCCACGTGAGGTGGCGCGTCGTTTGGCTGCGGACGTGGACAGCGTGGCTCTGCCTATCATCAACTGTTCGCCCGCCTTTTCCGATGACGACCTGATCGAGATCGTGCGCGCCGGATCGGCCGTCCGTCAGGCGGCTGTGGCGTCGCGTTCACGCGTGCCGCGCGACGTAGCGACGGTCCTGGCCGCCGAGGGGCGACAGGAAGCGGTTCTGGCCCTGGCGGCCAACGACAACGCAGACCTTTCCGAAGACGCCCTGGGTCTGGTGGTCGACCGCTTTGGTCACGCATCCGAGGTGGTGTCGGCCCTGGCCTATCGTCAGGTGCTGCCTTTGTCCGTGACCGAACGCCTGGTGGTCCTGGCTTCGGACGCAGCGCGCGAGCATCTGGTCACGCGCCACGCGCTGGCGCCGGAAACCGCCATCCAGTTCGCCGACTTCGCGCGTGAGCGGGTGACGGTGGATCTGATCGATCAGGCCCGGGTGGCTGTGGATCTGCCGGAATTCGTCGCCCGCTTGTACGGCCGCAAGGCGTTGACGCCGTCGCTACTGCTGCGCGCTCTGGCGCGGGGGCAGATGGCCTTGTTTGAACATGCTCTGGCGGAGCTGGCGGGCACGCCGCATCACCGCGCCTGGCTGATGGTGCACGATGCAGGTCCGCTGGGGCTGAAGGCGCTCTATGACCGTGCAGGAATGCCGCCACGTCTGTTCCAGGCCTTCCGCTCCGGCGTCGACACCTGGCGTGTGCTGCAGGCCGAGGGCGGCGACACCTCGGGCGAAGCCTTCCGCCAGCGTATGCTGGAGCGCTTCCTCAGTCAGCGCCCGGACGCCGCACGCGAAGATCTGGCCTATCTGATGGAGCGCCTGGATCGTCCGGCGCCTGAAGCTCTGGCCGCTATCGGCGCCGCATAGAAGAAAGGGCGCCCAGCGGACGCCCCTCTCATCGATGCTGCTTGAGGCAGATTTTAACCCAGGTGCTCGGCCACGCGCGCTTCCAGCGCTTCGGCGAGGTCGCGGCCGACCGGGTGTTCATCCGTCTGAATCTCGTCACGCACCACGGCCTTGATGGCGTCGATATGGGCGTCGATGACGGGCAGAGGCGCCTTCATCCGCTTGTCGGCGTCGTCCAGCATCCGACACAACGATCCGGCGATGCGCGTTACCAGCGGGTATTGATAGGTCGTCCCCAGGCCCTTCAGATCGTGCGCGCGGAAATACAGCGCCTCGGCGGTTTCGGTGGTGTAGCCCTTGGTGCGGATGTCGGCCTGGGTCTGATCCAGCTTGGCCACTTCATCCTGAAGCCACTGACCGAACTGGGCCGACATGGCTTTAAGGGCCTCTTCGGCCTTGGCGATGGCGTTGGCGTCGATACCGCCGAAGCCGCCGCCGACCTTGGCGCGCAGGGCGTTGGGCGGACGAAAGACGTTGGAAGAATTGCTCACGGGCCGGACTCCTGAACTGTAAAATCCAATGTGCCGCGAGAGTTCTAAAAAACCGTGACGTTTCAGGCGGCGAACTGTTCGGCCATGACGCGTTCTTCATAGGACCGCCCTGCGTCGAACAGCATGGTCAGGGCGATATCGCGTCGCTCGCGCACTTCGACCCGTGTGACGCGCCGCACCTCGAAGTTGTCCGCCGTGGCGCTGACGGGTCGTTTGTCGGCCTCCAGTACGTCGAACCGCACCCTCGCCGTGTGCGACAGCAGCGCCCCGCGCCAGCGCCTGGGGCGGAAGGCGCTGATCGGCGTCAGCGCCAGGCTGGGCGCGTCCAGCGGAATGATCGGCCCGTGAGCCGATAGATTATAGGCGGTCGATCCCGCCGGTGTCGCGACCAGGCAACCGTCGCAGGTCAATTCCTCCAACCGCACCTTGTCGTTGATGCTGATACGCAGCTTGGCGCTCTGGCGGGTCTGACGCAGCAGGGAGACTTCATTGACCGCCAGGCCGCTGTGGACCTGGCCGCTCTCGGTCCAGGCGTCCATCTGCAGGGGGTGAAGGACGGTTCGATCCGCCTGGATCACCCGCTCCAGCAGATCGTCTTCCTCATAGTCGTTCATCAGGAAGCCGACCGAGCCGCGATTCATCCCATAGACGGGTGTCTGAAGTTGCAGGTTGTTGTGAAGCGTTTCCAGCATGAAGCCGTCGCCGCCCAGGGCCACGATGACTTCGGCCTCCGTCACGGGAACTGAGCCGTAGCGTTCGCTCAGTCTCAGGCGCGCCTCCTCGGCTTCGGGCCGATCGCTGGCCAGGAAGGTGAGGGCGGTGGGGCGGAAAGGCTGGGTCACGCGCCTAGGCAAGCGGAGCCGAGGCCGCGTGTCAAACGGGACGACCGTCTTCGGGCGCCATCAGCAGCTGGAATTCATAGGCCGCCTGCGCTGCTGAACGCTCGGCCAGGCGCCAGGCGCCGCCATCAGGGTCATGAGGGAAGCCGTCATTCATTCGTCGTACCTCGCTGAGCACGGCGGGGAAGGCGGCGCGGTCCAGCCCGGCTGCGGTGCAAGCCAGAAATAACGGTCGAGCCGTGTCGGCCCGCAGCGCACGGCGCACCTGATCCAGGTCTAGCCTTCCCAGGCGGCTCAGGGCGTGGATGAAGACCTCCAGCCGATCATCGCGCAGGGCGCGGATCAGGGTGGCGGGGCGAAGCTGGTCGGCGGCCTGGAGCTTGGCGACCAGACGGGCGGCGGCGATATCTGGGGACGTGGCTTCCCGGGCGGCGGCCCGGGCCGCTTCAGCTAGGCGGGCGGGGTCCAGGGTGAAGCGTTCCATGATCGCCTGGCGCAGGGCCTCGCCCACCCACTGATACAGGCGTGCGCCCAGGTCAGGCGTCATGTGCGGATGGCGAGACAGCGGCGCGCGCAAAGCCGCCAGTTCACGCGCCCGGTCCACCAGGCGGCTCATATCCTCGGCGTCCAGCGCCGCCGTGCGGTTGGAGGCCAGAGCCGTCAACACGGTCGGATCGTCGGCCTTGAGGATGGCGCGGGCGACGGCGACGCTCAGGCCGGGGCGCAGGGCGATCTGCACTTGGTGATCCAGCGACGTCTGGGCCAGCAGTTTCAACAGGTCGTCGTCCTGCAAAAGCGGACTGGCGGCGATGACGGGACGGGCGATCTCTATGGCGTCGGCGGCCAGCATCCGCACCAGGCCGGGCGGCGCCCAGTCGGCGTCAGCCAGGCGCTCGGACAGGGCCCGGCGGATGTCGGCTTCGGCCGCTCGGACCAGGGCGATGAAGGCGTCGGCCAAGGCTGAGGGGGCGCGGTCGCTCCCGCCGACCGAGCGGTACAAGTCGGCCACCCCGATCAGCAGTCCGCGTTGGCGCTCGGGCGGCTGGCCCTTCGCCAGATCGACCAGTTGCTCAAGACTGCTCAAGGGCAGAGCGCCCGGCCCGTCGAACGTCACAGTCGTGGACTCCACGGCGCCCCTCGCGGAAATTCAGCCTGCCTCTGCGGCGAACGCATCATGGGGCGGCGCGATGAAAACAGGGTTAATGAAGTCTTGGGAAAAGCGCCGTTCCGCTTGACGACGCCGGCTGTCGGGGAGACGCTTCACCTGAACGCTGATCAGGGGAGTGGTCATGGCGGACGGCATGAGCGGGGCGCCCTCTTTGCAGGGACGAGTGTCAGAGGACGAATGGCGCACGCGCGTCGAGCTGGCGGCCCTTTATCGATTGGTGGCGCTGCATGGGTGGGACGACATGATCTTCACCCATATATCGGCCCGCGTGCCGGGACCGGAGCATCACTTTCTCATCAATCCCTACGGCTGGTATTTCGATGAGATTACAGCCTCTTCCCTGGTGAAGGTCGATCTGGAGGGCAATATCGTCCAAGACACGACCAGCTTTATCAACCCGGCCGGCTTCACCATTCACTCAGCGATTCATGCGGCGCGCGAAGAGGCGCATTTCGTCATCCACCTGCACACGGTGAACGGCGTCGGCGTCGCGGCGCAGAAGGACGGCCTGTTGCCGATCAGCCAGAACGCCTGCCTGTTGCAGCATCAGGTCGCCTACCACGGCTATGAAGGTCTGGCGCTGAACCACGACGAGCGTGAGCGGCTGGTGGCGGATCTGGGCGACAAGTCCCTGATGCTGCTGCGCAACCATGGCACCCTAGCGGTGGGGAACACTGCGGCCCAAGCCTGGGTGGGGATCTTCTTCCTGGAGCGCGCCTGCGCTCAGCAGGTGGCGGCTCTGTCGGCGGGGCGCGACAATGTCCTGATCGCGCCAGACGCGGCCCAGGCCGAAACGAAGGAGCAGGGACGCGGCATCGGCTTCGTCTCTTCGCTGGCCTGGCCCGGGGCCCTGCGCCAGCTTCAGCGAAAATCGCCCGGTTACGACGTGTGAGGCCGCTGGGGGGCGGACTTCGGGGAGGGGGGATCGGCCTGCTGGCGGGCCTGACCCTGCTTGCGACCGGACAGCCCGCATGCGCTGGCGCCTGGAACCTGCCGAAGGGCCAGGGCCAGGCCATTCTCAAGTATGAGAGCATCCGCGCGGATGAGGCCTTTTCGCCCGACGGCGATCGGGTCAACCTGCCAGGCGATCGTCGTGACAGCGCGGCCTCCCTTCTGGTCGAATACGGCCTGGATGAGCGTTTCACCCTGCAGATGAAGGGAGAGTGGCAGGACGGGCGCGACGCCTTCGTCGACTATCAGGGACGCGGCCCGCTTGAGATCGGCGTCCGCTGGCAGGCGTATCGCGACGCGCGCAACGTCGCCGCAGTCTATGTCGGCTATGCACATGGCGGCGAGGGCCGCAACGCCGGCTACGCTGCGCCCGGCGCAGGCGATCACGACTGGGAGGCGCGTCTGCTGGCGGCCCGCAATTTCGGCGTGGACGGGCAGGGCGGCTTCATCGAGGCTCAGGCGGCTCGGCGCTGGCGCTCCGGCTTGCCCGACGAGACGCGGCTGGACCTGACGGCGGGCGCGCCTCTGTCCCCTGACTGGATGCTGTTGGGTCAGGCCTATGCGGGGGCGGCGGACGACGGCGGGGCGCGTTGGCTGTCGCTGGAAACCTCGGTCGTGCGGCGACTCGGCGACTGGAGCCTGCAGGCGGGTTGGCGCACCGCCGTCGCAGGTCGCGAAACTCCTGCGGGACAAGGCCCCGTCATCGGAATCTGGCGACGTTTTTAGCGCGAAATTCCGCGACGGAATCCGAGCATAGCCTCGTTACAGATACGTTATTTGCGTAACGGCGATGACCCGCTAAGCGGGGCGCTTGTTGTCGGGGAGACTGCGTCGCGTGTTCAAACGCCATTTTTTCATAATCGCTGCGGCCTGCGTACTGGGGCTGATGATCGTGGCGGCGGTCGCCAAGATCGCGTTCAGCGACGGCGGCGCAGGTGATCGCAAGGGACCGGGAGGCCAGGGCGGTCGCGGCCAGGTGGTCGAGGAAGTCACCGCTCAGAGACGTGAGTTCGCTGACCAGATTCGCGTTCTGGGCGTGGCGCGCAGCCGTCGCTCGGTCAACATCACCTCAAACACCGCCGAATTGGTGACGCGCGTCATGTTCACCGATGGTCAGCGCGTGAACGCCGGAGCGCCCCTGGTCGAACTTCAGGCGCGCGAGGAAGACGCCGACCTGATCCGCGCCCGCGCCCAGCTGGAGAACGCCCAGCGCGAGTATGATCGTTACCGTATCCTGGCCGAACGCGGCGTCGCGCCGCGCGTCATGGCCGAAACGTCGGAAACAGCGCTGAAGACAGCCCAGGCGGCTCTAGCGGCGTCGGAAGCTCGTCGCGGCGACCGCATCCTGCGCGCGCCCTTTACGGGCGTTCTGGGTCTGACGACGGTCACGCCGGGCACGCTGATCTCGCCCGGTTCGGTCATCACCACCCTGGACGACGTCAGCGCCGTCCGCGTCGATTTCCCGCTGCCTGAGCGGTACCTCGGCATCCTGCCGGTCGGCGCGCCGATCACGGCCACCTCAGACGCCTTCCCCGGCGAAGCGTTCAACGGCCGGATCGCCTTGCTGGACACCCGCGTCAATGAGCAGACGCGTGCGGTCATCGCCCGCGCCGAGTTCCCCAACACCGGTAACCGCATTCGTCCCGGCATGATGATGCGCGTCGCCGTGCACCAGGGCCGCCGCCAGACCCTGGCCGTGCCTGAGGCGGCCGTTCAATATGAAGGTCAGGGCGCTTTCGTGTATCGCATCGCGCGTGGCGAGGCGGGCGCGACCGCCCAGCGCGTCGAGGTCCAGACCGGCGCCGTCGAGGGCGGTTTCGTCGAGATCGTTTCAGGCCTGACGAACAATGACCGCATCGTCGCATCGGGTCTGAACCGCATCCAGCCGGGCGCCCCCGTCACCGTTGAAGGCGCCGAAGGCCGGCAGCGCGGCGCTCCAGCCAATGGCGGCGCTCGCGCGCCGCAGGCGGCCCGCCCATGATGCTGTCTGATGTTTCGGTTCGGCGTCCCGTCTTTGCGGCGGTGGCGGCCATTGTCCTGTGCGTCATCGGCGCGGCGGCCTTCTTCTTCCTGCCGGTGCGGGAACTGCCGGACGTGGACCCGCCGGTCGTCTCGGTCAGCACCAACTACGCCGGCGCCTCGGCCGAGGTGATCGAGAGCCGGATCACTGAACCGATCGAGCAGCAGATCGCCGGCATCCAGGGCGTCGAGCGCATCAACTCGACCAGTCGCGACGGCCGTTCCAGCGTCAACATCGAGTTCTCGCTGGACCGCAACATCGATGACGCAGCCAATGACGTGCGCGACCGCATCTCGCGCGTGCTGGGTCGTCTGCCAGACCAGGCGGATCCGCCGGAAGTGGCCAAGGCCGATTCCGACAGCCAGCCGATCATGATCATGTTCCTGCGCTCCACCACCATGGATCGGATGGAGCTGACGGATTACGCCCGTCGCTATCTGGTGGACCGTTTCGCCACCGTGCCGGGCGTGGCCCAGGTGAATATCTTCGGTGAGCAACGCTACGCCATGCGCATCTGGCTGGATGCGGGGGCCATGGCGGCGCGCGGGCTGACCGTCACCGATGTCGAAACCGCCCTGAATAACCAGAACGTCGAACTGCCCGCTGGCGCGCTTGAATCGGCGCAGAAGGACTACACCGTCCGCGTGGCGCGCAACTACGCCGACCCCGCCGATTTCGCTCAACTGCCCATCGGCACGCGCGGCTCGGCCTCGACCGCCACGGGCGCTCAGGCGTCCGGCACCCTGGGGGCCGCTTCGGCGGCCATGACCAATGGCGTCACCGGCGCCCTGATCGGCAACGCCGCCTACGTCACTCGTCTGGGGGACATCGCCCGCATCGAGGAAGCGCCGGCGGAGGCTCGCCGTCTGTTCCGAGGCAACGGCATTGATCAGATCGGTCTGGCCGTGACTCGTCAGGCCCAGTCCAACGATCTGCAGATCTCCGAAGGCGCGCGCAAGCTGATGGAAGAAATCGCGCCCAGCCTACCGCCCGGCACGACGCTGGAGGTCGGGTCCGACAACTCGGTCTTCACCTCGCACGCCATTGACGAGGTCTGGATCACCATCGGCATCTCCATGGCGCTGGTGGCCCTGGTCAACTTCATCTTCCTGGGCAGCCTGCGGGCGGCGATCATCCCGTCGGTGGTGGCGCCTATCTGCCTTCTGGCGACCTTCATCGTCCTGGCGCCGCTGGGCTTCTCGTTGAACCTGCTGACGCTGCTGGCCCTGGTGCTGGCCATCGGCCTGGTCGTCGACGACGCCATCGTGGTGGTGGAGAACATTCAACGCCGCCTGGACCACGGCGAGCCTCCGCTGGTGGCCGCCGAGCGCGGGGCGCGTCAGGTCTTCTTCGCCGTTGTGGCGACGACGGTGGTCCTGCTGTCGGTGTTCGCGCCGCTGCTGTTCCTGCCGGGCTACGTCGGCCGTCTGTTCGTGGAGCTGGCCGCCGCCATCGCCGCGGCCGTGGCCTTCTCGGCCTTCCTGGCGCTCAGTCTGTCGCCCATGCTGGCGTCCAAGATCCTGAAGCCGGCGCACACCGGCGGCTGGGTGGCGCGGCGCGTGGATGCGGGCATGGATGCGTTGAAGCGGTCCTATGCGGCTTCGCTGGACGCCTTACTGGGCCGTCGGATCGCTGTTGGCGGCATGGCGGCCCTGATCGTCCTGGTCGCGGCGGGCGCCACCGGCATCTTCCTGCATCTGCCCAATGAACTGGTGCCGAACGAGGACCGGGGTCGCGTAACTCTGCGGATCGCCGGACCGGAAGGTACGGGCTTCGACTACACTCGACAGATCATGTTGGGTCTGGAGCCTATCCTGGCCGAATACCGCGACAGCGGAGAGGCGGCGAATTTCCTGATCTCGGCGCCGGGATTCGGCGGTTCCGGTTTCAGCTCGGGCAGCGCTGTCGTGAATCTGGCCGACTGGGCCGAGCGCGACCGCTCCGCCGATGAGATCGCCCAGGAGCTGAACGGCAAGCTGCGCAACCAGACCGGCGCCCAGGTCAACGCCTCGACACCGGGCGCCTTCCAGCGCGGCGGCGGCAACTCCAACTCGGTCGAGATGGTCGTCACGGGTTCGGAATACGCCGCCATCTACAACTGGCTGCAGCCCATCCTGGCGGCGGCGCAGGAAAACCCCGGCTTCTCGCGTCCGCGCTTGAACTATGAGCCGAACGCGCCGCGCCTGCTGGTCGACGTCGATCCGCAGAAGGCGGCGGCTCTGGGCGTCTCCTCGCAACAGATCGGCCGCACGCTGGAAACAATGTTCGGCTCGCGTCGCGCGACGACCTACATCAAGGGCGGTCAGGAGTACGACGTCATCCTGCAGACCGAGCGCGACAACCGCCGTGAGGTGACGGACCTGGAGTCGCTCTATGTCTCGACCGGCACGGCGCAACTGGTGCCGCTGTCGGCGGTGGTCACGACCAAGACTTCGGGCGATACGCCGGACCGTCGCCGTCTGGATCGTCAACGGGCCATCACCCTGGCGGCCGATCTCAACCCCGGCACGACCATCGACGACGCGGTGCAGTTCCTGAACGCCGAAGTCGCCAAGCAGCCGCAGGGCGTGACCAATATCCGCTGGGGCGGCGCCGCCCGCGACCAGCAGGAGGCGGGGAGCGCCGTGGGCTGGGCCTTCGCCCTGGCCCTGCTGCTGGTCTTCCTGGTGTTGGCGGCCCAGTTCGAGAGCTGGATCACCCCGGCGGTCATCATGCTGACGGTGCCGCTGGCGGCGGCGGGCGGGCTGTTCGGCCTGCTGATGGCGGGCTCCAGCCTGAACATCTACAGCCAGATCGGCCTGATCATCCTGATCGGCGTCGCGGCCAAGAACGGCATCCTGATCGTCGAGTTCGCCAACCAGCTGCGCGATCAGGGGCGGAGCATCCGCGAGGCCATCATCGAGTCTTCGTCGCTGCGCCTGCGTCCGATCATCATGACCTCGATCGCCACCGCCTTCGGCGCCCTGCCGCTGGTGCTGTGGCAAGGGGCGGGGGCGGGCAGCCGTCAGACCATAGGCGTGGTGATCTTCACCGGCGCCATGTTCGCGACGGTGCTGACCCTGTTCGTGGTGCCGGTGATCTACGGCGTGCTGGCGCGCTTCACCAAGTCGCCGGAATACACCGCCCGCAAGATCGAGGAGTGGGAGGCGCAGGAGAAGCGCGACGGCCTCGAGCCGGACATGAGCCCGGCGGAATAGACCGCCTGACAGGCCTGTGCCATGCGAAGGGCGGCGGACCACGGTCCGTCGCCCTTTTGCTTTCAGCCGTGCTCTGCCGCTATTCGCCGGTCGGCTTGAACCCCGTCTCGACCTTCAGGAAGGCGATCACGTCACGGCGGTCCGTGGCGTCGGGCAGGCCGGCGAAGCTCATCTTGTTGCCGGGCAGGAAGGTGCGCGGGTTTTGCAGCCAATGGTCCAGCGTCTCGGCGTCCCAGGTGAAGCCTGCCGTCCGCATGGCGTGAGAATAGCTGTATTTATCGCGCGCGCCCGCCTTGCTGCCGAAGACGCCATAGAGGTTAGGGCCCGTCATGTTCGGACCGCCCGGCGTGATGGTGTGGCACGAACGGCAGCGGGCGAAGGCGCGGCGGCCGTTCTCCAGGTCCGCTTGGTCGTAGGGGGCGGGTAGGGAGGCCAGCAGGGCGGCTTTCTCGGCCTCGGTCGGCGCGGGGGGCTTGGGGGCTTCGGCCGTGCTGGTCCCTGAACCTTCGGCGCCCTGGCCGCAGGCCGCGAGGCCCAGAGAGACTGTTAGCGCGACAGCCAACGCGGCGGCCGGGCCGGACGTGCGGCGGATCGTGGGGAAGGACGAAAGACGGAACATGACGCACTCCTTGGCCGAGGGTCATGCTTTAGCCCATGAGGGCGCCGTCGCAATGGACAGCTTGTCCAAGCCAGGGCGTCAGCGCCCGGTGGTCAGCTTCACCACGATGTGGGCGGTGGTGTCGATGATGGCTTCCGGCGTATCGGCGCGCCGCATCAGCTCGAAGCCCGCCGCGACGGATTCCACCAGGTTCGCCGTCTCATAGGAGGTCAGGCGGGGATTGAGGCCTTCCGGGTGCAGGCCGCTGGCGTGGGCCTGGGCGATGCGGCGCTCCAGCGCCAGGTGCAGGCGACGCAGGCGGCGGATGCGGCTCTCGGCGAAGGCGGGCTCGCCCATGTCGGCCAGCATGTGCTCGACCCGCAGAACCGGGCCGTGATCGCTCCAAAGGCCCAGAACTTCCAGCACATAGGCGCGCGCAGCCTCAAAGGCGCGCTCGCCCGACCAGTCGGCGTGGATGTGCGCGGCCAGTCGCTGAAAGTCCTCGCCCGCCTCTTCGCACAGCAGCAGCAGGCCTTCCTCGACCGAGGCGAAGTAGGTGTAGAAGGTCGGCGCTGATACGCCCGCCGCCGCCGCCACATCGGCCGGACGGATTTCGCCCAGGTGCTTGCTGTTCAGCAGATTGCGCAGGGCGTCCAGCAGGGCGCGCCGGGTGCGGGCGCCCCGTGTTCGGATCCTGTGACCCAGCTTGTTGGTCGTCTCGGACATGTGGGAGGCGGCCGAAGTTGCGATGAAAACGGGCCGGAAAGGGGAGAAGGCGAAGGCCTAGCGGCTTCCGCCCTCTGCGACAAGCGCGACCCAAGCAGGAGCGCGGCCTACAGGGTGGCGCAGACCTCGACCTCGTCGCCGAAGAAGCCGCCCGTGGGCACGAAGCCCAGGCGGCGATAGAAGCCCTCGGGGCTGCCTTCGCCCAGGCCGTAGCTGGTGTAGAGGGTGGCGTAGCCGCGACGACGCAGGCGCTGCTTCACCATCTCGACGACCCGGCGGCCGACGCCCGCGCCCTGGTGCGGGCCTGCGATCATCAGGCGCCACAGATAGGGGCCGTCGCAGTCGATGCCGTCGTTGACCATGACGAAGCCGACCAGGGTCTCGTCCAGATAGACCGCGCGAAACCAGGCGGCGTCCGAACAGAAGCCTTCGGCGATGGACACGCCGTTGTCGGCCACCACGGCGCGTTGCGTCGGGGACAAGGTTTCGCTGAGTTCGCAGACTTCGCTGACGTTTTCCGAGGTGATGCGACGGAAGGTGATTTCGTTTTCAGGGGGCATGGACGGCATATTGCAAAGCTTCTCCATGCTTCGCCCTGCGGCGGATGGACGCCGGACGTCTGAGGCAGCGAAAAGGGGAGGCGACCGTCCGCCTCCCCGCCGGGCGCAGCTCAGCGTTCCATTAGTTCAGGGCACGGCATCTGGTGGTGGTGTTGTTCATGACCGGATCGTCGATCATGCAGATGACGTATCGGTCGCCGTTCGTGAGAATGAAAGAGAACGACTCTATATTGGGATTGGAGTTGAACACCTCGGTCTGATAGTGGGCGTGCGAGATGATCTTCCAGCCTGCATTCAGCAATTCGGTCATCGATTGAGAAAGCGGAATCCAATCGGTCGCGCGGAGTTGGGGATCGGGATCCGGAACCCTCTGCCGCCGTCCCTGGGCCTCGACCACAGTCGGAACCATCACGAGCAGAGCGAGCAGCAGGGTGAATTTTCGCATTCTTCGTCCTCCAGGGCGGCAAGATCGGGGGCGGGAGACCGCAAGCCTCCCGCGCTGACGGAGGAGGGTAGCGTGAGGAATCGCGATCCGTCGATACGGAGAACGGCGTCGCATCTCGCGATGCGCGGGCCTGACCGCCCTCATCCTGATCGGGAGAGGGTGGTGCCGGTTGCAGGAATCGAACCCGCGACCTTCGGTTTACAAAACCGCTGCTCTACCAGCTGAGCTAAACCGGCGTGGCCCGCCTTATGCTGGCGGAATCTGTTTGACGCAAGCACAGTGATCGAATGCCCTCGCTGCCCTATCTCGCGCCCATCGTCATGCTGGCGCTGTCCAACGTCTTCATGACCTTCGCCTGGTATGGCCACCTGAAATTCGGGGCCAAGCCGCTGTGGATCGTGGTCCTGATCAGCTGGGGGATCGCCTTCTTCGAGTACTGGCTGGCCGTGCCCGCCAATCGCATCGGCCATCAGGTCTATTCGGCGGCCGAGCTCAAGACCATGCAGGAGATGATCACCCTGCTGGTCTTCGCGATCTTCTCGGTGATGTACCTGGGCGAGAAGCTGACGGTGAACCACCTGATCGGCTTTGTGCTGATCGCGGGCGGCGCCTTCTTCATCTTCAAGGGGCCGCTCTGACGGGCAGTCAGGCCAGTTCGGCCGCGATCTTTGCGGCCAGCGTTTTCAGATGCTCGGCGTCAGCCATGGGGGCGTGACCGTGGCCCTTCATCGGACGGTCCGCCCAGCGGGGCACGATGTGGAAGTGCAGGTGGAAGACCGTCTGGCCGCCGGCGTCGCCGTTGAATTGCATCAGGCTGAGGCCCTCGGGCTTCAGCGCCTTTTCGACCGCGCGAGCGGTGCGCTGGACGGCGGCGGTCAGCCGGGCCAGGGCTTGCGGCTCGATCTCCAGGATGTTGCGGGCGGTCGAGGTCTTGGACACGACCAGGACGTGGCCCTCGGACTGGGGAAACACGTCCATGAAGGCCAGGACGTCGTCGTCCTCCCACACCTTCACGCTGGGCATGTCGCCGCGCAGGATCTTGGCGAAGATGTTGTCCGGGTCGTAGGCGCCGTGAAGGCTCATGGGGGTCTCCTTCGGGGTAGGCGATCAGCCTAGCAGGCGAACTTGCCCGACGCACGGAGCCGAACGCCGCGATATGCGCTTATATGGTCAAGGTTCTACAGTTGGAGGCGTCATGCTGGGTTTCATCGTTCAGGCCGTGGTCACGGCGATCGGCCTGTGGGCCTCGGCCAAGCTGGTGCCGGGGGTGGAGTTCACCTCGACCGGCTCGCTGATCGCGGCGGCGGTCATCCTGGGCGTGGTCAACGCCTTCGTGCGTCCGCTGATGGTGATCCTGACCCTGCCTTTGACCATCGTCACCTTCGGCCTGTTTCTGCTGGTGGTGAACGCCGCCATGATCGGGCTGACGGCCATGTTCCTGGGCGGCTTCGTCGTCGATGGCCTGTGGGCCGGGATCGGCGCGGCCATCGTCACCGGCGTGGTCAGCTGGATCGCCGGGGCCCTGTTCGGCGGCATGGACGAGCGGCGCTCATAAATTGTCCGGGTAATATTGACGCGATAATATCATCCGGGTAATTTTGTCCTCAACAAAGCGAGGATGGATTATGCCCCTATGCACGGCCTTTAGCGGCCACACGATGATCGCGACCGGGCCGCTGGTCCAAATCGCAGAAGCGGTGAAGGGCGCGCGCGAGGCCGGGCGAACGGTTCTGGTCTTTCGAGACGAGGATGCCCGGCCGGTGGAGCTGGATCTGCGCGGCGACCTGGCGACGGTGCTGGCGCGCCTGCCGCTCGAGCCGCCGCAACCGGAGCCGGAGAAGCGCGGGCCGGGGCGGCCGAAGCTGGGCGTGACTGCGCGTGAAGTCACCTTGCTGCCGCGCCATTGGGACTGGCTGGCGTCACAGCCGGGTGGGGCGTCGGTGGCACTGCGCAAGCTGGTCGAAGCCGCTCTGCGCGAGGCGGAGGGGCCGGACCGGATGCGTCGCAGCCGCGAGGCGGCCTATCGCTTCATGACCGCTGTGGCGGGCGACCTGCCGGATTATGAGGAGGCCGTGCGGATGCTGTTCGCGGGCGACTGGACGGCGTTCGACGCCCGCACGGAGGCCTGGCCGACGGACGTGCGTGATTACGCCCGTCGTCTGGCCGAGCCTGGATGGCGTAACGGCCAAGGATGCTGAGAAATCAGGGACGCTGAATCAGCTGGGGCGGATCACCATGCAGGTGACGCGGCGCTCGGACAGGGCTTCGCACGCCGCCTCGGCCGACTGCTGGGTCATGCCGGTGAAGCGCGAGCGATACCAGCCGTTGGCCGTCTGCACGTCGCGCTGGGCGCTCGAGAACTGGGTGCGGAAGCGGCGGCTGACGTCGTTCAGCCAGTCGCGGGCCACGGCTTCCTCGCGGAAGGCGCCGACTTGGACGGTCCAGCGGCCTGCCGGAGTAGGGGCAGGGGCGGCGGCGCGCGCAGATGCGTTGCGGGTCGCGCGGGCGGGCGCCGCCGGTGCGGCGGCCGAACCGCCGTTCAGGGCGGCGGTCAGGTTTTCGGGCGGACGGTTCTCGGCGCGGCGCGCCGACGGCGGCGGCGTCACCTCGGTCGGCAGGTTGCGCGGCGGCGGACCGGCGACATAGGCCACCTCGGTCGAGGAACCGACGCCTTCGCCGTCCTCGTCGGACAGGGAGGCGTAGGCGACGGGCGGCGAAGGATCGGCGCTGATCCCATAGCCGCGCTGTTCGAAGAAGGCCTGAGCCAGTTGGATGCGCTCGCCCTGGCCGCGGCGACGCTGCACCTCGAAGCCGGTGTCCATCAGTTCGGCGACGTGGTCGTTGCGGCTCTTGGTCGAGCGGCCGCCCATGACGATGGTGATGATCCGCTTGCCGTCGCGCACCGACGACGCCGCGAGGTTGTAGCCCGAGGCGTTGGTGAAGCCGGTCTTGATGCCGTCATAACCGCGCCCCGTGGCCAGCAGGCCATTGGTGTTGCGGTAGTCGCGGCCCTTGTAGAACCAGTCGTGCAGGCCGAGGTAGCGATAGTATTGCGGATAGTCGCGCATGACCGCGCGGCTGAGGATCGACAGGTCGCGCGCCGTGGTCGCCTGGCGCGTGTCAGGCAGGCCGTTGGCGGTGGTGAAGCGGGTCTGCTCCATCCCCAGCTCGCGGGCCTTCTCCGTCATCATCTGGGTGAAGCGGCCTTCGGAGCCGCCGATATGCTCGGCGATGACCACGGCCATGTCGTTGGCGCTGCGGACGGCCGTGGCGCGCATGGCGTCGTCCAGGCTGATCGTCTGACCGGCGGCTAGGCCCAGTTTGGACGGCGGCTGCGACGCCGCGCGCGGCGAAACGGTCAGGGTGTCGTTCAGATTGACCTTGCCGGACTCCAACGCCTCGAACGCCAGATACAGGGTCATGACCTTGGTGATGGAGGCCGGATAGCGTCGTGCGTCGGCAAAGCGTGAGAACAGCACTTCGCCCGAGGCGGCGTCCACTACGATGGCCGCATACCGACTATCGGACGACTGCGCTTCCGGCGGCGCGACGCCGATTGTCGGCGTCAGGACGATGCCTCCCAGGACCAGGGCGGCCAGGAAACGACGGCGGAAGATGGCGTTCATGGGCAAGCTACTAGCCTCGTCACTGTGGCGCGAAGACGGCTGCGATCACGCGCGTTACAAAGGCTAACATCCGCTTCCCCGGTTTCGAGAGGGTTAACGGCCCGTCAACAGACTTGTGATCGCTCGCCGCATCCAGACGGCAGGTTATCAGCGATCATATTGTGCGTCGCACAAATTTCACTTGAAGTCTTTTCGCAGGTGCACCATATCGCCGTTGTCGCGATGGGCTCGCCTGTCGCAAGAACCCTTTTGCTTCAGGAGACTCCCCATGGCTGACGCCGCTGAGACCGTGAAGAAGACCGTCGAACAAACCACCGCTAAGGCCAAGGCCCAGGCTGAATCCATCCAGGCCGCCGGCGCCAAGGCGTTCCGCGAAGGCGTCGACAAGTCGGTCGCCTCGCTGAGCGAGATCAACGCGCACGGCAAGAAGAACCTGGAAGCCGTGGTCGAATCTGCCGCCGCCGCCCAGAAGGGCGCCGAGGCGCTGTCGCAACAGGCCGTGGCCTATGGCAAGAAGTCCTGGGAAGACGGCGTCGCCGCGGCTCAGTCCTTCTCGCAGGCTCGCTCGGTGCAGGAACTGTTCGAACTGCAGACCAACTGGGCCAAGTCGGCCGCCGAGGCCTATCTGGCCGAGTTCGGCAAGGCGACCGAGACCATGACCGCCTCGGTCAAGGACAGCTTCAAGCCGATCAACGAGCGCGTTTCGGCCGCTGTCGAGCAGTTCCAGGCCGCCCGCTAAGCGCGTCCTTCAGCTTCTCAAGCCTTCTGAAAGGCCCCGGCGGAAACGCCGGGGCCTTTTCATGTTCAGGCATCAACTGGGCGTGCGTGACGGCAGGTTGGACTGGACGCATCTACAAATCAGGCCATCATTCCCTATCTGATCTTTTGACACTCCCCGATTACGGACCACGAATGCCTAACAGACGGCCAGGTGAGCAAGGCGGAGGCGCAGGCGCCGCCGTCGTCACCGAGACAAAGCCGAAACTTCAGCGGCCCTCGCTCTATCGGGTGCTGATCCTGAATGACGACTACACCCCCATGGAGTTCGTCATCTACGTGCTGGAGCGGTTCTTCCAGAAGAGCCGCGAGGACGCGACCCGCATCATGCTGCACGTGCACCAGCATGGCGTCGGGGTCTGCGGCGTCTTCACCTACGAAGTGGCCGAAACCAAGGTCGCCCAGGTGGTCGAGACGGCGCGACGCCACCAGCACCCCCTGCAATGCACGATGGAAAAGGACTGAGAGGAACCTGCCATGCCTTCGTTTTCCCGTCCTCTCGAAGAGACCCTGCACCGCGCGGTCCACTACGCCAACGAGCGCCGGCATGAATACGCCACGCTCGAACACCTGCTGCTGGCCCTGATCGACGATCCGGACGCCTCGGCCGTGATGACGGCCTGCAACGTCGATCTGGGCGCGCTGAAGGCGGCGCTCGGCTCCTATGTCGACACCGACCTGGCCGCCCTGGCCACGGCCGACGGCGACGACGCCAAGCCGACGGCCGGTTTCCAGCGCGTGATCCAGCGCGCGGTGATCCATGTCCAGTCGTCCGGCCGCGAGGAAGTGACCGGCGCCAACGTCCTGGTCGCCATCTTCTCCGAGCGCGAAAGCCACGCCGCCTATTTCCTGCAGGAGCAGGACATGACGCGGTACGACGCGGTCAACTTCATCGCC
Source organism: Brevundimonas sp. Soil_N_31 (assembly GCF_057655995.1). NCBI lineage: Bacteria > Pseudomonadati > Pseudomonadota > Alphaproteobacteria > Caulobacterales > Caulobacteraceae > Brevundimonas > Brevundimonas sp. Soil_N_31. The sequence continues at coordinate 162,649 of NZ_JBDGLE010000007.1, forward strand.
CACGGCATAGCCAAGAAGGCCGGGGCCAATGAAGCCCGCTCTGTGCGCGGCGGCGCCAGCCCGGAAGAAGCCGAGGACGGCTCGGTCGTCAAGCAAGGCGGCGAGGCGCTGGAAGCCTATTGCATCGACCTGAACGAGAAGGCCAAGAACGGCAAGATTGATCCGCTGATCGGTCGTCAGGCCGAGGTCGATCGCTCGATCCAGATCCTGTGCCGCCGGACCAAGAACAACCCGCTTCTGGTCGGCGACCCCGGCGTCGGCAAGACCGCCATCGCCGAAGGCCTGGCGCGCAAGATCGTCAATGGCGAGGTGCCGGAGGTTCTCAAGGGCGCAACCATCTACAGCCTCGACATGGGGTCTCTGCTGGCGGGCACCCGCTATCGCGGCGACTTCGAGGAGCGGCTGAAGCAGGTCGTCAAGGAGCTGGAGAACCACGAGAACGCCGTCCTGTTCATCGACGAGATCCATACGGTAATCGGCGCCGGCGCGACGTCGGGCGGGGCCATGGACGCCTCCAACCTGCTGAAGCCGGCGCTGGCCTCGGGCAGCCTGCGCTGCATGGGGTCGACCACCTACAAGGAATACCGCCAGCACTTCGAGAAGGACCGCGCCCTGGTGCGCCGCTTCCAGAAGATCGACGTCAATGAGCCGACGATCGAGGATACGGTGAAGATCCTCAAGGGTCTGAAGACGACCTATGAGACGCATCACAAGCTGCGCTACACGGACTCGGCCATCCGCACGGCGGTTGATCTGTCGGCGCGCTACATCACCGACCGCAAGCTGCCGGACAAGGCCATCGACGTGATCGACGAGGCCGGGGCGTCGCAGATGCTGCTGCCGGAATCGAAGCGCAAGAAGGTCATCGGTCAGAAGGAGGTCGAGGCCGTCATCGCCAAGATGGCTCGCATCCCGCCCAAGTCGGTGTCCAAGTCGGACACGGAATCCCTGCGCGAGCTGGAGACCGATCTGAAGCGGACGGTCTATGGTCAGGAGCAGGCCATCGATCAGGTGTCGTCGGCGATGAAGCTGGCGCGGGCGGGTCTGCGCGACCCGAACAAGCCCATCGGCGCCTTCCTGTTCAGCGGCCCGACCGGCGTCGGCAAGACGGAAGTCGCCAAGCAACTGGCCGCCACGCTCGGCATCGAGATGCAGCGCTTCGACATGTCGGAATACATGGAGCGTCACACGGTCAGCCGCCTGATCGGCGCCCCTCCGGGCTATGTCGGTCATGACCAGGGCGGCCTGCTGACCGACGCCGTCGATCAGCATCCGCACTCGGTGGTGCTGCTGGACGAGATCGAGAAGGCGCACCCCGACGTCTACAACATCCTGCTGCAGGTGATGGACAACGGGACGCTGACCGACGCCATCGGCAAGAAGGTCGACTTCAGGAACGTCATCCTGATCATGACCACCAACGCCGGGGCCGCCGACAACGCTCGCGCCTCCATCGGCTTCGGCCGGGGCAAGGTCGAGGGCGAGGACGACAAGGCCATTCAGCGCCTGTTCGCACCGGAGTTCCGCAACCGTCTGGACGCCATCGTGGCCTTCAAGCCGCTGGGCGCCGAGACGATCCGCTCGGTGGTGACCAAGTTCGTGATGCAGCTGGAAGCCCAGCTGGCGGATCGCAACATCACCATCGAACTGACGGACGAGGCGACCGACTGGCTGGCCAAGAACGGCTTCGACGAACTGTATGGCGCGCGTCCCCTGGCCCGCGTCATTCAGGAACACATCAAGAAGCCGCTGGCCGACGACATCCTGTTCGGCCGCCTGACCCGCGGCGGCCATGTGAAGGTCGAGTTGAAGGACGGCAAAATCGCCTTCGACATCACCCCGGCCAAGGGCGCGGCGGTGAAGGAAGAGGAAGAAGCAACGGCCTGATCTTATCCTTCTCCCCTTGTGGGAGAAGGTGGCCCGTCAGGGCCGGATGAGGGGTCTTGCGACGTGAAAAAGGGGTTGCGGGATTTGTCGTCCCGCAACCCCTCATCCGTCTCGCTTCGCGAGCCACCTCTCCCACAGGGGGAGAAGGCCTTGATCAGCGTTTGCGACCCAGGGCGCCGAGCAGCACCGCCGCACCAGCGATGATGCCGGTGGTCAGCAGCGGTTTGCGGCGGGCGAAGTCCAAGCCCTTGCGAGCGGGATCGCGCAGGTCGGCGGGGGCCCTGTCCACCATGCCGTCCAGGCCGTCGATGACGCGGCCATAGGCGTCCAGCGCCTTGCCCTTCACTTCGTTCATCTTGCCTTCGACCTGAAGCTTGCTGTCGCCGGTCAGCCGACCCAAGCCGTTCTGGGCCTTGCCCTTCAGTTCAGTCGCGACGCCTTCGATACGTTGGTCAGTCATGTTGATCCCTGTGTTGAGGAGGAGACTCACACCCCAAGCGCATCCGGCCCCCGAGGGTTCCTGGCCGGACGCCCCCTCGCGACGAAATGTCAGCCCTGAAGATCAGCCCTGGCGATAGGGCGACAACTCCGCCGTCATCGCGTGCATCTCCATCTCGACCGCTGGGCGCTCCTGATCCAGGTAGCGGGCGACCGGATCGCGCAGCGCCGGATCGGTGATGAAGTGGGCCGAATAGACGGGGGAGGGCAGGTAGCCGCGCGCGATCTTGTGATCCCCCTGCGCGCCCGCCTCGACTCGCGACAGGCCGCGCGCGATGGCGAAGTCGATGGCCTGATAATAGCACAGCTCGAAATGCAGGAAGGGTCGATCGACCAGCGTCCCCCACTGTCGGCCATACAGGGCGTCGCGGCCGATGAAGTTGAGCGCTCCCGCCACCGGCGTCTCGCCCTCGAACGCCATGACCAGGGCGATGCGGTCGGCCATGCCGGCCCCGACGCGGGCGAAGAAGTCGCGCGTCAGATAGGGCCGCCCCCATTTGCGGTCGCCGGTGTCCATGTAGAAGGCGAAGAAGGCGTCCCAGTGCGCCTGCGTGATCTGCGCCCCGGTCAGGACGCGGATGTCGAGATCGGCCTGCGCCTCGCGCCGCTCGCGCCGGATGGTCTTGCGCCGGTTGGACGACAGGGCGGCCAGGAAGTCGTCGAAGCTCCGATAGCCGTCGTTGCGCCAGATGAACTGGATGTCCCGGCGCGGCAGCAAGCCTGCCTCGGTCATGGCGCGCCATTCGGCCTCAAGCGGGAAGTTGACGTGCAGGGACGAGACGCCCAGCCGCTGGGTCAGCGTCAGCGCGCCTTGCAGCAGGGCCTGCCGCACGGTCGCGGCGTCTGTACCCGGCGCGTTCAGGAAGCGCGGGCCGCTCGCGGGGGTGAAGGGTACGGCGCCCAGCAGCTTGGGATAGTAACGCCCGCCCGCGCGCTCATAGGCGTCGGCCCAACTGTGATCGAAGACGTATTCGCCCTGGCTGTGGCCCTTGAGATAGAGCGGCATGACGCCGATCACGGCGCCGTCTTCATCATGCAGGGACAGATGGCGCGCCGCCCAGCCTTCAGACGGGACGGCGCTGCCGGACGCCTCGCAGGCGTCGAGGAAGTCGTAGGAGACGAAAGGATCGCCGCTTGGGGCCGCACAGGCGTCCCATGCGTCCCGGCCGATAGCGGCGATGCTGTCGTTTACCTGAAGGGTGAAGCTCACTTCACCTCGATGATGGCGTCCACTTCGACGGCGAAGCCGAGCGGCAGCTTGTAGACGCCGACGGCCGAGCGCGAGTGCTTGCCCGCGTCGCCGAAGACCTGGACCATCAGGTCCGAGCAGCCGTTGATCACGCCGGGGATGGCCTCGAAGTCCGGCCCGGCCTGGACGAAGCCGCCCAGCTTGACGATGCGGACCACGCGATCCAGGTCGCCGTCGACGGCGGCGTTGATCTGGGCCAGCAGGTTGATCCCGCACAGGCGGGCGGCCTCAGCGGCCTGCTCCGGGGTCACGTCCACGCCGACGGTGCCCTTGATGCCGCCGCTGGCGTCGTTCGACAACTGGCCCGAGATGAAGATCTGCTCGCCCGAGCGGACGTAGGAGACATAGCTGGCGACCGGCTTGGCGGGCTCGGGCAGGGTGATGCCGAGTTCAGCGATGCGGGCGTGAATGCTCATGGGGCGACTCCGTATGAAAGGGTGGAGGGGGTTTAGCGCGGCGCGGCCGCCGCGTCATCCGGGGCGTTCATTTGGTCGCTTCAACGCGCGTCCGGCCACCACGGCGGCGGCCCCGAACTTGTCGCGCAGGGCGTCGATGGCGGTCTCGGTCTTCAGGGCGCGGGTCTCGGCCGTGGCGAACAGGCCGGCGGGGGCGTCATGGGCGTCGGCGATGTCGGCCATGCCGATGCCGATCAGCCGATAGGGCACGCCCAGTTCCGGTTTCAGCAAGTCGCGCCCGGCGGCGAACAGGGCGCGCGCCGTCTGCACCGGCTCGGCCAGGGTGATGCGGCGGGTGACGATCTTGAAGTCCGTCTTGCGCAGCTTCAGCACCACGACGCGGCTGGCCACGCCGTCGCGCCGGGCCTTGGAGGCCAGCTTCTCGCACAGGGACCACAGCTCGGCCTCCAGCGCCTCGGCGGTGGTCAGGTCGTCGTTGAAGGTGGTCTCGGCGCTCATGCCCCGCCGGTCATGGTCCGGGTTCACCGGGCGGCTGTCGCGGGCGTGGCTGAGGTCGTGCAGGCGCAGGCCTGTCTCGCCATAGCGCCGGACCAGATCCTTCACCTCAGCGGCGGCCAGGTCGCCGATGGTGGCGAAACCGTCAGAGCGCAGGGTGCGGCCGAACACCGGCCCGACGCCGGGCAGGGTGGTCACGGGCCGGGGCGCCAACAGGCCTTGGGCCTCGGCGACGCCGATGACGGAGAAGCCGCGCGGCTTGTCCAGCTCCGACGCGATCTTGGCCAGGAAGCGATTGGGCGCCAGGCCGATGGAGACGCTGAGGCCCGTCTCGTCCTCGATCCATTTCTGCAGGCGCGCCAACTGGAAGGCGGGCGGGCCGCCGTTCAGCCGCTCGGTGCCCTTCAGGTCGATCCAGGCCTCGTCCAGCGACAGGGTCTGCACCAGCGGCGTCAGGCGATGGACGGCGCCGAAGATGCGCTCGCTCTCGGCCACATATTTGCGGAAGTCCGGCTTGATGACCACGGCGTCGGGACAGGCCTTCAGCGCCTTGAACATCGGCATGGCCGAGCCGACGCCGTACAGCCGCGCCACATAGCAGGCGGTGGAGACCACCCCGCGCTTGCCGCCGCCGACGATCACCGGCTTGTCGCGCAGTTCCGGCCGGTCGCGCTTCTCGACCGAGGCGTAGAAGGCGTCGCAGTCCAGGTGGGCGATGTGCAGATCGCTCAGCTCGTCATGAGCGATCACCCGGCGCGACGCGCAGACGGGACACCGCGCGACCTTGCGGTCGCCCGTCCACAGGCAGTCGCGGCAGACGGCCTTCAGGTTCAAGGATGACTCCGGTTCTTCAGCTTCACCCCAACTTAAGACTGCGTGGGCGAGAGTGCACCCGAAGAAGGCGAAAAGCCCTGCGCACAGGCGCGATTTTTTGGCGAAACAGCCGGGTGACGGATGTCGAAGAAGGTCCTCATCGTCGAGGATAATGAGCTGAACATGAAGCTGTTTCATGATCTGCTCGATTCTCAGGGGTATCAGACCCTGCAGACCCGCGAGGGCTTGCAGGCGCTGGCCTTGGCGCGCGAGCATCGTCCCGACCTGATCCTGATGGATATTCAGCTCCCGGAGATCTCCGGCCTGGAAGTCACAAAGTGGCTCAAGGATGACGACGAGCTGAACCATATTCCTGTCATCGCCGTTACAGCCTTTGCTATGAAGGGTGATGAGGAACGTATTCGTCAGGGGGGCTGCGAGGCCTACATTTCCAAGCCGATCTCGGTCGTCTCCTTCCTTGAAACGGTGCGGAAACACCTGGGGTAGGCGATGAGCGCACGAATCCTGGTGGTGGATGATGTCGAGGCGAATGTCCGCCTGCTCGAAGCCAAGCTGACTCTTGAGTATTACGACGTCCTGACGTGCGGCGACGGAGCTTCGTGCCTGCGTCTGGCCCGGGATGAGCAACCGGATCTGATTCTGCTGGACGTCATGATGCCGGGCATGGACGGGTTCGAGACCTGCCGCCGGCTCAAGGCCGCCGAAGAGACGCGCCATATTCCTGTGGTGCTGGTGACAGCCCTCGACGGTCGTCATGATCGCATTCGTGGGCTAGAGGCCGGCGCTGACGACTTCCTGTCCAAGCCTCTGAACGACGTCATCCTGATGGCGCGGGTCAAGAGCCTGACGCGCCTCAAGATGGTCATGGACGAACTGCGCGAGCGCGAGGAGAGCAGTCGCCGCGTTGGCATGGACACGGGCCACGTGGCTCGCCTCAAGGGCTCAGGCGGCCGTGTGCTGGTCGTTGATGACAATGAACTTCAGGCCGAGATGATCGCGCGCGAGCTGTCGGTCGAGCACCGTCCGACAGTGGAGATCACTCTTGAGGGCGGGTTGGACGCTGCGCGGGGACCGGTCGATCTGGTCATCGTCAATGTCTCATCCGAAGGGTTCGATGGTTTGCGCCTCATCGCCCAGTTGCGATCCAAGGAGGCGACGCGGCGCATTCCGATCCTGGCCCTGATCGACACTCATGACCGACCGCGCTTGCTGAAGGCGCTGGACCTTGGGGCGCATGACATCCTGGCCCGTCCAGTCGATCCTGAAGAGATGTCCGCGAGGGTCCGCACCCAGGTGAAGCGCAAACGCTACGGCGATTTCCTGCGTGAAAAGCTGGACTATAATCTGGAGATGGCGATTACCGACCCGCTGACGGGTCTGCATAATCGTCGCTATATGAACAGTCAGATTCAGGCTCTGGTGGCGCGCGCCACGCGGGGCGGCGATCCTGTGGCCGTGCTGGTGCTGGACATCGATCACTTCAAGGCGGTGAACGACACCTTCGGCCATGATGTCGGAGACGAGGTTCTGCGCGAGTTCTCGGTCCGGCTGGCGACAAATGTGCGCGCTGTCGATCTGCCTTGCCGGTTCGGCGGCGAGGAATTCGTGGTCGTCATGCCTGGAACCACTCTGGAAGACGCTCATCGCATTGCGGAGCGTATTCGCCGTGACGTGGGCGCTGCGCCGTTCCGGATTGCCGGCGGCGATCTTCTAGGCGTTACTGTCTCGGTTGGCGTGGCCGCTACAGTGGGCGTCTACGACACGCCGGAAGCCTTGCTCAAACGCGCGGACGAGGGCGTCTATGAGGCCAAGGCCCAAGGGCGCAACCGCGTCGTCGCGCGCGCGGCCTGAACGGTTGCAGACGTCGTTTGAAACGAAGAAAAACGCCCGGTCGGCGGACCGGGCGTTTTTCATTTCCAGCAATCAAGCGGACCGAGAGGCCCGGGGCGCGTTGGCCCTTACTTGATCTTGCCTTCCTTGAACTCGACGTGCTTGCGGACGACCGGGTCGTACTTCTTGACGACCATTTTCTCGGTCATCGTACGGGCGTTCTTCTTGGTGACGTAGAAGAAGCCGGTGTCGGCGGTGGAGTTCAGGCGGATCTTGATGGAAGCCGGTTTGGCCATCGGAAGTACCTTTGCGACGGCGAAAGCCGCATGAAACGAGAGGCGCGGAACATACTCAGGACGGGCTCAAAGTCAACGGTTTCGATGTCGCGTTGAGCGGCGTCGCAGAAGCGCTAGTGTTTCGACATGAAAACGCCTTACTTCAAGCCTGCCCGCGCCCTGTCCGTCGCCGCCATTGCGGTTGGATTGACCCTGTCCGCCTGCTCGTCCGAGCCTGCGACGCCCGCCGCAACGGCCGATGCGGCTCCGGCCACGGCCCAGGACGCCTTCTTCGCCAATCTGACCGCCCTTTGCGGCCAGCGCTTTGAGGGCAAGGTCGTCACGAACGAGGCCGCCGACTCGGACTTCGTCGGCAAACGCCTGCTGATGCATGTGCGCGACTGCTCGAAGGATGAGATTCGCATTCCCTTCTGGGTCGGCGAAGACCGCTCGCGCACCTGGGTCGTGACCCGCACCGAATCGGGCCTGCGCCTGAAACACGATCACCGCCAGCCGGACGGCAAGACCGATCCGCTGCACTGGTACGGCGGCGATACGAAGAACGAAGGCACGGCCGAGCGTCAGGAATTCCCGGTGGATCAGGAATCCATCGACCTGTTCAACGCCCAGGACGCCTCGGTCTCGACGACCAACGTCTGGGCGATGGAGGTCCATCCCGGCAAGACGTTTACCTATGAACTGCGTCGGCCGAACCGCCATTTCCAGGTTGATTTCGACCTGACCGAACCGGTCGCCGAATAAGACGCGAGGCCGCTGCGTCAGTCCTGATGGTCGATGACGTGGCGGCCGCGCACCATGTGCACGAAGGGCAGGGGGCGCTGCGGCGTCTCCAGCCGCTCGGCGACCTCGCCCAGCACGAAGCGGGTGATGGCGGGCAGGTCCAGGCTTCGCGCCTCGTCCAGCGGAATCCAGGCGATCTCGTCCAGTTCGCCTGAGCCTTCGATCTGGTCGGGATCGCGCAGGGCCTCGACCGGGGCCATGAAGAAGCGGGCGTCGAAGCGGCGCGTGCGGCCCGGCGGGGTGATGGCGCGCGCCACATAGGACAGGACCGACAGGTCGGGCAGGGCGCCCGCCTGACGATACTCTCGCCACGGTCCGGCGACCGAGGCGGCCGGCGCGGCGCGGCCCAGGATCAGGCCGGTTTCCTCAAAGGTCTCACGCACGGCGGCCAGGGCCAGGGCGCGGGCGCGGCGGGCGGGCATTTCCGCCTGCAATCGTCGCGCGGCGTCATGCGACAGGGCGCCGTCGTCGGCGGCGTTGAAATCCGCCCGTTCGATGCGGCCGCCCGGAAACACCCACTTCGACGCCATGAAGACATGACCCGGCGCCCGGCGGCCCATCAGCACCTCGGGGCGCTTGGCGTCGCGGGTCAGGATCAGGGTCGCCGCGTCCTTGGGGCGTTGAGCGCCGCCGACACGCGGCGCGTCGGTCAGGTCTTGGGCTGCGTCGAAGGGGAGGGGGTTCACCGCCGCTTGCCCTTTCTGACGCCTTTCAGGCCGCCGGAGGGCTTGCTTCCGTTGCGGGGCTTGGGGCCGCCAGGGCGGCCTTTACCGCGCTTGGGCGGGCCGTCTCCACCGCGTCCGCGCATCCCATAGCGCGGGGCCGGGGCGTTGGGATCGCGCGGGTCCGGCTCGGACAGCATTTCCAGCACCAGACCGCCGGTGACGGGCGTGGCCTCCATCAGCCGCACCTCGACGCGGCGGCCCAGCGGGAACCGCTTGCCGGTGCGCTCCCCCACCAGGGCGTGGGCGCGGTCGTCGTGGGTGAAGTATTCGTCGCCCAGCGTCGAGACGGGGACCAGGCCGTCGGCGCCCGTCTCGTCCAGCCGGATAAACAGGCCGAAGCGGGTCACGCCGGTGATGCGGCCGGTGAAGGTCGCGCCGACGTGTTCTTCCAGGAAGGCGGCGATGTAGCGATCCATCGCGTCGCGCTCGGCGGCCATGGAGCGGCGCTCGGTCTCGGTGACATGATCGGCGATGCCGCCCAGTTCGGCGATCTCGCGGTCGGTCAGGCCGTCCGATCCCAGCTTCAGCCCCCGGATCAGCCCGCGATGGACGATCAGGTCGGAATAGCGCCGGATCGGCGAGGTGAAGTGGGCGTAGCGGTCCAGGCGCAGACCGAAGTGGCCGACGTTTTCCGGACTGTAGAAGGCCTGCATCTGGGTGCGCAGGACGACCTCATTGACCACCTCGGCGTGCGGGGTGTCGCGGGTCTCTTCCAGCAGTTTGTTGAAGCGTTTGGTGTTCGGCGTCTCGCCCTTGTTCCAGGGCTTGCCGATGGTGTGCAGGAAGTCGGCCAGGTTGAAGATCTTCTCCTGGCTGGGCGTGTCGTGGACGCGATAGATCAGCGGCGTGTGCGTCTTCTCCAGCGTCTCGGCGGCGCAGACGTTGGCCTGGATCATCATCTCTTCGATCAGGCGGTGAGCCTCGAGCGACTTGCGCGGCTCGATGCCGGCGATGCCGCCGTCGGGCGACATGATGATGCGGCGCTCGGGGCTTTCGATGGCCAGGGGGCTGCGGCGCTCGCGGCCCTTCAGCATGGTGCGATAGGCGTTCCACAGCGGATAGAGGATGGCCTCCATGATCGGCCCGGTGGCGTCGTCCAGCAGGCCGTCGATGGCGGACTGCGCCTGTTCGTAGGACAGCTTGGCGTGCGAACGCATCAGGCCGCGCGTGAACTTGTGCCCGGTCTTCCTGCCGTCCTTGTCGAAGACCATGCGCACGGCCATGCAGGCGCGGTTCTCGCCCTGCTTCAGGCTGCACAGGCCGTTGGACAGGACTTCGGGCAACATGGGCTCGACCCGGTCGGGGAAGTAGGTCGAGTTGCCCTTGGCCCGCGCCTCGCGGTCCAGCGCCGTATTGGGGCGCACATAGGCGGCGACGTCGGCGATGGCGACCCAGACGATCCAGCCGCCTGCATTGGCCGGGTCTTCGTCGCGCTCGGCATAGACGGCGTCGTCATGGTCGCGCGCGTCGGCCGGGTCGATGGTGATGAAGGGGACGTGGCGCAGGTCTTCGCGCCCCTTCAGCGTCGGGACGGCCTGATCCTCGGCCTCGCGCTCCACAGCCTCGGAGAAGCCGGTCGGCACCCCGTGGGCGTGGATGGCGATGATGGAGGCGGCGCGCGGGTCGTCTTCACGCCCGATGTTCTCCAGGATTTTGCCGCGCTTGGGGCCGTAGCGATGCTCGCCCTTCTCGACGGCGGCCAGCACAAGATCGCCGTCGCGCAGGTCCGTCGCCTGGGCGGCGGGCACCAGCAGCACGTCCTTGGAGCGTTTATCGACCGGCTCGACCCGCGTCTCGCGCGCTGACTTGCGGATGACGCCCAGCACGCGGTTGGTTCCGGCGTCCAGCCGCTTGACCAGACGCGCCTCCCAGCCTTCGACGCCCCGGCTGAACTTGACCAGCAGGCGGTCGCCCATGCCGGGCGCCGGGCCGCGCCCTTCGCGGTCGGGCATCAGGACGGCGCGCGGCGCGTCCTCGCTGCTCCTGACCAATTCGACATACAGCTCGCCGTCGGCGTCGCGATCTACGACATCGACCACCCCGACGGGGGGCAGGGCGCCGGCTTCGGAAAAGCCCTTGCGGCCGCGTTTGCCCAGGCGGCCCTCGGCCTCCAGTTCCTTCAGCATGTCGCGCAAGGCGCGGCGTTCGGCGCCCTTCAAGCCGAAGGCGCGCGCGATGTCGGCCTTTTCGGCTTCTCCGGCCTCGCGCAGGAAGGCGATGAGGGATTCTTTGTCGGGCAGGCCCGCGACGGGGCGTTTCGGTGTCTTGACCATTGCGCCCTTTCTAACGCGCTTCGCGGCGAAAAGGTGAAAACTTGCATGAGTTGACCGCGAGGGTCGCGACGCCCAGCTTCCCCCTGAAACCCGTGCAACGGAGCCTGCTTTCATGTCGATGACCGACAACCCCGTCCTGTCCCGCCCCGTGGGGTCGTTGCTGGACCTGATCGGCAAGACGCCGATGGTCGAGGTGACGCGGATCGACACCGGCCCCTGCCGTCTATTCCTGAAGCTGGAGAGCCAGAACCCCGGCGGCTCCATCAAGGATCGTATCGCCCTGTCGATGATCGAGGCGGCGGAGAAGGCCGGCTGGCTGAAACCCGGCGGCACCATCGTTGAGGCCACGGCGGGCAATACGGGCCTGGCCCTGACCCTGGTCGGCAAGCAGAAGGGCTACAACGTCCTGCTGGTCATCCCCGACAAGATGTCGAAGGAGAAGATCCAGCACCTGCGCGCCATGGGCGCCGACGTGCGCCTGACCCGCTCGGACGTGCCGCACGGCCACCCGGAATACTACACCGACATGGCCGAGCGTCTGGCCCAGCAGATTCCGGGCGGCTATTTCGTCAACCAGTTCGCCAACGACGCCAACTCCGAGGCCCACTTCAAGACGACCGGCCCGGAGATCTTCGAGCAGATGGACGGCGACATCGACGCCTTCGTCGCCGGCATCGGCTCGGGCGGGACGATCACGGGCAACGCCCAGTATTTCAAATCGCGGGGTTCGAACGCCAAGATCATCCTGGCCGACCCGGTCGGCTCGGCGCTGGCGGGCCTGATCAATGAGGGCGTGGCTGGACCTGACGGCAGCTATACGGTCGAAGGCATCGGCCAGAACTTCATGCCCGACACGGCCGATGCAGACCTGATCGACGTGGCCTATTCCATCCCCGACGCCGAGGCGATAGCCACGGTGCGCGAACTGCTGCTGAAGGAAGGCATTCTGGCAGGGTCGTCGTCCGGCACCCTGATCGCCACGGCCCTGCGCTGGTGCCGTGAGCAGACGGAGCCGAAGCGGGTCGTGACCTTCGTCTGCGACACCGGCGCCAAGTATCTGTCCAAGGTCTATAACGACGCCTGGCTGGCCGATCAGGGTCTGGCCGAGCGTGAACTGCACGGCGACCTGTCGGACCTGATCAATCGCAAATACGCCGCCGGCGACGTGGTGGTGATCGGGCCGAAAGACACCCTGGACACGGCGTTCAAGCGGATGCGCGGCGACGGCCTGTCGCAACTGCCGGTCATTCAGGACGGCCGTCTGGTCGGCATTCTGGATGAAAGCGACATCGTCCACATCATGAACACCGACGAGATCACCCGTCAGGAGCGCTTCGCCAAGCCGGTCGCCTCGGCCATGACTCGCGATCTGGACACGCTTCAGGTGACGGAGTCGCTGGACGCCCTGATCCCGGTCTTCGACCGCGACCGCGTCGCCATCGTGCTGGACGGCGAGACCTTCGTCGGCCTGATCACCCGCACCGACCTGATCAACCACCTCAGCCTGAACCGGTAAGCCTATGTCTGAACTGAAGAACCGCCAGGGCTTTTCGACCCGCGCCATCCATGCGGGCCAGCAGCCGGACCCGACGACGGGCGCGGTGATGACGCCGATCTACGCCACCTCGACCTACGCCCAGGAAAGCCCCGGCGTGAACAAGGGCTATGAATACGCGCGCGGCAAGAACCCGACGCGCGAGGCGTTCGAGGCCTGCATCGCCGATCTGGAGGGCGGGGTTCAGGCCTTCGGCTTCGGCTCGGGCATGGCGGCGACTTCGACGGCGCTGGAGCTGCTGGACGCCGGGTCGCACATCATCACCGGCGACGACCTGTACGGCGGCTCGTGGCGGCTGTTTGAGCGGGTGCGCCGTCGCTCGATGGGGCTGAACTTCAGCTATATCGACCTGACCGACCTGGCGTCGGTCGAGGCGGCGATCACCGACAAGACGCGGATGCTGTGGGTCGAGACGCCGACCAATCCGCTGATGAAGCTGGCCGACATCGAGGCCCTGTCGAAGATCGCCAAGGCGCACAAGCTGATCCTGGTGGTGGACAACACCTTCGCCACGCCGTGGAGCCAGCAGCCGCTGGCCTTGGGCGCCGACGTGGTCATGCACTCGGCGACCAAATATCTGAACGGACACTCCGACATCGTCGGCGGGGTTCTGGTGGCCAAGGACGCCGAGATGGCGGCCCAGCTGAAGTTCCTGCAGAACTCGATCGGCGGCGTCATGGGGCCGTTCGACGCCTTCCTGGCCAACCGGGGGCTGAAGACGCTGGGCCTGCGCATGAAGGCGCATAATGAGAACGCCCTGGCCGTCGCGCGCTGGCTGGAAGACCGAGCTGGCGTGGCCAAGGTCATCTATCCGGGCCTTATCAGCCACCCGCAGCACGAGCTGGCGGCGCGCCAGATGAACGGCCGCTTCGGCGGCATGGTCACGGTGCTGATCGACGGCGACCTGGAGCGCACCAAGCGGGTGCTCGAGCGGGTGCAGGTCTTCACCCTAGCGGAATCGCTGGGCGGCGTCGAAAGTCTGGTGAACCATCCGGCCATCATGACCCACGCATCCGTGCCTAAAGATGTGCGCGAGGCGGGGGGCGTCACCGACAACCTGATCCGCCTGTCGGTCGGGGTCGAAGACATCGACGACCTGATCGCCGATCTGGATCAGGCCATCGGCTGAGACTGATCGAGGCGCCGGGGTTCAAATCCCCGGCAGGCCTGCCTAGGCTGGCTTCATGTTTGATTTTATCGCCATGCGTGATCGCCTGGCGGAGTTCCCGATCGCGGAGATGCTGATCGGGCTCTGTCTTCTCGTCCTAGTCGCCTTTATCGCGGACTTTGTGGTCCGCCGCATTCTGACCCGGTTGATACTGCGGATCGTCGGTCGGGCGGTGCATGATCTCGATACCCTGTTGCAGCCCGTGGTGCGCAGCTTCACCCGCGTCGTTCCGGCCGTCATCATCCATCAGGGCATAGGCGGCGTGCCGCATCTGGCGCCCGGCTTCGTCACCCTGGTCCAGAACGTGGCCGGGGCCTTCATGATCGTGGCCGTGGCCATCGGCATCGGGGCTGGGCTGGATATGGCCAACGCCCTCTACGCCCGCTCGCCGCGCGCCCATCGCCGCAGCATCAAGGGCTATCTGCAAGTTCTGAAGATCGTCATCTACGCCATCGCCACCATCCTGGTGATCGCGGCCCTGATCGACCGGTCGCCGCTGCTGTTGCTATCGGGTCTCGGCGCGCTGGCGGCGGTGCTGATGCTGGTGTTCAAGGACACCATCCTGTCGCTGGTGGCGTCGGTTCAGCTGAACTCCAACGACATGCTGCGCGTCGGCGACTGGATCGAGATGCCCCAGGTCAACGCCGACGGCGACGTCATCGACATCGCGCTGCACACGGTGAAGGTCCAGAACTGGGACAAGACCATCACCACCATCCCGACCTGGCGGCTGATCAGCGAGTCCTACCGCAACTGGCGCGGCATGCAGGACAGCGGCGGGCGCCGCATCAAACGGTCCCTGCTGATCGACCAGACCAGCGCGCGTTTCCTGACCGAGGCCGAGCGCGAAAGGATGCGGCGCTTCCTGCTGATCGACGACTACCTGGCCGACAAGAGCGCCGAAATGGCGGACTGGAACGCCAAGCTGGTCGAGGCCGGACGCGATCCGGTCAATATGCGGCGCTCGACCAACATCGGCGCCTTCCGCGCCTATGTTCAGAACTATCTGGAGAACCATCCGCGCATCCGTCAGGACATGACGCTGCTGGTGCGCCAGATGCAGCCGACGGAGACAGGGCTGCCGCTGGAGATCTACGCCTTCACCGCCACCGTGGCCTGGGCCGAGTATGAGGCGATCCAGGCGGACATCTTCGATCACCTGCTGGCGATCCTGCCTGAGTTCGATCTGCGCCTGTTCCAGTCGCCCAGCGGGGCGGACTTCGTTCAGCTGCGGCGGCCCTCACTGGCGGCCTAGGGGCAAAAGAAAAGCGCGCAGAGGGCAACCCCTGCGCGCTTTAAATCCTGTCATCGTCGGCCCGTCATTGCTGACGCGGCTGGCGATGGAGCCGGATCAGCCTTCGGTCTTCAGTTGACCAGCCGATTCCTTGCCCGAGCGACGGTCGCGCTCGATTTCGTAGGAAACCTTTTGGTTTTCGTCCAGGCCGCGCAGGCCGGCTTGCTCAACAGCCGAGATGTGGACGAAGACGTCCTTGCCGCCGTCGTCCGGCTGGATGAAGCCGTAGCCCTTGGTGGAGTTGAACCATTTAACAGTGCCGGTAGCCATTTTCAGGACCTCCGCTAGAAGTTGGCCTCAGAGAACGTCCCTGAAGACCTGTCGGGTCTGTATGGATCGGCTTAGACCTCGGTGCGCGGGGCAGAAGGCAGAGCGTTACGCAGAGAGATCGACCCCTTTAGGGTGGACCCTCCGGTGCCCTAATGCAAGAGCCGGTGCGTCAGGGCTCGGCCGTTTCCGGCGGCGACACCCAGTGCTCCTGACACAGCTTACGCAGGGCCGAGGTGATGGTCGAGCCGTAGAGCGCATCCTGGATCCGCTCATAGCCCTCCAGCTTCAGGGCCTGTTTGACATCGCCCACCGTCCGGCAGGATCCGCTTTCGGCCAGTTGGTACGCACGTTCCAAAGTCGTCGGTCGAAAAGTCATGACCGCAACCTAGGCCCTTTCGGGCGAAAGATGAAACCGTGCGCCTGAAACGGCGGCGCGTCGGTCAGAAGTAGACGCTGATCCCGGCGACCAGGGCGTCGGCGTACTGCTCGCCCGGAACCTTGGCGTTGGTGCCGTGCCAGCGCAGTTCGGCCTCCAGCTTGGGCGTCAGGGCGTAGGTCGCGCCGATGTTGTAGCCGGTGTAGTCGACGCTGTTGTCCTGCTCGCGGCGGCCGACCTCGGCCGAGACGTTCAGTTTGTCGGTGAAGTCCCAGCCGCCGCGCAGGGCGACCCAGGTCCAGGCCTCGACCGATCCGGCGCCGTCGGGCGAGTGTTGCAGCCGCAGGCGCGCGCTGGCCGGACCGATTGACCGCTTCATGTCGGCCGTGAACTCCCAGGCGTTGGCGTCATAGCCGGGGTCAGCGTCCACCCGCCACTTGTGCGCGACGTTCAGGTCGAAATCGAAGCCGGCCCACTGCGGGCGCACGCCGCCGGTCAGCTCCAGCTCCAGCTCCGAGCCGCCGCTCTTGATCGTTTCGGCGGCGGGGCTGACGTAGAAGAGGCCGCTTTCGCTTTCCCATTCCGCCGCGCCCCAGACGAAGGCGTCGCCGTCCGACTTGGAGGCGTCCTTGGAGCGGTTGTCGCTGGCGGCGCCGGCGCTGAAGCTCCAGCGGCCGGGCATGTCCTGCGCCTGTGCGGCCGTCGAGGCCAGGATCAGGAGCGGGGCGGTCGCCAAGACGGTCGTCTTCAGGGCGGTCGTCAGGATGCGCATGAATCGGCCTCGATAGGGGAATGTCGAGGGCGCTTCCTAGAGGCGCTTCTTGTCGAATTTATCACAGGCTTGCGAAAACTCGTCCGTCAGCCGAGCGACAAGCTGAGCCGTGGTCGGCACGTCGTGGATGGCGCCCGAACCCTGGCCCGCCGACCAGATGGTCTTCCAGGCCTTGGCCTCCTCGCCCATGTCCAGCTTGTGCTCGGGCAGGGACTTCGGGTCGATCTTGTTCTCGACCAGGGAGGGGGTCAGGAAATTGGCCGGAATGCCGGAGACGGCGGGCGTATAGGTGATGTCCGCCGAGCCCGACTGGACGATCAGATCCTTGTAGTGGGGCTGGGCCGCGCTCTCGGTCGTGGCGATGAAGCGGGTGCCCATATAGGCGAAGTCGGCCCCCATCATCAGCGCCGCCGCCACGTCCTGACCGGTCGACAGGGCGCCCGCCAGGATGATGGTCCCGTCATAGAAGCCGCGCACTTCGTTGATCAGGGCGAAGGGGTTCACGACGCCGGCGTGCCCGCCCGCGCCGTTGGCGACCAGGATCAGGCCGTCGACGCCCGCCTCGGCCGCCTTCCGCGCATGACGCACATTGGCGATGTCGTGGAAGACCACGCCGCCATAGCCGTGCACCGCATCCACCACGTCGCGCACGGCGCCGAGCGAGGTGATGATCAGCGGCACCTTCTCCTCGACCGAGACCATCATGTCGGCCATCAGGCGCGAGTTGGTCGGGTGGATGATGTGGTTGACGCCGAAGGGGGCGGCGTCGGGCTTCAGCCGCGACTTGATCTCGTGCAGCCACTCCCGATAGCCCTCGGTCGTGCGCTGGTTCAGCGAGGGAAAGGTGCCGATCACGCCCGCATTGCAGGCCTCGACCACCAGGTCCGGCCCGGACACCAGGAACATGGGCGAGGCGATCACCGGCAGCTTCAGGCCGGACTGCAGGGAAGCGGGAATGGCCACGGGTCGTCTCTCCTGAAGGAACGCGTTGTTTTAAGCCACGCTAACCGGGTGTCGTCGGGGAAGGCAATGCGCTCCAGCGCCCTTCATCCTTTGTGGGGAGAAGGAAAAAACAGAGTCCAATTCGTCTGAATCGTCTGAAATCGCTCCGGCGTATTCACTCCTCTTTGTCGAGCGGAGCGGCTTGGTCAGTGGATGCTGAAAGGCACGGTGACGACGAAGGCGGACCCGACTTCTTCCGGCCGGATCGTCGCGGGGTTCAACCGTCCCCGACGGACGATTTTGACGGCCGCTTCTCCGAATCCGCTGCCGGGAGGAACTTCGGCGACAACGGCGCAGTTGGTCGGCTTGCCTGACAGCGCCACTTCACAACGAACGGCGGCGCCGCCCGAAAGGCCGCGATCGACCGCCCGTTGCGGATAGTCCGATGCTGTCGGACGGGGCGGCGTCAGCCATCGCGCCTCAACGTTGATCGGCGCTTGAGCCGATGCCTGCGTCGGCTCGGCGTCAAGATTGAACGGCACCCGAACGGCGAAACGGCGAGACGCAGCAGCAGCGCCGTCAACACCGGCTACGGAGGCGACGCGTCCGCGTTGCACGATGCCGAGGGCCGCCTGACCAAAACCCATGCCCTGAGGGTCTTCGGACAGGACTTCGCAGTCGACAGGCGCCCCGTCCGACGCGGCGTCGCAGGCGATGACGGCGGCTCCGCTGGCCCCCGCCTGCAGCGCCGCTTCAGGGAAGTCATCGGCATGAGGTTGCGGCGGGGCGCTCCAACGCGGCGGCGGCAAGGCGTCGTCGGCATCCTGAGCCGAGGCCGCAGACGGCAGGGCGGTGATGCCTGAAGCGATCAGGAGGACGAGCAGGGCGGGGCCAGGTCGGGCGGAAAAGATCACGGATGCTCCTGAAAAAAAGGCGGCGGGCAGGCGTGGGGTGGGCGCCGCCCAGAAAAACAGAGTCCAATTCGTCTGAATCGTCTGAAATCCCCCGGCGCCGGACGGCCGCTCTCCCCTCGGCCGCAGGGCAGTCTAGCACAGCTGCGACAGGGGGATGGCCGATTGCGGAGGGAGCGGCGTTTTCTTTGGCGGGGCGAACGCCTAAATGGCGGGCATGACCCACTATACCGACAGCCTCAGCCAGCTCGGCGTCCAGACCGCCGCCCCGACCAACCCGGAAGAGGCGGTGCTGGAGCGCGTGCCCAATCCGCACGCCGACACCCTCTATGTGGCGCGCTTCACCGCGCCGGAGTTCACCAGCCTGTGCCCGGTGACGGGCCAGCCCGACTTCGCCCACATCGTCATCGACTATGTGCCGGGCGACTGGCTGGTCGAGAGCAAGAGCCTGAAGCTGTACCTGACCAGCTTCCGCAACCACGGCGCCTTCCACGAGGACTGCACCGTCGCCATCGGCAAGCGCCTGGCCGACCTGCTGCAACCGAAATGGCTGCGCATCGGCGGCTATTGGTATCCGCGCGGCGGCATCCCCATCGACGTCTTCTGGCAGACGGGCGCGCCGCTGGAGGGCGTGTGGCTGCCGGATCAGGGCGTGGCGACCTATCGTGGTCGGGGGTGAGGGGGCATCTGGCTCGCCTATGGACTATCGTAGGCGGGCGTAGTTGCTAAGTAGGCTTCAAGCTATCAAGCGGTCAGAGTGAGGAAGGTGAGGTAGGAGAGTGGCGTTCCAACCCCGCAGATGAACATGACCGATGCTGCAATGGCTGACCAAGTGGCGATATTGTCCATCTTGTTTCCTAGTTTGTCAGAATTGCTAATGTCAGGCTCAAGCGCTTTGGCTTTCTCAACCTCTTTGAGGTCGTCCCATTGAGATTTCGCATGGGACAAGCGCCAATAAATTTCGGATTGCCTATGCGAAGCGCTTAAACATAGGAAAGCGAATGATGAGGCGATGAGGCCTACGAAAAAGAGCCAGCCTGCGCTCAAAGACACGGGAGGTGCGAGCAAGGCTCCATCCTTTATGGTCTCTGTGAAGAGCAGGAAGAGCGCGGCTCCATTTCCAACGGCCAGAGTAGAGATCCATTTTTGGCGAACGTCATCTGCAATAGCCTCGTCGCGGTTTGCGTAATTGGCCGTAGTCGAATGATCCGTCATAACAGTCTCATAGTCGGGCGTGACTTATAGGCTCATCCGGGATCGGACAGTGCCGATCTCAATGCGGCATCGAGCTGCTGCCGCTAAGCGTCGGAACTCGCAAGGGGAGAGAACGGAGCGACCCAAAATTGCTGCGCGCGTTTAGCTCTTGTTAAGCTTTTCGAATCGGTGCTTGATCAGCAGTTGCCGTTTCAGGAGCGACAAATGACACGCATGGGTCTGGTAGCTTTCTTATTGGGTGATTGCATTGATTCCGTCTCGAGAACAATGCGGCTTGCTAAATATGCCACCGATCCTGGCGGCCAAGACTATCATTGGGCCGCCAAGCTCGCTGCCGCGAGGATGTTCGGTGAGGATTTATCCTTCGACCAAGCCGTGTCCGAGGTGATGGCGTCTATCAAGCGCGACCATCAAAGACGAGACAATCAAGACGCGTTGAAAACGCTCTATGATTGGAAAATTGCCCATCCAGGTTTGTCTAAGCAGCCGCCTGCGGGAGAGCTTACCGGCCCCTGTGGGGAACTCACGATCACCCTAAAGCCAGTGTTTGCCTTGGAGCGAAAGGGCATAACTACCGCCTATGTGCCGTGGATGTTTAAAGATGTTCGACTTACGGCCCAAGTCGCTGGAATCGGAGTCCACCTTTTGGAGCTCGGGCTTCAAAAGGAGGAATACGCAGCGTGGCGCTTCGCGCTGATCGATACCGTAAGCGGCAAGTGCTTTAACCGCACGCACAAACACACCACTGAGGCGGCGTACTTTGCTGTGCGCACAACGGAAGAAATGCTCATTGCTGCGCAAACCAGCCGAGCTGCCTAACGTCGATTTGCATCGTTAGTTTGTCCAGCGTGTCTTCTTCCCGCCTCCCGCTCGAATCCTGGGGCCGTCGCCTGATGACGCGCGCCGAGGCGTGGGCCGACCGCTCGCGTCTTCGCCGTTACGCCTATGAGTTCCTGTGGTTCGGGCTGAAGCAGGGGTGGGCGTGTCTGTTCGGCGGGGCGATGCTGGCGCTGATTCTGGGGACGTTTCTGTTCTGGCCTGAGGAAGCGCCGCTGGCGCGTTATGACTTTCTGGTGCTGGGGGCGCTGGGGATACAGGCGGCGATGCTGGCCTTCCGGCTGGAGAGCTGGGAGGAGGCGCGGGTCATCTTCCTGTTCCATGTCGCCGGGACGATCATGGAGCTGTTCAAGACCTATCACGGGTCGTGGATCTATCCGGAAGAGTCGGTGCTGAGGATCGGCGCCGTGCCGCTGTTCTCGGGCTTCATGTATGCGGCGGTGGGCAGCTATATCGCGCGGGTGCAGCGCATCTTCCATATCCGGGTGAGGCACTATCCGCCGCTGTGGACGACGTGGGTGCTGGCGGCGGCGATCTACGTCAACTTCTTTGCGCATCACTGGCTGCCGGACATTCGGCTGGCGCTGTTCGCGGCGACGGGGCTGCTGTTTATGCGGGGCTGGTTCTACTTCACCGCCGACCGGACGCGGCGGTCGATGCCGCTGCTGCTGGGCTATGGGCTGGTGGCGCTGTTCATCTGGTTCGCGGAGAACCTGGGGACGTTCGCGCGGGCCTGGGTCTATCCGGGGCAGGAGGGCGGATGGGAGATGGTCAGCCTGAACAAGCTGGGGGCGTGGTTCTTGCTGATGATCATCTCGGTGGTGCTGGTGTCGATCGTGCACCGGCCGGAGGAGGAGCCGAGGTAGGAAGGCCTTCTCCCCTTGTGGGAGAAGGTGGGCGCCGGAAGCGCTCGGATGAGGGGTGGCGGCGGGGCGTTTGCCGCCTGTGCTCACCAGATGATGTAATCGGCCGTAATCGGATGCCGTAATCAGATGCCGGGGCGCTGACACCCCTCATCCGTCTCGCTGCGCGAGCCACCTTCTCCCACAGGGGGAGAAGGGTGTCAGGGCCGGGTCGTCACCTTGTGATCCAGGTTCGGGCGAGGGCGTTCCAGCGGGGGCTCGGACAGGGAGCCGACGTGGATGAAGCCGGCGATGCTCTCGCCGTCCTCGACGCCGAACAGGGCGACGGCGGCGGGGTCGTAGGAATACCAGTCGGTGATCCAGCTGGCCGAATAGCCCAGGGCGTTGGCCGCGTGTTCGAGGTTCATGCAGACGGCGCCGGCGGACAGCTGCTGCTCCCAGACCGGAACCTTGTGGCCCTGGATCGGGGTCGAGACGACCATGATGGTCAGCGGCGGGTTGGCCAGCTTGGCCAGGGCGGCGATCTCCTTGCCGGTGCGGGCCTGCGCCTCGCCCAGGACGGCCAGGGCCTCGGACAGTTCGGCGCGGCTGCGCGGACCCAGGATGACGAAGCGCCAGGGAAACAGCTTGCCGTGGTCGGGCGTGCGGGCGCCCAGCAGCAGCATCTGCTCGATCTCGGCGTCCGAGGGGCCGGGCAAGGCCAGCGACTGGGCCGGGGCCGAGCGGCGCACGGCCAGGCGCGACAGCAACTCGTCCGAACGGACGGGCAGGGGCAGGGCGGAAGCGAGGTCTGACTGGCTCATGGCCGATAGCTAGGCTTTCGGGACGCGCTGCGCCATAGCAGGGGCATGAGCAAGATCCGCGACATCAAGCCTCGCTGGGCCGAGAACCTGCCCGATACGCCGCCGTGGCGCAGCCTGGGCGACAGCGTCCTGGTCGACACGCCGTGGATGAGGGTGACGCGCCACCCGGCGATCGCGCCGACGGGGGCTGACGCCGACTATGTGGTCGTGCGGCCGAAGAATGTGGGGACGGGCGTGCTGCCGCTGCATGACGACGGGACGGTCAGTCTGGTCGGGCAGCACCGCTTCGCCCTGATGCGCTATTCGTGGGAGATGCCCGAGGGCGGGGCGCCGCAGGGCGAAGACCCGTTCGAGGCCGTGAAGCGCGAACTGGCCGAGGAGGCGGGGCTGACGGCGACGCACTGGCGCCCGGCGCTCGACCTGGACCTGTCCAACTCCATCACCGACGAGCGGGCGATGGCCTGGGTGGCCTGGGGTTTGAGCGAGACCGAGACGGCGCCGGACGAGACGGAGGTCTTTCTGACGGCGCGCGTTCCCTTCCGCGATCTGATGGCCGAGATCGCGCGAGGGGCGGTGCGCGACGGGCTGACGGTGGCGACGGCGTACCGCGCCTACCATATGGCGCTGGAGGGCGAACTGCCCGCTGCGCTGGCGCGCGCCATGCTGGGCGCGTAGGATCGCCGTCTGAATTCGAAGGAAGCCTGATGGCCAAGCTGGAAGTCGTGCCCAAGCAGCCGGACCTGTGGACGCAACTGCGCGCCGCCGCCGAAGACGCTGCGCGCGAGGAGCCGCGCCTGGCGTCGCAGCTGAACGCCGTCGTCCTGGCGCACGAGGATTTCGCCGGGGCGCTGAGCTTCCAGATCGCGCGCAAGCTGGGCGATGCGGAGCTGGGGGCCATGACGGTGCGCGAGGTGGCCCTGTCGGCCTTCGCCGCCGATCCGGGCATCGTGGCCGCCGCCGAGGCGGACCTGAAGGCAGTGCAAGAGCGCGATCCGGCGATCCGGTCGCTGTTGCAGCCCTTCATGTACTTCAAGGGGTTTCAGGCGCTGCAGGCCTGGCGCGTGGCGCACTGGCTGTGGACCCAGGACCGCGACACCCTGGCCTTCCATTTCCAGAGCCGGATTTCGGAGCTGTTCCAACTGGACATCCACCCGGCGGCGCGGATCGGCTCGGGCGTCTTTCTGGACCACGGCACGGGCATCGTCGTCGGCGAGACGGCGGTGATCGGGGACGAGGTGTCCATGCTGCACGCCGTGACCCTGGGCGGCACGGGGGCCGAGCGCGGCGACCGTCACCCGAAGATCGGGCGCGGCGTCCTGCTGGGCGCCGGGGCCAAGGTGCTGGGCAACATCACGGTCGGCGACTACGCCAAGGTGGCGTCGGGCTCGGTGGTGCTGAAGCCGGTGCCGGCGGGCTGCACCGTGGCGGGGGTGCCGGCGCGGCTGGTCAACTGCCCGACGGACGCCACGCCTGCGCGGACGATGGACCATACGCTGTCCGACATCGTCTATGACTTCGTGATCTGAGATGCGTCTCTTGTTGTCTGCGGCTCTGTTGATGGCGGCGAGCCCGGTCATGGCGCAGGACGATTATGAAGCTGTCGCGGCCCAAGCGCGTGAAGTCGATTTTGATCGTAGACGGCCTTTTGCAGGTCTCAACGAGATCGGCGCCTTGACCCAGGAGTGGTCGGTCAACGCCTTCTACGCCGTCTTTCAGGGCGAGCATCCCAAACAGACAACATTTTGGGTTGTGCGTCGGGTCATGGGCGATCGGAGCGGAGCAAAGGCCGTGCGCTGGGCGGATTCACGGACTTGTCCTGCAGTAGAGACGGTGCTGCTGGCCATGGAAGAGATACCCCCGGTTCGGCCTGACGCCATCGACCTGGGCGTTGAGGCTCCGAATTTGGGGATCGTCTTTGATGGAACGTGGCACACCTTCTGGAACAGCAGTGCGCGCGCAGGCGACAACAACGCAGCCGTCAGATTTGAAATGCAGGGAAATGTGAATACTCCCTTTGCCCAATGGTGGTCTGAGGCCGCGCCAATGCTGGCGCCTTGCTGGAGTGACGTCGCGCCCGCAGTCTGACGACGGGCGCGCCTGTGGACGCCTGACGCGCGGGCTTCCCAATCCGGGGAGGCTTCTCTAGGGTCCGCAGCCAACGACATGCGCCCCTCCCGGCGCCAAAGCGAGGCTGACCCCGTGACCGAGAACGATCTGAAGCGCGTCGAGACGCACCTGAAGCGCACCTTCAACCACGGCGGCATCAAGGTGAAGGCCCGCAAGGTCGCCGATTCCGCCGAAGTCTATGTCGATGACGAGTTCATCGGCGTGGTGTTCGAAGATGAGGACGAAGCCGGCTCCTTCATGTTCGAAATGGCCATCCTGGCGGAAGACCTGCCGGAATAAGCCGTCTCAGCCATGAGAATTGAAGAAGGCCGGAGAGGGCGCCCTCTCCGGCCTTCTCTGCATTTGGGATCAGCGTCCGATCACCAGCCGAACAGACGGGCGAAGAAGCCCTTCTTCTGCGGGGCGGGGGTCTCGACCGGCTTGATCGGCTCGGCGGCGGGCTTGGGCGCCGTGGCCTGAACGGGCGGCTCGACCGGAGCGGGGGCCGCAGCGACGACCGGCTCAGGCTTCGGCGCGGGCTTGGTCTCGGCGATGGGCGCGGGGGCGAGGGAGGCGGCGACCGGCGTCTCGACCGGGGCCGGAGCGGCGGCCTTGGGCGCGGCGGGCTTCTTGGGCGCAGCAGCCTTCTTCGGCGCGGCGGCCTTGGCCGTGGTCGCCTTTGCTGCAGCCGGAGCCTTCGGCGTTGCGGGCTTCTTGGCGGCCGGCGCCTTAGCGGCGGTCTTTGGCGCGGCTGCCTTCGGCGCAGCGGCGGTCTTGGCCGCAGCAGACTTGGCCGTCTTGGGCGCGGCCTTAGGCGCAGCCGCCTTGGCGGGGGCCTTTGTCGCGGCGGGCGCCTTTACGGCCTTGGGCTTGGCGTCAGCTTTTGTCGCTGTCGCGCTCGACTTTGCCGCCGGTTTCGGCTTGGAAGCGGCGGAGGCCGCTTTCGCGGCAGGTTTCGTTTCAGACGGTGCTTTGGCCATAAACTCCCCGACCCCTCGTTGGACACGGGCGTAAGAACCAAGCCCGCACTGGCGATTCGTCATTATAACGGTGTTTGAGAAATGTCCGAATCCGCAGTTCAGGTGATCGCGCGCGGCGATCGCGCCCCGGCCGAAGCCGCCGCCGCCGCCATCGACGCCAACCCCCTGTTGGAGAATGCGACCTATTCCATCCTTGAAGAGGACGAGGACAAGGAAATCTGGCGCATCGACGCCTTCCCCACGACCGAGGAAGAGGCCGAGGGCATCGCCGAAATCCTGCGCGCCACGCCGGGGCTGGAGGTCGTGGTCGAGAAGCTGGCCGACGCCGACTGGCTGGCCATGAGCCTGTCGGGCCTGCCGCCGGTCGAGGCGGGCCGCTTCTTCGTCTATGGCGCGCATGATCAGGGCAAGGTGCCCGAGGGCCGGGTCAATCTGAAGATCGATGCGGGCGCCGCCTTCGGCACCGGCCACCACGGCACGACGGTAGGCTGCCTGGAGGCGTTCGACAATCTGCTGAAGACCGAGACCTTTGAGAAGGTGCTGGATGTCGGCTGCGGCACGGGCGTGCTGGCCATTGCAGCGGCCAAGACAGGTTCGCCCATCGCCGTCGGCACCGACATCGACGAGCCCTCGGCCCGCATCGCCAATGAGAACGCCCAGATCAACGACGCCAAATGCGAGTTCTATTTCGCCGACGGCCTGAGCGATGCGCGCATCGCCCAGCACGCGCCCTATGATCTGGTGTTCGCCAACATCCTGGCGGCGCCGCTAGTGCATCTGGCGCCCGAGATCGGCGCGGCGCTGAAGACGGGCGGGGTCGCCATCCTGTCGGGTCTGCTGCGCACGCAGGAGGAGCGGGTGCTGGAGGCCTATCTGCCGCTGGGCTTCGTGGTGGAGCAGACGATCCATCATGATGCGTGGAGCGCGCTGCAACTGCGCAAGAAGTAGGGCGCAAACTCCCTTCTCCCCTTGTGGGAGAAGGTGGCTCGCGAAGCGAGACGGATGAGGGGTTGCTGGACATCGAAGTCTGGCAACCCCTTTTGCGTTGAGAAACCCCTCATCCGCCCCTCCGGGCCACCTTCTCCCACAAGGGGAGAAGGGTATAAGAGCCCTCATGCGCCAGACATTCAACGAAACCACCGATCCGTCCTTCGGGGCCAAGCACCTGCCTTTGCTCCGCGCCGAGATGGCCAAGCAGGGCCTCGACGGCCTGCTGGTCCCGCACGAGGACGAGCATCAGAACGAATACCTGCCCGACGCCAATGAGCGGCTGGCCTGGGTCAGCGGCTTCACCGGCTCGGCCGGGGCGGGCGTGGTGCTGAAGGACAAGGCGGCGGTCTTCGTCGACGGTCGCTATACGGTGCAGGCCAAGGCCCAGACGGACGAGGCCCTGTTCGAGCGCCAGCCGCTGAATGCGCTGGCCGATTGGCTGGCGGCCGTGCCGTCGGGTTCGGTGATCGGCTATGATCCGCGTCTGCACAGCCCCGATGCGCTGACCAGTCTGCGCGCCGCGGTCGAGAAGGCCGGGGCGACGCTGAAGGCGGTCGAGGCCAATCCGATCGATCTGGCCTGGGGCGACGCCCGCCCGGCCCAACCGCAGGCGCCGGTGGTCCCGCATGAGGACCGCTATTCCGGCGAGGGCGCCGCGTCGAAACGCGCCCGCATCGGCAAGGCCATCCTTGATGCCGGGGCCGAGGCCGCCGTGCTGACGGCGCCGTCTTCGCTGGCCTGGCTGTTCAACATTCGCGGCGGCGACGTGATCCGCACGCCTCTGCCGCTGGGTCAAGCGGTGGTGAAGGCGGACGGGACGGCGCGCGTCTTTCTCGACCCGGCCAAGGTGACGAACGAACTGCCCGGCTGGTTGGGCGACGCCGTGACGCTGGAGGCGCCCGAAGCGTTGCCCGGCGCGCTGGACGCCCTGTCGGGGCGCAAGGTGATGATCGACCCGGCCGTGTCCTCGGCCTGGTATTTCGACCGGCTGGAAGCGGCGGGCGCCGACATCGTGCGCGGCATGGACCCCTGCGCCCTGCCGCGCGCTCAGAAGAACGCCGTCGAGATCGTGGGCAGCCGTCAGGCGCACATCCACGATGGCGCGGCGCTGACGCGCTTCCTGCACTGGGTCGATACGGTCGCGCAGAAGGAGCTGCCGGACGAGCGGGCAGTGGTCGAGGCGCTGGAAGGTTTCCGCGAGGCGACCGGTATGCTGAAGGATCTGTCCTTCGACACCATCGCCGGGGTCGGGCCGAACGGCGCCCTGCCGCACTACAAGCCGGTCGGGGCCAAGATTCGTCCGATGGAGGCGGGCTCGCTGCTGCTGGTGGACGGCGGCGGTCAGTATCTGGACGGGACCACGGATGTGACCCGCACCATGGCCATCGGCGAGGGCACGGCCGATCAGCGCCGGATGTTCACCCTGGTCCTGAAGGGCCACATCGCCATGGCCGTGATCCGCTTCCCCGCCGGGACCAGCGGGCGCCAGCTGGACGCCATTGCGCGCCAGCCGCTGTGGAACGCGGGCTTTGACTTCGACCACGGCACTGGCCACGGCGTCGGGTCGTATCTGGGCGTCCACGAGGGGCCGCAGCGCATCGCGGGCTGGGGCACGGATCAGCCGCTGCTGACCGGCATGATCCTGTCGAACGAACCGGGCTATTACCGCGAAGGCGAGTGGGGCATCCGCATCGAGACGCTGCAGGTCGTCACGGCCCCGGCGCAGGTTCCGGGCGGCGAGCGGCCGATGCACGGCTTCGAGCAGTTGACGCTGGCGCCGCTGGATCGTCGTCTGATCGACGTCGCGCTGCTGACGGCGGACGAGCGGGCCTACGTGGACGCCTATCACGCCGAGGTTTTGGCCAAGGTCGGGCCTCTGCTGGCCGACGGCGTGCAGAAGGACGAGGCGGCGCTAGCGTGGCTGAAGGCCCAGACGGCGCCGCTCTAAAGGAGAAGCCCGGCCGATGATCGGCGCCATCGCCCTGCTGCTCGTCTGCCAGTTGGCGGGCGAGATCATCCACCGGCTGACGGGCCTGCCCCTGCCGGGGTCGGTGATCGGCATGGTGCTGTTGCTGGCTTGGCTGGCCCTTGTGCCGAGGGAGCGGCTGACGCTGACCCAGGTGACGGGCTGGCTGACGGCGCATCTGTCGATCATGTTCGTGCCCGCCGCCGTCGGGTTGATGGAGGAGGGGGCGATTCTGTCGCGCCATGGCCTCGGCATCGTCGTGGCGGTGGCGGTCTCGACCCTGCTGACGCTGGCGGTGACGGCGCTGGTGTTCCGCGCCGTTGCGGGGCGCGAGCCAGAGGCGGATAGCGAGGACGCGTCGTGAGCGGTCTGATCGCGACGCCCCTGCTGTGGCTGGCGGTGACGCTGGTGGTGTTCGAATCGGCGGACGTGCTGTCTCGGCGCAGCGGGCGCCATCCGCTGTGCCATCCGGTGCTGCTGGCGACGCCGGTGCTGATCGGGGTGCTGCTGGCGACCAGGACGCCCTATGCGACCTACGCCGAGGCGACGCAGGTGCTGGGCTTCCTGCTGGGGCCGGCGGTGGTGGGGCTGGCCGTGCCGATCTGGGCGCAGCGGGCGACGATCCGGCGGCTGGCCAAGCCGCTGGCCTACGCCCTGCTGGCGGGGGCCGCGACGGCCATCGTCAGCGCCGTGGGCATTGTCTGGCTGTTCGGGGCGCCGGCTGAGATCATGGCCTCCATCGCGCCGCGCGCCACGACGACGCCCGTGGGGATGGCTGTGGCCTCCCAGTTGGGGGGCATACCGGCGCTGGCGGCGGTGATCGTGCTGATGTCGGGGGTGTTCGGAGCGATGACGGCGACGCCGCTGCTGAACCTGCTGAAGATCAGGGATTATCGGGCGCGGGGCTTTGCGGTCGGGGTGTCGGCGCACGGTTTCGGGGCCGCGCGGGCGTTTCAAGTGGATCAGACGGCGGGCGCCTTCGCCAGTCTGGGCATGGCGCTGAACGCCGTGGCGACGGCGACCATCCTGTCCATCGTGGCCAGTTTGCTCTGAACCATCCGCTCATCCCGGCGGACGCCGGGATCCAGTGCTTTGGCTTAAAGTCCATCGGTCGGTTGTGGAGCGCGGGGCTCTTACTGGATCCCGGCCTCCGCCGGGATGAGCGGGTAAGGGTGAAGGCGAGCCCCTTGAAATAAGGCCATACGGCGCCCATCTGAAGAGCGTCGGCGGATGCGCCGCCGACCCCCTCACATCAGAAGGAATGCGCGGATGAAGATGCGCAAGCTGGGCCGTAACGGCCCTGAGGTCTCGTCCGTCGGTCTGGGCTGCATGGGCATGAGCGCCTTTTACGGCAGCGCCGACGAAGCCCAATCCATCGCGGTGATCCACCGCGCGCTCGACCTGGGCGTCAGCCTGTTCGATACGGCCGAGATGTACGGCCCCCACACTAATGAAGTCCTGGTCGGCAAGGCGCTGAAGGAGCGCCGCGACGAGGCCTTCATCGCCACCAAGTTCGGCATCAATCGCCAGCCGGACGGCTCGGCCGTCACCGACGGCTCGCCCGCCAACGTGCGCCGCGCGGTCGAGGGCAGCCTGAGCCGTCTGGGCGTCGACCACATCGACCTCTATTACCAGCACCGCATCGACCCCAATACGCCGATCGAGGAGACGGTCGGGGCGATGGCCGAACTGGTGAAGGAGGGCAAGGTGCGCTTCATCGGCCTGTCCGAGGCGGCGCCCGCCACCCTGCGCCGCGCCCATGCCGAGCATTCGATCACGGCGCTTCAGACCGAATATTCGCTGTGGAGCCGCGACCCGGAAGACGAGCTTCTGGGCGTGGTGCGCGAACTGGGCATCGGCTTCGTGCCCTACAGCCCGCTGGGCCGGGGCTTCCTGTCGGGAGACATCAAGTCGATCGACGACCTGGCGCCCGATGACTTCCGTCGGACGAACCCGCGCTTTGCGGGCGACAACTTCCAGAAGAACCTCGATCTGGTCGATGCGGTCGGCGCCATTGCGGCGGACAAGGGCGTGACGGCGGCGCAGTTGGCTCTCGCGTGGGTGCTGGCGCAGGGAGAGGATCTGGTTCCCATCCCCGGCACGCGCCGGATCGCGACGCTGGAGCAGAATGCGGCGGCGGCGGACATCGTGCTGACGCCGGATGATCTGGCGCGGATCGAGGCCGTCTTTCCGCGCGGAGCGGCGGCGGGCGAGCGGTATGCGCCCGGCGGCATGAGCTCGCTGAACCGCTGATGTGAAAACGCCTCCCTCGCGATCGCGGGGGAGGCGTCTTTCATGGCTGGATTGATGGTGAGCGTTGGTTGCGATCTAGCTCCGCTCGTCCCGGCGGACGCCGGGATCCAGTAAGAGCCCCGCGCTCCACAACTGACCAATGGGGTTGAAGCCAAAGCACTGGATCCCGGCGTCCGCCGGGATGAGCGGAAGTGAAGGGGCGCGAGCGCCACTCAACACCAATCAAGCTTACTGAACGCGGGTCCAGGTCTGGGTCTTGCACAGGGGGGCGACGATGCAGCCGCGCAGGCGCAGGGTGTTGTCGTTGGTCAGGGTGATCGTGCCGCGATAGGTGCCGCCGTCCTCGGGATTGTAGACCGAGCCGCCGCGCCATTCGGTCGGGCCGCCGGTGAAGCCCGACAGCATCCGCAGGCCGCGCAGGGGGCGGGTCCGCAAGGACTCGTCCTTGTTGCGGGCGTCGCGCACGTTCGGATCGGCGCGGATATGGCTGGAGGTGACGAGGACGCCGCACAGGGCCTGACCGCAACGCTCAATGCGGACCTGGCCGCCGTTGGTCGGCGTCTGCCACAGGCCGGTCGGGTCGCTGGCGAGGGCCGGAGAAGCGAGGGCGGCGGCTGCGACGGCGAGCGCCGTCAGGACGGAGGTCTTCATCGGCGTTTTCCTTCTGACGGATCGTTGAGGCGATCCCTTGGACGAAGGATGATCCGGGGTTCAGTCTGAAACAAGGCCGAAATTGTGAACTTCACTCAATGATTACATGACCTTAGGTCAAGTTGACCGCGCTGCGGGCGCCTAAGGCGATGGATTCGGGCGTCTTTTGCGGGAGGCATCGGTCAGCCGCCGCGCGGGCGGCGGGGGCGGGTTCCGGCGTTGGAGCAGGGGGTGTAGCCGTCGCGCCAGATGCGGCCGGGCGTCAGGCGGCTGGCGTCGGCCAGGGCGCGGCAGTCGGCGGCCTGATGCACCTGAGCCGCCGCCAGGGCCACGGAGGCGCAAGCGAAGGCGTCCTCGGCGGCGTCGTGGTGGCGGAAGGCGACGCCCAGTTCGGCGCAGACGTTGTTCAGCTTGTGCGAGGGGAACTCAGGCCAGCTGATCTGGGCCAGCTTGACCGTGCAGAGGTAGTCGAACTCGGGATAGGTCAGGCCGTAGTGGTCGCAGGTGTTGCGGATGACGCTGACGTCGAAGGCGGCGTTGTGGGCCAGCACGGTGCGGCCTTCGAGGCGGGGGGCGATGGCGGCCAGGACGGCGGGGAATTCCTCGGCGTCTTCGACCTGTTCGGGGCCGATGCCGTGGAAGGCGATGTTGAAGCTGGCGAAACGCATCCCCGGCGGGCGGATGTAGTGGTGCTCGACGGATTCGATGACGCCGTCGTTGATCCAGGCCAGGCCGATGGAGCAGGGGCTGGCCCGCTGCTCATTGGCGGTTTCGAAGTCGATGGCGACGGCGTGCATCAGGCGATCATATTTCAGGCGATGAGGGTCAGCCACTCGTCCTCGGTCAGGACGGCGACGCCGTGCTTTTCGGCGTCCTTCAGCTTGGAACCGGCGCTGGGACCGGCGATGACGTAGTCGGTCTTCTTGGAGACTGATCCGCTGACCTTGGCGCCGAGACTTTCGGCGCGGGCCTTGGCTTCGTCGCGGGTGAAGCGTTCCAGCGAGCCGGTGAAGACCACCGTCTTGCCCGCCACCGGGCTGTCGGTCGTGGGGGCGGCCACGTCCTCGACGCGCTCAAGTTCGGCCAGCAGGGCGTCGACGACCTGAAGGTTGTGCGGTTCGTGGAAGAAGTGAGCCAGCGCCTCGGCGGCGACCGGGCCGACGCCGGAGACGCCCGCGATCTGGTTCAGCATGTCGGACGGGCCTTCGTTGCGCGCGACGGCGGCCCAGCGGGTCAGGTCGCTCCAACCGTCCGAGATTTCCGCCAGCGAACGGCGGGCGGGCGCCGCCATGCCGGGGAAGGCGAGGGCGATCTTCTGATCCATCGGCGCCTCGGGCCAGGGATCGTCGGCGGGCGGGCGGGCTTCGGCCATCAGGCCCAAGACGCGGGTGGAGATGGCGTGGGTCGCGGCCAGCGTCTTCCAGTCGTCGCTGGCGAGGCCGTTCGCGGCGGCCATGCAGGCGTCGCGGAAGGCGGTCCAGCTGCCGAAGGCGCGCGACAGGACCAGAGAGGTCTGCTCGCCGATCTCGCGCACGCCCAGACCGAAGATCAGGCGGTCGAGGCTGATGACGCGCCGCGCGTCGATCCCGGCGATCAGGTTGCCGACGCTGGTTTCGCCATAGCCGTCCTCGGCGCGCAGCAGGGCCAGCTTTTCCTCGTCGCGGGCGAGGCGGAAAATGTCGGCGGGTTCCTTGATCCAGCCGCGCATGTGGAAGGCGATCAGCTGCTTTTCGCCAAGCCCTTCAATGTCGAAGGCGCGGCGGCTGACGAAGTGCTTTAACCGCTCGACGATCTGGGCGTCGCAGATCAGGCCGCCGGTGCAGCGGCGCTTGACCTCGTCCCCCTCGCGCACGGCTTCGGAGCCGCAGACGGGGCAGGTGGTGGGGAAGATGTAGGGCTGGGCGTCCTCGGGACGCAGGGTTTCGACCACGCCGACGATCTGGGGGATGACGTCGCCGGCGCGTTGCAGGACGACCGTGTCGCCGATCCGCACGTCCTTGCGGGCGATCTCGTCCTCGTTGTGCAGGGTGGCGTTGCGGACCACGACGCCGCCGACGGTGACGGGGTGCAGGCGGGCGACGGGGGTCAGGGAGCCGGTGCGGCCGACCTGAATGTCGATGCCTTCCAGAACGGTCGTCGCCTGTTGCGCCGGGAATTTGTGGGCGATGGCCCAGCGGGGGCTGCGGGCGATGAAGCCGAGGCGCTGCTGCCAGTCCAGCCGGTCGACCTTATAGACCACGCCGTCGATGTCGTAGCCGAGGCGGCTGCGGTCGGCCTCCAGCGTCTGATAGACGCCGATCAGGCCGTCGGCGCCCTCGACCCGGGCGGAGCGGTCGTTGACCTGAAAGCCCCAGCTGCGGAAGGCCTCCAGAGCGCCGTGTTGGGTGTCGGCGAAGGGGGCGGAGGTCTCGCCCCAGGCGTAGGCGAAGAAGGTCAGGGGGCGCAGGGCCGTGATCTTCGGGTCTTTCTGGCGCAGTGACCCGGCGGCGAAGTTGCGCGGGTTGGCGTAGGTCCGCCTGCCTTCGGCCTCGGCCGCCGCGTTGAAGGCGTCGAAGGCGGCGTTGGGGGCGTAGACCTCGCCCCGGATTTCGATGACGTCGGGCCAGCCCGAGCCGGTCAGGGTCTGGGGGATGCTGTCCAAAGTGCGCAGGTTGGCGGTCACGTCTTCGCCGGTCTTGCCGTCGCCGCGCGTGGCGCCCTGAACCAGCACGCCCTTTTCATACCGCAGGCTGGCGGACAGGCCGTCGATCTTGGGCTCGGCGACGAAGGCGATCGGCTCGTCGCCCGGCAGCTTCAGGAAGCGGGCGATGCGGGCCACGAAGTCGCGCACCTCGCCGTCGTCGAAGGCGTTGTCCAGCGACAGCATGGGCACGCCGTGGCGGACCTCTGCGAACTGGGTCGAGACGGGGGCGCCGACGCGCTGGGACGGGGAGACGGGGCTGGAGAGCGCCGGGAAGCGGGTCTCGATGTCGAGGGCGCGGCGCTTCAGGTCATCGTAGTCGGCGTCGGAAATCTCGGGCGCGGCGTCGGCGTGGTAGAGGGCGTCATGGCGCGCCAGTTCGGCCGACAGGCGCTCCAGCTCTTCGCGCGCCTGGGCTTCGGTCAGGGTTTCGACGGGCGTGAAAAGGTCGGACATGAGAATCGCAGGAAGTCGGCAAAGGCGGAACGGTTCCTTATCATCCCCCGACCTTGATGGCAGACGCGGCATGACAGAAAGGTAATCTGACGCGGCGGCCGGGGGCCGCTAGCGTCGCGCCTCAAAGATTCCTGCCGGAGCCCTCCATGCGTCCTGTCCTCGTCAGCCTGTCCGTGATCGCCGCCGCCGTGACGTTGGCCGCCTGTGAGACGACGACCGTCCCGGCCGCGTCGGAAACGCCCGCCGTCGCCGCCGCCTCGGCCGATTACGCCCAGTTGATGGATGATCTGCGCATCCTGTCGGCCGACGACATGCAGGGCCGCGACACCGGCTCGGAAGGCGGGGCCAAGGCGCGTGAATACATCGTGGCGCGGCTGGAGGCGCTGGGCGTCCAGCCCTCGTCGATGGGGCGTCTGCAGCCGTGGGAGATGCAGGGCCGCACGCGCGAAGGGACGAAGACCTACAGCGGGACCAACATCATCGGCGTGATTCCCGGCACGCGCGTGGCCGACAAATACATCGTGGTGACGGCCCACTATGACCATGTCGGCGTCAACGACGGCCAGATCTACAACGGCGCGGACGACAACGCCTCGGGCGTGGCGACCATGCTGGAGCTGGCCAAGCGGCTGAAGGCCAATCCGCCCGAGCACAGCGTGCTGATCGTGGCGCTGGACGGCGAGGAGCGGGGCCTGCTGGGCGCCAAGCATTTCGTCGAGGCGCCGCCGGTGCCGCTGCACGCGATCGCGATGAACCTGAACTTTGACATGACGGCGCGGGCCGACAGCGACGGCAAGCTGTGGGTGACGGGGACGTATCAGCACCCCTATTTCCGCCCGGTGCTGGATCAGGTTCCGGCGCGCCAGGCCGTGGCCCTGGCCTTCGGCAAGGATACGCCCGAGGACAAGGGCGCCGACAACTGGGTCGAGGCGTCGGACCACGCCGCCTTCCACCGCGCGGGTCTGCCGTTCCTCTATTTCGGGGTGAACTATCACACGGACTATCACCGCCCGAGCGACGACTTCGAGAAGGTCAATCCGGCGGTGTTCCAGGACGCGACCGAACTGGCCATCAGCGGCTTCCGGGCGCTGGACCGGTGGCTGGATCAGTGAAGCGCGGGCTGATCGCGGCCGTCCTGCTGGCGGGCGTTGTCGGGCTGGCCGCCTGCGACCGCGGCGCGACGCCCGACAAGACGGCGCAGGCCGTCGTCTTCAAGCACGACCTGCCGGAGGACGTGTCCGGCTACTATATCCCCACGACGGCGGTGCAGGTCGGCGACTGGCGGCTGCATCACCTGTTCATGGGCCAGGTTCCCGATTTCATGAGCTGGCGCGACGGTCAGCGGACGGCGGGCTTTGCGCCGATCATGATGGAGTTCGAAACGGGGGATAAGGCGCGGCGCACGCGACTGATTCCGACGGCCTATGACGTGACCGAGGACAACGTGCGCTTTGAGGCGCGGTCGCGCGATCTGGGCGCGGTGTCGTTCGAGGGAAGGCTCGACCAGGATGCGCTGGCGAAGGCGCGGCGCAATCTGGGCGATCAGGGCGTGGTCCTGAAAGGGACGCTGAAGGTCGGGGGCCGGACCTTCGACGGGGTGTCGATGCGGTGGTGGGCGGGGGACTGATCCCCCGCCGTTGAACCTTCGTTCTTAGGCGACGGTCGCCTTGACGATCTTGCCCGGCGCGCGCGGGGGCTCGCCCTTCGGCAGGGCGTCGACGTGATCCATGCCTTCGATCACTTCGCCCCAGACGGTGTACTGGCCGTCGAGGAAGCGGGCGTCGTCGAAGCAGATGAAGAACTGCGAGTTGGCGCTGTCCGGATTGGCGGTGCGAGCCATGGAGCAGACGCCGCGGACGTGCGGCTCCTTCGAGAATTCCTGCTTCAGGTTCGGCTTCTTCGAGCCCGAGGTGCCGGTGCCCGTCGGGTCGCCGCCCTGGGCCATGAAGCCCGGAATCACGCGGTGGAAGACCACGCCGTCGTAGAAGCCTTCCTTGGCCAGATCAGTGATCTGCTTGACGTGGTTCGGGGCCAGGTCGTCGCGCAGCTTGATGACGACGTTGCGGTCTTCGCCGTCGCCGGTGTCCAGGGTGAAGGTCAGGGTTTGGTCGGCCATCGGGCGCTCCTTGAGGTTATGCGAGCCGGAATTGTGCGCGGGTCATAGCGGCTGAACGCCGTCAGGGCTATGTGGGAAGCATGAGTGAAGACGAAAAGCCCGCCGACAAGCCGCAGGAACGCCGTCGCATGGTGCGTCTGCCCACGGGCGGCACGGCCTCGGGCCGCAAGGTCGGCCAGAAGATCAAGACCGCCGACAAGAAGTCGCTGTCCAGTCAGGCCTGGATCAAGCGCCAGCTGTCGGACGAGTGGTCCGATCGCGCCCGCGCCGAGGGTTGGCGCAGCCGCGCGGCCTTCAAGCTGATGGAGATCGACGACAAGTTCCGGCTGATCCGGCACGGGTCGCGGGTCATCGACCTGGGCGCGGCGCCGGGCGGCTGGGTGCAGGTGGCGCTGGATCGCGGGGCGGCGGCGGTGGCGGGCGTGGACCTGCTGATGATCGAGCCGATCCCGGGAGCGACGCTGATTCAGGCGGACTTCACCGATCCGGGCGTGGATCAGCAGATGCTGGACGCCATCGGCGGGCCGCCGGACCTGGTGCTGTCGGACATGGCGCACAATACGGTCGGTCATCGTCAGACGGACCACCTGAAGATCATCGCCCTGATCGAGATCGCGGCCGACTTCGCCATCCGCACCCTGCGGCCGGGCGGAAATTTCGTGTCGAAGAACTTCCAGGGCGGCGATGCGGGCGGGGTGCTGACGCGCCTGCGCGAAGAGTTCGAGACGGTGAAATACGTGAAGCCCGAATCGAGCCGCAAAGGCAGCGCCGAGGTGTTTCTGGTGGCGCTGAACAAGCGGTAGGGCGCCGGCCCGCTGTCTTCCCACCCGTGACTAACTGCCGTCATCCTCGGGCTTGACCCGAGGATCCAGCCATCCGTCTGCGTGACGTCGGCAAGGATGAGCGCGTCGCCGCACTGGATCCTCGGGTCAAGCCCGAGGATGACGGCGTGGGCGTGGCTGACGGCGTCGGTTACGCCGATGCGCCTTCGGCCTCAGCCGCCGCAGCGGCGCGGCGGGCGGCTTTCCTGGCCTCGATCCGCGTCCAGATGCGGTCGTGCAGGGTGAAGAAGACCGTCTGCACCAGAGGCTCGATCGTGCCGATGGCCAGGGCGATGCGGATGTCGCGCGTCAGGGCGAAGGCCACCAGAACCGCTACGGCGAAGTGCATAACGCCGTAGGTGACGGTCTTCAGCGCCACCTGCTTCAGGTTGCGGGGCAGGGCGTGGCTGTGCCCGTGTCCGTGGCCGTGGTGGTTGTGCGCGCGGTTCTGTTCGTGCGCGTTCATCACCTCCAGACGGGCGGTGAAGGCCTCGGCCGTCTCCTCGACGCGGGACAGCATCTTGCGGCGTTCGACCCGGTGCCAGACGCGGTCGTGGACGGAATAGGCGATGGTCTGAAAGATCGGCTCGACCACCCCGACCGCCAGGGCCAGCCGCCAGTCGCGGGTCAGGGCGAAGGCCACCAGGATCGCCACGATCAGGTGCATGGCGCCGTAGCTCGCAATCTTGAGAGCGAGCTGCCGCGCCGTGTTGATCAAGATGCGAACCATTATCGGGAAATGCGGCCTCTCGCCGTCCGTTTCAAGGCAATTCCTCTTATATGCACGATAGCGCGGCCTTGGGGTTGCGGTTCCCTGCCAACGGGGGCTATACGCGGCCCGCAAAATGGAGGCTCCAAATGGAGATACGCGAAGGCCTAACCTTCGATGACGTTTTGCTCGAACCCGGTCCGTCCGAGGTCATGCCCGCTGATGTCGATGTCTCGACCCAGCTGACACGCGAAATCAAACTGAACATCCCGCTGCTGTCGTCCGCCATGGACACGGTGACGGAAAGCCGCCTGGCCATTGCCATGGCGCAGGCGGGCGGCATGGGCGTGCTGCACCGGAACATGACCATCGACGAGCAGGCCGAAGAGGTCCGCGCCGTCAAACGCTATGAAAGCGGCATGGTGGTGAACCCGGTCACGGTCGCCCCCGACACGACGCTGGGCGAAGTGCTCCAGATCGTCGAGCGCAAGAAGATCACCGGCTTCCCCGTGGTCGACCCCAAGAGCGGCAAGCTGGTCGGCATGCTGACCAACCGCGACATGCGCTTCGAGACGGACCTGAACCTCAAGGCCGCCGATCTGATGACGACGGGCGAGCTGATCACCCTGCGTGAAGGTTCGGCCGGACGCGAGGCGGCGCGCGAGCTGCTGCGCACGCGCAAGATCGAGCGGGTCATCGTGGTGGACGACGCCTATCGCGCCGTCGGCCTGATCACCATGAAGGACATTCAGAAGGCCCAGGCCTTCCCCAACGCCTGCAAGGACGAGCAGGGCCGCCTGCGCGTCGGCGCCGCCTCGACCGTCGGCGACGCCGGGTTCGAGCGCGCCATGGCGCTGGCCGATGCGGGCGCGGACGTGGTGGTGATCGACACCGCCCACGGCCACTCGGCCTCGGTCGCCCAGGTGGTCGAGCGCATCAAGCGCGAGAACAACCGCGTCCAGATCATCGCCGGCAACGTCGCCACCTATGACGCCACGCGCGCCCTGATCGACGCGGGCGCCGATGCGGTGAAGGTCGGCATCGGGCCGGGCTCCATCTGCACCACCCGCATCGTCGCGGGCGTGGGCGTGCCGCAGCTGACGGCCATCGTCGACGCCGCCCGCGCGGCGGAAGGCACGGGCGCCTCGGTCATCGCCGACGGCGGCATCAAGTTCTCGGGCGATCTGGCCAAGGCCATCGCGGCGGGCGCCAATGTCGCCATGATGGGCTCGATGTTCGCAGGGACCGACGAAAGCCCCGGCGAAGTCTTCCTGTACCAGGGCCGGTCCTACAAGTCGTATCGCGGCATGGGCTCGGTGGGCGCCATGGCGCGCGGCTCGGCCGACCGCTACTTCCAGAAGGAAGTCTCGTCCGAGAAGCTGGTCCCCGAAGGCATCGAGGGCCAGACCGCCTACAAGGGGCCGATCGCCCCGGTGGTGCACCAGCTGGTCGGGGGCCTGCGCGCCTCGATGGGCTATGTCGGCGGCGCCACCATCCCGGACTTCCAGGAGCGCGCGCGCTTCGTCCGCATCACCAATGCGGGCCTTCGTGAGAGCCACGTCCACGACGTGATGATCACGCGCGAGGCGCCCAACTATCGTCAGGGCTGACCTGATCCGCTCCCGGCCCCGGTCGGGAGCGGTTTTGTTTTGGGCTAGTGGAACAGGAGACGGGCGTGACGATTGAACTCACCTATCTGGCGGCGACGCTGGTGCTGGCCCTGGTCCAGATTCTGCTGCCCGCCTTCGCCCGGACGCGTGAGTTCGGCCTGTCGTGGAACGCCGGGGCGCGGGACACGACGCCCGAGGCGCACAGCCCAGTCGTCGGCCGTCTGGAGCGGGCGCAGGCCAATCTGTTCGAGACCCTGCCGCTGTTCATCGGCGCCGTGCTGATCGCCCAGGTCGCCGACCGGACCGGCGCGCTGACGGCCTGGGGCGCGGCCCTCTACTTCTGGGCGCGCGTCGCCTATATCCCGCTGTACGCCCTGGGCGTTCCCTATATCCGGTCGCTGGTGTGGCTGGTCTCGCTCGCGGGACTGGCGCTGTGCCTTCTGGCCCTTTTCATCCGAGTCTGATTTGACCCCAGCCGCCCGCCTGGCCGCCGCCGCCGCCATCATCGACAGCATCTCGCAGGGCCGCCAGCCCGCCGACGCCGTGCTCAAGGCCTGGAGCCAGCAGAACCGCTACGCCGGTTCGGGCGACCGCCGCGCCATCGCCGAGCGCGTCTATCAGGTGCTGCGCGCGCGCGGCCGCCTGTCGGCCTTCATGGGCGGGCGTCAGGACGGACGCGCCCTCATCGTCGGCGCCCTGTCGGTGCTGGACGGCGCGACGCTGGAAGAGATCGAAGGTCTTTACAACGGCGAAGGCTATGGCCCGCGTCCCCTGTCCAAGCACGAGCGCGGCCGCGTCATGGCGGGCGAGGACGCGGTCGATCTGGCCGAGGTCGCCCTACCGGACTTCGTGACGGCGGACCTGAAGGCGGTCCACGGCGACCGTTGGCGCGAAGAGGTCGAAGCCCTGAGCGGTCGCGCGCCGGTCGACCTGCGGATCAATGCCTTGCGCGCCACGATGGAGGAGGTCGAGGCCGAGTTGCGCGACGCCGGTCTGTCGCCTCAGCGCACGGAGCTGTCGGGCTGGGGGCTGCGTCTGGACGCGGAGCCCGCGCCGAACGTGCAGCCGCTGGACGGCTTCCAGAACGGCCATTTCGAGATTCAGGACGAGGCCAGTCAGGTCGTCGGCTGGCTGTCCGGCGCCTTCCCCGGCGCGACGGTGGTGGACTATTGCGCGGGCGGCGGGGGCAAGACGCTGGGTCTGGTGCAGGCCATGCAGGGGCAGGGGGCGCTGATCGCCTGCGACGTCTCGGCCAAGCGTCTGGACAATGTGAAGCCGCGACTGGCCCGTGCGGGCGTCGAGGCCGACCTGCGCCTGCTGGGCACCAACGGGGGCGGGGTCGAGGATCTGAACGGTCAGGCCGATGTGGTGCTGGTCGACGCGCCGTGCTCGGGCTCGGGCGCCTGGCGGCGCCGGCCGGAGGACAGCTGGCGCCTGACGGCGGAGGAAGTGGCCCGTCTGCACGCGCTGCAACTGCGCATTCTGGGGCAGGCGGCCAAGCTGGTGCGGCCGGGCGGGCGTCTGGCCTATGTCACCTGCTCGGTGCTGGGCGCCGAGAATGAGGCCACCGCCGCCGCCTTCGAGGCCGCGCACGCGGACTTCAAGCCCGTCCCCATCGCCGATGCGGCGCATAGCGCGGATTTGACCGAGGCGGGGCGCGAACGCCTGACCGCGCTGGCGCAAGGCAACCGCCTGCGCCTGTCGCCCGCCGCCACCGGCACGGACGGCTTCTTCATCGCCCTGTTTGAGCGCGCTTCATGAGGCTGGAGCGCTACGGCGCCGTCACGGTCCTGCCGGTGATGGCGGCCCCGGCCGAATATGGCGAACACCTGCGCGCCCGCATCGACCCGCTGATGACCGGCATCGGGCCGGTCGAGGGGGCGGTGGCGCTGACGGCGGCTCTGGCGCGGCTGGAGGCGCGGGGAGAGGCGCCGGACCTGATCCTGTCGCTGGGCTCGTGCGGGTCGCGCGTGCTGGATCACGCGGCGGTCTATCAGGCGTCGTCCGTAGCCTATCGCGACATGGACGCCAGCGCCCTGGGGTTCGAGAAGGGGGTGACGCCGCTGCTGGACATGCCCGCCGTCCTGCCGCTGCCGTGCCCCATCCCTGATGTGCCGACCGCGCGCCTGTCGACGGGCGGAAACGTCGTCTCGGGCGCCGCCTATGACGCCATCGACGCCGAGATGGTGGACATGGAGACGTGGGCGCTGGTCCGCGCGGCCCAGACCTTCGGCCTGCCGCTCGTGGCGCTGCGCGGCGTGTCGGACGGCAAGGCCGAACTGACGGGCCTGCATGACTGGACCTCGACCCTGCATCTGGTGGACGAGAACCTGGCCCAGGCCGTGGACGGCTTGATTGCGGTGCTGACGGATCACGGCCTCTCCGCCCTTGAAATTCCGGCCCTCCAAGGCCAAACCCTCGCCCAATCGCTCGCCCCGGATTCGACCTCATGACCCAGCCGACCCAACACCAGAAGGTGCTCATCGTCGATTTCGGCAGTCAGGTGACGCAACTGATCGCGCGCCGCCTGCGCGAGGCCGGCGTCTATTGCGAAATCCATCCCTACAACAAGGCGGGCGAGGCTTTGGCGGCGATGCAGCCGCAGGCCATCATCCTGTCGGGCGGCCCCAACTCGACGACAGAGGCGGACAGCCCGCGCGTCGACCACGCCGTCTTCGACTACGGCGCGCCGATTCTGGGCATCTGCTACGGCGAACAACTGATCTGCGCCGAGTTGGGCGGCAAGGTCGAGAGCGGCCACCACGCCGAGTTCGGCCGCGCCGAGATCGTCATCACCAAGGACAGCCCCCTGTTCGCGGGCATCGGCGCCCTGGATCACCGCGAACCGGTGTGGATGAGCCACGGCGACCGCGTGACGGCCCTGCCGGAAGGCTTCCACGTCATCGCCACCTCGGAAGGGGCACCCTTCGCCGCTATCGCCGATGAGACGCGCAAGATCTACGGCGTCCAGTTCCACCCCGAGGTGGTTCACACGCCGCGCGGCGCCCAGCTGCTGAAGAACTTCACCCACGGCGTGGCGGGCCTGACCGGCGACTGGACCATGGCCGCCTATCGCGACGAGCAGATCGCCAAGATCCGCGAACAGGTCGGCGACGCCAAGGTCATCTGTGGCCTATCGGGCGGGGTCGACAGCTCGGTCGCCGCCGTGTTGATCCACGAGGCGATCGGCGACCAGTTGACCTGCGTCTTCGTCGACACCGGCCTGCTGCGCAAGGACGAGGCCAAGCAGGTCACGGAACTGTTCCGTGAGCACTACAACATCCCGCTGGTGCACGTTGATGCGTCTAAGGAATTCCTCGGCGAGCTGGCCGGGATTTCGGACCCGGAGACCAAGCGCAAGACCATCGGCCGGGTCTTCATCGAGGTGTTCGACCGCGAAGCCGCCAAGATCGAAGGCGCCGCCTTCCTGGCCCAGGGCACCCTCTATCCCGACGTGATCGAGAGCGTCTCCCCGACCGGCGGCCCCTCGCACGTCATCAAGAGCCACCACAACGTCGGCGGCCTGCCGGACTTCATGAAGCTGAAGCTGGTCGAACCCTTACGCGAACTGTTCAAGGACGAAGTCCGCGCCCTGGGCCGCGAACTGGGGTTGACCGAGGCCTTCGTCGGCCGGCATCCGTTCCCCGGACCGGGCCTGGCCATCCGCATCCCCGGCGAGATCACGCCGGAGGCGGTCGCCACGCTTCAGGACGCGGACGCCATCTACCTCGACGAGATCCGCAAGGCGGGCCTGTACGACGATATTTGGCAGGCCTTCGCCGTGCTGCTGCCGGTCAAGACGGTCGGCGTCCAGGGCGACGCCCGCACCTATGAAAAGGTGCTGGCCCTGCGCGCGGTCACCTCGACCGACGGCATGACGGCCGACTTCTACCAGTTCCCGTGGGATGTGCTGGCCAAGACCGCCACGCGCATCATCAACGAAGTCCGCGGCGTCAATCGGGTGGTTTACGACGTGACGTCCAAGCCGCCGGGGACGATCGAGTGGGAATAATTTTTGCCCCTCCGGGCGTATCCGAAGTCACGCTATAATACGACATAAGCCAATGAAAACTTTGAAAAAATCGCTCTGAGACTTTCAGCAGCTATCGCCGGGTTAGCTTCCCGTTTGACGGTATGGCTGGCGGTATGGCGCGTCTTGTCTCAACCGAAAAACGCATATACCGTCAGGAGCAAGAGAGCTTCTGACGGTATATTTTTTGGCCTAAACACTTGTAAGTGCTGAATAAAAATCCGGTCAGGCGGCGCAATTTTGGCCTGACGGTATAATTGGGTGCTCTCCTGCATTTTTTGACCGATCTGGAGGGTGCAGATGCTGACCGACACCGCCATCAAGGCACTGAAACCAAAAGACAAATTATATAAGATTGTGGATCGTGACGGTATGTACGTCGTGGTCCAACCTTCGGGTTCAATCGTGTTCCGCTTGGACTACCGGCTCAACGGCCGTCGGGAGACCTTGACGTTGGGTCGTTATGGCCCGGCGGGTCTGTCTCTGGCCAGGGCGCGCGAGAAGCTGATTGATGCCAAGCGCGCGATTTCCGAGGGTCGATCGCCGGCGCAGGAAAAGCAGCGCGAGAAGCGGAGGATCAAGGAAGCCAAAAGCTTCGGCCAGTTCGGCGAGCGCTGGCT
This sequence comes from Brevundimonas sp. Soil_N_31, assembly GCF_057655995.1. NCBI lineage: Bacteria > Pseudomonadati > Pseudomonadota > Alphaproteobacteria > Caulobacterales > Caulobacteraceae > Brevundimonas > Brevundimonas sp. Soil_N_31. Next base: position 206,926 of record NZ_JBDGLE010000007.1, read on the forward strand.
TCAGGAAGCGAGGATGGCGGACAGTACACGCGCGATGCGGCGGTCGATCTTCGAGCGCGATATCCTCCCGGCGTTTCGCAATCGACTGCTAACCGAGATCCTGCCGGAGGATCTGCGCGGGTTGTGCGCAAAGGTAAAGGAACGCGGGGCGCCGGCAACAGCGGTCCACGTCAGAGACATTGTGAAGTTGATTTTCGCCTTCGCCATCCTGCACGGGGAGAAGGTCGCCAACCCGGCCGACGAGGTTGGCCCATCGTCGATCGCGACCTTCGTGCCGAAGGACAGGTCGCTATCTCCCGCGGAGATCCGCATCATGCTCGGACAGCTTGAGCATGTCCCGACGCTGCCGACGATCCGTCTCGGGATAAAGCTGATTCTGCTCTCGATGGTGCGAAAGAGCGAATTGCAGGATGCAGTCTGGGACGAGGTCGATTTTGAGAACGCCGTCTGGTCGATCCCCAAGGAGCGAATGAAGCGCTCGAAGGCGCACAACGTCTATCTATCGCAGCAAATGCTCGACATCTTCATCGCTCTCAAGACCTGCGCCGGTAACTCGAAATACGTCCTGCCATCGCGCTACGACGCTGACGCGCCGATGTCGCGGGCCACGTTCAATCGGGTCACGACGGCGGTGGTGGTGCGGGCCAAGAAGGAAGGAATGCCGCTGGAGTCCTTTACGGTTCACGATCTCCGACGCACCGGCTCGACTCTGCTCAACGAACTGGGCTTCAACAGCGACTGGATCGAGAAGTGCTTGGCGCACGAGGATGGCCGATCCTCACGGGGCATCTACAACAAAGCGGAATATGAGCATCAGCGCCGGCACATGATCCAGGAATGGTCCAACATCGTGGACGCTTGGGTCGTGGGGGAGAAATACACGCCGACCCTTTATCCGCCGACAATGGACCTGCTTACGCCCGAGCCGGATGTTTGATGGGGCGGGTCTTGCGAAGCTGGACATCGGGCATGGGTGCGCGTTTCACGGTTTTCGCGCGCGAGGCGCGGCGGCGCTCCTCGAGCCAGGCTTCGACTTCGGCGAGGTCCCAGACCACGCAGCGGGATGTGAGGTAAAAGCGCTGTGGAAACTCACCACGCTGCTCCATGTCGTAGATGGTCGTGTCGGCCAGCGGGACGATTTGCCGAAGCTCATGTCGCCGGATGGTCCGTGTCACGGCGGGAGGTTCTTGTGATTTCATCAGAGGACTCCGTCAGCCATTGGGTTCAACGGATAGAAGTCGATAGACGACGTTGAAGGAAAGCCCGGATTGAGGGGCGTAGAACGGTATCGCGCTCTGGCGTGCATATCGGATAAGGCGTGGCCATCGCCGCGCCCAGCCAGACCTCCAATCAGTTCATTTGGATGATCGTCGATACCGGCCCTTCCGGCGTGAGCCGACGTAGCATATGAGACCTGCCACCTTGAGCGCGGCGATGTCCCGACGCGCAGTTTTCAGGCTGACCGCCCACACCGCCGCAATATCCCGTGCGTCACTTCGGACCTCCCCGACTCGGTCGAGAAACCAGTGCTGCCGCTCGTTGAGTTCGGCTCGATCAGGGACATTTTTAGGGTCGCGTTCAGGGACACGTTCAGGGACATTTTTCCGCGCGCCCGTTGCCGATCGTCCCCCTGCGGCTTCCCCGGCAGCATAGGCTTCACGGGCTCTGGCCAGGGAAATGCGATCCACTGGGCCGGTCAACGGGATGGCTGCCGGCCCATCGACCAGGCCGAGAACGAAGGCCCTGATGACTGGGGACGAAACCACCAGCCTCAGGAAATGGACGCTGTCTGGCCCGTGCTGGCCTGAGAGCCAGTGCTTGACGGTTCGCTCGCTTGCGTCCGTCTGGCGCATGAGCTGCTTAATCGCGCGGCGACTGTCGCCATGCTCTTTGCGTAGCAGCTCAGCGATGGTCCGCGCATAGACTTCGCGTCCGCCAAGAACGCCTGTCCATAGGGGTAATTTCCTGCCCGTTTTCGGCAACATCTTCCGTTTTCTCCGCAGCTAAACTGTTCCAGTGCGGAGTGACGGCAGAGGCCCGTCATGCGCTGCGGCGGTAGGTCGCCCGGATCGCCGCAGGCAAGTTCGTGAGGCGTAATGTGATGAGCCGGAGAGACTACGATAATGATCGGTCAGAGCAGCCCGAACGTCCTCTTCGGGCTGCCGAATACGTCCGCATGTCGACGGATCATCAGAAGTATTCGACGGAAAACCAATCCGACGCGATCAAGCACTATGCCGAGGCGCGCGGAATCGAGATCGTCTGTACCTACGCCGACGAAGGAAAGAGCGGGCTCAGCGTCGATGGTCGTGATGCGTTCAAGCGGCTGATCGCGGACGTCGTGGAAGGCCGCGCCGACTTTGAGATGATCCTCGTCTACGACGTGAGCCGCTGGGGGCGCTTCCAGGACACCGACGAAAGCGCCTACTACGAATATATCTGCAAGCGCGCCGGCGTTCGTGTCCAATACTGTGCCGAACAGTTCGAGAATGACGGAAGCCCGATCGCGGCCATCATCAAGGGCGTGAAGAGCGCCATGGCCGGGGAATATAGCCGTGAGCTTTCCGTCAAGGTTTTCGCCGGCCAGGGGCGCCTGATCGAGAAAGGGTATCGTCAGGGAGGCCCGGCGGGTTTTGGACTACGGCGAACGCTCATCGATGAGCACGGCGCTATCAAGGGATGTCTTGAACGCGGCGAGCAGAAGAGTCTCCAGACTGACCGCGTGATCCTGACACTCGGCCCGGCCGAGGAAGTTGATCTGGTTCGCGAAATCTACCGGGCGTTCGTCCACCAAGCGTATAGCGAGAGCGAGATCGCGGCCGATCTCAACAGGCGGGGTATTTCCACCGACCTTGGGCGACCCTGGACCAGGGGAACCGTCCACCAGATTCTCATCAACGAGAAATATGTCGGCGACAACGTATGGAACCGTCGCTCTTTCAAGCTGAAGAAGAAGCGCGTCCGGAACGATCCCGGTATGTGGATCAGGGCGCAGGATGCGTTTGCGGCCGTCATCGAACGCGAACTGTTCGAGGCGGCCAGGACCATCATCGGTGTGCGCTCCTTCCGGCTGAGTGACGAAGAGATGCTGCAATCTCTGAGGGCGCTTTATCAGCAAAAAGGTTTGCTCTCCGGCATCGTCATCGACGAATCCGATGGGATGCCGTCCAGCAGCGCCTACAGCTCCCGCTTTGGCAGCCTGCTTCGCGCCTACGGTCTCGTGGGCTTCACCCCGGATCGCGATTACCGCTACGTTGAAATCAACCGCGAACTGCGAAAGCTCCATCCCGGTATTCTTCGTGAGGTGCTCGACGGATTGCGGGCAACGGGCAGCGATGCCTGGCAGGATCTCGAGGCCGACCGGATAGTCGTCAACGGTGAGTTCAGCGTCTCGTTGGTGATCGCGCGGTGCATCGAGACGCCGACCGGGCTCCTTCGGTGGAACCTGCACTTCGATACCTCGCTCGCGCCCGACATCACGATTGTCGCGCGGATGGATAGAGCCAATCGCGCGCCGTTCGACTTCTATCTATTCCCCCGCATTGACATGCTCTCCGAAAAGCTGCGGCTAGGAGAGGAGAATGCGCTCGCGCTCGATGCCTACCGCTTCGACGACCTTGAACTTCTCTATGACATCGCCGCGCCTGTTCCTCTTGGGGAGGCCGCCTGATGCCTGCTGTTCGACCGAACAAGATCGAAATGATCCCTATCTCCCGGATCACGGTTCTGAACCCTCGCGCACGCAACAAGCGCCAGCATCGGGAGATCGTGAACAACATCGAAGCCATCGGCTTGAAGAGGCCGATCACGGTGAGCCGCCGCGATGGCGCAGGCGGGCCGAGATATGATCTCGTCTGTGGTGAGGGCCGGTTGGAAGCCTTCCAGATGCTTGGTCAGACCGAGATTCCGGCCGTGGTGATCGAGGCCAGCGAAAGCGAGTGCCTCGTCATGAGCCTGGTCGAGAATATCGCCCGGCGCACGCCGCGGCCCATCGACCTCATGAAGGAGATCGGCGCGCTACGATCTCGTGGCTTCAACGATGCTGCCATCGCGGAGAAGATCGGTGTCGGGGCATCCTGGGTGAACATGATTGCGTCGCTACTCGAGCGTGGCGAGGAACGGCTGGTGTCCGCCGTCGAAACCGGACTCATTCCGATCACCTTGGCAATGGAGATTTCCAAAGCCGAAACGGAAGAGGCGCAGAACCTGCTCCTCGACGCCTATGAGACCGGCAAGCTGCGGGGCAAGAAGCTCGCCGCGGTTCGACGTCTGCTGGAAATGCGGATGCGCAGCCAGCGCAAGGGTGGATTGCCTGTCGGGCGGTTGGGCCGAAAGGGCACCGGCGTCCGTCGGATGACGGCCGCCGATCTCATGCAGGTCTATCAGCGGGAGGCGGAAAAGCAGCGTCTGCTGGTCAAGAAGTCGGACTTCACCCAGACCCGGCTGCTGTTCGTCGTCGAGGCGCTGAAGGATCTGCTCGGCAATGACGGTTTCATCAATCTTTTGAGGGCGGAGGGGCTGGCGACCATGCCACGCGCGCTCAAGGTCCGTGTGTCGGGAGACGATCATGACTGAAGAACCGAAGGATCGGGATGACGGCCGGATCCATTTTGGCTTCGACCGCGATTTTCTGACGATTCCCGTCGCGGCGATCGTGCCGCTGAAGACGTTGCCGCCCGGCGCCAGGGAGAGCCGATCCTATTCGCAGGTGCTGAGTTCGATCAAAGCGATCGGCCTGATCGAAGCGCCCGTCGTCATGGCAGACGATAAGAATGTCGGAACCTGGTTTCTCCTCGATGGTCATCTGCGGCTTGAGGCGCTGAAGGAACTCGGCATCTCCGAGGTCGAGTGCCTGCTTGCAGCTGACGACGACACCTACACCTACAACAAGCGCGTCAATCGCATCCCGCCGATCCAGGAGCATCGGATGATCGTGCGGGCAATGGACCGGGGCGTGGCATCGACCGACATCGCCGCAGCCTTGAACCTTCAGGTCGAGTCTGTGCTGCGGCGTTTCCGGCTCCTGGAAGGGATCAGCCCCGAGGCGGCCGAGATGCTGAAGGATACGCCCTGTTCGATGAAGGTGTTCGACATCCTGCGCCAGATGACGTCGGTCAGGCAGATCGAAGCCGCAGACCTCATGATCGGTCAGAACAACTTCACGGTCATGTTTGCGCGCGCGCTGCGTGCGGCGACGTCCGAGAACCAACTCGCCGCCGCCCGCAAAGGAAAAGGGGGAGGCAAGCCAACGCCGTCGGGCCAGCAGATCGCCCGCATGGAACGCGAGTTGGCAGCGCTCCAGACCCAGGTGAAGTCTGTCGAGGAAACCTACGGCATCGACAATCTGCATCTGACCGTCGCCCGCGGCTATGTCGCCAAGCTACTGGCGAACAACCGGGTGGTTCGCTGGCTGGCGACCCATCAACAGGACTATCTCAGCGAGTTTCAGAAGATCGCCGAGATCGACAGGCTCGGTCCGATCGCGGAAACGCCGGGCGCCTGAGTCAGATATGGGGACCCGGACCCGATAAGCGCGGGGACCATGGGAGAAGCCGCACCGTGGGGCGGATCAAGCATGGTAGTGGGAATGGCGGCGAACCCGCATGAAGCCCACCAGGCTGGCCGACATATAGCCAGCCGCATGAGGCCTGATTGGCTCTCATGAACAAGACGGGCGGGCGTGTCGGCGGGCAGGCCGACACGCCCGCCATTTGTGGCAAGCAGTCACGCCCGCGGCGATTCAGGCTGGGTGGATGATCTTCGTTTCGATCAAGGCATGCAGGTGGTCCCGCAAGCGAGACGGGATATGGCCGCCAACGACAAGGACGCCCGCTTCCATATTCTTTTCGAGCGCATGGCCGGTCAGATTCGCGCTCGTCACGAAGGCCGTTACGTCGTCGGCAACGGCGACCTTCGCGTGAACCCGGCCGTTCGTGAAGGGATCCGGGCGATCTGTCCAAGCATACAATTTTGCTGCTGGAGCGGCGCTTCTCATCGTCGCGACCGGATTGACGAGCAGGCTACCGCCCTGGGTCACGGCAGCCTCGACGAGAATCCTTACCTCCACCCCTCGAAGGGTCGCTGCGTTGACAGCGGCTATGACCGAGGGGATGTCATAGGCAACGAAGCTCACGATGAAGAGTTCTTTCGTGGCCTGCTGGATGACATCCAGAAGTACCTGTTCTGTACGGCGCGGCGCAACGAATGGTGTCGTCGGCCCGGTCCAGACCAATTCGACGGCGCAGTCTCGTTGCGTGCGTTCCCGCGCATAGGCCGCGCCCATCAGCATCCCGGCGACGAGTTCCCCTGATGACTTCGTTGTCCGCCAAGCGTCGGTAAGGGAGGCCATAGCTGCCCGTGCCGCCGGCGTGCCGACGACTTGCTGAAGGTCTTGCTCTCGCCCCGGTGGCAGACCGTCGCGTAGCCGCGACGCTATCGCTTCGATTTTCGACGGCGGCAGCAAAGTCACGAGTTCGGTCACGGCATCCAGGAGCGCTTCCATCAGCTCCCCCGGAAGAACGCAGCGTTTGAATTCTCGAGTGTCGGAACCACCAACGCACGGTCCAAATGCCGATTGCCCCGTTCGCATGAGGTTTCCGACACGAAGGAGCAAGCATGGCAAGCCGCTCCATGCAGCGATTGATCTTTACTGGGGTCGTGTTCGGAGCACAGGGGGTCGGAGGCGCAGACATGCGCTCGATCCAACGCCTGACGAAGCAGCCTTCCGCGATTTTCGGGCTTGCCCAATTCAACCAGTCCCCCGAGCGTTCCATCGGAATCGGCGGCTGCCGTGTAGATCAGGAAGCCAGCCTGGTCCTTCGCGCCATCCACCTCCGCGTATATGCGTTCCCGGATGCTGGCGGCATTGTATCCACATTCGAGGGCCAACTCCCTGACCAGCATGTGCGCCAGGGTATGGAGCATGACGTAGCGCGCTCCGGGATAACCCTCTCGCGGATCGAGATTCCGCTTTTGGCGCCATCCGTGATGGCCGACACGCAAACGTGCATCGACCTCTTTGACTGCATCCTCATCGGCCCAGGCTTTCAGAGCTTCGGTGTCGAAGCGGATGAAGATGCCTTCGCCGTGAACCTGCGTCGCCGGGACCCAATCGGAAGCCGAACGCCCCAACGGAGCGCGAGGCGCCGCATCGTCACCCGATCCCTCATCTGGGGACTCGACGCGGGTGAAACCGAGCAAGGCGTTTACCTCGCGCAGCCGCTCCAGCAGCAGGACGCGCGTGATCGCGGCTTCGAAGCCTTTCGGAATCCCGACCTTTTTGCTCATGAAGTGCGGGTAGTCGGTCGGCGGATCGTCGGCCGTCAGGACTTGCCATTCCGGCTCCTTGAGGTCGATCGGGCCGATGTCCGCGCCTCCGTGCCGGTGGGCTTCGACGGCGGCCCAAATTTGTTCGCTGGTGAACTCCTCGATGCCGGGGAGCTGAGCCGTTTTCTTCAGCGTCTTGACTACGAAGCCAACTTCATCGGCCGAGGAAACATCCTCGAAGAAGGTCCAACCATCGCCGACGAGCTGCACCAAGGGGCTGCCCGTTTGAGGTATGGCAAGGACCGACAACGTGACCGGGAACCAGCCGTTGGTCGCGCCGAGCAGGATCGCCCGCGGATCTTCGGAGCAGTCGTCATCAAAACGGTCGATATGGGGATGCCGTCCACGACATGCAGGCAGGTTGTCTCTGCCGGCCTGACCGAAGGCTTGGGCCATGTTCTTCGAGGCGCCGCAAGCATCGCATTTGACCCAGAGATTCTCGGTTTGCAGCGATGCGCCGCTCTCGAAGAATCGCAGCGTCCCACGGCAATCGGATGGGCCGCCATGGACGAACCAATGCCACGAGAAATCATCGAGGTGCCCAGCACGGCAGGCCATCAGGAAGCGAGCCGGCACGGCGTCGGCGTCTCGGGCTTTTTGATCGTTGTTCGATCCGCGACATCCCTCATGGACGAAGCGCGTCAATTCCGGTCGGTAGCGGTTTTCTTTCAGCTTGAACAAGCCGGCGTCGAATGGCGACAACAGCCCACATTTCACGCAACGCAGCCATCGGGGAAACGGCTTCACCGGAACGCCGATCAGCGCCGCGGGTGAGAACGGATCGACGACATCGCGGTCGCCGAGCGGTGGCATACGCAGCGATTCCACTTGGGGACCGAGAACGCTTCGGACGTTCGCCAGCAGCCGGGCCTCCTGGATGGGCTGGCATCTGTCCCTTTCCCAACGGTCGATCCCCATGGTGACTACCGAGAGATTGGGCAGGTCGATCAGAGCGCCGGGGCCGTAAGTCCACAGAAGCTGGCTCGGACGGATTTCACCAACGGGCGTCTTGCTCATGCGTCGCCCCCATCGGCCGGAGCGACGCGGGCTCGCCAGGTCGGATCACTCGTCGAGCGCGAGTCTTCCATCACCAGCCTCACGCCGGGCTCTACCTCTCGCATCGACATCGGGACGGTCCAATCCGTCCAGGGCTTCACGCCCGGAGTTTCCAGAAGAGGGTATGCCGTCGGGCCGGCCCCATATTTCTGATAGACGAGTGTGCGACCTCCGAGGCTCGCCTCCTTCGCCCACTCGTCGGCGCGATGCTTCAGTTCCTGTTCGGTCAGCGCCTTCTTTGCTGAGTCTTCCGTGACCTCCCAGGTTCGTTCCGACACGACGCGGATCGTCGCCGTCATCTCTGGTCGGCTCGGGCTGTTCATCGCACCCGCACCCATATTCGGTGCGAAAGGATCGTAGCTGTTCCGCATGATCGACAGCATCGCGCCCGTGAGGCCGCGGTCCAGCGCCCGCGGGGAGAACGGCGTCACGGATTGAGCCTCGACATGCTGATAGAAGGTCGCGTGGTAGTGCTCGAACGTCTCGTAGTGGGAAAGGTCGCGCGGCCGCGCCCAGGTGAGCACGGTGGCGACCAGGCCAGGCGGCGAGCGGCCGACGCGGCTGGTCGCCTGGATATACTCCGCCGTTCCTTTCGGCTGGCCATTGACGACCATCACACCGAGACGGTTCACGTCCACACCGACCGACAGCATGTTGGTGGCCAGAACGACGTCGATCGGACGCGGATCGCCCGGAGCCCGGTTCTCGGCCCATTCGCCCGTCTTGGGATCAAGCGCCCCATTGAACGGTATTTCGAGTTGATCGAGATAGCGCGGGATGTCCTGGCTGGAGACGCGGGAGGTAAGTTCCCGAACGTCATCGACGCGACGTTGCGACAGCCCCGGACGATCGACCAAGCTCATGTTCACACGGAAGGAACGCGTCTGCACGTCGTCCTCGGCGAGACGCTTCATCCCGCCCAACTCGCGCAGCGAATTGAAATAGCCGACGAGCGTCATGTAGGGATCGGCGACCGGGCCGAAGCGATCGAAGAGGGCTTGTGCGGCGGTGAGGAAGGCCGTGTAGGTTCGGATCAGAACAGCGGGCCGGGAACTGCCGGGCGCGCAGATGCCCATGTAGCGGCGTCCGGGCTTCTCGCCGATGGGGCGCTGAACCGAAAAGAAATTGTCCTCCACGTCGAGGCCGGTGGGTGGAAAGACCGAGATCCGCCGCATGAATACGTTGCGCACTTGATCTTCGGCACGCCGAACGGTAGCGGTCGAAGCCACGACTTTCGGCCGGACCTTCGTGTCGCCGAGAGGCCAGGAACTCAGCTCGTCGACTGCGCTTTCATAGAGACCGACCATCGTGCCGAGCGGCCCGCTGATGAGGTGAAACTCGTCCTGGATGATGAGATCGGGAGGCCGGACAGCGGCGCGCATAGGCTTCACTCTCGCGGCGGGATGAGCACCCCGCGCGCGATGCCCGGTGCCGCAGTCGTGCCCCGGCCATAGCAAGCCGTGACGCTCGCATTCTTCATCGACCCGGCCGAAAAGGGTTCGCACCTCCGGCCGCCAGGCCATCATGGCGAATTTGTCGACGGTGGCGATCATCATGGTCGGCGGACGATGATAGATTTCCTCGTCGACCACTTTTACGGGCAGGCCGCGATGCGGGCGGCCGCTGGAGCCGGCCCGAGAAAATTCGCAGGCGCCGAGTTTGTCGCTGCAATGGATGAGGGTTCGGCCGGCTATCCGGTCGACCTCGATGTCGCGGCCCGCAGCGATTTCGGAACCGCACCAGGGGCAGCTCGTCAATTGCGCCGGCGAAGCGATACCAGACTTGTTGCGGTCGCCGTTGCGCAGCGCTTCAATCGCCTGGTGGGCGTCATCGGTCCGCCCCGGCGTCACCCGATTACCGACCCATAGCCCTAGAGAGAACGGTTCCTTGCCCCACAGCTTCTCGTCGGCGAGGCGGATCACCTCCATTGCGCACAAGAGAGCTGTAGCGCGCTGGAACTGTTGCAGGGTCAGCAGGCGCAGCGTGTATCGCATGATGACGGCCAGGCCGCGAGACGCATCAAGGCCGCCAAGATCAACTTTCAAGCGGCGCATCGCCATGGCGAAGGCGGCCACGCCCAGATAGGCTTCGGTCTTGCCGCCGCCGGTCGGGAACCAGAGGAGATCGGCGAAGGCTTCCGCAGGCTTCGTCCGGTCGGGGTGCGCCGGATCGGCGAGGGACGGCACCGACAGCAGGAGGAAGGCCAACTGGAACGGACGCCAAGACCGATTCTTCGGGATGTCGAGTTGCACGAGGTCGGCCGTCTCACCGCGCCTGCGTTTGAGAGCATAGAGGCTCCGCACACGCTGGAGCGCCATCGACTTGTTGGCGAAGCGGAACGCCGATAGCGCCGCAGGGTCGGAAAAGAGCGTGTCCATACCCTCGCGCAGGCGGCGCAGGGTCTCTTCGCAGCGGGCGATCACGTCCCTCCCTGGTTCGTCGAAGCCCGTGATCTCGGCTGTCAGCCGCGTCCTCTGTTCTCCGATCCACACTGCATAGTCATCGACCAGACACGACAAGGCCTCACGCAGTTGATGCGGCTCCATCTCTGCGAGGCGGCCCATGTCGAGCCATCCCTCATTAACCATCCGGCGCATGGCCGGGCGGTCGTCCGAGTCGAGGCCCGGCGTTTCTGTGACGCCGACCTCATAGCTTGGGATGATTTCCGTGCGCAGGTGCGAAGCCTTCGCGGCGTCGCCCGGCGTCGTATCGGCATGGACGGAGACACCGTGGCCCACGGCAAACTCCAGCCGGTTACGATAGATCAGGGCGAGGCGATCGCGTTCCGGGTCATCGACGATGATTTCGTTGGAGGGCCGCCGCCTGAAGATCGATGGATCTGCGGCGCTTTCCGACGCGGCCACCGAGATTTCCGGCTGGAACAGCCACGCGCGGTCCTTGTTATCGTCGGGCTCCAGTTGGCCGTTCACGAGGAACAGGGTGACGAGGCGCTCCCCTTGGGCGTTCGTGCGGATCGTCCCTTGGAGCCGGACTTCGGGCTGGTCACGGTCCGGCGTCGCCGGCCGCATCGGCCCATCTTTCAACGGCAGGGGAACCACACCGCCGCAGGGGATCCGTCGCCACACCCTGACCTTCGTTTCCTCTTCCCGGCCGGTCGCCCGGTTTCGACGGGTCTTGACGACGTCGTGCTCGTCGCCCGGGACGCGCTCATAGCGGCCCCACCGGACCTCAGCGTCCAGCGCTTCCACGCCCGGCGCGACGCAGAAGGTGAGTCCCATGCTCGACGGCACGAGCGACTGATTGTTCGTGGTGTCGATTTCGTCGAGGGCGTCGTCCTCCGGCTCCACGCGACCGGAGACGCTGGCGAACTCGGCGCCGGGTTCGTGGATGGGCGCCGCCCGTTCGTCCTCGACGTCGCGGATTTCGTCGGCACCGGCCGCCGGCTCGACGGCGACGGTATCGGTGTCGTTCGGCCGTCGAGGCGCGAGCTTGCCGACCAGATAGCGGTCACGGACGCTCATGTCCTTGATGAGTTCGTGCGGCCCGCCGGCCGGGCCGAGAAGGTCGTCGCGGACGGCTATTTCGAGAAGATCGCGCACATAGGCGACGTTCTGGATCAGCGGAACATCGGCGATCGAAATGCCGTCGCTACCGAAAATGCTTATCAGGTCTTCCGGCCGGAGGCGTGCGATCGGGCCGGTAGGCAACGTCAACGCCAGGCCGGACACCGTTCCCGACGTGCGGAACCTATGCACATGGTCGAAATAGATCGTCGTGCTGTCTAGGTCGCCGCGGATGCGCAAAACCCGCCCGGCCCGTGTCAACGTGCCATCGGCTTCGGCCGCGACGATCCAATGCCCTTCATCGACCGCCGAATAAGCCGAACGCTCGCCGCTTAATCGAGCTATGCACGGGCCGAGCCAAATCGGTTCCTTGGCAAGCCAACTCTGCACGTCTGGATCAGTAGTCAAGGTCATGCGTCGCCCCCAAATAAATCTCTACAGCTCGACGCGCGAGAAGTGCGGATAGATGCGATAGAATTTCCTGAAGACCGTGACGGGATCTTCGCCCATGTCGGATTTTGGTAGTTTGAAGGCCATCTTCGCCGCAACTTCGTCAGTCGACTCCATCGTCAATCGCTCCAGCGTCGAAAGGGCGGGCATATCAAGGCGGTGGGGGGCATCCGGCGTGCAATTGAATTCCCACCCCTTCACGAGGTCTGCAACAGCGGCATCATCAGCAGCGCAAACTACGAGCGCCGCCGTCACCATTGCCTGACCGTCTTTATAGTGCGTGGCCAGTGCCCACACGATATGCCGATCGCGGAAGTTGAGCGCCTCTTTTTCGACCGCCAATTTGAGAACGCGGAGCACGCTAAAGCCGAAGTGCTTCTGCGTCATACCCTCAGCGGACAAACCGCTCGGGAAGAGCTGTCCAACCCGCTCCTTGAAACGAGCAAGTCGCCATTCCTGTACGGTTGGCTTTTCTTTGCGATCGCCCGAGGCCGCACCGTCGATCTCGACAGAGACTTCATTGGCATCCGGCTTCCCGAGGGACTCCGGGTTCGCGTTGAGCGTCACCCGAAGGACGCTCCCGATGGGAACACTGCCGATCGTCCGCGCGAAGCGTTCGATCTGCGTGGTGATACCCTTCGGCTCGGTATAGTCGAACCATATGATCGCCGGCGTCTCGAAATCGATTCCGTCCAAGTAATTTTCAAGTGTCTCATGGACGCATTCGATCGACGCGACTGGACGATTGAAGAGCTGACGCTTGTGGACTTCCTCCTCGGTCTCCACGCAGGTCATCCGCGCGAGGCCGAGCCGAGCATGGACCAGCCTGAAATCTTCGAGAAATGGGCCGCCAAGGCCGACATAATGGTATTTCTCCAGCACCAATGCGGGAGCCAACCGCATCAGCAGCGAGAGGAATAATTCCCGGTCGACGGCCTTGTTGGGCCTCAGCCGGTAGGGAAGCGAAGATCCGGCGCTCATATCTCAGCCGTCCTGCTTCTTGGCCCTGGCGAGCGTCAGCTCGAAGCATTTCTCGCCCACGATCCCCGGCTTCTCGTCGTCGGTGTCGTACAGCATCTTCGAGACGAGCCGGATTTCCTCGATCGGTCGCGAGAACACGATCTTCCGCGACGAGGGGGTCTTGCCCGGAGGTTCGGGCAGAACCTTTGCCTTTTGCGGATTGAACTCGATCTGGCTGTCGCTCTTTTTTATGTCACTTCGCAGAGCAACGGCCGCAATGGTCTTACTCAACGACAAGGGTTTTGCATCTTCCCAGTAGTCCGACTGGTCAGCGCGCGGATGGTTCTTCCACTGGTTGGTGTAGGAAATCCAGACCCGCATACCCTCCTTCATCTTCACCAAAGACTCGAGCCAGACGTTCGACGACGTGTCGAGCGCGCGTTTGGTCGTCGTCACCGGCAACTTGTCCGCGCGCTTGGAGCGGAACTCGATTGTCCGTCGTCGAAACATTTGGCGCAGGTTTGGCGTGGCGTTAACGGAGAGCGGGCCTCGTCAGGGGTTGGCTTTTAGGCGGCGAGCTTGCGGTGCTGCAAGCGGCGATGTTCGATGGTCTGTTTCTTGATGGCGGCGCGCTGGGCGTGGATCTGCCGATCGCGGCCAAAGTAGGCATCTGCGGGCGTCACATTGCCCAGGCTTTCGTGATAGCGCTGGTGGTTGTAGTGCTCGATGAAGGCTTCGATCTGGGCTTCGAGATCGCCGGGCAGGTAATAATTCTCCAGTAGGATGCGGTTTTTCAAGGTCTGGTGCCAGCGCTCGATCTTGCCCTGTGTCTGGGGGTGAAAGGGGGCGCCGCGCACGTGGCTCATGGACTGGGCCTCGATATAGGCGGCCAGTTCGCCCGCGACATAGCTCGGGCCATTGTCCGAGAGCAGGCGCGGCATGTGCAGCACGGTGGCGCTGTCACAACCTGATGCGGCCAGCGCCAAGTCCAGCGTGTCGGTGACATCGCCCGCCGTCATGGTGGTGCACAGCTTCCACGAGATGATGTAGCGGGAATAGTCGTCGAGCACGGTTGAGAGGTAAACCCAGCCCCAACCGATCAGCTTGAAATAGGTGAAGTCGGTCTGCCACATCTCGTTTGGTCGCATCGTCTTGGTGTGGAACTCGTCGCGGGCCTTGATGACGATATAGGCTGGGCTGGCGATCAGATCCTGTGCCTTGAGCAGGCGATAAACCGTGGCCTCGCAGACAAAGTACTGCTTCTCATCGGTAAATTTGGTGGCCAACTCGCGGGGCGAGA